>CAZINN010000006.1:0-3418 GCA_964540615.1 uncultured Treponemataceae bacterium | reverse complement strand
TTGCAGGGCCTCGGGGCTCATGACGACGCAGGAGTCCGGCGAGGTGACGACGGGGCTCGCGATCTCGCCGCTCGATACGATGACCGAGGCGCGCGCGGTCCCGCCGCGTTTTTCGGCGCCGTAGAAGGGGAAGAAGGTTACCTCGAGCCCCTCTTTCATCGCGCAATACACCCAGAGCTGTCCAAGTGAAATGATGCCCTGGCCGCCGAAGCCGGCCATAAGAGTTTTTTCCGTCATGCACCGCCCCTTATTCCTGATTGTGTGCCGGCGGCATCGAGCTCGTTCTTGATCTCGCCGAGGGGGAAGCAGGGGATCATCCTGTCCTTGAGCCACTGGACCGCTTCAACCGGAGACATCTGCCAATTGGTCGGGCAGGGCGAGAGAACCTCGACCATCGTGAATCCGATGCCGCGCTCCTGGGCCTCGAAGGCTTTCTTGATATACTGCTTGGTCTTTCGAACATTGGCCGCCGTATCGACCGAGCCGCGGGCGAGGTACTTCGTCCCCTCGAGGGTCGCCAGCATCTCGATGACGCGGATCGGATAGCCCATGCCCGCGCCCTCGGGATCGCGGCCGTGCGGCGCGGTCGTCGCCTTCTGACCGACGAGGGTCGTCGGCGCCATCTGTCCCCCGGTCATACCGTAGATCGCGTTGTTGACGAAGATCACCGTGAACTTCTCGCCGCGGTTCGCGGCATGGACGATTTCGGCGGTGCCGATCGCGGCCAAGTCGCCGTCGCCCTGGTAGCAGATCACCAGATGATCGGGGCGCATGCGCTTGACGCCCGTGGCTCCGGCTGGAGTCCGGCCGTGCGGCACCTGCACCGAATCGCAGTCGAAATAAAGATCCGCCCATATCGCGCAGCCGACCGGGTTCATAAGGATCGTCCGATCCTTGGCCCCGAGTTCGTCGATCACCTCGGCGATGAGTCTATGGATGACCCCGTGGCCGCAGCCGGGGCAGTACTTCGATTGCACGTTGATCAGGCTCTCTGGATGCTTGTATATCGCGTGCATTGTATGACTCCTCAGGGCGTCGCAGGCTGTGCGAGAAGCCGCTCGGCGTATTCCAGCACTTCAACCTCGCTGGGCACGACGCCTCCGCAGCGGCCGTAGAAATCGACCTTGGCACCTGTACCGGCCACTGCGAGGCGCACGTCCTGGAGCATCTGTCCCATGCTCATTTCAACGACGAGAAAATGCTTGCCCGCCGCGGCGAGGCGCGCCAGGACCGCGCTCGGGAAGGGCCAGAGCGTTATGGGCCGCACAAGCCCGAGCTTTACGCCCTTGGCCGCGGCAAGCTGTACCGCCCCGAGGCAGACGCGGCTCGATGTTCCATACGCGACGAGCACAAGCTCGGCATCATCGGCGCCCAGGGACTCGAAACGGCAGACATTCTGGGCGATTTTCTCGTAGCGCAGGAATCGCTCCCGTATCTTCGCCTCGAGCGAAGGGGGATCGAGGATCATGGAACAGATATGATTGGTCGGCCGCAGCCCTCCGCCTTGTTCGCTTGTACGCCTTCCGCCCGCAGCCCAGGGACGGAGAGGCCGCCTTGAGGGATCGCGGGCCGGCGGAAGCACCACACCTTCCATCATCTGACCTATAAGGCCGTCGGCCAGCACGATAACCGGCGTACGCCAGGTTTCGGCGAGATCGAAGGCCTCATAGGTGAGATCGGCCGCCTCCTGTACGCTCTTGGGCGCCAGGACGATGTTGTAATAGTCTCCATGGCCGCCGCCGCGCGTGGCCTGGAAGTAGTCCCCCTGCGAGGGGGCGATACCGCCCAAACCGGGGCCCGCCCGCGCGACATTGACGATGACGCAGGGCAGGTCCGCACCGCTGGCGTACGACAGCCCTTCCTGCTTGAGCGAAACACCCGGACTTGAGGAACTCGTCATGGCGCGGCCGCCCGCCGCCGCAGCCCCGTAGACCATGCTCATAGCCGAGATTTCGCTCTCGGCCTGAATGAACACTCGTCCCGCATCGAGCATGCCCGCGGCCATGTAGGCCGTCAGTTCGTTCTGAGGCGTGATCGGGTATCCGAAATAAGCGTCGCAGCCGGCGCGGATCGCGGCTTCGCCGATCGCCTCGTTTCCCTTCATGAGGCGCTTTTCTTCCGACATATCCGCCCCCTATTCCTTGTACACGGTGATTGCGCAGTCGGGACAGACCACGTAGCAGTTGCCGCAGGCGATGCACTTCTCCGGCGCGACCGCGGCGGCTGGATAATAGCCCCAGGAATTCGGCGACGAATCAGCCGCCAGAACCTTCAGCGGGCAGGAGCCGACACAAAGAAGGCATCCCTTGCATCTCTCCCTGTCGATCTCCGGCGTGCCCTTGCTAGCCATCGATGCAACCTCCTATCGGCACGCGAGAACCGCAAACGCGATGGACGCGAGCATAGTCCGGGCCGTATCGGCCCTGCTGGTGAGCACGATGGGCGAAGCTGCGCCCATCACGATTCCTGCTCCCTTGGCGCCGCCCAAGCCGAGCAGGCACTTGTAAAGGATATTTCCGGCTTCGATATCCGGAGCCACCAGTATATCAACATCGCCCGAGACCGGCGAGTCTATCTTCTTGATCCGCGCGCTTTCGGCGGAGATCGCGTTGTCGAGGGCGAGAGGGCCGTCGATTACACAGCCTTTGATCTGAGCCCGCCTCTGCATCTGGCTTATCGCCGCTGCATCGACCGTACAGGGCATCTTCTCCCCCTCGACTTTCTCGACAGCCGCGAGCAGGGCGACTTTCGGAGTCTCGACACCGAGAGACTTGGCCGCCCGGACGGCGTTGTTGACGATTTCCACCTTGGCCTGCAGATCAGGAGCGATATTGATGGCCGCGTCCGTTACAAACAACAATTTGTGATAGGCCGGACTCTCCATGACTGCGACATGGCTCGCCAAACCGCCGGCCCTGATGCCCGAGGTCTTGTCGAAGGCCGCGTGAAGAAGGGTCGCGGTGTCCACAAGGCCTTTCATCAATATATCCGCATCACCGCTTCGTACAAGCCTGACCGCTTCCACAGAAGCCGAGGCGGGGTCTTTAGCCGCGACTTTTTCGAAGCGGGATATATCGAGTCCGAGCGACCCAGCCACCTCGTCGATAAGCGAAGGGATGCCGACGAGGACTGGTTCGGCGAGACCCGCCATCCATGCATCGACGCAGGCTTCGAGCGCGGCCTCCTCCTGCGCTGCCGCCACTGCGATACGCTTGCGGCCTGTTTTACGCGCGGATTCGATCAATTCGTCCATCGTTTTCATAACGGCCTCCCCTTACCACCAAGGCGGCGTAACATATATCAGTATTCTAAAATCGGTTCCTCTCCCTTCACTGCACGCTCTCCGGCCTCGGCCAAGGCCTTGAGCTCGCCTTCACCAGGATAGACTGTAATGGGGGCGATAAAGTTGCACATTTTT
>CAZINN010000005.1:0-85911 GCA_964540615.1 uncultured Treponemataceae bacterium | reverse complement strand
TTCCCAGCGCCTCGTAGAACGCGAGATTGGGCTTGAATGCGGCAGCGTACTCGGCCGTCGCCTCGATAATCCGCTTGTTTTCGGCAAGAGCCGCGTCTGCCCGCTCTTCCAGATTGCGAATCGAAGGATCGGGTCTGGGGTCGAGTCCGACGCAGAGACAGGTCTTTTTCTTTGATACGATCGACTCGAGCGATGCGAAAAAATCCATGATGGGAACAGTAGCATGTCCAGTGTCCCAGGGTCCATGCTTTTTTTGAAACAAAGTTGTATACTTTGGTCAGGTACGTTATCGCGCCGTGCTTCGAGGAGGCGACTGCAATGAGGATAATAATCACAATAGCGCTATCCATCGTAATGACTTTCGCCGTTTTCGCCGGTGATTCCGAATCGGCGTTCACATTCAAAGGGGGGATCAACCTCGGTTCGGATGTATTCCCCGACGAATCAGGCGATCCTGAAACCTGGACCCGTCTCGGTTTTCAGCCTGATCTCGGTTTCGGGAAAATCGGCGTAGGTTTCGATCTCACATTCCATTTCAAACTGTATCCGACGCCGGACACGCCACTGGAGATATATGAGGGCGACTGGGTGCCGAAAAACGGCAAGAGCATCCTCGATGTATACCTCCCCAAGATACTGTACCTTCGCTACGGCCTTAAGGGCGAAGACCCCCTCTTCGCGAAGCTGGGCTCTATCTCGGATTTCACCCTGGGCAACGGCTTCATCATGTCCGACTACTCGAACATGCACTTCATGCCCGAGCAGCGCATCTTCGGACTCGATATCGGGCTCGACGGCCAGCTCTTCAAATTCCCCTATGTCGGGCTCGAGCTATTGACCGGCAACCTCGCGCGCTTCGACGTGTTCGGCGGACGAGTGTTCGCGCGGCCGCTTGTCGGCACAGAGCTGCCCATTATCAAAGACGCCCAGGTCGGTATAACCGCCGTCGTCGATACGACACCGTATGAGAAAGGCGGCATGACCATCAAAGCAGGGAGCGCCGATCCAATCGCGGTGTATGGGGCCGATGTCACGGTACCCATTCTCGCAAGCAAAGCCTTGTCACTCGCCGCCTTCACCGAACTCGCCTTCGAGCCCAATGACAGCATGGGATGGATGCTGGGCTTCGGAGGGAAACTGATCGGTATATTCACGTACGGAGCCCAGCTCCGCGTCATGAAGGACGGGTTCATACCCTCGTACTTCGACGCGAACTACGACATTTACTCGGCTGCAAAGTATGACTTCATGCAGCAGCCCGCGGGCTCGGGAACCTACGCCGGATGGTTCGCATCCCTCGGAACCTCGCTCTTCGAGGATGTCCTCATCTTCAGGACCGCGCTCGACGGCCCCTTCGCGGCCGCTCCTGTAGACTCGACCGATCAGATCGACTATCCGCACCTGCGCGCGATTCTCAGGCTCGACCAGCTGGGAGCATTCCCCTTCTTCTTCGACGCTTCGTATGAAAAATACAAGCTCGGAGCGACGAATGGATTCTTCAGGGATATGGTGGACCCGACCGATGCGGTCATCGGTCTGTCTATCAATTATAAAACAGGCGCGTCGGTGCTGACCCTCGTGTACGACGCGAAATGGGACCCCCAGGCCGGCGAGTTCGTCGTGACGTCCAGCCTGCAGGCCTCGATGAAGTTTTAAGCCTATCTAGGAGGCTCACGATGAAGCGAACAACGATCGGGCTCATCGCCCTTCTCTTCCTGGCGTCCGCCGCCTTCGCGGCGCCGGCGAGCCAGAAAATGATCCTCGAATACGTCGACGGCGCCGAGCTCTCGGTTACAACGGCTGATAAGAGCGTACTTAAGCTCGGCGTCGGCATATTCGAAGGAGACGAGCTGCCCGTCGGCTCGACCATTCAGACGGGTCCCGCCACGACCGCCGAACTGAGGATCAAGCCGAACGGCACAATCATCAAGCTCGCCAAGTCGACGGCATTCAAGATCGCGTCTATCGCCTCGACCGCAAGCGAGAAAAGCAGCTTCGCCCTGGTGGCCGGCAAAGTGCGCGCCGTCGCGGCCAAGCGCGGCAACTACGAGGTCGCGTCGACAACGACCGTGTGCGCCGTGCGCGGCACCGATTTCACCTTCTCATTCGAAGAGGGCGCCAAGGCCCTGCTCATGGTGGCGGACGGGCTTGTCCAGTTCGACAAGCTGGATGCGACGGGCGCGGTCGTCGGATCGGTACCTGTCGCCGCCGGGCAGTTCGCGGACGCCTTCGCCGAGATATTCCAGGCGGCGGCCTACGACGCGGCGCAATTCGCGGAGCAGTTCGGCGACGTCGACTTCAAGAAACTTCTTGTTTCCGACGTCCCCGCCGAAGCTGTATTCGAAGAGCCTGCCGGACCGAGCGCAGCCGGGCCCGAGCCGCAGAAAGACATCAGTCCTGCGGAGGCCGCCGAAGTTCTCAAGCCCGACAAAGAGGCAGTCGAGTCCGGCCTCGTGAAGTGGCTCAGAGAGAATCTGGGCTTCGAGATCGGCTCGGTGACCATGCCCGACGGGCTTACCTATTCCAAAGCCGTCATCCAGCCCAACCTCAAATTCGGAAAGGTCAAGCTCGGGCTCTACCTGCCCGTCATCTACAGCGCCAACCTCTTCGACCCGAGCGACTGGTACCGACCGCTCGGTAACTATGAATGGTCATTCGGTTCCGAGTACTTCGCTGAAGGTGAATACGCCGAGGGAGCCCTCGATCTCCTGAGGGATACAGCGCTCAAGATCAAGTATTTCGAGTACGGGACCCAGCTCGAGGACCCCTTCTTCGTCAAAGTCGGCAATGTGAACGACTTCACCCTGGGGCACGGCCTTATCATGCGCAACTACGCCAATGATACGGAATTCCCCTCCGTCAGGCGGCTCGGCTTCGAACTCGGCGTGGATTCCGGCTCGAGCGGCTTCGAACTCGTGGCGAACGATCTCACCGATCCCGAGATATTCGGCGGACGCCTCTTCTTCAGGCCGGGCGGCAAGGAGGGCAAGCTCGCCCTCGGTGTTTCGGCCGTGGCCGACATCGATCCGGCCTCCGTCGCCGACCCCGACCTCAACATCGGCAGACTCATGCTGATCGCCTCGGCGGTCGACCTCGACCTGCCCATCGTGAAAAGCAAGATACTGGGTATTCGGGCCTTCGCCGACGCTGCGGCCGCCCTGCCCTATGTCGCGGAATCCTATACCTACAAAACGCACACTATTTCCGAGGGACTCAAGACTGAATTCGTGTACAGCGACGGTAAGGTTCGCAACTGGGGCGCGGCCGCAGGCTTCATGGGCAACGTGCTCTTCATCGACTGGCGGCTCGAGTACCGTTACTTTACGGGAATCTTCCGGCCCTCCTTCTTCGACGGGACCTACGACCGCATGCGGGGAGTATACGCAACCGAGTACTCCGATTATATGTCGGGCGAGAAGACTTACGATGATACGCCGAGCGTCATGGGTGTCTACGGCGAGGGCGGATTCTCGATCCTGAACGACAAGCTGACACTCGGCTTCGGGTACTTCTGGCCCTGGTCCTTCGACGCGACCTCGCTCAGCGATCAGATCGTCCAGTCCTCCGACGAGTTCCACGCCAAGCTGACCGTCAAGAAGGGACTCATCCCCATTTGGGATATTTCGGGCTCGATCAGCTACGACAAGCGCGGCCTCATGCGCTCGATCGCCGAGGGCGACTTCAAGCTCCTCGACGAGGACACCAGCTTCGGCGGCGAGCTTGTCATGCCGGTGCCCAAGACGCCGACCCTCGATCTCGCGATTCTCTTCCAGACGACGCCCTGGCGCGAGGCGGATGGGAGCATCCGGTACGACGCCGAGGGCAACATGGAATTGAAGCCGAGCATATCGCTCGAGGTGCGCTTCCACTTCTAATAGAGTGCCGACGCGCCTTGTGCATGTCGGCATTCAGCCCAGCGTATCGGGCCGCCGCGGTTTACCGCGGCGGCCTTTTTGTATGGAGGCACAGGCGCCGCTTCCGCAGAACGGCAAAGGATAGTAGAGTCTCCGCATGGCTTCGATACGCATACTTCCGCCGGAAGCGGCGCGGCTTATCGCCGCGGGCGAGGTAATCGACCGCCCCGCCTCGGCCCTGCGTGAGCTCTTGGACAATTCGATCGACGCCGGGGCGACTGATATAGCGGTTCGTATCGAGGAAGGGGGCGTCAGGCTCATACGAGTCGCGGACGACGGCATTGGTATGGACCGCGAGGACCTCGAGCTGGCCGCCCTGCCTCACGCGACATCGAAAATTCGCTGCGCCGACGATCTTCTACACGTCCGGAGCCTTGGTTTCAGGGGCGAGGCGCTGGCCTCCATCGCGGCAGTTGCCGGTCTCGAGATCGTCAGTATGCCCGCCGACGCACGATCGGCCTTTCGTCTGCGCTCATATCCCGGATCAGTCATGAGTATAGAACCCTGCGCCGGCAGAAAGGGGACGAGCGTCACGGTATCTGAGCTCTTCAAAGATTTTCCGGCGCGCAGGCAGTTCCTGAAACGAAGCCAGGCCGAAGCCGCGCTCTGCAGGCAGGTGTTCGAAGACAAGGCCGCCGCCCACCCCGGCATCCGTTTTTCACTTGAATCCGGATCCTCGGCCCCGCTCGTTCTTCCTGCGGGGGATATGGTTTCGCGCATCGCGTCTCTGCATCCCGACATCCCCGCCGGCTTTCTCCACCCGCTGTCTTTCGCGTCAGATCAATTCGAGGGCAGGATCGTCCTCGCGGGGCCTTCGGTGTCCCGGCCAGACAGACGATCCATGCAGGTCTTCGTCAACCGCCGCCGCGTACAGGACTGGTCATTGCTCCAGTGCCTCGACTTCGCGTTCTCGGGGTATTTGCCCGGGGGGCTGCATCCATTCGCCCTCCTCTTTTTGGAGATAGATCCTCGTCTCGCAGACTTCAATATTCATCCCGCGAAAAAGGAAGTGCGGCTCAAGGATCCCGACTCTCCGCGCCGCGCGGTTATTCGTGCGATTCAGGACTTTCTGGGGGGTCTGACGAAACGCGACACTCGGCAGTGTGCGCCTGATTCCGACATCGAGCTTGATCTGCGCGGGTTCGACAGAGCAGAGGAACGCATCCCATCTTCTGTTTCCTCGGGCTCGAAACCCTCGTGGGAGAACTTTGACGAACTCCGTGAACGATCGTCGAGGGGCTTCGGTCCTTCTTCGCCCAAGCCTCTTCCGGTCTCGGGCTTCCGCTACATCGGGCGGGCCCTCGGTCCCTTCCTTCTTTTCGAGCGTGGAGACGAACTATGGTTCCTCGATCAGCACGCCGCTCACGAGCGTATTCTTTTCGACGAGTACATGGCGAAGCCTCCGCCTGTTCAGGAACTGCTCGTACCCGAGAAAATCAGTATTGAGGATGAATCTGAAATGGCCCTCATCACTGAACTGCTCGAGCCGCTTCGAGAGGGGGGATTCCGCGTTGAACGCGACGGAGATGACTGGGTGGTTGCCGCCGCGCCCGCGCCGCTCGTGAAAGGGGCCGCGCAAGCCCTGCGCGAATTGGCCCTCGCCTCCGGAGATATCCGCGGTCCGGGTAGCGCGCTGCGCGCGACCGCAGCAATGTCGGCCTGCAGGGCGGCTGTCAAAGACGGCGACGAGCTCGACGCGGCGGCCGCCGAATCGCTCATCGCGGCGGCGCTCGAACTGCCCGAGCCGCGCTGCCCGCACGGCCGGCCGATATGGACTCGCATAACGCGCGATCAGCTGTACGCCCTGGTGCGCCGGACCGTGTAAGTTCTCCCGTGGTTCTGAAGCGGTCATGTCCTCAGCTTCGCCGCGGCGGCCCCCGACTGTCGAATCCCCCCTATAGACTCGCAAGAATCTTCTCGGCCTCGGCCCTCCTGGGATACGAGGGGTTCTGCGCTATGAGATCCGAAATCGTCTTTTTCGCCCCGGCGGAGTCACCCGTACTGGCGAGCAGCTTGCCAAGCTCGAGGTATGCGTCCCACTGCGTCTTGTCCAGCTTTATCAGCGCGGAATATGCGTCCTTGGCCGCGTCGAGGCGGTTCGCGGAGACATAGGCCTTGGCGAGATTCATGCGCACGACGCTGTTGCGAGGCGCCAGGTTGAGCGATATTTCCCAATGGAAAATCGCTTTGTCGTACAAGCCCTTTTTATTATACGTATCCGCGAGATTGTTGTTCGCCTCCACCGACTTTGGATCGGCCTTGTACGCCTCCTCGAGAATGGCGAGCGCCTTGTCCGGGAAACCCGAGTTGTTATATATTTTTCCCAGGTTTACGCGGGGGTCGGCGTATTTTTTGTCGAGGACTATCGCCTGATTATACGCTGCGATCGCGGCGTCCACGTCGCCCGTCTTTTCATATGCCAGGCCGAGCGTATACTGGTAAATCGCCGAGTTGGGCGCCTGCTCGACGGCCCGTTGGGCGTATTTCACCGCGTCCTCTTCCTTGCCGAGCTCGATCTTCACGGTCGCCATATTGTAGTTCGTTATGGCGTCGTCCCGGACGCCGAGCGCCCGCTGAAAGAGCCCCTCGGCCGATTTGAAATCCCCGGAGGTCGAGTAGACGACGGCGAGCTCGGTCATGGCATCGGTGTTGCCCGGGTCGTACTGAATCGCTTTGTTGAACGATTCCACGGCCTGTTTCCTGTCGCCCTTGGCCGCCTGGATCCGCCCGATCTGCTGCCATCCCACCGAGTAGTCAGGCTTCACTTGGACCGCCCTGCGGAAGGCGTCGAGCGCCTTGTCCTGGTCGTTCAGCGCCTTATACGTCATGCCGAGATTATAAAAACCTCGCTCAAATTTCGGGTTGAGCGTCGTCGTCGCCGAGAAGGACTGGCGGGCCTCCTCGTAGCGGCGTGCCTTGAAATAGGCGAGGCCGAGCGCGTAGGAATACAGGTAGTTTTTCGGATCGAGACCGACCGCCTGCTTGAGTTCGGTTATCGCGTTATCCGTCTGATTGAGATCGGAATTGATCTTGCCGAGCGTATAGTACGGTGATGCGTTGCTCTGATCCTTTTTTTTAGCTTCGCGGGCCGTCTGGATGGCCTGTTGGAGCGCGGCGTCCGCTTCGGCTCCAGGATGCTTTTTCGTCCCTGCATAGAGCGACTCGGCGATGTCGGCGAGCTTTTGTGCGGCGAACTTATCTTCGCCTTCGGGGAATTTCGCCTTCGCCTCGTCGAACAGCCGCTCGCCGGTTTGGAAGTCGCCTTCGTCGACAGCCTTCGCGCCGCGCTCGACGAGATCGTTGACCGTCCGCATCTTCGCCTGGAGTTCCTTGCTCTTCTGCGAAAGCTCCTCTTCCTGGGCCTTCCTGCGCGCGGCCTCGGCATCTTCTTCGGCTTTGCGCCGCGCCGCCTCCTCGGCCTTGCGCTGCGCCTCGGACTCCGCCTTCGCACGCGCAGACGCGTCTGACTGCGGGGCCGCGGACGATGCGGCGATCGTCGTCTGCGTCTCCTGTCGAGTTCCGAGTTTCTGGCCGAGCTTGTCGAGCGTCGACGCGATTTCGCGCTGGCCGGAAAGGTCTTCGCGGCGCGCGGCCTCCGCCTTTTCCGCCTCGGCCTTCGCCTTGGCATCGACCGCCCGATCGCGGAGCGCCCCGGCTTCGGCGTCACCTGCATCCTTTATCAGCAGTCCGTCGACGAGATCGAGAGCCCGCTCGTAATCACCCTTTTCGAGGTAATACTCGGCCGAAGCCAGAACATTCTGCCGCGTCCGCTGGGCGCCTCCCGGCACGACGACAAGGAACACGACCGCCGCCGCAATCAGAATGAGCGCGACGGCGGTAATGGCCGGTACTGCTTTTCTGTTCATACCCCTCCCGTGGCGTCCCTTCCCGCGCCCGTCTTTACTCGTCAAGTTCGAGCTCGTCGCCGTAGCCCTGCACTTGACCGGCCCCGGCCGACATCGAGGTCGTCTCGTCGGCCGATTCTTTCAGCGAGGCAGCCAGCTGATCGAGGAGAGCCTTCCGCGCCGCCTCCTCGGCGAGCCGTTTCGCCTCCGCTTCCGCGGCCAAGCGCGCGGCCTCGGCCGCGCTCTGCTCGAGCAGCCCGATCAGCTGTTCGATCTGGGGTCGCTTTGGGCTTTCAGGCTCGAGATCGAGGTAGCGGCGATAGTCGGAAACAGCTGCGGCGTACTCCTTCGTGTTGACGCGCGCGTTGGCTCGATTGAGATAGGCCGCCGAGTACGTCGCATCAATCGTGATCGCCTCTCCGAACATTTCGGCGGCGAAGGTGTTCTTGCCCTGCAGGACGAATACGATGCCGAGATTATAATAGAGATCCTGCTTGTAACGTGTCGCCGCGGCCAGGCCCTTACGGAAGGTCGCGGCCGCCTGGTCGAGTTTCCCCATTTGAATATAGCAGACGCCGAGATAAAGCCAGGCGCGTTCGTCGGTTCCGCTTTCGAGAACCGCCTTCTCGAGGAGGGGGGCCGCCAGGGCGGGCTTGTCCTCCCGGAAAAGCCGCTCGCCCTCGTCGAAGGACCCGGCCCAGACGAGACCTGCGGCTGCGAAAACGAGGGACGCGATCGAACGTCGGTGAATTTTCATGGCACCTCCCGGATGACCGCGCGGCTCCGCACAATCGTTCGAGCCATGGCCAGATCGAAAAAACGCGGCCGTTCGCTCGATCTGCCTTTGCAAATCCTTTCAGGATATGCGTTCATCTATCCCGATCCTTCCAAAACCGAAGTTTTGAAGGCTCCCATAGTGAAAAATGTCGATAAGTACTTTATTATAATAACGCGCGGCGGTCCGAGCCGCCAAACCGCCGGACCGCGCGCGTGACGGGAAGCTGGAATGCCGCTCTTATTCGTGCTCATACTTATTCTCGGCGCCGGCGTCGCCTTCTTGAGCTGGCTGATCATTCGCATGGTGTCCATGCCCAGGCAGACGAAGGCCATCGCCGAGGCCCTCAAACAGGGCCGCTCCGCCGTCGTCATGCGTTCGGCCAAGGCTCTCCTCGCCAAGAATCCGCGCAACGCCGTCGCCCACTGGTATCTGGGGCAGGCATACGCCGCGGAGGGCAAGCCCGAACTCGCCCTCATGGAATACAAGTCGGTCAATCATATCGCTCAATTCGGGCCCGAACTCCCCGAGGCGGAATTCCGGAAGAAAATCGCAGAACTTTTCGAGAGGTTCAACCAGATCGAGGATGCGCTCAAGGAGCACATACTCCTGACGAAATTGGAACCGCACTCGGCGATCCATTACCTGAACGCGGGCAGGCTCTTCGAAGCGCGGGGCAAAACCGATGTCGCGGTGAATTACCTGCGCAAATCCATCGAGATGGACGAGCGCCTCCACGAGGCGCATCACGAACTCGGCATGATCCTGTACCGGACAAAACACGCCATGGAGGCCAAGGCCGAGTTCGAATCGGCGATCAAGTGGAACCCGGACGATTACGAGGCTTTCTTTTACATTGGCAAGATTCTCAAAGAGATGAGCGACTATACGGCGGCCCTCCTCGCCTTCGAAAAGGCGTCCAGAAGTTCGGATCTCCGCCTCAAATGTCTTGTCGAGCGGGGCGGCTGCTACATGAGTCAGGGCGCGCTCGACAAGGCAGTTCCAGAACTCGAACGCGCATCGAAGCAGATCAAGGACGAGTCGCTGCCCGAGAGCCTGTATTGCCGCTATTTTCTCGCGATGTGCTATGAAAAAACGCGGAACCTCGACCAGGCGATCGAGCAGTGGGAGCGCATCTACGCGAAAAAACCCAATTTCCGCGACGTCGCCGAAAAACTCTCTCAGTATCAGGAGTACCGCACCGACGATCGCATGAAGGACTACCTCACCTGCGGACGCGAAGAATTCGCCGAGATGTGCAAGGCCGTAGTCACAGGCCCGATGGGGCTGTCGGTGCGGGATGTCACCGAGGTGCAGAACGGCGTCGATATCATCGCGGTCGAGACCGATTCGGACAAATGGATAGCGGCCAAGAAGATGCCCAGGCTTATACGTTTTCTCAGGGTGTCCGACAATCTCGACGATGGGACAGTGCGCTCGCTCCTCGACCAGATGAAAAAGCTCAGCATCGTCCGAGGCTCGGTGGTCACGAGTTCCGGATTCACCCGGACCGCGCTTGAATTCGCGGAAAACCGTTCGGTCGAGCTCTTGCCGAAGGACAAACTCCAGGAGATGCTCGTAAAAAGCTCCCCCGAGCGTGCATCCAAGCGATGAAAATACTCTGCGTATCCGACCAGGTGGATCCCACGGTCTATTCGCTCCGGATGAAAGAGCGCTACGGTGACGTCGATCTCGTGCTGAGCGCCGGAGATCTGCCGCCCGAGTACCTCGGTTTCATCTCGTCGATGTTGAATAAGCCCATCGTCTACGTCTCGGGCAACCACGACAGCGACACGTCTATAGAGCGCATCCTCGCGGGCCGATGGCCGATGAGGGGCGACCTGAGGGCGATGGACGATCATGAGCACGCGACAGGGGCCGTCGACGCGGGCTTCAGGATCAGAACAGAGGCCGGCCTCATCATCCTCGGATTGCCCGGCTCGATGCTCTATAATGAGGGGCCCAATCAGTACAGCGAAGCGGCCATGACCCTCAGGGTGGCGCTCCTCGCTCCTCGCCTTTTTTTAAACAAAATTCTAAAAGGCCGGGCCGTCGACATTGTTCTCGCCCATGCGGCCCCCAAGGGGATCCACGACCGAAATGATCTTTGCCATCGAGGTTTCAAATGCTTTTTGTGGCTGATGCGGGTGTTCAAACCGCGCTGGTTCGTTCATGGCCATATTCATTTGTACGATCTCGGGGACGTCCGTATCACCGAATACGGCGATACGACCGTCATCAACGCCTTCGGCCACTGGATCATTGACACGGAGGCATAGGCGATGCCGGAGTGGTACGCGAACATGGCCGAGGATGACTTCTCCCGTGCGCGGACTCGGGAGCTCTTGTCGCGCGTCTCGAGCCTCATGGACCCATCGCGGAGGGATCTTCTCCCGCTCGAAGAAGTGCTCGCCATACTCAAGCCGGAGTCCGAAACCTACGTCGGCATGGAAGCGGTCCCCTTGGACCGCATCGTCGGCAGCGAAGGTAGGTATCGTGATTTCGACCGGCACTTCCTGCCCAAGCGGGACTTTCTCAAAAGCCGCTGGGTCAGCGTGGATATGGCCCACTATAAGGAGGTCCCCCTCCCGCCGATCAGGATATACGAAATAGGCGGTGTGTACTTCGTACGAGACGGCAATCATCGGGTCTCGGTGGCCCGCTCTCGGGGCGCGTCGATGATTGACGCCGAGGTGACCCGGCTCGGTTCAGCCGTGTCCCTGCGGCCGGGCATGACGCTCGAGGAGATTCGGCGCGAACTGGTAGCCTATGAAAAACGCCGATTCTACGAAAAAACCGGGTTTGGACGCATAACCGGAGACGAGACGCTGGATTTCACCAGTCCTGGACGATACGACCAGGTGCTCGAGCACATTCTCGTCCATAAATACTTCGTGAATCAGAATCGAAGCGAAGAGATGCCCTTCGACGAGGCGCTGCGATCATGGTATCAAAACGTTTACGCGCCCATAATCACCGCCATCCAAGACGAGGGTCTCATGTCCCGATTCCCCGGCCGCACGGCATCGGACTTGTACATGTTCATCGTCCAGCACTGGGACGAACTCAAACGGAAATACGGCCTCTCGTATCCAATCGGGAAGGCCGCCCGCGATTTCGGCGAACGTTTCGGCGCCACGGTGTTTCAACGGCTCAGGACGAGCATTCAAACATTCGGTGAAAAAATCGTCCGCTGGCTGCGCCTGCATTTTCCGAGGAAACCGTAACTTTTCGGCGGCTCAGCTGTTCCCCTATGAAGGCTGAAAGAACGACTTCGGCCTCAGTTCCCCCGCTCCAGCTCCCGGGGTCTTCCTCCTGCCCCGGGAGCGTTTTTTGCGTGACGCCTGCTTGCCATCCGTCCGATTGACACTCGAAAGGCCATTGATTATCTTAATTCGGCTTGAGAAGGAGCAGACTATGGCACAGGTATCCAAGAACGCCCGTACGGCCAGCGCGACGCAGCGCTTCTATTGCCCCTGCGGCGGAGAGATCAAGATGAAGACCCTTTTCGAAAACGGCAAGGTCAAGAATCTCGCCGAATGCGAAAAGTGCAAGAGGACCGAGCGCCGTCCCCGCGATTTTTCGTGACCGGATGAATGCCGGTTCCAGGGGCCGCCGAACAGGCGGCCCTTTTATATCTAGAATTTTGCATATAGCCATGTGGGTCGGCAATCGATAATTCTTTGTGAGCTATGATTCGCCGGCCTTTCCGAGCTGTGGCGAGTATTGACAACCAAGTCCCATTCTGGTAGCCTCCCCCTAAGCCGGTTGCGATTGTATGGAGGGTAGTTCATTTGGCCAGCATAAATAAGTCCGCCGAGAAGAGAAATCGTCAGAACATAAAGCGGCACGCTGCGAATAAGGCGGTCAAGAGCGCGATTCGCAGTTCTGCAAAGAAGGTTCTCAGCGCGGCCCAGGCGAAGGATAAGGCGGACGCGGAGTCAGCGCTGAAGGATATGATCAAGAAAATCGACACCGCCGCCCGCAAGGGGATTGTAACAAAGAACGCTGCGGCGCGGAAAAAATCGAGGATGCAGCGGCTCGTAAACACGCTCGGGGCGTAGGGAAAAAGTCGGGAAGCGCTATGGAATGCGTTTCCCGCATTCCACATTAGGGCACGGGGAAGGGGACCATGGCTGGGAAAGTCACGAAGGCCGAGCTCATCGAAGCTCTTCATGCCGGTAGGACAATGAACCGCAAGGAAATCCACGGCCTCATCGACGCGCTCTTCGAAGAGATAAAAAGCGCAATACTCGCAGGAAAAACCGTTGAACTCCGCGGTTTCGGCACTTTCGAAGTCAAGCTCCGAAAAGGCCGCAAGCGCGCCCGTAATCCAAAGACCGGCGCGATCGTATCGGTCGAGGATCACGGCGTGGCCTCTTTCAGGCCGGGGCGGGAGTTGAAAAAAGCCGCATGGACGGTAAATCCTTCATCCGCTTCCCAGGAGGGAATGTCGGACCCGCAGGATTGACTGGATATTCCGGCGGGCGGGACAGGGGCTGAATGGACACAAAGAAACGGATACTTCTAGTCGATGATGAACAGATCAATCTCGAGTTCTTCGAAGTCATGCTCACGAAGCTCGGGTTCATCATTGAGAAGGCCGATTCGGGTATAGAGGCTCTCGAGGCTGTCAAGCGCTTCAAACCTGACCTCATCATCCTTGACAATGTCATGCCCAAGCTTTCCGGCTGGGAAGTCACCAAAATACTCAAAACAAACGAAGAATACCGGGAGTTCTCGGAAACGCCCATCATCATGTTTTCGGCGATGGACGATGTAAAGGACAAAGTCGAGGGCCTCGAATTAGGGGCGGATGACTATATCACGAAGCCGTTCAACTTCTCCGAAGTACTCGCGAGGATCAGGGCGGTGCTCAGGACCTACGAGCTTATCCATCAAATCGAGCGGCGCGAGGAACGCATCCGTGTAGCCGAAGCGATCGCCGAACGAGTGCTCGAATACACCGACGGGCTCCGCGAGCCGCTGTCATCCATCATTACCGAAGCGAAGTCGCTCGAACCCGAATGTGGAACGGCGAGGCCCTTTGTACGCCGTGCCCGCGAGAGCGCCGAGACGGCCTTGGCCAAGCTCGATGTCCTGGACGCCGCCGTCGCCTCGCTTCGAGCCGAGGCTGACAGTATCAAGAGCTCCGAGACGGCCCTGCCGGCGATCAAGACGAAGTATCGCGGCGCTCCCGCGCAGTGAGGATACTATCGTGATAAGCGAGGAAAAAAGAAAAGTCATCGATCTGTTCGCCCAAGGCCGCAGACTGTACAAGCTCATGCGCTTCGACGAAGCCCTCAAGTACTTCGGTGAGGCCTTGAAAATCGATCAGAACGACGGACCGTCAAAAGTGTACTACCTTCGGTGCAAATTCTACATCGAGAATCCGCCTCCGGAGGACTGGGACGGCGTGTTCGTCATGACGCATAAATGAGGCGATCCTGAATGGCCAAATCTCGAAAAGACGATGCATCCTCTCCGGTTGCTACGACGCTCGGCAAAGAAACCAGCTTTTCAGGCACGCTGCGGTTTAAGAACTCGCTGAGGATCAAAGGCCGTTTCGAGGGCGAGATCGACGCGGAGGGCCGCCTCGTCATCGACCCCGAGGCGGTCGTCAATGTCCGCCGCGTGAAGGCGGCGAGCGTGGTCGTCGGCGGCGTGGTCCACGGCGACATCGAAGCGACCGAGCGGCTCGAGATGCTCCCCTCGGCAAAAGTCTACGGCAATGTCCGAACGACCCGCCTCCGGATAGCGGACGGCGTCGTCTTCGAGGGAAGATGCGAGATGATTCGCGATTCCTCGTCGTTCAATCCTTTCGATGAGGGGACGGGTCGGAGCTGAATGCCGGAACGCTCATCAACGACGGCGGGAATGAACAGCGTTTTCGAAGAATCCGGCTTGATGAGTCTCGAACGCGCCGCTGTCGAGCTTATCACCGTGTGCAGGGAGCGCGGACTTGTATTTGCCTGCGCCGAATCATGCACGGGAGGACTCGTCACGGCGGCGCTCACCAGCATAGCGGGATCGTCCGCCGTCCTGTGGGGCGGCGTGGTCGCCTACTCAAACGCCTGCAAAACGCGCTTGCTGGGCGTCGATCCAGGCATCATCGCGGCTCACGGAGCGGTATCGCGGGAGACCGCTTACGCGATGGCATCCGGGGCGCTCGAGGCGGGCGGGGCTGATATCGCGGCGGCCGTAACCGGCATCGCCGGTCCTTCGGGCGGAAGCGAAGAAAAACCCGTCGGCACAGTGTGGTTCGCGTGGAAAGCCTTCGAGGGTACGGCCTTCGATGCATGCGAGCGTTTCGCCGGCGACCGCGCCGCAGTACGAACCGCCGCCGCCGAACGGGCGCTGCGCGGCGCGATCGCCCTCGCCCTCCGCCTCGAAGGCAGGCGCGATCGCAGCTCATCATCGCTGTAATACGAGACCGCCGTCGGCGGTTGACAAGGGCATACGGCCGCACTATAGTTTAGCAAGGAATCAGAAACGTCGCGGCCTTCGTCCGCGGCCTGTGCGCGGATGTGCATCCGCGTTTTTCGAAGAGGAATCTATCTTCGATCACGCAACGGTCCACAAACGACGTCCTGGTTTCCGAATCGACACGAAGGCCCTCTATTCCCAAGCACATCCACCAATGAGAAAAGGAAAGGGCTGAAGGCCCGACTCGGGAAATGGACAATCCAGAACAACGCACGGAGAAACCCATGGCGATCATCCGCAAGAAGAAAGTCTTCGATCACATCGAAGGGCAGGATTCAGCGGAACAGCTCGAACTCGGGCACATCACGGCGCCGGAGAGCGAGACAGCCGCCGAACCGGCGGCCGATACCGGCGAGCCCGCCCGAGCACCGGACGAAGAGTCTCTCTCCTTCGATCAGGACGAGGGCGCGGCGCGGAATCCCGTGCGGGTCCGCGTCAAGCGCCGTGCGCCCCGCTCCGTCGCCGGTCCCGCCGACAGTGATACAAAACAAACCACCGAGGGGAACGAGATCGAAAATCAAAACGGACGCGAGATTCCGCAGTCGGCGCAGCAACGGCGCCAAGAAGGATATGAGCGCGGCGTGCAAAACGGCGCCGCCGAGCAGAACGGGAAACCCGAGTACGGGGAGAACCGTTCGAGACTCTCGATCAATGATCTGACCGAGATGGGGCTGAAAGAGCTCCGCGATCTCGGCGGCAGGTACGGAATAAACCATGAGGAGATGATTTCATTCAAAAAACAGGAGCTCATCTTCTACATTTTGAAAGCGCATACGGACAGAGGCGGCATCATCTACGCCTACGGATCGCTCGAGATACTGCCCGACGGCTATGGATTTCTGCGCTCACCGCAGAACTCCTACCTGCCCGGCTCCGACGACATCTACATCAGCCCCAGTCAGATACGCCTCTTCAATCTGAAAACCGGAGATACCGTATACGGTCAGATCCGCAGTCCCAAAGAGGGTGAACGCTTTTTCGCCATGCTCCGCGTCGAGCAGGTCAATTTCGACGAACCCGCAGTCGCACAGAACCGCATCCCCTTCGAGAACCTGACACCGCTGTATCCGCACGAGCGGCTCAATCTCGAAACAGAGACGAAAGAAATATCGACACGGATCATCAATCTCTTCTGCCCGATCGGCAAAGGGCAGCGGGCATTGGTTGTATCGCCCCCGAAAACCGGCAAGACAATTCTTCTGCAAAAGATCGCGAACGCGATCACTGCGAACCATCCCGAGGTCTATCTCATCGTTCTGCTCATCGACGAGCGTCCCGAGGAGGTTACGGACATGGAGCGGACCGTCAAGGCCGAAGTGATTTCTTCGACCTTCGACGAGCAGGCGACGCGCCATGTTCAGGTTGCGGAAATGGTTCTCGAGAAGGCGAAGCGTCTCGTCGAACACGGGAAGGACGTCGTCATCCTCCTCGATTCGATCACGCGCCTCGCGCGCGCCTACAACCAGACCGTGCCGACTTCAGGGAAAATTCTTTCGGGCGGCGTCGACTCCAACGCCCTGCACAAGCCCAAGCGCTTCTTCGGAGCGGCGCGCAACATCGAACAGGGGGGATCCCTCACCATCATCGCGACGGCGCTCATCGACACCGGCTCGAGAATGGACGAGGTCATTTTCGAAGAGTTCAAAGGCACGGGCAACATGGAAATCAACCTCGACCGCCGGCTTTCGGACCGGCGCACCTTCCCGGCGATCAACATAAAGAAGTCGGGGACACGCAAGGAAGAACTCCTTTTGACCGAGGAGGAATTGCAAAAGATCTGGGTCCTCCGGAAAGTCATCAATCCCATGGATGACGTGGAGATAATGGAGCTCCTCATTGACAGAATGAACAAATCCAAGAATAATGAGGCCTTCCTCAAGTCGATGAACACGCCGTACAACGGCGGCGGTGATTGACGAGAGAGGCTGTACCGTCCATGAGGCCGGTTTTCAGGCATGTGCTATCGCGGAGGTAGGAGATGAAAAAGGGGATACATCCCGTCTACGAATTGACCACCATCACCTGCGCCTGCGGCAATGTCATCGAGACCCGTTCGACGGTAAAGAATATCCAGGTGGAAATTTGTTCCGCCTGTCATCCTTTCTTTACCGGCAAACAGAAGCTCGTCGACACCGCGGGGCGCATCGAGCGCTTCAACAAGAAGTACGGCATTAAGGGTTCCGAAAAGAATTAGCCACTCGCCGCTCGTTCTGTTCCGACGGGAAAAGGGGCCGCCCCTAAAGAGGCGGCCCTTTTTTTTCTCCTTCGCGTCAATCAATCCGGCAGGCGCTTCTCCCTCACTCGGCTACTTTCCAGCCTCGGAGGCGGTTCGCTCGGCGACGAGCTTGTTGCCAAGTTCGCGGAGCTTATATTTCTGTATCTTGCCCGATCCGGTCATCGGGTATGAATCGACGAAGAAAACGTATTTGGGGATCTTGTAACGCGATATCCGACCCTGACAGAAATCGCGCACGTCCTCCTCGACGAGGGCGGCTCCGTCCTTCAGAATGACGAAGGCCGCGACTTCCTCGCCGTATTTCTCGCTCGCCACGCCGACGACCTGGACGTCCTTTATGCCCTCCATCGAAAGAAGGAACTCCTCTATTTCGCGCGGATAGATATTCTCGCCGCCCCGAATGATCATATCCTTGATCCGGCCGGTTACACGGAAATTACCACGCTCATCTACGTCGCCCAGATCGCCCGAGTGAAGCCATCCCTCGGCGTCGATGACGCGGGCTGTCTCCTCGGGCATCTTGTAGTAGCCCTTCATCACATTATATCCGCGGCAGCAGAGCTCGCCCTGCTCGCCGACCGCGCAATCCTTTCCCGTCTCGGGGTTCCATACCTTGACCTCAATGCCGGGAAGCATGCGGCCCACGGTTCCGACCTTGACATCGATGGGGTCGTCGGTCCTCGTCTGCGTCATGACAGGAGAGGCCTCGGTCAGACCGTAGGCGATGGTGATCTCTGAGGCGTGCATTTCGTTTATGACGCGCTTCATGATCTCCATCGGGCAGGGGGATCCGGCCATGATGCCCGTACGCAGGCTGCTGGTGTCGAACATCTTGAACATGGGGTGGTTGAGCTCGGCTATGAACATCGTCGGAACGCCGTAGAGGGCCGTGCATTTTTCCTTCTGCACCGAGGCCAAGACAAGGAGGGGATCGAAATTCTCGCACACGACCACCGTCGCGCCGTGGGTCACTATTGCCATAATTCCCAGGACGAGGCCGAAGCAATGGAATAACGGTACTGGAAGGCAGAGCCTGTCCTTTTCGGTGAATCTCTGGCACTCGCCGATGTTGAATCCGTTGTTGATTATATTGTGGTGGCTGAGCATGACGCCCTTGGGGAAGCCGGTGGTGCCCGAGGTGTACTGCATATTGATGACCTCGTGGCAGTCCACAGATGCCGAGGCTTCGCGGAGCCAATCATCGGCGCAGCTCTCGCCCAAGGCGAGGAGTTCGGGAATAGTGTACATGCCGCGGTGCTTGCGCTGTCCCATGTAGATGACGCGCTTGAGCATGGGGAAGCGCGAGCTCTCCAGACGGCCGCGTTCCTGCACTGAGAGCTCCGGCACGAGTTCACGCACCATGGCGATGTAGTCCGAATCCTTGAACCCGTCTACTATGCAAAGCCCCTTCATGTCGGATTGTTTGACGACATATTCGAGCTCGTGGAGCTTGTATCCCGTGTTGACGGTCACGACGACCACACCGATCCTGGCCGCCGCGAAAAGAAGCGTCAGCCAGTCGGGTACATTGTTCGCCCAGATTCCGAGATGGTCGCCCTTCTGCAGTCCTATGGACAAAAGCCCCTTGGCGAGGCGGTCGACGCGCTTATCGAAGTCCCGATAGGTAAACCGGAGATCGCGGTCGGAATATACAATAAACTCGCGGTCCGGGTATTTCCTCGCCATAGAGGCGAGCATCCCGCCGACGGTGTCGTTCAGAAACGCCATGGCGGTCCCCCTAGAACGGAGCGTAGACGACCGCGACGATTTTGGCCGGCGCGGAGGAACTGACGCGATGCGGCACGATCGAATCGTAGTAGACCGAGTCTCCGGCGGAAAGCGTGATCGTATCGCCGCCGTAACGGAGTTCAACCTCACCATCCAACACGTATATGAACTCCTCGCCCTCGTGAGTGGAGAGTGTAGCATCCTTGGCGCCGGGTCTGATATCGACAATAAAGGGTTCCATCGCCCTCCCCGACTTGCCCCGGGCGAGTGAGTAGAACGTGAGAGTCCCCAGCTTCTGCGAATCGGATTCTGTGACGCGCATAACCTCGGCCGCACCGCCGCTTTTCACGACGATCGGCCCCGAAACCTCGTCGTCGTCCAAAAAGGTTCCCAGTCGCAGGCCTAATGCTCTGGACAGCTTGACGAGTGGAGCGATCGATGGACTGTGTACACCGGATTCGATCGCAGCGATTTCATTCGTCGATACTCCGCTTCGCGATGCCAGCTCCTCGAGCGAAAGCTTGCGTTCGTTCCTGAACGCCGCGAGCCGTACACCGATCTTGTTCGATTCGCCCATATCCACCTCCTGAGAACCGGACGGGCGACAATATTGGCGTAGAATGTCATTCAACGCAAGTGTCCACCGACCATGCTGCTGAGCGGCTGAGACGACGCATCACTGTCATCATGAGCCCCTTAAGGATTCGCCTCCAGGTCGGCAAGCACGGCGGCCATCCGCGCGCAGGCTCGGCCGCGGTGCGACAGGCGGTTTTTTTCTTCGAGCGAGAGCTCCGCCACGGTTTTTCCGAGCAGGGGGAGAAAGACAAGAGGATCGTAGCCGAAGCCGCCCGAACCGCGGCTCTCACGAAGAAGCAGACCCGGACAGGTTTCCTGCACAACAAAAAAGCGGTCGGGAGATAGAACAAGGGCGAGACAACAGACAAAGGCGCAGTGTCGGTCATCGTATCCCTGCATCTTCCGCAGAAGATATTCGTTTCTCGCCGCTGTATCGAGCTTGGTCCGGCCGTCTTCCGAACCATAGCGGGCCGAATGGACGCCGGGCTCTCCGCCGAGTGCGCGGACCGACAGGCCCGAGTCATCGGCTAAAGAGGGGCGGCCGCATAAAGCATAGAGCGTCCTCGCCTTTTTCAAGGCGTTGTCAATGTAATCGACGCCGTCTTCTTCGACCTCGAAATCCGCTATTCCGATATCCGCCGGCGTACGAAGCCTGTGGCCGGAAAGGGCCGGAGCGAGTTCAAGAAGCTTGTGCGCGTTGCCCGTCGCGACAATCAATTCCATGCGCGACAGCCTAGCCTTGCAGGGCCCGATCAGGCAACAGGTGCGCGCTCATGGTTCACGGCATCGTGTCCGCACGCGGGCGGCTGCATGCCGGCTCTGTTTCCGCGGACAGGCTTTTTGTTGTTGCTTTCTCAGATAATACAGCCCCGAATCCACCGTCCCCTTGGGAACGCCGAGAATGCGGGCGACCACCGCGTTGGGGACAATCGGTTTCAACGCCGACAACTCCTCTCGGGCCTTCTTGAGTCTGCGGCGTTCGCGCTCGAGGGAGAATTTCAGTTTCGCGCGCGTAGGTGGATCATTCTCCTGCTCGAGCCGCGTTTCGAGCAGCCGGCAGCGGCACCAGGACGAATTTCGGCGCTCAATGATACGCTCATACCGCAGCCGCTCCGGTTCGAGGGACCTCCTCGCCTGTCCAACAGCCTGCGTCAGCCAATCGCGCGGAACGCCGGCGGTTTCGGCGATCCGCCCCACAGATTCGTCGTCGAGTTCCCAGGCGCATTTAACCGCAAGGAATACCAGTCTGCTTGAACGGACGGATTGCATGTCCCTGCGGGGGAGACGACCGCCTTTCGCCCGAGGCCTACGCTTTGATGTCGTACATTTCCCGCCGAATGATACTGATTCGGTCTGCTTCATGTTATGGGAACGAAGCGGATCGCATACCCCCGGCTGCATCGCCGAATATCCCTCCGCCGAGGATGTACCGCCCCTTTGCTCTTCTCGGGCCCACGATTCCGCATAGTCGTCCATCGCGGCCCGTTCGCAGATGAACCTCCGCTCGGCCTCGCGCCTGCGCTCACGCCTCACTGTCTTGGCAAGGAAGCGAAGACTTGTCGCTAAATAAGCATCAAAGGGCAGGCCCCTGTCTTGAAAACGGTCGACGAGCCGCGTTATTCGACTTTTATACTTTATCAAGGCGTCTGACGCCGCGTCCTCGTCGTCGAATCCGAGCGCGGCATGTGACGAATACACAAGCGATGCTATGTGTCCGAAGATTGTTTCCTTGTCCGTTTTCTGTTCTCCATTTTGGGCTCTATACGCGGCAACAAGATCATGCAAACGGTGTTCGGACATATTCACCTCCCGGGTCTGGTCTTTTGCATGAATCGTGCCAATACCCAAAGGCGATAGAGGAGTTTTTATGTTCCAGCACTCGTTGTTTTTTGACAAAATAGAAATACGAGGTGAGGTGTACTCGCTCGAGCCGAACAGGCATGCGGTGACAGGAAAAGGAGAAACGACATTCGCTGAGACAAGGCCTTCTTGAAGCCGGGGGAACTCGCTAAAGGAGAGCGGTCGGCACCTCAGCCGCGCCGGTCAGCGACCTTTCCCGCGTCGAACCACGACGCAAAAGCATCGAGGAGCTTTTCCTTGACATCCGCAAGGCTCCCCTTTATAGAAAGACCTGCGGCGAGACGATGCCCCCCGCCGCCGAGAGCCGCGGCGATCGACCCGACATCGATCCGCTGTCGGGCGCGCAAACCCACCGTGCACTCGCTTTCATTTTCTTGGCGGATCACCATTGCCGCTTCGGAGCCCTCGACGCTCAGCAGAAGCTGATAGAGCATATCTGAGTCCCTGCTGGCGAGACCGTATTTCTGTTGGTCCTCGAGCGTTACAAAGGACATAAGGAGACCGCCGTTGAAGTGGGGCTCGGTCCTCATGAGAATCTCCCCCATGAGTTTTCTCGACAAAAGGCTTTTGCCGCCGTACATCATCGAAAAAACGGCTTTCGGCGAGGCTCCCGCCGCAACAAGCTCCGAGGCGGCGGCGAACACCTCTGCAGATTTCTCGTCGAGGTGACGGAAAAAACCTGTATCAGTTCCAAGTCCGAAAAAAAGAAACTCCGCCTCGTCCCTGGTCGGCCTTCCGCCCATGGCCTCGATCAGTTTGAGGATCATGACCGTCACGGAGGGCGCCGTCTCGTCGATAAACTGGACTTCTCCCGAAGCCGATCCCGCGGCGTGATGATCGATAAAGGCGATGGGCACTCTGGGCAGGCTCTCGGCTACCGAGCCGATGCGCTGAAGGCTCGAGCAATCCAAAACAAGAGCGGCCGCCCGCTCGGTATGCTTTTCGGGCGGGGCGACTGCGTAAAAACGACTCTCGAAGCTCATGATCTCCGTGCGGGTGAAGGGCCCTGCAGAGCAGAGATAGCAGGTCTTTCCCGACCGTTCGAGGAAAGAAGCCAGGGCAAGCTGGGAGCCGATACAGTCTCCGTCGGGTTCTTTATGACCAATGATATAAAATGGGTTATGCCTATCGATGAAATCGAGGAGTTCGGGGGGTACGGGACGCACTACCAATGCCTTTCCGCCCGCTTCCCACCGTGGGAGACCGGGCTTTCAAGGGGGAACCGAAAGCTCCCCCTCCGCAGTCTATCTTCCCGGGCCGCGGGACAAACTCGAATGTCCGCCCGCAGCCTGCTAATACTCGATCACAAGGTCGTCTGAGTTGAATTTATCCTTGCCGTCCTCGGGGCTCAGGACACCCCACATGCTGTCGTGACTGTCCGCCTTGACATAGAGCCTCAGATGGCTGAATTTGCCGTCTTTATAGAAAACGGACATATACGGGAAGCTGGGATCGTTCCCCCTGACGAGTTCGGCCTTGCCGCCCGAGGTGAACCATTTCGCCGGAATGTAGCACTGACCGACATCCGCCGAACCTTTCCGATGGATGACGAGAAATCCGTCGCCATGAGTGTAAACCTTTATGACGTCGACCCGTACCGGATAGTAAGCGGAGGTCTCTGCGGCGAGTCCTACCGCGGCGATAACGAGTAAAGCAAGTACAATGGCGGTCCGTTTCATGCGACCCTCCGTTTCGAGTAATTATAGCCTATGTCGTGAGTATTGCAAGTCCGCGCATCGCGTTGCAACGAGGGCGGAGAGAGGAATATAGTCGGGCGGATGGAATCTGCGGCAAGAGCGCGGAAGCGTGCGCTCGAGATATTCGATATCCTGGCGCCACTATGGCCCGAGACCAAGCCGCTTCTCAGGTACGACAGCTGCTTCCAGCTGTGCTGCGCGGTCGCCCTTTCCGCCCAATGTACGGATGAGCAGGTTAATCGGACGACGCCCGGCCTTTTCGCCCGCTGGCCCGATGCGGCATCGATGGCCAAGGCCGATATACATGATGTCGAGCGGATAATCCGGAGTCTCGGGTTTTTCCGTACAAAAGCGCGGCATCTGGTCGAGGCTGCGCGGATCATTGCGGAGCGATTCGACGGCCGCATTCCCGAAACCATGGCGGAGCTTCTCGAACTGCCCGGCATCGGCAGAAAGTCCGCCAATCTCATACTCTCGTCCTGTTTCGGCCTGCCGGGTATCATTGTAGATACTCATGTCCTGCGCGTATCTCTGCGGCTCGGCCTGTACCCATCGGCGCCATCGGCCTCCGGTCCCGATCCGAAGCGATTGGAAGCGCGCTTCGCCTCACTTCTGCCCGAGGAAGTATGGACGCGCTTTTCGCACGCCCTGAACCGTCATGGAAAACATGTGTGCACGGCTCGAAGGCCGGATTGTCTCGATACGAGCCGACCGCCCTGCCCTCTCCTTCGGCTCTGTCCGCGCAGGGGGCTGCCCTCTCCTTCTCGACGAGGCAGGACCTCGTTCTAAAACCGTAGACTTCCAGAAACCGACCGTTTGGTTTATTGTTGTGCCCCATGATTGAACCGAAGTACGGCATGGCCCTGATAACAGGAGCCTCGGGAGGTATTGGGGCGGCCTTCGCCCGGCTTCTGTCGGCCGGCGGATGGAGTGTCATTCTCGTCGGCAGAGACCGTCGGAAATTGGAGACGACGATGGCGAGTCTCCACGGTCCCGCTGCCAAGAAGTCGACAATGATTGTTGCGGATCTTTCGGCGCAGGGGGCCGCTCAGAGCCTCCATTCCGCATGCCGCGAGAGGAGCCTCGCGGTCGAGCTTCTCATAAACAATGCGGGATCGGGGCTTTTCGGGCTTTGCCATGAGCTTTCTATCGAGAAGACCGAAGCGATGCTCGGCCTCAATATCGTCGCTCTTTCAAGTCTCTGCGCCTTGTTCGCCCGCGACATGGGCGCCGCCGGGGGAGGCCGCATTCTCAATGTCGGGTCTCTGGCGGGGAATTTCGCCCTTCCCTACTTCGCCGCCTACGCCGCTTCGAAGAGCTATGTTCTATCCTTTTCGCTCGCCCTGCGCGCAGAACTCAAGAAATCAGGCATCGGCGTCAGCTGTCTATTGCCCGGATATGTCAAGACCGGTTTCGACGAGGCGGCCGGAATTACAAGCCCCGCCTACCGGTCGTTTTCAGAATCGGCCGGCATGAGCGCCGATGCGGTGGCGAAGGCCGGTCTTTCGGCACTCGATGCTGACCGCCCATTCACGGTTGCGGGCTTCGGCAATAAAGCAGCGGCCCTCTTCGGCCGCCTCCTGCCGCGCTCCGCGATGCCTGCACTCGTAAAGCCATTTCTCGACCGCATGATCTCGGCGAACGCGGCCGATGAACATGGGAGCCGTTCATGAAGACGAATTTTTCACTCGTGCCGAAACTCCTCGGCGAGAATCCAACACTGGCGGTCAAGCTCGCCCGGGCCTTCGTCGCGCAGAAGAAATCGATGCTGATCGACCGCCGCTTTTATGGAGGCAGAACCCGCGAGCTCGGGCTCATGTACTTTCGTCTGACGCCGCTGTGCAATCTGAGGTGCGTCATGTGCGGACAGCGGGGCGACAAGGGGGTGCTCAAGGGCGCATACGCGGCGGAAGAAGCGAAGAAAATCGTCCCGCTCGAGACCTATAAACGACTCGTCGATGAAGTCAAGCATAAAAAACCCACCGTGTATCTGTGGGGCGGCGAACCCTTCCTCTATCCCGATCTCTTCCCCCTCGTCGAGTACATGATGAAGTCGGGATTGGTCGTCAGTGTCAATACGAATGGGACCTTTCTCGCCCAGAAGGCGGCCGAGATCGTCCGGGCGCGGTGGCACGGCCTCTTTGTATCGCTCGACGGCTTCGAAGAGACGAACGACCGCATACGCGGCCCAGGTTCGTACCGCCGCGTTGTCGAAGGCTTCGACGCGATCAACCGCGAAAAAGAAAAACAGGGTTCGAAACTGCCGCACATGGGTATCGTGACGACCGTCAACAAATTGAACTACCGCGACCTGTACCGACTCGCCGAAGCGGCGAACGGTTTCAAGCTCTCCTGGCACATTTTCAATCTCGGGACCTATACCAATCCGGCCATAATCGAGCGTCAGAAAACCTTCATGAGGCGCGAGCTCGAGACCGAGATCAGCTGTCTGGAGGCATTCGACACCGGCTACAACGAGGGAATCGACGGCCGCGAACTGTATTCAATCCTCGAACGCATACACGCGATGAAAACAGACCACCCCATCGTCACCGTGCCTGCGCTCAATCCCGAAAAAATCCACACCTACTACGCCGAGCTCGAGATTCCCGTCAGGACCCACTGCTCGGTCCCCTGGAGCCAGGCCAACATCGACTACGACGGCGATGTGCATTTCTGCGCCGACTACCCGGATTACGTTCTGGGCAACATCAAAGAGCAGCCGTTCTTCGAAATTTACAACGGCAACCGCGCGATACGCTTCCGCGAGGCTTTGAAGGAAAGCCCGAACGGAATTTTCCCCGGATGCGTACGCTGTTATCAAAACATGCTCTGCGGCAAGAAGGTCAAAGGCTTCTAGCCGCATCTCGACGGCGCATTTGACGCCGGAGCCGCTTTCTCCGAAAGTAGAAACGGGGAAGGGCCGTGCGCATCGTTTACAAACTGCCTCTTCTTCTCGTGTTTTTCCTCGCGATCATCTCCGCGATGATGCTGATTCACGAGGCGAGGATCGTCGATCCCGGTTTCGAGCGGCTCGAACTCGATCTTGCGCTCCATAACGCCGACCGCGTCAGCGCCGCCCTGACACACGACATCAGGAACCTGGAAACAATGACCAGGGATTGGTCGCAATGGGACGACAGCTTCCGCTTCGCGAGCGGCCGCAATCCGACGTACATTGAAGAGAATCTAGAACCGTCGACATGGGAAAACATCTGTCTGGATCTAGTAACGATTTTCGGGCCCGAACGCCGGCGCCTGTACTCCGGCATACGGGACAGGGCGAGCGGCGAAATAACGATTCCCGCTTTTTTCCCTCCGATCGCGGACGACCAGGAACCCTATGTTCATCCTCCCGAAGACGCCGCGAATAAAACGGGGTTCCTGCGGCTCGAGGGCGCCGTCTACATGATCGCTTCCTGTCCGATTCTGCCTAACGAAGGATACGGACCGACGAGAGGAAGTCTGATCATGGGCAGGCTCGTCGATGAATCATACGCCGCAGCTCTATCTGAACAAACCGGAGTTCAAACGGAATTCGCGACGCTGAGCGACAGCGATGTCTCAGATTACGACGCATCGGCTTACGGAGAAAAAAGTCTCGAACTTTCCGCCGACGACCGGGAGTTCTTGTCAATCGAGACGTTCAATGACATCTACGGAAACCCTGTACTCGAGATCCGGACGAGGACCCGCAGAGTAATCAGCGCACAGGGCGATTCAATCGTCCGTTTCTTCCGTGATTCAATCATTTCGTCATGTCTCCTCTTCGGCCTCTTGCTCGTTTTCGGAAATTCGCGCCTTGTCACGAATCCGCTCGCAGCGATCCGTAGACACATAGCGCTTATGGACGAGGAGGTGCTGACGGGGGTTCCATCCTCGTTCGAAGCCAGGCGGGATGAAATCGGGGATCTCGCGAAAGCCTTCAACACGCTCGCAGCCGGCCTTGCTCAGAAACGACGCGAACTCGAAGAGGCCAACGCGAATCTCGAGGCGAAGATCGAAGAACGGACCTTCGAGCTGGCGCTCCTCGCCAAGGTTTTCGAGTCGACGAGCGAGGCCGTTGTTTTAACCGATCTCGCCGGAACGATCGTCAGAGTCAACACCGCCTTCTGCATCGCCTCGGGCTATTCCGAAAAGGAACTTATCGGGCAGAATCCGCGCATATTGAAATCAGGACGGCACGATGCGTCGTTTTATCGCGAGATGTGGCGGTCGATTTCTGAACGAGGCTACTGGTCGGGCGAGATATGGGACCGGAAGAAAAACGGCGAAACACGTCCCAAATGGCTCACCATCAACAAGATCGTCGACGAGCGCGGTCTCCACTGCAATTATGTCGGAATATCGGCGGATATAACCGAGGTCAAGGCCTCAGAAGCGCGGATGCGCCATCTCGCATACTATGATCCGCTGACGGGGCTGCCCAACCGCCTCATGTTCCGCGACCGCTTGGAAATGGCCCTGGCCCGGTGTTCCAGGTTCGGGCATCGGCTCGCCGTCATCTTCATCGATCTCGATCGATTCAAGTATGTGAACGACTCGCTGGGGCATGCGGCGGGCGATAAACTCCTTGTCGAAGTCTCCCGCCGCATTTCGCGCCGTGTGCGGGAATCCGATACCGTATGTCGTCTCGGCGGCGACGAATTCACGCTCATCCTCGAACGTCTGCGTTCGAGCGAGGACGCGGCGAAACTGGCCGACAGCGTCATCGCCGACATATCGTCGGCGATCATTATCGACGGCAAAACGGTGTTCGTGGGAGCAAGCATGGGCATCGCTATCTTCCCCTTCGATGACACGACTTCCGATGGTCTTATACGCAAGGCCGATGCAGCCATGTACCGCGCCAAGGAACTGGGCCGCAACACCTACCGATTCGTTTCGGGCGACACGGACGCGGCGAACCAGGAGCGGCTCGAACTCGACACGCAGCTCCGCCAGGCGGTCGAGGAGTCGAGACTTCAGCTGTACTATCAGCCGATCGTCGATAGAAAAGGAAGGATCACAGCGGCCGAAGCCCTCCTCCGCTGGAAGCCCTCCGCCGACGGCGAGATGACGCTGCCTGCCAGATCGATACAAATCGCCGAAGAATCGGGGCTGATCATCAAAATCGGAGAGTTTGTCGTACGGGAGGCCTGCTGCACCGCGGCGCGGTGGATTTCGCTCGGCGCGGAAATCCGAGTATCGGTCAACGTATCGGCCCGGCAGTTCGAGCACGCGGGGCTCGCAGACCTCGTCGCCGACGCGCTCCGCGTTTCCGGGCTGCCTCCGCATCTGCTCGACATCGAAATATCCGAATCGACGATCATGTCGGATATAGAATCCGCCCGGAAGACCGTCGATACGCTCAAGGAAATGGGGGTGGGGATGACCCTCGATGATTTCGGTACGGGATACGCGTCATTATCCTATATCAGCCGCTTCCCCCTCGACCGACTGAAAATCGACCGTTCTTTCATACGGGAAGCAGGGAAAAACCGCAGCGCTTCGTCGCTGGTCAACGCCGTCGTCGCAATGGCGTTCAGTCTCGGCATGAACAGTGTAGCGGAAGGCGTGGAGACGGAAGCTCAGCGTTCCTTTCTGATTTCCAGCGGCTGCAACGAGCTTCAGGGCTTCTATTTCGGCCGCCCGGCGCCTGCAGAGAAATTCGGAACCATCGTCGCTTCAGGCTTGCAGGTCTGAAGCGCGCCGGGAGGTACTCAGCGTAATATACGCGTGAGTGAAAACGAAGATCCTATCGCGGCCTTCGCCCGATCGCGGTTCGGCATCGACTATCTTTTCCCCTATCAGCGTCTCGTCGTCGCCAACGTGCTCGATTCGGCGGAAAAAGACGCGGAGCCGCTCAGGCAGATCGTTCTTCTTCCGACGGGCTTTGGAAAGTCTCTATGCTTCCAGCTGCCCGCCCTCCTCCTTCCCGGCCCCACTGTCGTGGTGTATCCTCTGCTCGCGCTCATGGAGGACCAGCGGCGGCGTCTCGAATCGACGGACATCGGCTGCGCGGTCTTCCGCGGCGGACAGACGCCGCAAGAACGCAGGTCGGCCGAGTCATCAGTCGAGCGCGGCGAGGCCCGCGTCATAATTACAAATCCCGAGTGTCTCCGTTCCGCCCGTGTCATGGACTTTCTCGCCGAGGTGAAGCCGAGTCATCTTGCGATCGACGAAGCGCACTGCGTATCCGAATGGGGTGAAAGCTTCAGACCTTCATACCTCGAACTCGCTTCGGCGGTCGAACGATTGTCACCGCCGGCCTTGAGCGCATTCACCGCCACGGCGAGCCCCGCGGTGCTCGAAGCCCTGTCGCGGATTCTCTTCGGCGATTCGTCGTTTCACGTGGTCGAAGGAAATCCGGACCGCCCGAACATCCACTACGCGGTCGCCTTGACGCTCTGTAAAGAGCACAGTCTCGAGCGACTGGCGCGCGCACTTCCTCGACCGCTCATCGTGTTCTGTTCATCGCGCGACGGCGCGCGCATGACCGCCCGCATGCTTTCGGAACGGCTCGGCGAAAGCGAAATCCGCTTCTACCACGCGGGACTCGAACGATCGGAAAAAAAGCGCATCGAGGAATGGTTCTTTTCATCGCAGAACGGCATCCTCGTCTCGACCTGCGCCTACGGCATGGGCGTCGACAAAAAAAACATCCGCAGTGTCGTTCATTTCGACGTACCTCCGAGCGTCGAGGCATATCTCCAAGAGGCCGGGAGGGCCGGACGAGACGGTCTTCCTTCGCGCGCCGTCCTCATCCATGTTCCCGGCGAAGCCCGGCGGCTCGATCGCGAGCTGGATCCTGTGCGGAAGGGCCGATTCCGCGCCCTTCTCGAATACGCCGAATCGACCAAGGGCTGCAGGCGGGGACAACTCTTGACACTCCTGGGCGTCCCCACCGAAAACCAATCGGCATGCTCCGGCTGCGATCGCTGCGATCGCGATGAAACGCCTGATGAAGACCGTGCCGCCCGGCCTCGTCCCGCGGGCGCAGGGGCTTTCACATCCAACATTGAAGGTGCGGTCGAGCTGGCGGAATTCGCTCGTGCGAACGCCAGGCGGTTTTCCGCGGACGAGGCGGTCGAACTGCTGAGAGGCGAGGACCGAACTCGCATTCCGCGCTGCGCCTGCTGGGCGGCCTTCGCGGGATGGGACCGCATGGACGCCGCTCGCGCGCTCGACGCCGCTCGAGACTTGGGAATCGTGCGGGAATACACGACATGGCCGTGGAAGGGGTGCATCGGACCGGGACCGGTGTCGGCACAAGCGACAAACGACTCCCCCCGCTTATTTTTTCCGCTCGCCGCTCTCGCCGCGCTGGCCGCTCTCGGCGCTCTCCTGCGCGGCCTGAGTACCCTGAGTTTGAGAGGCGGAACCTTGAGGCCGTGGACGACGAAGAACAGGACGACGGAAGCGAGGGCGGGGACGGCGATCGTAGACCATGCCGACATAGCGCAGGACCGCCCAGGCGAGTATCATCATGACGGTGATGAAGACGGTGCGCCAGTCTGAGAGAACGCCTCCGAACAGAGACAGGTATTCGGCCAGGCTCATCGATCAGGCCCCCCCGGAGATCGAGGAAAATTCCTCGTCCCCATACAGTCCGGCGGAGATGAAACTCATATCGGCCGCGGAGATATCGGAGAAGGCAATTCCGTAAAACCGCATGCCGCTTTCTTCGTAGCGCCGCGCGACTTTTGCCGTGCAAACAAGGCTCTTGTTCTTGATAGTAAGCCTCAGCCTGAGGCCGCTTCCCGGCATGAAATTGGGGCCTCTCCGCGGCACGGCGACAAGCAGGCCGGATGGGCTCGCATCGACGACGCTTCCGGCGGTCGCCGCCTCGCCCTTTCCTGAATCCGCGAAGTAACCGTGCCGTTTGAGAAAATACGCGAGAACCCGGGCGAATTCCCAGGCGAGATCGACGGCCCCGAGATCGAGGGCGCCGGATGATCGGGACATAATGACCATTCCGACGACGTAACGATAGTAGAGGATCGGGCACCACAGAATAGACGAGATCCCTTCGGCCGCGAGTTCCTTGAGGCGGGTCGACAGCCTCGATCCCATCGCCGCGGCTGCGGGTCCTTCGAGATCGCTGGCCATCGCCAGCGTGACAATCCTTCCGGAAGGATAGGGGTCGCCGATAGGGAGAGAGCCGAGCGTCGAGGGGGCGTAGAGTACTCTGCCGAATTTTGCAGCGGCCTCTTCGGCGGCGTCCTGCGGCCCCTTGTCCTTATACATAACAACCCTGCCCTCGCTCGACATGGCGGAAGCTTTCTCCTTAAAACTCTCGACAAGGCCGGCGAGACTTTCGGAGTCGAGCCCCTCCCTGAGCTCGGGCAGTTCGACTTCCGTCCATTCGTCGGATTCGGGACAATCGAGCTTGAGCTGGGCATCAGGCAGGAGAAACTCGACGACGAGGTCTTTCGGGGCCGCGACCCTGGGCCAACGCCGCGAGAGGCTGCGGTACATATGTTCAGGGAAACTGATGGTCAGCGATCCTTCGGACGACGAGACGACCGAGGATTCGAAGGCCACCCCCTGCCCCCTAAAATCGAAAAACACCGATATGCGGGAACGGGGATGGAATTTCGGGGCGGAAGCAGGAAGTGCAAGAACAAGGCGGCCGCCCTCGATCGACAGGATTCTGCTTTTTATGAGATTACCGGGCGCTTGGATCCTGATCTCGATCTTCGATTCGGCGGCGGTTCCGAGTATGAACTCCCGCTCGACTCGTTCAATACGTACGGCCACGGCGGCTCCTTGGAAAAACCCGTTCTCTGTGTCCGGATGCCCGGGTATATATCAATTTTCGGCACCGATCGCGCCTTGATGAAGGGCACGAGCGAAGGTATCATACATCGATTCGAAACGAGCAGGAGTTCGAATGCCGACCTTCAAACGACTTGAGACAAGCACCGCGTTCAAAAAACTCGCGTCTTTGCCGGAACCCTCGATTCCGAGCCTCCTCAGTCCTGAGCGTATCGCATCCTGCGATGTCCCCATGGGCGGCGGCCTCACGTTCAACTGGGCCGCCTCGCCTGTCGACGACCCTGTTCTCGATGCACTGGCATCCCTCGCGGAAGAACAGGAGCTTATAGACAAATACAGGCTTCTGCGTTCGGGCGAAATCATGAACACGGGCGAAAAACGCATGGTGCTCCACCATCTCGCGCGCGGCCCCTGGAAGACTCCGGTGGTCAAAGACGGCCGTGACATGCGCGCTTTTTACGAATCTGAGCGCACAAAAGCCGCCGACTTCGCGGCTCAGGTCCACGCGGGCGAACTGCGCGGTTCGACGGGGAGAAAATTCGCAACCGCCGTGCAGATTGGCATCGGCGGATCGGACCTCGGTCCCCGCGCTCTCTATCTCGCCCTCGAGCGATGGGCCCGCGCCTCGAACCGCTTCCGCATGGAAGCGAGGTTTATCTCCAACGTCGATCCCGACGACGCGGACGCCATCCTCGGCCGTCTCGACCTCGCCTCGAGTCTCTTTGTTCTCGTCTCGAAAAGCGGGGTGACTCAGGAGACCCTGGCGAACGAGATATTCGTCAGGCGGCGCCTCGAAGCGGCCGGTCTCGATCCCGCAAGGCATATGGCGGTGGTGACGAGCGAAACCAGTCCGCTCGCGCGGAATCCCGGCTACCTCGCTTCATTTTATATCGACGACTATATCGGCGGCCGGTATTCGTCCTCGAGCGCAGTCGGCGGAGTCATCCTCTCCCTCGCCTTCGGCCCCGAGACTTTTTCTGAGTTGCTCGACGGCGCAGCCGAGGCTGACGAACTTGCGTTGAACGAGGACATTCGGCGCAACGCCGCTCTTTTCGACGCCCTGATCGGCGTGTATGAGCGTAACGTCCTGGGCATGGCCGCCACGGCGGTACTTCCCTATTCCGAGCCCCTCTCCCGTTTTCCCGCCCATCTCCAGCAGCTCGATATGGAATCGAACGGCAAGCGCGTGGATCGATCGGGGGCCGGCCTCGATTACGCGACAGGTCCCATCGTGTTTGGAGAGCCGGGGACCAACGGCCAGCACTCGTTCTATCAGCTTTTGCACCAAGGGACCGATCGGATACCCCTGCAGTTCATAGGATTCATCGAGGGACAGGGCTCCGGAGATGTCGAGGTCGAAGGATCGACGAGCCGACAGAAACTCAACGCCAACCTGGCCGCGCAGATCGTGGCCTTTGCGCGGGGTAAAACCGACGCCGATCCGAACAAGGTCTTCCCCGGAGGCAGGCCGAGCACCTTGATCCGCGGCCGCCGTCTCGATCCGCGCGCCCTCGGGGCGCTTCTCGCCCACTACGAAAACAAGGTCATGTTCCAGGGCTTCGCGTGGAACCTCAACTCCTTCGATCAAGAAGGAGTCCAGCTCGGCAAGCTGCTCGCGAAGAAAGTCCTGTCAGGGTCTCAGGGCGATCCGGTGCTCGCGGCTTACGCGAAGATGCTCGGTTTGGAGGCGGCGAACTGAGGCGCATATCTGAGTCCGGAGATCCCTGCGTCCAGACGGAGGAGCGCGGCTCGGCGCCGACGATCGTTTTCGCGGGCGGCGGCACGGGTGGACATATTTTCCCGGGACTCGCGATCATCGAGGCGCTCCGTTCAAAGGGTTTTGCAGGCCGCATCGTGTGGCTCGGTTCCCGCAAAGAATCGGACAGGAAAGCTGTCGAATCAGCGGGTGTGCAGTACATGGCGATTCCGTCGGGCAAGCTCAGGCGCGACCTCTCGCTCGAAAATCTCGCTGACATGGGTCGAATCCTCGCTGGCTTCGTCGCTTCACGGAAAATTCTCCGAGAATTGAAACCCTCGTTGCTTTTCTCCAAGGGCGGTTACGTCAGCGTCCCCCCCTGCGCGGCCGCGGCCTCGCTCGGGATTCCCTGCTTCACACACGAGTCGGACCTCACGCCCGGCCTCGCCACCCGGCTCAACGCAGCCTGGGCCGAACGCGTCATACTGAGCTACGAGGCGACACGAAAACTGCTGCCTCCACGGGCCCGGGACCGCGCCGTCGTCGCGGGAAACCCGATACGCGCCGCGATCCGCAGAGGCGACGCGGAACGGGGCCGCTCTTTTCTCGGCGTTCCGCAGGGTCTTCCCGTAGTGCTCTTTCTCGGCGGAAGCCAGGGGGCGCGGCAGATCAACGAACTCGTCGCCGCGGTTCTTCCCGCGCTCGAACGCGAAGCCTTCATCGTCCATCAGACGGGCGAGGCCCGGGCGGGCGTCGCGGCCGCCGCGCCCCCCCGCGGCGGTCATTATAGATATTTCACGTTTCTCACCGACGAACTGCCCGACGTGCTCGCCTGCGCCGACCTGGTCGTCGGCCGCGCCGGAGCGGGTACGCTCTGGGAATGCGCCGCCCTCGGAAAAGCCATGGTGCTCGTGCCGCTCTGCGGCGCCGGCACGCGCGGCGATCAAGTGGACAACGCCCGGCTTTTCGAGCGGGCGGGGGCCGCGATCTGCCTTGCGGGACAGGATGCGACCCCTGAGGCCCTTGTATCCGCAGTACGAGGTTTTTTGGGCGATCGCAGGCGGCTCGAGACGGCGGGGGGCGCCTCGCGTTCCCTCGCCGGCTTCGACGCAGCGGCGGCGATCGCCGACCAAATTACCAGCAGAATAGGTGATAATAAATGAACGTACTCGACTGGATATTCGTCGTGCTGATTTTCCTCCTCGGCGCGCGGTGCATGGCGCGAGGCTTCGTCGCGGAATTTCTCGCGGTCGCATCGGTGGGCTTGGGCATTGTCGCCGCGCTCCTCCTTTACAAAGGGGCCGCCGCGCTTCTGCGCGACAGGCTCGGAATCACCGTCCTGCCGGAAGTGCTCGCCTTCGCCGTCATCTTCCTCATCGTGTTTTTCATCGTTCGGCTCATCGACCGCATGGTACGCGAAGGGATCGAGGCCTCCCAGCTCGGCGGACTCGACCGCGTCCTCGGACTCCTCCTCGGACTCGTCGAGGGCATCGTCCTCACCGCCCTCATTCTCGTCGCGCTCAGCCTCCTCCAGCCTGTATTGAAAGAAGTCGTTGACATCTCGGCGCTGCTCAAAGGTTCCGCCTTCGGGCGTGTCATTCTGCCTATTGTCGGGCCCGAGGTGGCGAAGGTCGCCCAGGGCATCCCCGCCTTCGCGCCGGCGTCCTCCGCTCCGACGGCGAAACCCTGACGCGCCGCCGTGTTCGAGAATCTTCTCGGTCAGGACGAGATCGCCTGGACCCTCAGGGCCGATATCGAGGGAGGCGCGCTTGCGCCGGCGCTTCTCTTTTCCGGCCCGCCCGGTTCCGGCAAGTTGACGGCCGCCCTCGAAGTCGCGCGCGCGCTTTCATGCGGAGGAAGCGATACCGCGAAAGCGGTCTGGAACTGCCTCTGTCCCGCCTGTGTCCGCCACCGTCTGCTCGCTCATCCCGATCTTCTCCTCCTGGGGCCAAGGACCTTTCCGGAGGAGATCGCTGTCGGCATCGAGCTTCTGAAGAGATCGCCCGGGCCTGCGTCCGCCTATTTTTTCGTCCGTGCCGTGCGAAAGCTCGTCAAGCGCTTCGACGCCGTCCTTTACGAGGGGGAGCAGACGCGCCTCGCCAAGGCTGCCCCTCTTCTCCGCGAACTCGATGAGCTTCTCGACGCAGTCGCTCCCGAACGCGCGGTCCCCGGCTCGCTCCTCCCAGGGGCGGTCTCCGCGGCGGAGAAAGCCGCTGCGAACGCATCAAAGCTCGAAGCCCTCGTCCCCGATTCGCCGCCGGTGTTCATGGTGCGCAATGTCGAAGCCTGGGCGCGGCTCACGCCGCTCGGCAGCCGCAAGGTGGCGATCATTGAAAACGCAGAGTCCATGCAGGAAGCCGGGCGCAATGCGATGCTCAAGGTATTGGAAGAGCCGCCCGAGAGCTGCCGCTTCATCCTGCTCACATCGCGTCGCAGTTCCATCATCGGAACAATCCTCTCAAGAACGAGGAACTACGCCTTCAAACGCAGAACGCCCTCGGATACCGCCCTGGTGATCGAGCGGATCTTCAAGAGCTCGGAAGACGCGGACAGCATCGAAACGTACTTCGCGGCCCGCCGCGCCTTCCCCCCACGGACCGCGCGCGGATACGCCCGCTCATTTCTCGCGGCCGCGCTCGCGTCGCGGCCGGATGCCGAACGCCTATGCGGCCCCCTCGCCGCGCTGGCTTCTGAAGCGGATTCCCGCGGGGGCAGCGACGCTCGACTCGTCGAAGATACGCTTTCCAGCCTATGCGAGGCCACGAAAGATTTCGGTCAGAAGGACGAAGGTTTTTCCGGCAGCTTCACCGAATTTCTGACGGCGCTGTGCTGGATCCTCACCGAGCTTCTTCATACAGGCCGATCCGAATGTGCCGACGAGGACGCATCCGGACTCCGGCCGGGGTCCGGTCTCGACGCGGAGGGCGCCGCCCTCGTGAATCGTATCGCCGCCCTGGTCCGTACGGCGCGTTCTGAACGCGAATCCCTCAACCGCAACGCCGCCGGCCTCGTCGAATGGCTGTTCTATGCGATAGCGCGCGAAGACCGATTCGAAGGCGCATCCTTCCGGGACGGGGCGCTGTGATATGAGACGTTTCATCGAACGCGCCATCGAGAAACTGCCCCGCCTCAACGAAGATCAGATGCGATCGCTTCTCTACGCGCTTGCGGAGGAGAATGGCAGGATGGAGGCCGCGCTCGACTCGATGCTCGACGGCATCGTCGTCTGCGACCAGGGGCACATCCCCATCATCTACAATAAATCGGCCGAACGCATGCTCAGGCTCGGCGGCGTCGATCCCTCCGAGCGTCCTCTGTGGCTGAGCGTACAAGACGATGATCTCGCGGAGTTTTTCCGTTCCACGCTCGAGGGCGAGGAAACCGTCCTCGACCGCGAATTCGGTCTCGAAGCCAAGGGCGCGACCCGCATCGTCGCGGTCTCGGTGACACCCCTCGTTTCGCGGGGCCGCATCGAGGGCGCCATCGTTCATATGGAAGACATCACCGAAAAACGCCGCAAGGAGGCGCAGCTCCGCAGGGCCGAAAGTCTCGCGTCGCTCACGACGCTCGCCGCCGGCGTCGCTCACGAGATTAAAAACCCGCTCGGATCGATTTCGATCCACATGCAGCTTCTGCGCAGGGCGCTGCACGGCGATGCAGCAGCTGAGAACGAAAAGATCGAGCGGCACCTCGCAGTAATCGACGAGGAAATAGACCGCCTCAACAAAATCGTCGTGGACTTCCTCTTCGCGGTCAGACCCATGGATGTCAGCCTGCGCGAGGGCGACCCCGCCGAACTCATCGATGACATCGCCGAGATCGTACGCCCGGAAGCGGAGTCGGCTGGAATTTCCGTAAAGACCCACAAGGGGGAAAACATCCCGCCGATCCTGTTCGACGAGCGGCTCATGAAACAAGCGCTGCTCAACCTCACGAAAAACGCGATCGCCGCCATGCCCGGCGGAGGCAGACTCGATCTATCCGTCGAGCGCGTCGAGGACGAAGTGCGCATCTCCGTTATCGATGACGGAGCAGGCATCGCCGAGGAATATCTTCCCAAGATATTCGAACCGTACTTTACGACAAAAGAGAACGGAACAGGACTTGGACTGACCATCACCTTCAAGATCGTAAAGGAGCACAGGGGCGAGATCACCGTCAAATCGCGGCCCGGCCAGGGTTCGACCTTCACGATATCCCTGCCTGTGCCACAGAAAGAGCGCAGGCTCATCCCCTTCGAAGACGCTGGAACAGCGGAGGCATAGATGCGTTTCAACGTTCTGATCGCGGACGACGAGAAAAACATACGGGAAGGCCTCGCCGAGGCGCTCGCGCAGGACGGCTACGGCACCATCCTCGCGGCCGATGGTGATGAAGCGATAGCACGCGTCGAACGCGGCGACGTCGATCTCGTCATCACCGATCTCCGCATGCCTCGGAAAAGCGGAACCGAGGTGCTCAAGGACGTCGTCGGCAAGTACCCCGGCCTTCCGGTCATCGTCCTGACGGGCCACGGCACCATCGAAGACGCGGTCTCCGCCATGCGCATGGGCGCCTTCGACTTCGTGACAAAGCCGATCAACCTCGATCACATCTCGCTCCTGGTCAAGCGCGCCCTCGAGTCGCGCGAACTCGCGAGAAAGAATCTCGAGCTCGAAGCCGAGGTGGAGGCGCAGCGCCGCATCAGTTCGATCGTCGGAATGAGCTCCGGGATGAAGAAAGTGCTCGAACTTGTCCGCCGCGTCTCTGCGACAAAGGCGAGCGTGCTTATAACGGGCGAATCCGGCGTTGGTAAAGAACTTGTAGCGGATGCTATACACAATCTGTCGCCCAGGGCTGATCACCCCCTCGTCAAAGTTCACTGCGCCGCCCTGGCCGAGAGCCTTCTGGAAAGCGAGCTTTTCGGCCACGAGAAGGGGGCCTTCACCGGGGCGCTGGCTCGAAAACGGGGCCGCTTCGAATTGGCCGACAAGGGCACGCTCTTCCTCGACGAAATCGGCGAGATCAACCAGAATGTGCAGATCAAGATCCTGCGCGTGCTCCAAGAGCGCAAGTTCGAGCGTGTCGGCGGCGAAGAGACCCTTGAGGTCGATGTGCGGATCATCGCGGCGACGAACCGCGATCTGAAAGAAGAGATCAAAAAAGGAGCATTCCGCGAGGACCTCTACTACAGGCTCAATGTCGTCAATATCCATGTGCCGCCGCTCCGCGAGCGCCGCGACGACATCCCGCTCCTCGCCATGGCGTTTCTCCGCGAGTTCGCCCGGGAAAACGGCAAAAAACTCGAGGGCTTCGACCCCAAGGCGCGGCAGGTCCTGTATTCCTACGCCTGGCCCGGCAATGTGCGCGAACTGCGCAACTGCGTCGAAAGCGCGGTCGTCATGTCCGCGGGCCCCTTGATCGCCGTGGACGATCTTCCGCCGGGCATCAGATCCTCGGATACCGAGCGCGAGGTGCGGGTGCCCATCGGAGCCAGCCTCGCTGAAGCCGAAAAGATGCTCATCCGCGAAACCCTCGCGGCCCAGGGCGGCAACAAGTCGCGGACCGCCGAGACGCTCGGGATCGGCAGAAAGACACTGTACCAGAAAATCGAGGAATACGGCCTCGACGCGGGACGTCCGGACACGGAAGAAGGGGAACATGATGTCTGAGCGGCGGCCCTTGCTCACCGGCGTCGATCCACTCCGCCTCGCTCGAGAGGCGGCGGGACGCGATGCATCAGACTCGCCCTTTGCAGACTTGATCGGCGCCGAGATCGAGGCTTCCGGCGTCGCTTTCGCGGTCAGCGAAAAGAAATTGCAAGAAAATTATTACCGAGCCATCGGCTCGCTTGCCGGCTGTGTGCTTCCATCGCCGTCGGGCGGACCGATGCTTATCGAGGGCGGCGTATACCGCGGCGCCTGGCTCGAGAGCACCGCCGCGATAAGCTCAGAAATACTCTGTCGCTTCATGCCGAGCATCGCCCGCTCGACCTTCGAGCTTTTCGCGAGACTCAAGCGGGAGGACGGACTCATTCCATACAAGGTTCTACCGCCCGGGGCGGACGGCGGTCCCGGAGGGCCTTCGTTCCGTCAGGTCCAAATGGTCACGCCCCTCGCCCGATCCGTGTGGACGCACGCCGCACTGAACCGCGAGAGCGAAGTCTTTCTCCGCGTGATGTACGAAGCCATGGCCGCCAATGACGCCTGGCTCGCCGCCCACCGCGATACACGGCGTTCCGGATGTGTCGAGGCGTTCTGCGCCTTCGACACTGGACACGATCTATCGCCGCGGTTCTGGCACGTTCCGGACACCTGTTTTATGGAAGATCCCGCCAGCTATGACCCTGCGTCGCCGCTCCTCCCCTACATCGCGCCCGACATGACGGCGAATGTCTACTGTCAGCGGCTGTATCTTTCGCGCATCGCATCCTCGCTCGGACTGGATGGAGAGTCGGCTGAGTGGAAGACCAAGGCCGAACGCAGTCTTCGAAGTCTTATGCACAACTGCTGGGACGGGGACGACGAATTCTTCTACGATGTCGACCGCGCCGGTCGCCTTGTCCGGGTCCAGTCCGACGTCCTCCTGCGGGTCCTCGCCTGCGAGGTCGGAGACGACGAGCTTTTCGCCCGTTGCTGCTCGCGCTATCTGCTCAATACGCGCAAGTTCTTCTCCCGCTTCCCCTTCACTTCGATCGCGATGGACGATCCGCGCTTCGATCCCGCAAGTTCGTATAACACATGGGGGGGTGCGACCAATACACTGAGCATCATCCGCGCGAGCCACGCATTTGAAGCGCACGGCAGGCATGCCGAGCTGAGCATGGTCTTGGGACGAGCTCTGGCCGCGTATTCCCGGATGAATAAATTCGGCCAATGCATCTCGCCCTATACCGGCGAAGAGGGCTATACCTCGGCCTACAGCCCGACCCTTCTCGGCTTTATCGACGCCGTCGAGCGCTTAGTCGGTATACTGCCGAGACCCGACGGAAGCCTGTGGTTCTCATGCCTGCCCCTGCCCGCCGGAGTCTGCAGCCGCGCAGAAGCCGCCTCGACCGTCTATTCGCGACGCGTCGACGGCCGCTTATTCGAGCTCGAATGCGGACCTGAAGGAGCTTGTGCATATATGGACGGCGAACGCATTTTCTCCTGCCCTCGCGGGCTTCGCGTCGAAACCGACCGCGAAGGTCGAGTCATGAGCCTGATCGGGATGCTGCCCACGAAGGTCGAAGGCCGGCTCGAGGCGTCGAATTCGACATCCTCGGGGACAGGCTTTCGAATTTCCGCCGCACCGAACGAAGTCCTCCGTTTCACCGGTTCTTCGATCGAGAGCATGGGAGGCCCGGCCTTCATCGCTCCCGTCTGGTAGGCCGAACCGGGATTATCCGAGCGAATCGATCAACTGATCCTCCCGCCGATGACGATTGTCCCGCCGCGTTCCTCGGCTCGAAAAAAAACCGGCCGCTCGCGGGGCGTCTCGTTCGGCGAGTGCCAGGTCACGATGAGCCGCCCTTCGAGGTCACGAAACAGCATTCCATGCCCCGAGTCGCTGTCGGCGATCGGCTTCTCGTCCTGCCGCCAGGGGCCGAGAATACATCCGCTTTCAGAATGCGCGATTCCCATCGCGTAGCCCGCATCGGAGAAGCTCGACCAGAGCATGAGCAAGTCCCCTGTCTGTGTCCGATGAACAAAGGGACCATCGGTGACGCGCATAAAAGGATCGAGAGAGCCGTCTTTGCGCCGGTGCGGCCTCGTCCAGGGCGCATCTGATCCTTTGAATAAAAGCACGGGGTCGCCGATCGCTGTTTTCAGGTTGCGGGAAAGCCTGATGGCGCATACCTCGCCGTCGAGGACCTGCACCCATTCGTGACAGAATACGAGCCACGGCTCTCCGGTTTCGTCGACATAGAGGGTTCCGTCGAGACATTCCCATTCCGGAGGCGTAAGCGGTCCGGGTGAATGGAGTCGATACGGTCCCATCGGATTGGCGGCGACAAGGACCTGGGTCGCCCGGACATGTCCTTCCGCCTTGAAACTCGCGAACATATACCAGAAGCCTTCATACTGATGAACTTCGGGCGCCCAGAAATTTTTCGCCGCCCAGAAACCCGGCTCAGGTCGAAAAGCGGGAAAGGGGCCGTCCCAGTTTTTTAGGTCCCTTCCTACATAGACATCAAAACCCAGGCCCGGGCCCCTCCAGCAATCGGGATCGGTCGTGCCGAAAAGAAGATAGCGTCCCAATTCCGGCTGCGACACGATAAAGGGATCCCGTATCTGAATATCATTGTTCTGCATGCCTCTCCGCCTTTCATGGGAAAAAAGCTTATAGCGGAGAATAGTATAGCCGTTTTTCAGGACTCTGCGTGCGAAGATCAGAGTGACAGATGGGAACCTCTAAAAACCCGGTTGGTTTTTAAGGTTCCCTTGCAATTCCCTTACGGGAATTGCATTTATATAAGGTTGACCTCGAAAAACTGAAGTTTTTCGAGGTCCCCAGATGGTTGTTCTCACTCATTCGTAAAAACTGTTCTACAAACGTAAAACTTGTACGCTACCCCCCTGGCAATTCATAAAGTAGAGTACCTCAGACGAAACCAGACTGATCGCCTGCAGTGGAGTACTATGATGACGCGGCGCTTTAAGAAGGCTTTGCAAAACAACCTCTCTTCGTACGTCTTCCTTCTTCCCTGGCTTCTGGGCTTCTTCATCCTCACCATTTACCCGATGGCCTACTCGCTCTATCTCTCGTTCACCGATTTCGATATTCTCCGCCCGCCCCAATGGGTAGGCCTTAAAAACTACGCCATCATGTTCGCCGGAACAGCCGATCATCCCCGCGATTACCGCTTCATGTCATCCATGGTCGTAACCTTCAAGTATGTGTTCATCTCGGTCCCCCTCAAGCTGATCTTCGCCCTCGCGGTGGCCATGCTCATGAACCGCAAATTGAAGCTGATCTCTTTTTACCGTGCCGTCTATTATATTCCGACACTCTTGGGCGGCTCTGTGGCGATCGCAGTGCTGTGGCGCCAACTCTTCTCGGCCGACGGGCTCATCAATACTATCTTGCGCGGCGTTTTCAACGCAGATCCTCCTGCATGGATATCGAATCCAAAGTACGCTTTATATACCCTCATTCTTCTGGCGATCTGGCAGTTCGGTTCGCCGATGATCATCTTCCTCGCGGGGCTCAAGCAGATACCGCAGGAATACTACGATGCATCAGCGGTAGACGGCGCCGGGAGAGTGAGGCAGTTCTTTTCGATCACGCTGCCCGCCCTTTCGCCGATCATCTTTTTCAATCTCGTCATGCAGATGATCAGCGCGTTTCAATCTTTCACGCAGGCCTTCATCATCTCGGGCGGCTCGGGAGGCCCCCTCGATTCGACCATGTTCTACAGCCTGTACCTTTACTTGAAAGGTTTCGGGTTCTGGGAAATGGGATTCGCCTCGGCCATGGCCTGGGTCCTCCTTCTCATTATCGCCGCCTTGACCGCATTGGTTTTCAAGGCCTCCGGATCCTTGGTCAGTTACGGGAGCGGAGAATGAAAAAGCGCTCGCTTCACCTGGTCAACTCGGCCCTGACCAACATCTTCATCATCGCCGTGGGCGTCGGCATGCTCTACCCGATACTCTGGCTCATCGCCGCTTCGTTCAAGGAGAGCAACGCCATCTTCGGCGACGCAGGGCTCATCCCGAAACACTTCACCCTGGAGAATTACGTCAAGGGCTGGAGCGGCATCGGCATCGTCGGCTTCGACACCTTCTTCCTCAATTCCTTCGTCATCTCGGGTCTCTGCGTCGCGGCCAACGTCGTTTTCTGCTCACTCACGGCCTACGCCTTCGCCCGGCTCCATTTCACGGGCAGGAAATTCTGGTTCGCCGTCATGCTGGTGACCCTCATGCTCCCCGGCCATGTGACCATCATCCCGCGGTACATCATCTTCCGCTCCTTCGGATGGCTCGACTCATTTCTCCCGATCGTCGTGCCGAGGCTTTTCGCGACCGACGCCTTCTTCATATTCCTTCTCGTTCAATTCATCCGCAGCCTGCCCAAGGAACTGGACGAGTCGGCCTTGATCGACGGCTGCGGCAAGTTCGGCATCTACCGCAGAATCATCATACCCCTCGCCGCCCCCGCGCTTATAACGACGGTCCTCTTCACCTTTCTCTGGACCTGGGACGACTTTTTCAATCAGCTTCTGTATTTAAACTCGCCACGCAAGTACACGGTGCCGATGGGTCTCAGACTCTTCCTCGATTCGTCGGGCATTTCGTCCTGGGGGCCGATGTTCGCCATGTCGGTCCTCGCCCTCGTTCCCTGTTTCATTCTCTTCTTTTCGCTGCAGAAATACTTCGTGCAGGGGATCGCCACTACGGGAATCAAGGGATAGTTACTATCCCTTAATTTACAAGGAGGTTATGAATGAGGAAACTAGGTTTTGCCTGCCTCGCTCTCCTTATGGGCGCGAGCCTTGCATTCGCGCAGACCACGACGCTCCGCTGGGCCTACTGGGGCGGCGAGTCCCGCGTAAAAAGAAGCCAGGAAGCGATCGACGCCTTCATGAAGGCAAACCCCTCGATCGCCGTGAACCCCGAGCCATCGGGCGGAGCGGGCGACCACTTCACCAAGGTCGACACCCAGCTCGCCGGCGGCGCCGGTCCCGACATCATTCAGATGGGCGGGAACATCAAAGACTATGTGAAGAAAGGCGTCCTTCTGCCCTTGGATAAGTACGCCGGAAATATCATCAACACCAAGGCGCTCGATCCGAGCGCGATTTCGTCAGGCACTGTCGACGGCAAGCTCTACGGCATCTCGACCGGCGTCAACATGCCGGCCCTGGTCTACAACAAGACACTGATCGAGAAATCAGGAGCCCCCCTCCCCAAGGTCTCGATGACCTATGCCGAGTTCCGCGCTTACCTTGTTACGCTGAAGAGCAAGCTGCCGAAAGGCGTGTACCCGATGATGGACATCGGCGTTATGTCGACCAACACGACGCCCTTCGGGTATTGGCTCGGCTACAACAACACGCCCTTGTACACGGCTGCGACGAACAGCTCGGGCGTCACCGCCGCCGTCGCGCAGAAGTACCTCGACCTCTTCGCCGACTATCGCAAGAACGGCCTTATACCGCCAGCTGATATCGCCGCAGGTTTCCCGGAAAACAACGCCGACTCGTCGGCTATCGTTGCAGGCAAGGTCGCGATCGGATTCCTCTGGTCCAACCAGCTCGCCGGCTGGCAGGCCGCTACAAAGGATGAGCTCGGTCTCATCGAACTTCCGGGCGCGGCCGTCGAAAAGGCTCTGTGGCAGCAGCCCAGCCAGTTCTATACCATCAACAAGGATTCCAAGAATCCCGACCTCGCGGCAAAATTCATCAACTTCCTCGTCAATGAGCCCGCCGCGGCCAAGGTGCTCGGCAACGACCGGGGATTCTCCGCTTCGTCGATCGGACGAGCGGCCATCCCGGCGGAAGGCACCGACCTCAAGGTTCTCGAATACATGAAGGTCGCCGGCCCCCATACCAGGCCCGAGGGCGATCACCTGCCCAACGACACACAGTTCAACAACGAGGCCTACCTGATTTACCAGAAAGTCGCCTTCGGCCAGATTTCCACCAAGGACGGCGGCAAGCAGATCGCCGATCTCATCCAAAAGCTTATAAAGAAATAGTAACTTCGCCTTGTGCCGCCCCAGGCGCCTGGGGCGGCGCTTTTTTTATCCGAATCGAATCACGTCCGCGTCGGTCTACGCGGTTTCAGACGATCGGCGGAAATCGGAGGGCGATACGCCGACGACGCGTTTGAAGGCCCGTCGGAACGAGGCGACGCTCCGGTAGCCGCAGGATGCGGCAACGGCTTCAAGCCGGTCTCCGTTCGCGCACAATTTCTCTTTCGCCGCGGAGATTCTAATTCCTTCGATAGCCTCGGAAATACATTCTCCGGTCTGCTCCTTATAGAGATTTGACAGGTAGTTTTCCGACATCCGGAAAGTATCGGCCACCATGGCGAGTCCCAGATTCGGATCTTCGAAGTGATCCGTGATGAAGGCTCTGATCGCTTCTGCAAGGTCTTTATTATGGCTTTTTTTTGCGCATTCCCTGAGGCCGGCGAGCTCCTCAAGAAGATCCGAAATCTCTCCGATCGCGGCCCTGGAGTCCGTGGACCGCGTGCGATCGAGTCGGGCAGCGAGACTCGAGGACTCCTTCGGGAATTCCGCGCATAATCGCAAGAGAGTGCCGCGGAGCGCGGCGGCAAGATCGGCTTCCGCATCAAAATCGCTCTCGGCGCCTTCGAAACTGGAGAAGAGCGAAGCGAGGAGGGATCGCAGGAGGTCCACGTTGGCCGATCTCACGGCGCGCATCACAGCTTCTTCGAGATCGATCGGATAACGGTCTCCGGCGTTCGATTTCCCGTTTTTTTCGGAGGCTAGAAGATCGAGACTGCCCGCGCGGGCGGCCCGCGAACGCGCTGATTCCGCCTGCGCGCAGGACATTGCGAGGAGGAAAGGATCGTCGACGACCGCGCCCGCTCCGAACGAAAGCGCGCCTCGGAAATCCGGGGAGCATGATCCTCGTATCTGTTCGGTCACGCTTTCCGCCCGCTTGATGGAAGACTCTTCGCCGTCCGAAACCGCAAGTATGAAGGAAGCTTCTCCAGGTGAGAGAAGAAGCGCATATTCGCCCGTTCTCAAGGATGAACCGACATCCATGACGGCTCGGCTGAAATCCTCGCCGGCCTCCTTGACCGAAACGCCCGCCGTAGCGATGCCTGCGATCAGCACGAAATGAGGGCCCGAGAGATCGACGCCGACTTTCCCGGCATCCGCCGCAAGGCGGGTACGGTCTTTGCAACTTCCTGCGAGAAGCAGCTGAAGGAAGTTCATACGGGCCAAGAGCGAAGCTGAAGCGATTTCACCCTCGAGCCTTCGGTTTCTATCCGCAAGTCCGGCGATCGCCTCCTCCACGCGCTGGAACACGCTCGTCGATCCGCCGGTCGCTTGCCCTCCTTCACCGAGAATCATCTGTATGATGCGCTCGACCGGTCTTGAATTCGTCAACGCGAAAAGGTAGGAAACGCAGGTCCCGACGATGAAACAGGCCAACAGAATAACGACGGCGATGAACATGACCCGCCGCGGACCTTCGAGCACGCGCGATTCATCGAGCGCGGCGACGTAGGTCCAATCGGAAACAGAGGACTTGACCGTATACAGACGGTAGCTGGCACCATGAATTTTCAGCCGCATTCCGAGACCTATCCTTTGTTCTTCGTCCGGAACGGCGGAAATTCTTTCGTAGTACGACGAACGGAGAATCTGCTCGGTGTTCCCGTCGGTCGTCGCTACAACCGATCCTGATCGATCATAAACGGCGATCAAACCCCCATACGTTTCCTGGAGTCCCGCCAAGAGTTTGAGGATACTCCCCTCTTCGATCATGCCGAGTATCACGCCCCTTCGGAATTCCTTCTGCCCGACCGGGTGTATCGACAAGGCGCACTCGAAACTGCGTTCGGAGTATTTTATTTCGAGTCCTGAGACAATCCTCGGCTCCCCTCCGGCCCGGAGAACATTATCCCTCCATTGCGCCGCGCCGAGGCCGTGCACTGAAAAAAGAGGCCCGTAGAACGAATCGTAGCGGCACGAGCCGGAGTCGAAGGCGACGAAGTCGGTGCCGGAAAAATACAGCAGCAGCATCGACAAGAGCTCATTGCCGAGTTTGAACGAGTTGAGCTTGTCCGATATTTTGCGGAGATCGTATTCTTCGACCGCCGACAACTCCCCCTCTTTATTGAGATAGAAGTTGACATCGTAGTCGATCGACACCTGAGCGGCCGCCCGCTGTATGTCCTGAAGCCTCGTGTCGACCGCCCGCGCCCCGGCCGCGAGATGAGCCGCCGCCACGTCGTCGACAGAATCGCGTATGGTGTTCGAGGTCACTGCATAAAAAACGCCCGCAAGCGCTATGGGCAGGACCATTATCGCCATGTTCGTCGCCGCGTACTTCAGGAAAATGGACTGGCGTGCGGCGCTCCGTCCAAGAAGACTCCTCTTCATTTCGAATAGGCCTCGTAGGCGGCGGCGAGTATCTGAAGGTAGCGCGCGAGCCCGATTTGGCCCAACTGTCTCACATAATCATCCCAGTCCCTGTCCGTATCGAGATCTCCGATTATGAAACGATCGACCGATTCGCCGATATAGGTATGGATGATGCGCCGCAGATCGTTGAACTCGGTCAGTTCGGATTCAGGTATCGGCACGGTCGAATAGGGATATCGACGGACCTTGTACGGTTCGTAGAGTTTCGTCGCCTCGTACAGGAACTCTTCGTAAGAAAAGCGTGTCTTCGAAACCGCGAATTCGTTTTTTATGTCCCGCGTCCATCCCGGCCCGAAACCGATCTGCGCATTGTCGTCGAGCGTGAGCGATTTCAAGTATTTGTACTTCGCTTTCTTTCCGTTTATTCCCACGAGGTCTTCGTCAGACGCAACGCGCGCCCAATGCAGGCCTTCGATGCCTTTGTCCACCAAGGTCGCCTCGAGATTGAAAAACGAATCCGCCCACCTGAACGCGACAACGGGATTCCTGCAACGATTCGTTATAGCGAACTGCCCCGGTTGTATCGTGGCGTCGATCATCCACGGCGTCGTTCTGTTTCCCGAGGGCCCGCGAATAGGCGGAAGGGCGATATACTGATGAATAGCCGCGCTCATGTCGTCGGAAAGCTGACAGAAATTCGCCGGATGATGCGATGCGACCAAGCCGACCCGGACCGCCGCTCCGTCGACGAGCGGCTTTATCTGACTCTTGTCGCGGGTCAATGCGGGGACATCCAAAAGCCCCTCGCGGAAAAGACTATTGAGGAACTCGAGTCCTTGTCTGAATTCCTTCTTGTCCGCATTGAAAAAAACCTCGCCGTCGACGATGTACTCGTAACAGTTGAGCGTCGCATCCGCGCTTTCGTCGGGGCCTCCGGCGATTATGAACGCGTTCATGATCCACATCGCGAGATCCTCCTGGCTCCGCTTCGCCCCGGTCATGGGGATTTCGTCCGCCAGGCCGTTCCCGTTCGGATCCCGCTCTTTGAACGCCTTCAAAACCGCCTTCAATTCATCGGTCGTGGTCGGCGGGGCCAGTCCGAGCCTGTCGAGCCAGACTTTGTTGATATAGGCCTTCTGACGCATGGTAAGGTGGTAATCGTCCATCGCGACAAGTGGTAATGAATATATCTTACCATCTGGACTTGTTATCGCCCTTTTGACCTCGGGGCAGGAGGCAAGCATGTTTTTGATCTCGACCCCGTAGTGCTCAATCAAATCGTCAAGCGGTATGAATATGCCCCGAGCCCCGTAGCGGCCGACGTCCTGGACCGAGAGCCCGGATCCGCTCATGCCGAAAATCACGTCGGGATAATCTCCGGAGGCGAGCATGACGCTCAGTTTCGCCCGCGCCTCGGTCCGCGTCGTCTCGATGAAATCGACCCGTACATTGGTCAATTTCTCCCGCCAAAGATAGCTCGCGTTGCTCTTCCAATCCTTGATGAAGCCGATAGTCGGCGCGATCGCCGTCAGCGTGACTTTGTTTTTTACTATCGGGAAGGTTCCCGGAGGCGTCAGCAATTCCGCCTCCCCGTCTTTTGTTTTTTTTGCCGCGCATGATGCTATGCACAGCGCACAAACCGCAGCAGCCAAAGCGCGTAGAACAGGTCTACTGAGCATCATGCCTCGCGCGAAAACCGCTGTTCATGCTCAAGACGCATGGCCATGAGGGCAAGAGAAGGCTCAGGATCGTGTTTCGCCGCCTCGATGGTCTGACGGAAAAGCCGTTCGCCCGTCCCCTGCGCCGATTCAAGTATTTTTCTCCGCATCACCGACGACGACCGGCTGTACAGAGCGGCGACCTCCCCTTCGGCCTGCGCGGCGCCGATGAGCGCGGCAGCCCGGACGGCCGCTATCGCGACACTCTCCGATGCATCATACAGCGCCGGCCGAAGAAAAACATAGGCGGCGGACTTCCCCGATAATCCGAGTTCGCGGGCCGCGTGCGCCCGGTTGCGCGGATCGGGATCGGTCCTGAGGATTCTCCCCAAAGCGAACAAGTCTCCGCGCGCTTCGGCGACGGCTTTGCACAGAGGCGCACGGACAAGCGGCTGTTCGAAGGGTTTTGTTGTAAGTATTTTATAAGCACGAACGACACGTTCGAATCTGCGGGCGGTCGATGGATCTCCCGATGAATCGGGATGGTAGCGCATTGCGAGCCTGCGATAGGCCGTGCGGATATCCTCTTCGCCCGCCGCCGGCCCGAGGCCGAGTATTGCGAGGAAATCTTCACGCCGATCGCGGGCTCGTATCATGTCCGCCTCGTTCCGAGCGCCGCGGGATCCTCCCGGGCCTCGGCTCTCCTCGCAAGGAGCTCGCCGACCAGGGCCTCGAGCTCCATCCTTATCATGCCGAGATCCGGCGCCTTCGAGCCCGTCTGCGCGGAACGTGCACGTTGCACGACATCATCGAGCTCCGCCTGCAGTCCGCGCTCGAGATCGAGCCCCATTCTGAGCTCCTCGAGCCTTTGCACGAGCACGGCCGTTTTCTTTTCGAGGACCTCGGGGGGATCCACCGCTCCATCGTATCCCCGGCTGGGTATGCTGACAGTCTGCGCGGCGCCGGTATCGAGATCGCGGGCCGACACATGCAGCATATCCGATTCGTCTATCTCGAAGTCCACCCGGATTCGCGGCTCCCCCGCCTTGGCTGCGCGTATCCCCGACAGGAGAAACCTTCCGAGCGATATATTCTCGGACGCCGCAGGACTCTCTCCCTGCAGAACATGAATCTCGACCGAATCCTGCCGGTCGGAGACGGTCGTAAATGTGCGCGATTTCACGACAGGCACGGGGCTGTTTTTGCGGATAAGAGGGATGAAAACGCCCCCCTCGGCCTCGACGCCGTAGGTCCGCGAAACGACGTCCCGGATATGAAGTCGTCCGCCGCCGCTCCGCCCATCGTCCACAAGCGAGGCCCAGGCCGCCGCGCCGAGCGCGACGATCTCCTCGGGGTTTATTCCTCCCTCGATCTTCAGTCCGAAACGCCGCTCGAGCATGCGCCGAACGATGGGCATGCGGCTGGACCCTCCCGACAGTATGAGGGCGTCGATATCAGCCGCATCGAGCCCCGAATCGCTTATCGCCTTCTCGGTCAATTCGATGCTTCGGCGCACGTAGGGCTCGGCGATTTCTTCGAATTGTTCGCGGCTCAATTCGAACGAGGGGTGGGAAACGCGGCCGCCCGATGAGGCGAACACGAGCGCTATGCTCGTTTCTCTGCGTTCGGACAGTTCGATTTTCGCGCGTTCCACAGCCTCCGAAAGCTGCTGGGCGAGGAAGCGGTCGGATTCGAAGTCCAGACCTTCTTCGGCGAAGCGGGATGCGGCGATTCTTCTGAGTTCCCGGTCGATATCGGTCCCGCCTAGATGACCGTCGCCTCGGGAAGCCAGAACCGTGCAGAGAGCACCTTCCTGCTTAAGAACAGTGACATCGAAAGTCCCCCCTCCGAAATCGTAGACGAGAAGGATGCTTCCGCCCCTTGTGTCGTCGCTGCGCCTCGCTTCCCATGCGCGCGCAACCGCCGCGGCGGTCGGCTCATTCACGATCCTCTGCACCTCGATGCCGGCGATTCTTCCGGCCTCGGCGAGAGATTTCCGCTCGGTGTCCGTAAAATGGGCCGGAGCGCTGATGACAGCACGCCGGATCTCCGCGCCGATATACGATTCAACGTCGCGTCTGAGCGATCCAAGGATGAAGGCCGCGAGTTCCTCGGGTCTGTACCGTACGTCGCCCAAGGTCAAAAGACCGCCGCTTCCGAGCATCCGCTTGACGCCGGAAACAGTTCGATCGGGATTGACCAATGCCTGATTCTTGGCGGATTCGCCGACGAGAATTTCACCCTTCGCCGACCTCGCCACGACGCTCGGCGTACAACGAGCACCCCGGGCGTTCGGTATTATTGAAGGCCGATCGCCCTCAAGCCACGCGCAGAGCGAGTTCGTTGTTCCGAAGTCGATGCCGATTATCCGCCGCATGCGTCGAATCGCCCTAACCCGAGGCCGGGCGCATCTCCTCCATCTCTATCATAAGCTCGACCTCGGCAACCGTGGCCCCGATCTTCGCGGCGATCAAGTCGGTCGAGAAGCCGCTCCGGTGCAATTCGACGGCCCGCTCGCGCGGAGACTTGACCGGATCGATCCGGTCATGAGCGCTCAGGACCTCGGGGAGAGGTTCGGCTGGAACCGCTCGATCCGCCGCGGCGGCCGAAGGATCGGCCGGCGTGACGCCGTTGAGAGCGCCGCCGTTCGGTACGATCGGCCGCCGTCTATTCAGCTTCGCGTATATTTCCCTCTCGACGACCCGTGCACCGAGCTCGCGCTTCACGACCCCGATTCGACGATCGGCCTCGTCGAGCAATTCCCGAAGGCTTTTCATCCGATCCTCGACGAGACTCACGTTCCGATCGGCCGTCTCGTTGAGTTCAATGATCAAGGCCCGCGCCTCTTCGCGCACGCCGGCGAGAAGATTTTCGAGTTCGAGGAAGCGCCGTATGCGGGCGCGGAGGATGAACCATATCGCGAACAAGCCCGCCGCTTCGAGGGCGGCGAGCACGAAAAACTGCGCTGTGCCGCTCATCCGCTCAAATCCACCTTGGTGCCGAGCGAGGGATCTCGGATGATTTCCTCGCCCGCACCCTCCGAACCCCTCTCGGGTTTTTCCTCATCGCCCGCGCGGCCGCCCCCGGCCTGCGCTCCGGAGCCGGAACGCTCTTTGACCGCCGCGGCCCCGTCCGATGGCTCTTCCGGCTTTCCTACAGCTTCCTTTGCCTCGATGTCCTTCTTTTGAGCCTGCACCGCCTGCTGCGCCGCGAGCACCGCGGGGCCGTCTTTCTCGATGGCCTGCTCTCTTCCGACCTGCGACAGCTGCATGAGAAGGGTCTGGAGGTCAATCGGTCTTATAGGCATCGGGCCGTCCCTTTTTCAGGATCTCGTCCTCGGGCTCCTCGTAACGCGTCGTCCGTATCATCTGGTTTTCGAGATAGAAGGTAATGCCTTTCAGTTCTGTCTTCACGGGCTCGGAAACATCCTTTATGACGAGCTTCACGCCGGGATAGACGCGGTTCGAGGCGCTGATCCTTCCTTTGGTCTTGAGGCCGTTGAGGTAGGTCTGAAGACTCTCGATCTCCTTCACGATGCCCCGCACCTCCTCCACAAGCTCCTCTCTGCGGGCGATATTGTCCTGCAAGATCGCCTCTTTGTCCTCCGGCAGGGCTTTTTTCTGCTTCTTGATGGCGTTCAGCGTCGCGATGTTCTTCTCGAGCTCTTCTATCTGTTTTCGGAGGCCTAAAGCGTTGACCTGAAGCTTGTCCATCTTCTCCTTGCTCTTCGGATCGTACCCCACTTCAAGATAGGTCTCGGCGCCGCCTACGGGGGAACCGAGGGTTTTCGCGTTGATCTCCTCGCAGGCCATGTACCTGCCGCCCACTATCGCGGCGCGCTTGCCCTGGCAGATTATCTTTTTATTTGCGACGATATTCGTATTGATGAGCCCGTCCGAAACAATGACGTTTTCCCCGGCCTCCACCTTCGCGTTCTCGATGAACTTGCTCCACACGTTCTTGCCGGCCTGTATGACGCCTCCGCCCTTGCCCGCCATGCCCTGATGGATGATGACGTCCCCCTCGGCGATGATCTCGCACTTGCCGACCGAGCCGCGCACCTCGATGTTCCCCGAGGCCTTCACCGAAAATCCGTCGTCGACGTTGCCCTGCACGATGACCGTGCCGAGAAACATGATGTTGCCGGTCTTGAGATTGACGTCGCCCGGGACGGTCAGGATTTCTTCGACGTTTATCCTTCCGGCGATCACGGTAACCTGACCGTTCAAGTCAGCAATCAAGGTCACGCCGTCTTCGGCGACATGCACGTTCCGACCGACGGGCAGTGGTATGTCCTTGCCGTTCCTCGCCGGGATCACCTTGCCCGTCACCGTGCGGCCGGGTCTTCCCGCTTCGGGCGGCATTTTCCGCGCAAGGGGCTGGCCTGCTACGACGTTCTGGATGAGACCGAGTTCCTTGAAATTCACCCTGCCGTCCGCCGCTTCGCGGAGCTGGTGCTTCGATTTGTCCGTTTCGAAGTTGTACTGAATATAGGCATCCCGGCCGTTCTGCGGTTTCGAACCCTCGGCGACCAAGCGAGGCTCCCGATAGCGCGGCTTGTCCTCGAGCTCGGTGAGGGCCTCCTCGATAATCCCGTGTACGACGCGGTTGTTCCTGAGAAATGCGACGATGGCATCTTTTGAAAGATCGGAGCCGCCCGGGCCGGGAGGGGTCAGAATGACGTATGCCTTCATCTCCTGATCGGTTATTTCGACGGTCATGAGGGCGTCATTGGCGGGGTTCGCTATGAACTCGCCCACCTTGACGTATTCCCCCGAGGCCTGCCGCACGACTTCCTTGACGAGTTCCTGGTCGAAATTGCGGACGGCCCGGTCCATGAGCTTGTCCTGAGCCTTCTTTTCGCTGACCCGCCTGCCGCGGCCCTTCGGCGCCGTCACCTTGAGCAAGGCGCCGTCGGGCGAAAGCCGGACGAAGCATTCGCCGTCTTCGTCCTTTTCCATGGCGACTTCGACCTGTTCGACGACGGCCGCCTCGGGCGCGGAGACGGTAGAGGTTATAGCGACTTCACGTTTCTTGGCGCTCTGATAGGCCCTGACCCGCCAATTCCTCCGGCCCGCGCCGAGGAGTCCGGGGCTGCCCTGCTCGACGACTTCATACTCGAGGCGCTTGAGCGGGACGCCGAGCTGGACAGCCGCATCCGAGAGGGCTTCTTCGAGCGAGCGAGCCTCGACGACGAGGGATTTTTTCGCCCCGTCCTCCTCGAGGTAGCGCCGCATGAGCTCGGCGATCCCTTCGGGGCCGAGTTTTCCGGGCATGAGCTATAGAATCCCCTTGCGGAGATTCGTGAGCTTGGCGCGGAGCCTGAGGATGGCCTTCGTATGAAGCTGGCTGACGCGCGACTCGGTCACATCGAGGACCTGGCCGATCTCTTTGAGCGTGAGGTCCTCGTAATAATACAGGACAAGAACTTTTTTTTCCTTTTCGGGAAGCTCATTGATCGCCTGCACAATGACCCGTTTGATCTCCTCCCGCTCGACCGTCGAATCGGGGTTCATGCTTGAAGGAGACTCTATACTTTCGCCGATGGATATCTTGTCGGTCTCGTCTCCAGAATACCACACGTCATTGAGCGAAAGCACCGAGGTCGAAGAAATTTTGAGCATGGTCTTGAGAAACTCGTCCTCGGACACGCCCATCGATGAGGCTATTTCCTGGTCGGACGCGGGCCGGCCCAGTTTCGCTTCGAGATTAACGACTGCGTCCTCGATCTCCTTGGTCTTCTGCCGCACCGATCGCGGCACCCAGTCGATCGACCTCAGCTCGTCGAATATCGCGCCGCGTATCCGCGTGACCGCGTAGGTCTTGAACTTGACGTTTTTTTCCGGATCGAACTTCTCAATCGCGTCGAGGAGGCCGAATACACCGAATCCTACAAGGTCTTCGAATTCCACCGTATTCGGCATGCTCGCGGCGACTTTGCCTGCCACGTACTTCACAAGGGGCGCGTACTGTCTGATGAAGGCATCGCGTATCGCCGGATCCTTGTCATTGCGGTACATGGACCAGAGTTCTTCTTCCGTCATCAGTTTCAACGGGTTTTCGGCCATAAAAGCTCACCCCTTCTGGTCCCGTTTGAGGATAGTCCGCACCGCCTTTGCGAGTGTCGCCGGATCGAGCCCGTCCGACACTCTCGGCGATGACTGCTCTTCGGCCTTCGCCGAAGGCAAAACGCCGCCGGATGAACTGAACTCCGCCGCGGCGAAGGAATCGGTGAATCCGTCGAGATCGGGCAGCACGTCGAGGTCCTCCAAGCTCTCCGTCATCGACGAAGCATGGCTCGGAGCGGGAGGAATCGATACAGCAGCCGATTCGCGGCCGGCCGGCTCCTCGGCATCGATGAGGCTGATTTCTTCGGCATTCTCGGCATCGATGTCCTCGATGCCGGCTCGAACCTCCTCGACGCCGCCCACAGGACTCCCCTCAGCAGCGAGATCGGAACTGCGCTCGAGATCTCCGCCAGGAAGGACTATATCGACCCGCGAGCCCGCCGTCGATTCGCCCTCGCCGGATGAAAAAACCGAGTCGGTGGCTTCTGCATCCTGTGACTGACCGGGCAGCAGCCCTGGAAGAAACCTGCGGATCAGCGCGAAAGCGCCGAAGACCAGCGCCCCGACGAGCGATCCTCCGATGAGGGCGCGCACGATGAGGGGCAGGAACAGAACGCCCGCAAAGGCCCCGATCACAATTGAGGTCGCCGCCGCAGCGCCGGCGACGTAGAGAGAAGCGCGAAGGTCAGCGTCCACCGTCTCCGGTCCTCCCCATGGCGCTAAGATTAGGCTGAAACTCCGAGCCGCGTCAAGTTCGAGCCCGTCTCCAGCCATGATCAATCCTTGCCGAAGAGCTTCCGAATGAAGCGCCCGATGCCGGGATCCGCGGAAAAATCGGTCTTTTCAATCCGCCCGACGAGGTGGGCAACCGATATCGCCGCCTTCGATCGCGGATCCTGTACGATAAACGGCCTCTGTCTGAGCACCGACGCCGGCACGATCGGATCATCGTAGATGCATCCGAGGTACTCGACCTTGAGATTGAGGAACTGCCCCGAGATATTGATGATGCGCTCAGCCACTTTTCTGCCCTCGATCACGGTTTTGACTCTGTTGACCACCAGCTTGAGGCCGATGTTGAGGTTCTCGATCTCGGTCGCGATGATCTTTATGATGCCGTACGCGTCGGTGATCGCCGTCGGTTCCGGCGTCGTCACGATGATCGCGTCGTCGGCGGCCGCGACGAAGCCGAGGACATTCGCCGAAACGCCGGCCGCCGTATCGATGATGATGATGTCGGCCTGCGACAGCGTATACAGCTCCCCGATGAAGCTCTGACGCTCCTCTTCGTTGAGGTTGGCTATTTTCGAGAAGCCCGAAGCCCCCGCCACGATCTGGATACCGTATTCGGTATCGAGGATTATTTCCCGCATCGTCTTCTGCTTGCGGATCACGTGATAGAGATTGTACTTCGGGATCATATTGAGCATGACATTCACGTTGGCGAGACCGAGATCGGCGTCCATGACGATCACGCGCTTGCCCAATTTCGCGTAGGCGATCGCGAGATTGATCGAGACATTCGTCTTGCCCACGCCGCCTTTCCCCGACGCGACGGCGATGATCCTCGTCTTCTTCGCCTTGTCCTGCTGTTGGCTGGAACGCTTATCGCCTGACGGCGCGCGCTTTCCCATGATCTCGCGTAAGGCTTGGGCCTGATCTTCCATTCTTCAGCTCCATTCGTCGACGAGCTCTCGCTCGTGACCGCGCTCTCGACGTCCGCCGACATCGCGGACCTCTGATTGCTTTTGGTCTTCGTCTTCGTGATATCTTGCATCGAGCCGCCGCCGGTCGACGCGGAACCCCTCCAGGTTCATGAGAAGCCGCGTCGCCTTCGCCCGCTCTATGTCCTGAGGCACCGATTGCCCCGTCGTGATATACGAGATCGGCTTGCCGCGCTCGGCGAGCGCCGACACCGCGTTGCCGATTCGATTCGTCTCGTCGAGCTTCGTCAGGACGACGGCCTTATAGTCGAAGGGCTCGAACTGACGCATTATCTGCACCATATCGCTCGCCTTGGTCGTCGCCGAAAGCGCGAGGTGCACTTCCGCCCCCGGTCCGCAGCCTGCGAGCAGGCGCTGCATCTCGGCCAGCTTCACGGCGTCCCGCGGGCTTTTCCCGACCGTATCGACCAGGATGAGGTCGGCGTCCGAGTGCATGGCGACGGTCTTGCGAAGATCATCCGCCGTCTCGACGCAGGACACGGGTACGCCCATGATGCCGCCGTAGGTTTCGATCTGCTGACGGGCCCCGATGCGGTAATTGTCGATCGTGATCATCCGCACCGAGAGCGGCCGCGCCCCCCCCATCCCGACCGCATGTATCGCAGCGAGCTTGGCGATGGTCGTCGTCTTGCCGACGCCGGTCGGTCCGACGAGTGCGAGGATGCGCGGCTTGACCGCCGAGTTTTCCTTCCAAATCTGTATCGAATCCCCGATCCATTCGAGTACGGATGCTTCGACTTCGTCGGCGTCCTCGAGTTCCTCGAGCGAGAACTCCCGTCTGAGCCGCGCGACCACCTCGCGGCGGAAGGATTCGCCGAAATCATTCAGGGCGAGCAGCGCGTCGATCCGCTTGATCGAGAGATGGTCCTCAGCCTCGGAGACCGCCCGCGGCGCGGCCGCGGCCGCCTCGTCCATCCGATCCTTGAGACCTTTGATTTCAGCGAGAATCTGCTGAAGGGCCTGATCCGCCTTAGCCTGTGCAAGAATTTTGCGCTTTTCTTCTTCGAGATCGAGCTTTTGGCTCCGCTCCTGGCGCAGCTCGCCTTTAAGATAGCCGGTGAGCTCGACACCCTCGCGCTCGAAGAAGCCTAAAAATCCGCCCGTCCTCACGGTCCTGTGGGAGAGAATCTGCGCCGAATCTCCGTACTTCGCCTTGATCTTTTCAAGTGCCTCGCGGTACGTGGCCGCCTGCTCGGTAAAATACTGCATCGGCTATCCTTCCAATCCAATCTCGCCGACCGCCTCGACACGGACGTCGGCGACAATTTCCGGTACGGACAATACCACAAGATCCGGTAGTTCACGTTCGGTGCTCGCCTTGACGAGGGCGCGCGCGCCCTCCGAACAAAGAATGATCGGCAGCCATCCTTTCTGCTGAACCGCCGTGACCGCGCGCGTCAGAGCCTTGATCCACTGCCTTTGAAGACTCGGCTCGAGGGCCGCGACGACGCCTGAGGGCGTATCGACCCTGCTGTCGATGATCTTCTGCTCGAGGCCGGATTCAATGGTCAAGACCCGGAGCGTCTTGTCGGCCTCGGCGTATTGGAGGCAGATCTGCCGGCCCAGAGCCTGCCGCGCCTTCTCGGCGAGGAAGCCTATGTCTTTTGTAACGCCGGCGTAATCGGAGATCGTCTCGAGGATGACGACCATGTTGCGTATCGAGACCTGCTCGCGGAGGAGCGCCTGCAGCACCTTCTGTATTTCTCCGAGACTGAGCCGCTTCGACGCGTCCTCGACGACGGCGGGGTAGTCCCGCTTCAGCGCATCGAGTATCGACTGGACTTCCTGCCGGCCCAGAATTTCGGCGGCGTGGCGCTTGATAATGTCCGTAAGGTGGGTCGCCACGATGCTGGGCGCATCGACGACGGTGTAGCCGGCTCGCTCCGCGCGATCGCGCTGATCCTCGGCGATCCAGAGCGCGGGAAGATCGAAGGTCGGGTCCCGCGTCTTCTCGCCGGGTATCTCTTCGGTGATGCCGCCCGGGTTTATCGCGAGATAATACCCGAGCCGTATGACACCGCGGCCGACCTGCACGCCCTTGATCTTGAAACAGTACTCCGAAGGTTCGAGCCGCATGTTGTCGATTATCCGAATTCTGGGAACGACGAGGCCCAGATCGAGCGCGCTCTCTTTTCGTATACGTGTAATGCGTTCGAGCAGGTCCGCCCCCTTGTCTTTGTCCACCAGGGGGATGAGCCCGTAGCCCAGCTCGAGGCTGATCGGGTCCAGGGGCACGACCGGCGACAGCTCCGCCGGCGCCTCCGCCTTCTTCGCGCCGGCCTCGGCCGCCAGTCTGGATTTTTCCGCCGCGGCCGATTCTTTCCGCGCGAGCCGCGCTCCGAGCAGCCCCAAAAGCGCGGCGATCGGTATGAGCACATACCAAGGAAAGCCCGGAAGAAGCGCGAGCACGCCGAGAACCGCGGCCCCGACGATGTAGATCTTGGCGTTCTGCGAGAATTGCGAGGTGACCTCCTCGCCGAAGGTCCCCTGGGAGTTCGCCCGGGTCACAATGATGCCGGTCGCCGTCGAGACAAGAAGAGCGGGGAGCTGCGCGATGAGGCCGTCGCCGATAGTGAGCGTCGTGTAGGTCGCCAGCGCGCTCGATACATCCTCGCCGTGTATGGCCATTCCGATAATGAACCCCGCGATGAGGTTTATAAGCGCGATAAAGATGCTCGCCTTGACGTTTCCCGAGATGAATTTCGAGGCGCCGTCCATCTGTCCGTAGAAGTCGACCTCGCGCTGCACCTCCGCCTTGCGGCGCAGAGCCTCCTCCTCGGTGATCGCGCCCGAGTTATATTCCGCGTCGATGGACATCTGCTTGCCTGGCAGGCCGTCGAGCGTGAATCTCGCCGCGACCTCGGCGATGCGCGTCGCGCCCTTGGTGATGACGATAGCCTGGACGGCGATAATTACGATGAAAATGATGAACCCGATGACGAGACCGTCCGTTCCGCCCGCGCCGACCACGAACGAAGCGAAGGCCCTGATCATCTTCCCGTCGAAGGCCTCGCCCTTCGTCAGAATCTGTCTCGTCGTGGATATATTAAGCGCGAGGCCGAAGACGGTCGTGACCAGGAGCATAGTCGGGAAGATCGAAAAGTCCGTCGCTTTCTTTGTATAGAGGACGATGAGCAGTATGACGAGGCCCGCCGACAGATTGATCGCGAGAAGCGCGTCGAGGAGCACCGTCGGAACGGGGATTATGATGAGCAGAACGACGGCGACCGCGCTGACGGCGACGGCCATGTCGGAGGGGTTCGAGAAGACGCTCGTCCGTGCGAGGCGCTGTGTATCAGCCATAGCTCTCCGCCGCCTCCTCGGTCACTTCGTAGCCGGCCGCCCCGTACACATGCGCAAGCACGGCGGCGATCGCCTGATAGTACTTCTCGGGGATCACATCCCCGATATCGACGTCGGCGTAGAGCGCCCGCGCCAGAGGACGGTTTTCCACGATCGGCACCGAATTCTCGATGGCGATGCGCTTGATCCTCTGGGCGACATCGTCCACGCCTTTTGCGGTGACGGTCGGCGCGATCATTTTTTCACGCTCCCACTCGAGGGCGACGGCGTAGTGGGTCGGGTTCGTGATGACGACATCGGCCTTGGGAACGTTGGCCGCCATATTGCGCATGAGCAGTTCGCGCATCCGCTCGCGCAGGCGGCTTTTCACCAGGGGGTCGCCCTCCTGCTGTTTGCGCTCTTCTTTGACCTCTTCCTTCGACATCTTGAGTGATTCGGTGTACTGCCGTCTCTGGAACAAGAGATCCGGTATCGACAAGCCCAATAGAGCGATCGCTACGATTATGATGAGCCGCATGGCCAGCGAGAAAATATAACTGACAGCAGGCAGAAAGGGCGTCTCGAAGAGCGTCCTGAGCTTGTCGAACTCGCCTGCGATCACCAGATACGAAACGAATCCGATTATCGCGACCTTTACGATCGATTTCGCCAGATTGAACAGACCTTCGATTGAGAACAAGGTCCTCTTGAGGTATTTCCCGAAGCGGGGGACGATCTTGGAAAAATCGGGCGTTATCGGCTTTACCGAAAAAAGGAAGCCCACCTGAAGCAGATTGGAAAAGACTGCGGCGATCACCGCCACCAGGACGACCGGGGCCGTAAGCCTGATGAAGTAATTGAAAAAAGCCGAGGCGAGCTGCCCTCCGTCGGCCGCAATATCGATCGTGGCGCCGAGCGAGAAGAAGAACACGAGCATCTCTCGGAGCGTGTCTGCATAATAGGACGCGAAAAACACAAGCACGAGCGCGGGCAGGAGAAGACCGACAGCGCCGACGAGCTCCTGGCTCTTCGCGACCCTGCCCTCTTCCCTCGCTTTTTTTATCTTGTATTCGGAAGGCTCTTCGGTTCTCCCCTCATCCTCCGCCGCGAACCACTGCAGGTCGATCAATGCAGGAGACCTGCAGGGGTTCGCGACGGACCACTGCAGGTCGATCAATGCAGGAGACCTGCAGGACTTCGCGGCGGACCACAGGACACGCTCTTCGGATGTTATGGTTTCTTGCCGATCGTCTCCGACGATCTCGAGCGGCGGATCACTCTTCCTCACCGCTCTCATAACGCGCCTCCGACCAGGATGCCCAAGTCGTCGAAGCTCGCTTCGACAAGCCTGGAAAAGGCCTCCATCATGAACGGAAGGGCCGAGGTCATTATAAAGAATGTCACGAGAAGCGAAATCGGGAAGCCCTCGGTGAGGAAATTCATCTGCGGCGCCGCCTTGGATAGAAGCCCCATGGCGACCGAAACAATGAACAAAGTGCCCAAAACCGGCAACGAAAGGACAAGCGCCTGCTCGAAAAGCGCGCCGACGGCCTTGATTAAAAACGGCACAAGATCGTCCCGCCGCGCGACGAGATCCGCCGCCCGCATGGCGGAAAACGAGCCTTGAACGCCTATCAAAAAAAGTTTCTGAAATCCCGATGTCGCGACGAAGATGAACATCGCGATCAAGTTCAAAAACTGACCCATGAGCGGAATCTCGATCTCGGACAGAGGATCGAAGGTTTCCGAGGCCCCGAAGCCGATCTGCAGCGAGAAGAACTGTCCCGCCGTCGAAAAGGCCGAGTACACGATCGAAAGAAAAAATCCGATGACAAGTCCGACCATCGCTTCGCCGGCCAGAAGCAGGGCGAAAAGAGCCCCGTCGTCCGGGACCGCATACCCGGAAGCCTTTACGGCAGGGAAGACCGCAGCCGCCGCGAATCCCGCGAGGCCTATCTTCGCCACCTGCGGCACGCCCTGGCTCGAAAGCAGGGGCGCCACCTCGATCATCGCGAGCACGCGCGCCGCGACGAGAAGGAAAAGGTTGAAATCGGCGAAGGGCCAGGACATCGCCTCCTTACCTCGCCATCTGCGGGATCATCTCGAAGAGCCCGCGGGTGTATTCGGCGAGATGACCGAACATCCAACCGCCGAGAATCGCCAGGACGATGAGGATCGCGGCGATCTTGGGAACAAAGGTCAGCGTCTGCTCCTGAATCGAGGTCGTCGCCTGAAAAATCGATATGACCAGGCCGACGATCATGGCGATGAGAAGCACGGGCGCGGACAACAGAAGAATCTCGACGATCCCCCCGCGCATGAGATAGACCGCCTCGCCGACGCTCATGGTGCATACCTCATACGAAGGACCTCACGATCTGCTGCGTCAACAGACCCCATCCGTCCACAAGGACGAAAAGGATGAGCTTGAACGGCGTCGAAATCATGACGGGCGGGAGCATAATCATGCCCATGGACATGAGAATCGAGGCGACGACCATGTCGATGATGATAAAAGGTATGTAGAGCAGTATCCCGATCATGAACGCGACTTTGAGCTCATTGAGAATAAAGGCCGGAACGAGCACGTAGGTCGGCACATCCGCGAGCGTGGCGGGCTTGGGCAGGCCCCGCAGGGACATGAAGAGGCGGATGTTCTCGGGATTATCCTTCATTTGGTTGTACATGAAAATTCTGAAGGGTTTTTCCGCAGCGTAGTACGCCTCTTCGACACCGATCTTGCCGTCCATCATGGGCTTTACGGAATCGGTGTAAACAGTCTGAAATGTCGGCCACATAACGAACATGGTGATGAACAGTGCTATGCCCATGAGGACTTGGTTGGGCGGCACCTGCTGCAGCGAGAGCGCGCGTTTAATGAAATCGAGAACGATGGATATGCGCAAAAAGCTTGTAATCAGTATGAGTATGCTCGGCGCAAGCGAAAGCACGGTGAGGAGCAGCAGAAGCTGCACCGAGAATGCGACGTCCTTGCCCGTCGTAGGGTTGCGGACCCGCAGGTCGACGAGGGGCACGGCCTGCACCTGCGTCGGCAGCCCTGTCACGCCGGAGGCGCCGCCGCCCGGGAGCGACGAACGAGAAGATCCCGAGGGAGGGTTCGGCGTTGTCACCCTCGTTGCAGAATCAGCAGATCTCGTCTCCGTCGATGCTTGGCCGAAAGCGATCGTCGCCACGGCGGCCAGCACGACAAGCAGGGCGGCACGGCGCTTGATCCAAACAGCTGTCAGCATGGGCTAAAACCTTGTAAGTCGCTTGCGCTGGCCGGCGAGGAAATCCCCCGCCGATCCGGAAGATTCGTTCTTCCTTCGCCGGCGGCCCAACAGGCCTGCAAGCATCTCGCCGAAGTCGCCGGCTGCTCCGTTTTTCTGCGGATTTTGGGCGGCTTTGAGAAAGAGCTCATCGACGAATTCCTTGTCATCGATCTGAGCCAGGAGCGAAATCGCGGCCTCTGCCGCACCGATAAGATACGCCTTCGCGCCCATACCAATGACGTGGACGGCCTTGCCCGGTCCCAGCGATTTTGTCGCCAAGAGTCGTATGGAATCGTCTTCGACGGTCTTCGGACGCGCGACGCGGCGCATAAGCCGATAAATGCCGTATATGGCCGCCACAACGAGCGCAAGGACGACCAGCATTCTGAGGAAATATGAGAATGTTGTTGAACCAACGGCGGATGTATCCGCTTTTCTATCAGCCGCCGCATCGCCGATCGCGAGGGTCGTCTCATCCGCCCTCGTCGCCGTCCCCACGGCGCCTTCGGCGGGACGCGCCTGCACCCCTGTGCCCTGCGCGTCTGCGGCGGCCCCCGTCCCCAGCGTCGCGATCGCGGCGCACAAGACGAGTGCTATGCGTTTCAAAGATCCCCTCCCAAATATAGAAGATATTGTATTGCATATAGACGAAGAACGCAATAACTATTTTATCAAAGAACAAAAATTTAGCCCTTCCGAACGCGCGCCGCGCCTTCGGAAGGGCTCCTCTCTCGAAACAAAAACGGATGCGGCGGCGATATCAGCTCAAATCGCCCATCCGTTCCATAGGCGACACGATCTCCGTGACGCGCACGCCGAAGTTTTCATCAATGACGACAACCTCGCCTTTTGCGATGAGCTTTTTGTTGACAAGAATATCGACAGGCTCGCCCGCGAGCTTATCGAGCTCGATGATCGTGCCCTCGCCCATGCCCAGGATGTCCTTGATGAGCTTTTTCGTTCTCCCGAGCTCGACGGTCATCTCCATGAGAACATCCATGATGAGACCGATGTTGCCCGATTCCGGAACAGACTGCTGCACGCCGAGGCTCGCGAACTGAACGGGCTGGACATTGGGAGGATTCATACCCGGTCCCATGTACCCGCCCATCGGGTATCCCGCAGCTCCGTAGCCCGGCATCGCTTGAGGAGCCATAGGCCCTTGGCCCTGCGGATATACGGCCCCATAGCCCTGAGCAGGGCCGAAGCCCTGCATGCCGCCCATCGCGCCGAACTGCGCCGCGGCGGCCGTCGGAGCCGCCTGGGGCGTCGATACAGTCTGAACGGCCGGCGCGCCCCCCGAGGCGACAAGCACATCCTTGACAAAGGAAAGGGCAAACAACTCCACAAGACGCTCAGGTTTTCCATCGCCTATCTGGAGCTGGTACGTCGCACGAAGAAATTCGCCCGAGGGAACCTTGACCATGGCCTTAGGCCCGAAGCTCCCCTCGGCGACGCCTGCGGTGATGCTCCGATTCCCCGTCTTTTCGGCGATGACGGTGATCTGCGTGCCGGTCAAGGTCGAGACGCATTCCTGGACGGCCGATACCGACATGTCATCGACCTCGGCCAGCGTCTCGTCTTTATTGGCCAGGGACGCGATCCTGATCGCGGTCTCCTTGGACATGACGAAGCAGTGATCGCCGGGGATCGATCCGGCGAATGGAACCGAGACCGCGAGCACCTCCTCGGGAACGTCCTTGAGAAAGCCGTCCCGCGTCGTGCCATCGACGACCGGACCCTGCACCGTGACCGGGAGTCCTGTGATCATGGAGAGATTCTGGGACTGCGAACCGATCGTCGAGTCGAGAATCGCCTTGAAGGCCTGAAGCTCCTGCGCCGAAAGCGCAGAGCCGCCGCGCGGGGCCGCCCCGGCCTGTCCCGAGGGGCTGCCGTCGAGTCCTGCGAGCAGAGAATCTATCTCTTCCTGCGAGAGGGCGCCGTCACTCATTGGTCTCGTCTCCTTCGGATGTCAGTTCTTCGAATTCGTCCTGGCCTACTTCCTCGAGCTTCTTGATGATCTGCACCGCCATCTTTTTGCCGATGACGCCCGGTCGGCAAAGAAATTTGCGCTTGTTTCCGACATCGAGCGCCATGGGGTCGCCGACGTGCACTGAATGGAGCCGTATGACGTCCCCCTGTCTGAGGGCGAGCACGTCGCGCACAGGTATGCTGATACGACCGACCTCGGCGATGACGGGTATCTCCACCGTCGCGAGCTTGTCCTGGATGATCTTCAGGTTTTCCGTCGTGGCGCCTTTCCGAACCGAGGAATACCAAAACTGCGCCGAAAGCTTCGAGACAATGGCCTCGATGGTCATGTAGGGTATGCAGAAGTTCATCATTCCCTCGACCTCGCCCACCTTTGTCTCCAAGGTGACGAGAACGACCATCTCCGACGGCGGAACAATCTGGGCGAACTGAGGATTGGTCTCGATTTGGGAGAGTCTGGGTCGAAGATCTATGACCGTCGTCCAGGCCTCGCGCATATTCCCCAGGATGCGGACGATAATGCCTTCCATGACCGAGTGCTCGATATCGGTCAACTCCCGATTGAGCTTGGCGCCCTCGCCGGAGCCGCCGAAAAGGCGGTCGATGATGGTGAACGTCACCGAGGGGTCTATCTCGAGGATCGCCTGGCCCTTCAAAGGATCCATGCTGACCACGGCGAGCGTGGTCGGCGTCGGGATGGAGCGGATGAACTCTTCGTAGGTGAGCTGGTCGACCGAGGCGACATGGACGTTTACAAGGGCGCGCATCGAGGCGGACAGGGTCGTCGTCGTAAGGCGCGCAAAGGTCTCGTGCATGTTCTGGACGGTGCGTATCTGCTCTTTCGAGAATTTGTCCGGCCGCTTGAAGTCGTATATCTTGATCTTGCGGGTGTCGGCGGTCGGCTTTATGCTCTCGATCTCCGTCTCGCCCGCGTTGATCGCCGTGAGGAGCTGGTCTATCTCATCCTGCGACAGGACTTCGGTCATTCCGCCTCCAGGCAGTCCTACATCAATACTTGATCACATCGAGCCGCTCGAACAGCACTTCCTTGACCGTCGGCTCGGTGAGGATATTGTTCAGATTCTCGCGTATCTCATCTTTCAGGATTCTCTCCCTGTCAGGGGCGAGATCGGCCGCCGTTTTCCCGGTGAAGTAATTTCTAAGCCAGTCACGGATCTGCGGCAGACGCTGATTGACGTCGACGGCCGATTTTTTGTCCTCAAGGTCGAAGCCGAGCTCGATCTTGACGATGACGGAAGCCGGTTCGATGTCGCTCGTCCGTGTTCGAATTTCACCGATGGTTCCCACATATTGGTAAAGAGGGGTCGCCGCCTGGAATTCTTCGGACTTCAAGATAGGCTGCGATGCGGCCTTCCCGCCTCTGTTGACAATCCCGACGGTAATGACCACGACGGTTACAATGAACAACACCGCACCCAGGCCTATGCCGACGAAGGTGAGAATGCGCGCGATACCCGGTCCGGCGCCCTTCGCTTTCGGCGGCGGAGCGTTCTCCGCCTCGCCCTCGGCGAAATTCATTTCCTGATCGTCGACATTGTCCGACACCTGCATCCTCCCTACCGCGCAGCAGTTTCCTCTGAAATGCTCGGTATCCTCTTCTGATTATCGGAAAACGGCGAGCATGAATTAGTATACACGACAGGCTGTCAGATGAAAAGCGCAAGAAATCAGCGCCTCCGGCTCCAAAACGGGGCCGAGTGTCATCCGCCGCGGAAAGATCAGCGCCGGCCGCCGCCTGGCGGTGATTCTCAATTCTCTGCGACCGCGATGCCGATCGAGCGTCTGTACTCAATGATCTTTCGAAGAACTACTTCGGCCGTCTCCTTGACGATAAGACGCTTGCCGTCGCAGAGAAGGAGCGTCGTATCTGGATTGCACTCCATCGATTCGATGAGATGGGGGTTGAGCCAGAATTGTTTACCCGACAAGGTCGTCAATTCAATCATGATCCGCCGCTCCCTTCAATCGACACAGGCGTTTCCGCCTCAGTCGAGCGCCCGCCAAAAAAATACGGGACGGGCCATGACCGCCCGTCCCGCGCCCCCTGTTCCAGCTCATTCCCTTATCAGCGCTTGAGGGTCAGAAGCTCCTGCAGCATCTGATCCGAGGTCTGTATCGTCCTGGAGTTGACCTGGAAACCGCGCTGGGTGACGATCATATCCGTCATCTGCTCGGCGATGTCCACGTTGGACATCTCGAGCGTGCCGGCGATGATTTTGCCCTTGCCGGCTATGCCCGAGGGGCCTATGTTCGCCATGCCCGAGTTGTTGGACTCGGCGAAGTAGGTCTCGCCGACCTTCTCAAGGCCGCCGGGGTTTGTAAAACTTCCCAAGGCCATCTGGCCGATGGTCCGGTTCGTTCCGTTGGAATAGACGGCCGTAATAACTCCGGCTTGGTCGATCTTGAAGCTGTCGAGGTAGCCCATCGTGTAGCCGTCCTGGGCGAAGACCTTGGTCGACGAACGCTCGGCCATCTGCGTAATGGTGTTCGTAGCCGATCCCACCGTGCCCAGGTTGATTCTGAACGTCTGTCGTGTCTGGCCGCCTCCGGCTTCGGGGGTCGTCGCCGGCACGTCGAACGAAACGCCCACGTCGAGAGCGCCGGCGGTCGGCGATTCGTTGCCTTGTGAATCGCGCACGCGGGCGAGAAGACCGCGGTTGTCGAACTCGACCGTGAAGGTGGTGCCCGCTCCGGCCGGCACGGCGGCTCCGAGCGCGACCGAGGTATTTGTCGAGACCGCGGATTCAGGATCGACCGTCACGGTCGCCTGCCACTGGTTGGCTTGACCGACGACCTTGCGGTATTCGACCCGTAAGGTATGCGGAGAACCGAAAGAATCGTATATCTTCTCTTCGACCCGCCACGTCCCCTGCTCCACGGTGTCGGCGGCCGCGTTAGGCGGAATCTCGACGGTCCTCTTGTCGAGGTTGCAGGCGAGATCGACCCGGGCCGTGGCCCTGGCCGGGTCTTTGGAGCCGATCGGTATCACGAGGTCCTCGAGGGCGCCCGAGGTGGAGAGAATTTCTTGGCCGTTGATGTTCTGCGCAAGCCAGCCCTGCACGCGGTAACCGTTCGCGGGATTGACGAGCCTGCCTTCCTGGTCGAGGCCGAGGGCGCCGTTACGGGTATACAAGGTGCTCTCGCCCTTCTTCTGCACGATGAAGCCGTTGCCCTGGATCGCCACGTCGGTCTGGACGCCGGTGGTCTGGAGGGCGCCCTGCGTGTGGATCGTGTCGATCGATCCGATCGCCATGCCGAGGCCGATTTCTTTTGGGTTGACACCGCCGACCTCGGCGTTCGGAGCCGAGGCTCCGGAGAGTTGCTGGTAAAGCAGGTCCTGGAACGAGGCCCTGCCCTTTTTGAAGCCGGTGGTGTTGACGTTGGAGATATTGTTGCCGAGCACGTCCATCCGAACCTGGTGGTTCTGAAGGCCCGAAACGCCTGAATACAATGACCGCATCATTGGGGCTAGCCCTCCTACTCTATAACCGACTCGACCTGGGCGAAGTCGTATATCGTACCGTTGACGCTTACCAGCGGCGCGTCGCCGCGAATAACCTTTTCCACAATCCCGCGGACCAGAGTTTCGCCGTCACGGACCTCGACACTGCGGCCGAGCATCTGTGCGGCCTCGCTGGAGGCGAGAAGGCCCGATAGTTTCTGGAAGTTCTGGCTCATGTTCCGTATTTGCTCTAGTGAAGAGAACTGCGCCATCTGCGCGATGAAATCCTTGTCTTCCATCGGTGAGGTCGGGTCCTGGTGCTGAAGCTGGGTTATCAGGATCTTGAGGAAATCGTCCTGCCCCAAGCTTGTCTGGGCCGGCTTCCCCTCGTTGAGCGCTTTATTGAAGGCGTCGACTTCAAGTTTGGTTCTCGCGAGTTCCGCGGCGCTCATTGTCGTCGAAATGTCCACGTCTTCTCCTCCTAGGCGAGCATGTCTACGGTCAAGCCCTGCCGAGTGAACGCGGCCGAAGCTGTGGAAGGCTCGGCGCTTGATTCAACGGCGGCGCGAAGACGCTCTGAGTAGAACGGAAGATCCTCTGTTCCCCCGCTCGGTCTTCCGCCCGATCCGGATCCCGAGCCCACCGAGACCTGAAGACTCGCGGATTCGAATCCTCCCCGCCTGAAAGCGTCGGCGAGTTCGCTCATATTCCGCTCGAAAGCGCTCTTGGCCTCGTCGGACTCGACGACGATCCGGCCGCTGATATTGTTGTCGGTCAGATTGAGCTCAATCTTGACATTCCCCAGAGACTCAGGCTTGAGCCTCAATCGGATCGTCCCAGAATCGCCGTCGCGCAAAACAATACGCGCGGACTGCACGATTTCGGTGTTCCACGCGTTCTGCAGACGTTCCGCCAGCATCGCGCGGAAATCAGAATGTGCCGGGGGCGTCCAGGGTGCATCGCCGGAGCCGCGGGAGCGGTCCGCCGAGACGCCTCGCCCGTCGAGAGTCAGCTCCCGTATCTCGGTGCTCCTCGTTTCCTTCACCTCAGCTCTGCTGTCGAGGGCGCGGAGGGAATTCTGATCGTCGAGGCGCTTGTCGGAACCGGCGGAGGGTTGACGGGCCTGCGTCTGCTTTCTCAGGTCCACGACCGTAAGCGAGATTTTCCCGGTCGCACGCTCGTCCTTTTTTTCCGCTCCGGCGGCATGAATCTCCGCCGCGCGCAGCGGAACGTCTGTGACGCGATGCATGACCGCAGTCTGAATCTGTTCCGCCGCCCGGTCGATGCGCTCGGCCTCGGAGGTCCCACGTTTTTTTTCCACGGTCCGTCGCTGAATACCGCCTTCCGAGGTTAAGGTCTGCCCGGAGGCTGTTATCTCGTCTGCGACGCGGCTGAGGCTGCTGTCCGAGGATCGGCTGCGCTGGAGTTCTTTGCTTTTCAGCGATTGCTCGGCCGCGTGCGCCGCTCCGCCGGCTGAAGCGCCGCGGCGCTCAGGCTTTGTCGAAGGCTCCTCGGCCTTGCGCGCGACGACAGGCTGTGAACCGGAAGCCCTCGGGCCGGATGACATTGGAAGGGTCGGGCGAGTCGAAGATCCGAGGATGGATTCCGTCGTGGAGCTTAAAACAGTGCGGGCCTGCTTGAGGATGCCGGCGAAGAGCATCGCTGCGCTCCGCACCTTCGTTTTTCCGCGTTTCCCTGAAGCAGCAGACACGGCGCCGCCGGAGGAAGAACGCTCCAGGGCTGCACCCCGGACCGCGGGACTTGAAGAATCGGCCGATATGGGCGTAAGCGAACTCCTTTGCCCTGATCAAAACGCCCCGCGAGCCCGGCCCCTCCCCCGGTTGACCGCTGTGAACTCCGACGCGGATCGGCTCAGTTCCCTCAAGCCTCGCTATTCAAGCCCGCTCGGCTTGAGGGCCATCTTTCTCTGAATGGCCGCCGACCGCTCCGGCGGCATCCTGGAGAGCCAGACGGAGACGAGGGATGTCGTTCCCTCGGCCCTCGCCTTCTCTTCGACCGCCCGGAAGATGTCGATAACGATCTGATCTTCCATGGCCGCCAGGATACCCACCGCCTTGTTAGGATCCATGCTGGTCAGGTACTCGGCGTTCTGATCTATGTTGGCCTTCCTATTTTCGTACTGTTTTACCCGCTCATTAAACGATTTTTCTTTGTCTTCGATCGCCTTGCTCCGGTCGTCCAGTTCCTGACCGCGCTGGACGAGCGAGGAGTTGAGCTTTTCCAGTTCCGCCGAGCGGGTGTCGAGCTCTTCGGACCGCACTTTTAGCGATTCCAGACGCTTCGCGTAACGCTCTTCGTCGAGAAGATTCGGATGATCCGCCCTGACGGGGGACTCGGTCCTGACGCGGATACCGATGAGCCTGTACGCCGGAGCAAGGAGGCTCTTGGCATCGATGAGTCCGATGAAGTCGAACCATACGATGCCCCCGACCACCAGAGCCAGAATGATCGCCATCAGGAGAACAATGCGCCCCGCGACCCGGGGCCTGCCGAAATTCGCCATATCGCACTAGCCCTTCGCCACGGCCCGGCGGCTTTCCGCCGGCGGAGCGTGGTCCATCGTCTCGACGTGACGGCGCCGGGCCATGTCGTCGAGCGTCTTCGTTTCCTCGCGCTCGGCAAGACGGTAATACTCCGCCTGCCGCCGCTCTTTCAGTTTTTCGATCGCCTCGCGGCCGCGCCGCTTTTCGATATAATCCGCCCGCGCTTTTTCCCGCTCGAGCTCGGCGGCCGCAAGTTCGTTGAGCGTCCTGTCGCGGTCGCGGTCCAGGCGCATGAGATAAAGCTCCGCCGCGTGATAGTCGGGGAGCAGTCTGCCGGGCGCGAACATCTCCCTCCCTGTCCGGCGCCGCTCCTCGGCTATTTCTTCGAGTCTGGCGTTGAGAAGCGCACAACGTCCCGCCTTTTCCGCGAGAACGAGCTGTGCGCGGCGCTCGTGGAAGGCCCTGACCTCCAAAAGCTTTTCAAGATTGAAGCGGAAGCGTCTCATTCCACGCCGCTCCTGCCGGAGTCAGCCTCGGCATCAGCGTCGGCTGTCGCGGCGGCATCGGCCGCGCCGGTCTTGTCGGCGGAGAATGCCGCTATCTCCTGGAGAGGTATTGGAATGCCCGCGACGGCCGACAGCCGCTTCAAGGTATCGCCTATCGGCGCCTTTTCCTCGACACCTTGTTGCAAGAACTCTTGAATCTCATCGTGCTTCGAAATCGCCTCGTCGACGCCGGCGTTTGAACCCTTGACGTAGGCCCCGATGGTGATCATATCTTCATTCTCTTCGTAGACGGCCATGGACCTGCGCACGTAGCCCATCACCTTCTGCGTCACCGGTCCGGTCACCGCTCCGACAAGTCTCGAAACAGATTTGAGCGGATCGACCGCCGGATAGTGATACCGCTGCGCAAGACGCCGCGAGAGCACGATGTGCCCGTCGAGTATTCCGCGCACGGCGTCGGACACGGGCTCATCCATGTCGTCGCCGTCCACCAGAATCGTATAGATCCCCGTGATCGAACCCCTGTCAGAGGTGCCTGAACGCTCAAGAAGCTTGGGCATTGAATCGAAAACGCTCGGTGTATAGCCCCGTGTCGCCGGCGGCTCGCCGATGGCGAGCCCGATCTCGCGCTGCGCCCGGGCGAAGCGCGTGACCGAATCGAACAGCAGCATGACGTCTTTACCCGAATCGCGGAAGTACTCGGCGACCGCGGTGGCGACATAGGCGCCGCGGAGCCGCGCGAGCGGCGAAGTATCCGAGGTCGAGACGACGACGACGGAACGCTTCAGACCCTCGTCACCGAGATCATTTTCGATGAACTCGCGCACCTCGCGGCCCCGTTCGCCTATGAGGGCGATGACGTTGACGTCGGCGTCGGTGTTGCGCGCGATCATGCCCAGGAGCGTCGATTTGCCCACGCCGGATCCCGCGAAGATGCCGATCCGCTGCCCCCTGCCCAAGGGTATGAGACCGTCGATCGAGCGCACGCCGGTGACGACACGACGCGTTATGCGCTTTCGTTTCAGCGCGTCGGGCGGGCGGGCGACCGCCGGATAAAAGGTGTCCGAAGCGATATCCCCTTTGCCGTCGGCGGGACGTCCCATGCAATCGAGCACCCGTCCGAGAAGTCGTTCCGAAACCGGGACGTCGAGCAGACTTCCCGTCGCGATCACCTGACAGCCGACCTCGATCCCCTCAAGCCCTTCGTAGGCCATGAGCTGAACCGAGTCCTCGTGAAGTCCCACAACCTCGGCGTATGCGGTTTTCCCCAGGCGGGGGACGATGATTTGACAGACTTCGCCGATAACCGCTTGAGGACCGCGGCTTTCCACCAAGAGCCCGAGCACTTTGGTCACGCGGCCGACGTACTTGATCGGATCGGCGCGTTCGACCGCTGTAAGGTATTTCGCCAGTCCTTCCATGATCAGCCCTGCACCTTCCCGCGCGCTTTTATGGGCGCGACATCGAGAATACGTTCCTCGAGTTCATGCAGCTGACTGGAAATGCGCGCGTCGATTTCTCCGAAGTCGGTTTCGATGACGCAGCCGCCGCGGTCCACCGTCGAGTCCTCGACGATCTGGAGCTTCTTGGCGTTTTCGGCCATCTGCACGAAATCCTTGACATGCTCGGTTGCGAGCTGCAGGTCGGCGAGATTGACGCGGACTATGACGTCGCTCTTTGTCTTGAGCTTGCGAAGTGCTTGAGCGATGTTCTGGACCACGACACTCTTTTGATTCTCAGAGATAACCTTGACGACTTTCCGCGCGATGAGAAGGACGAGTTCGACGACCTGGGCTTCTGTTTCCGCGAGGATCTCGGCGCGCTTCTCCATCGCCCGGTCCAAGATCGTGTGCAGGCGTCCGACCAGACGCTCGGCTTCCGCAGCCCCCTCGCGGTAGCCCTCCTCGCGCCCTTCCTCGCGGCCTTTTTTCGCCGCCTCGCGTTCCGCGGCCTCGATCCTTGATTGCGCGGTCGACTCAAGCTGGGCGACTCTGGCCTCGGCCTCGGCGATCAATCTCGCCGCAGCCTCTTCGGCCTCCTGCTTCACCTTTTGAGCCTGGTTGGTCTTGCGCCGCACTTCTTCGAAGGCCGCCGCCTCCGCTTCTTTTATGATGCGCTCGGCCTCGGCCTTGGCCGCGGCTATCATCGCGTCCTTCTCCTTGGCCCATTGCTCCATGAATGCATCGGCCTCGCGCTTGAGTTCGTCGACCGTTGGACCCGTGTAGACTTCGGCGGGCGCGGCCTCGGCGATTTCAGCGGATTCAGCGGCCCTCTCCCCGCCCTCGTTCTTGAGAATCATCGTCGAGCGGAGCGCCACAACCTCGTGCGGGCGGAACACCGTCTTTGCCATTGTCACCCTCCGCGATCGCAGACTTTATCCGTAAATGCCGGTCTACTGTACAAGTTCATCGCCCTCGCCCCTGGAGATGATGATTTCACCGGTGTCCTCGAGGTGGCGGATGATGGATACGATCTTCTGCTGAGCTTCCTCGACGTCCTTGATGCGCACCGGCCCCATAAACTCCATATCTTCCTTAAGCAGCGTCGAGGCGCGTTTGGACATGTTCTTGAAAATCTTTTCCTGAACCTCGCTGTCCACGCCTTTCAAGGCCTTGGCAAGTTCCTGCCCGTCCACTTCGCGCAGCACCTTCTGGATCGAACGATCGTCGAGGAGCACCACGTCCTCGAACACGAACATCTTCTTCTTGATGTCCTCGGCGAGCTCCGGAGAATCCTCTTCGAGCGCTTCGATGATACCTTTCTCCGAAGTACGGTCCACGAGGTTCAAGATCTCGACGATCGAATCGACGCCTCCGGCGGTCGAGAAGTCCTCGCTCGACAGCGTCGATATCTTCTTTTCGAGGACCCGCTCGACCTCGCGCAATGTCTCCGGCATCGTCCGGTCCATGGTCGCGATCCGCTTCGCCACATCGGACTGCACATCGTGGGGCAGTTTTTGCAGAATATACGCCGCCTTCATGGGCTCGAGATAGGCCAGGATGAGCGAAATAGTCTGAGGGTGCTCGGTCTGGATGAAGTTCATAAGGTGGGCCGGATCGACGCGTCTGATGAAATCGAAAGGCCTCACCTGCAGCGACGAGGTCATGCGGTTGATGATGTCGATGGCGCGCTGCGAGCCGAGCGACTTCTCCAGAAGCTCGCGCGCGTAGTCGATGCCGCCCGAGGAGATGAACTCGGCCGCCATCATCAATTCCTGGAACTCGGAGAGGACCTGGTCCTTCTGCTCAGGCTCGACCGTTTCGAGCCGGGCGATCTCGAAGGTCAACGTCTCGATCTCGTCCTCGCGCAGGTGCTTGAAAATCTCGGACGAGATATCCGATCCGAGGCTGACCAGGAAGACGGCGGCCTTCTGACGGCCGCTCATGTCCTTTGCGCTCTTCGATTTGCGCGTTGACGTGGTGACGCGCTCGTCGATCACGGCGCCGCGGTCCTGCATGGGATCCCTGGCGCTCTTGGCCGGGGCTTTCTGCGCCATCGCTTATTCCTCCCTGAGCCAGGTGCGGATGAGCTGCGCGACGTCCTCGGGATGCTCCTTCGCCATATTGATCGCGTGCTCCTGAAGTTCGAGGCGCTTCCGCTCCTCGACCGACATGGAAACCTCGATATTCTGCTCCTCGGCCTGGCGGATCGCGTTCTCGCGGAGCATGCTCTGTTCGATCGCGCGCTTCTCCTCGGCGATTCTCCTGCGGCGCTCGAGCTCGCGGGAGACGACGCGCACGACGATGAAGATTATCATGAGGAGGGCCAGCCCCAGGAGCGAATAGAAGATGATCTGATTGATCTGCATGCGCCTGAGGTAGTCCGAATCCTCGAGCTTGAACTGGGCGGTCCTGTCGAAGGCGATGTTTTTGACCGTAACCGAGTCCCCGCGGTCTTTATTATAGCCGATCGCGTCCTGGATCAGGGCCTGGGCGTTTTTAAGTTCCTCGGCCGAAAGGGGTATGTACTCGCGGTCCACGCCGCCCTGGGGGGTCATCTTGAGGTTTCCTTTTTCGTCGTACTTCCATTTCCAGACCCCGTCGATGTTGACCGAGCAGGTTACGCGCTGGATGCTCGGCGAGGCCACCTCGTCCGTGCTGCGCTTGTTTATCTCCTCGTTTTGGACGATCGATTTCTGAACCATGGTCCCCTGCATATTCTGAAGGTCCTTGTACGCGGGCGCGGTCTGTCCTTCGGTCCCCGCGGGTCCCTCGGGGTTGAAGCCGGTCCCCTTCCATTCGGTGTCGGTCTCGGTCTTCGACCTCGTCACCGAGGGCTGAATGATCGAGTCGTCGTAAGGCAGGCCGGGAGTCCTGGGCTTGACCGTGAAGGGGAAGAACTCCTCGGTCTTGATGTTCTTCTTCGACATATCCATGTCGATTTTAATGTTGAGATCCCGGACGCGGTCGGGGGTGTAAATCTGCTGGAGGGCCTTGAGAACCTTGTTCCGATACTGGGTTTCAAGCTCCTGAATGAGTTTCTGCTCGCTTTTCGTCTGCTGAAGGCGGTCGAAGTCGGCGAGGTTGGTGAAGTCGTTCAGGACGATGCCGTTTTGATCGGTGATGACGATGTTCTCGTCCGTCAGACCCTCGACGGCGAACTTGAGGATCTTCTGTATGCCCTCGACCTTCTTGCGGTTGGTCGAGAGATCTGAACCCGGTTTGGGGAAAATAATGACGCTCGCGGTGACGGGTTTTTGGTCCTTCTCGAAGAGCTCGGTCTCGGGCATGACGACCGTCACCTGGGCTTTATCTACGTCGTCGAGGGCTTCGATCTGCTGAGTGACCTGGCCGATGATGGCGCGGCGCACATTGATCTTGCGCTCGAAGTCGGTCGTGGTCCATCTTTGAACGTCGAAGATGGCCCAGGGATCGGTGCCCTTGGGGATGAGATCCTCGCGGATGAGGATACCCTTCGCGCGGAGGGCGGTCTTCTGATCCTTGACGTAGATCTGGTTGTTCTCCCCGACGGTATAGGCTATGCCTTCGGTGTCCAGACGATTGGTGATGAGCCTGAGCTCGGTATCGTTTTTAATCGGCGTGCCGAGGAGTTTCACCATCGTAGGCGAGGCGGAAACCGTAAGCAGAATCACGATCGCCGCTATGACGGCCACGACGATGCCTATGAGCGTCAGCTTCTGGACGAGCGTCCACTTAGTCCAGAGCGCCTTGGCCTGCTCGAAAAGTTTCTTGAAGAAATTGTTCATCTCCCCCCCCAGCGCGGACCTCTCTATGCCCGCTGTGATCGATCCACATTCTGACGGCGGTTTTCAGCGGCGGACACCGCTCGTGAAAAGCGCCGCGCCGGCTCTCCGTTCCCCAGCGGAAAGCCGGTTCGGGAAACTACGCTTACCGCGTGTTGATCACATCCTTCCACGCGGTCACGATCCGCGAGAGGATGGTTTTCGCCAGGTTGAGCGAAAGATTCGCCTCCGCCATGGCTATGGTCACGTCCTGGACATCGACCGAATCGGGATCGACGACCATCTTTGTCAGTATATCATCACTTTTCGCCTGTGAGGCGCTTACGCCGTCCAGGGCCTTAAGCAGGGCGTTTTCGAAGCTCGAAGCCGAGGCCGCCTCGTCATTGCGCGGCTTCGAACCGGCGAGCGATGCGACGGTGAAATCACCCGAAGGAATTCCGGACAAAAGCTCGGTTTCGCTGTTCACCGTATAGTGGCTCTCATTTGTCCGAACGAGCTCGGCCAGTTTCGTTGCGACGCTCGGCGAGAGCGAGGAACTCAGCGATGCGATATCGAAGGCCATTCACTACCTCCCGATCTCGAGGGCCTTCATGAACATGGCCTTCGATCCGTTGGCGATCGCCGAATTCGCCTCATAGGCCCTCGAGGCGGCTATGAGATCGACCATTTCGGTGACGATGTTGACATTGGGCATTTCTACATAACCGGCGTTAGGACCCTCCTTGATCGCGTCGGGGTGGGTCGGGTCGTAGACCAGGCGCGGCGGCGAGCTGTCCTTTTGGACTTCGGAGACCCGCACGCCGCGGCCTGCGCCGTTGTCGAGCGACTCGGGCAGGAATGGTGTGCGGAAATACGCCTGTGCGGTGATCGGGCGAAGGATGACGCGGCTGCGGCGGAAGGGGCCGCCCTCGGGCGTCCGCGTCGTGCTGGCGTTGGCGATATTATCGGCGATGACGTCGGAGCGCAGACGCTCGGCCGCCATGCCCGTGGCCGCGATATTGATCGAAGTCAGAAGTCCCATCGCCTAACCTCCCTAGCGCAGAACCAGGTTGACCTGGTTGAACTGGAACGCGACCGCCTGAGACTGGAGCGTGTACAAGAGCTGGTTGGAGAGAGAATCCATAAGCTCCTGCTCGGCGTCCACGTTGTTGCCGTTGTTCTTCGAGGTCGTCAGATAGTCAAGAACCCGCCTGGGCTCGACCGTCCGATAATCGACCGGCTGCCAACTCTTTATATGCCGCGGATCGGTCGTCGCCATGGGCAGGACCGGCTCCAGTTTCTCGGACTCGAGTGCTTTTTTCAGCGAGGATTCGAAATTGACCGTCGAGCGCTTGAAGTTCGGGACCTCGGAATTCGCGATATTGTTCGCGATGACCTGGCGGCGGAGCGTTGCCACGTCCATGGCGCGGTGGAGGAGATCCACCGTCTTTCCGAACGAATTATTCTCGAACATCTGTTCCTCTCCCTCTCTTCTCCTATCGGCCGTCCCCCCACTCCGCCTTAGCCGATTCTGTCAACTGAGCCAATTTCAAAAGTCGGTCACTTTTGAAATTGGCTTTGCGATTTCGCCAAATCGCGGTTTTCAAGGAAGCTCTTTCAAAACTCTCTGAGTTTTGAAAGAGCTTCAACTTTCACAGTATGTACCTGCTCAGGTCCTGGCGCTCGGCGAAATCCTTGAACCGCTCGTCGACATAGGGCACATCCACCCTCACTCGTGAGCCGGCCATGGCGGGCGCCTCGAAGGACAACTCTTCAAGGAGCCGCTCCATGACCGTCGTAAGCCGCCTCGCGCCGATGTTCTCGGTCCGCGCGTTCGCGGCCGCCGCGATCTCCGCGATGCGCGACACCGCCTCGGGGGCGAAGGAAAGTTCGACGCCCTCGGCGGATAGAAGCTGGGCGTACTGCTTGGTCAGGGCGTTTCGGGGCTCCACAAGAATTCGCTCGAAGTCCTTGGCCGAGAGCGCCTCGAGTTCCACGCGGATGGGGAAGCGCCCCTGCAGCTCGGGTATGAGATCCTGCGGCTTCGATACGTTGAAGGCTCCCGCAGCGATAAACAGTATGTGCGTCGTGTCGATAGGGCCCCACTTGGTGTTGACCGTCGAGCCCTCGACGATGGGCAGGATGTCGCGCTGCACGCCCTCGCGCGATACGTCGACACCGCCGGCCGAGCGGCCTTCGCGGTTGGCGATCTTGTCTATCTCGTCGATGAACACGATGCCGGTTTCCTGGACCCTGCGCCTCGCCTCTTCGGCGGCGCGGTCGGGATCGACCAGCTTGTCCAGTTCTTCGGCGGCGATGACGCGGCGCGCTTCGGCGACGGACATCGATTTTTTCTTGCGTTTGGAACCGAAGAGCCCCGAGAGGCCGCCCAGCGCGACCTCCATCTCTTCCATCTGGTTTCCCGAGAATATTTCGATCGCGGGGCCGCCGCCCTGGACCGAGACCTCGATCTCGCGGGAATCGAGTTTGCCCTCGCGGAGGAGGGCGCGGAATTTCTCGCGGCTGTCGGCTGCGGGCGATACAACCGTCGCCTGGGTCGGCCCGATCGGCTCGTCGGCCTTCTTGATGCCGGGCAGGAGAATGTCGAGGATGCGCTCCTCGGCCCGGCGCTCTGCCTCTTCCTTGACGCCGGCCTGCATCTCGGTCTTGACCATCGCCACCCCGGCGGCCATGAGGTCGCGGATCATGGACTCGACATCGCGACCGACATAGCCGACCTCGGTGTACTTCGTCGCCTCGACCTTGATAAATGGAGCTCCGCAAAGCTTGGCGAGCCGGCGCGCGATCTCAGTCTTTCCGACGCCGGTCGGTCCGATCATGAGGATGTTCTTCGGTGCGATTTCGTCGCGGATGTCCTCGGGCAGGCGCTGACGCCTCATTCGGTTGCGAAGCGCGATGGCGACCGCCCGCTTGGCCTTCTCCTGTCCGACTATGTAGCGGTCGAGTTCCTCGACGATGCGCCGGGGCGTCATGGCGGCGAAATTGGCCTCGCCCGCGAAATTCGAGGCTGGATCGGCGTTTTTCATCGAGGAAGAAATCATCTCGCCGCTCACGGTAGTTCCTCCACGGTCACGCTCGCGTTGGTGTAGATGCAGATGCCCGAGGCGATGCTTAGGCTCCGCTCGGCGATCTCGCGGGCCGACAGCTGCGACGAATCGAGATAGGCCAGGGCGGCGGCGTAGGCGTAGTTGCCGCCAGAGCCGATGGCCACGGCCGCCTCGGCCGGCTCGATGACATCGCCCGTGCCCGAAAGGAGGAGCGTCTTTTTCTCGTCGGCCACGAGAAGAAGGGCGTTGAGGTTGCGCAGGGCCTTCTCCATCCTCCAGGCCTTGGCCAGCTCTACGGCCGCGCGCTCGAGGTCGCCCTGATACTCCCTTAGCTTGCCCTCGAAAAGCTCGAAGAGGGCGAAGGCGTCGGCGGTCGCTCCCGCGAAGCCTGCGAGGACCCTCCCGTCGAACATGCGCCGCACCTTGCGCGCGTTACTTTTCATTATCGTTTCACCCATCGTGACCTGGCCGTCTCCGGCCATGGCCACCCTGCCGTCGCGCCTGACCGCGATGACGGTCGTCGATCGAATCTTCGAATCGGCCATAAACGGCTACTCTCCCTTTCCTGCGGCATCGCCGCCTCTATCACTCTGTCCGCTCGTCACCTTCATCGTTTTCGAACCGTGAGGGTGAGCCTGTTCGTATACCTTCCTGAGCCGCTCCATGTCGACATGAGCGTACACCTGCGTGGTCGAGACGCTCGCGTGTCCGAGCAACTCCTGTACCGCACGTATCTCCGCTCCCCTGCTCACGAGCTGCGTCGCGAAACTGTGACGGAAGGTGTGCGGGGTCACCGTTCGCGTAAAATGCGAGCGCGCAGCGTATCCGCCGACGATCCATTCTATGCCGCGTTCGGTCAAGCGGCCACCGCGTGCGTTCACAAAAAGATATTCTTTCTTCACGTTATTCTTCTCTCCGCCCGAAGACGCGCCGAGGCGGCGGAGGCGCGCTTCGCGGTAGGGCAGGTAGGCCGCTATGGCCGCGCGGGCGGGCGGCGCGAGAAACACGACGCGCTCCTTCAAGCCCTTGCCCAGAACCCGCGCCGTCCCGCCTTCGAGATCGAGCCGCTCGAGCGTGAGTCCGGCGGCCTCGCCGACGCGGCATCCGGTGCTGTACAAAAATTCGAGCACCGCGCTGTCCCGCGCCGAAGTGAAATCATCGCCCTTGGGGATCGATACGAAGGCGGCGGCCTCGTCTTCGAAAAGGAATCGTGGAAGCGGACGGCGAGAGGGGAGCCCCTCGACGTCGCGCGAGGGGTCCGAAGGAAGTCCGCCGAAGCGGACGCGGTAGCGATAAAAACCTCTCACCGCCGAAAGCGCGCGGTTCACGCTGGAGCCGGCCTTGCCTTCGGAGACGAGCGCCGCCGCGAATGCGCGCACATCGTTCGGCTCGGCCGTATCGAGCACCGATTTTCCGGTCGCCCCGACTTCGGAGCGTGCCTCGGAACCGCGGCCTCCGAAGGATTTTCGCGCCGATAGAAAGGCTTCATACCGTTCGAGATCCTCTCGATACGACAGGAGGGTGCGCGAGGAAAGACCGCGCACCGCGCCGAGATAGGCTATGTACTCTTCAAGCTTCCGATCCATGCGGGTCGTCCTCGCCGTGTATATGCAGGTAGCCGCAGCCCGGGTTTATGCAGGCTTTATGCGGACCGGTCTTCTTGTCGTATTTTTCGACCAAGAACCATCCGCACTTCGGGCAGACGGACTCGGTCGGCTTGCTGTACGTGATAAAGTCGCACTCGGGATAGCGCGAACAGCCGTAGAACTCCCTTCCCTTCCCCTTGGATCTGCGCCGGGCCACGATGTCGCCGCCGCATTTCGGACATTTTGCGAGCGGTATCGATTTGGTGTTGCGGCACTCGGGGAAGCCCGAACAGGCGAGGAAAAAACCGAAGCGGCCGAGCTTCTTCACCATCATCCTGCCGCACTTTTCGCAGACCTGGTCGGTCGGCTCGTCGAGCGTCCCCCGGTAGGATTGAAGACTCTCCATCACCTGGTCGACCTTGCTCTTGAACGGCCCCCAGAACTCGCGGATCATGCGGACCCAGTCGGCCCGCTTTTCTTCAACCTCGTCGAGCCGCGCCTCCATGCCGGCGGTGAAGCCGACATTGACGACATCGGGGAAGTACTCGACGAGTATTTCGCTTATCATTTTCCCGAGCGTCGTCGGCACGAGTTGCCGGTTCTCCCTCGTGACATAGTAGCGCTCGAGAAGGACCGAGATGATGGGCGCGTAGGTCGAGGGACGGCCGATGCCCTGCTCCTCGAGCGCTTTGATGATGGAGGCGTCGGTGAAACGCGCGGGTCCCTGTGTGAAGTGCTGCTCCGTTCTGAGCCGCTCGACCTTGATCGCTTCTCCTACTCTGAGCTCCGGGGCCCCGCCCTCGGCCTTGTCCTCTTTGGCGACGCCTACCTTGACGACCTTATAAAAACCCTGCTCGACCACGCGCGACGAAGAGACCCTGAAAACCGCGTCGCCGATCGTGATGTCGGCGCTCATCGAACGCAGTTTTGCAGGCGTCATCTGACAGGCGACAAAGCGTTCCCAAATAAGTGCATAGAGCTTCAGCTGATCCTTCGTCAGATGCTCTTTGAGCGATTCCGGCGAATAATCGACGATGGTCGGTCTGATGGCCTCGTGGGCGTCCTGCGCCTTCTCTCCTGCGGCGTATGTCTGCGGTGAGGGGGGGAGCTCGGCGGGGAAATGCTTTGCGATAAAGGTTCTCGCCTCGGCGACGGCGGTGGCGGATATCCGCGTCGAGTCGGTGCGCATGTATGTGATGAGACCAATGCGGGTCGAGCCTATATTGACGCCTTCGTACAGCTGTTGGGCGATCTGCATCGTCTTCTTGCTGGTGAAGCCGAGCCGATTCGCCGCAGTCTGCTGGAGCTTCGACGTCGTGAAGGGAGGCTTGGGTTTGACACTTTTATCGGTCTCGCGCACATCGGTCACCGAAGCGGTCTTGCCCTCGATCTCTTTCACAATCGCGGCGGCGGCGGCCTCGTCGCACAGCACAGGTTTCTCGCCGTGGAAAAGCACGAGCTCTCCCGAGAAGGCCCCCCGACCCTTGCGGAAGTCCGCCTCGACGCTCCAATACTCTTCGGGAATGAACGATTCGACCTCGCGCTCCCGATCGCAGATGAGGCGGAGCGCCACGGATTGGACGCGGCCGGCCGAGAGGCCGTTCTTGACCTTCTTCCATAACAGCGGCGAGAGATTGTAGCCGACGAGCCGATCGAGGACTCGGCGCGCCTTTTGCGCGTTCACCTTGGTCTCGTCGATGTCGCGGGGCGTCTTCACCGCGTCCCGGATGGCCTGCGGCGTGATCTCGTTGAACACGATGCGTTCGACGCTCAGACCGGCGTCCTTTTCCAGTATCGCGTTCTGGATGTGATAGGCGATCGCCTCTCCCTCTCTGTCGTTATCGGACGCGAGCAGAACGAGCGCGGCCTTCTTCGCGGCTTTCTGCAGGTCCTTAAGCAATTTCGCCTTGCCGCGGATGGTCAAGTATTCAGGTTCGAAGTCGCCGTCGACATTGATCCCCATACGGGACTTGGGCAGATCGATGAGATGGCCCATCGATGCGAGCACGGTGTACTTCGATCCGAGATACTTCTCGATGGTTTTCGCCTTGGCGGGGGACTCGACGATAACCAGAGTCCCCTTGCGCGATGCGCTTTTTGCACGGGCCGCCGCAGCTCCTGTCTTCTTTGTCGCTCCCATTCCGGGCGTCTCCTGTCTTGTCGCCGGACTCATAGATCCAGTTCGTCACCGAGAAGGGCCGCAAGCCGTCTTCCCTCTGATTCCGATCGATGCATGTGCCGCACCGTATCATCTCCGCCTGCATATCGCCCTTCGGCGGGAGATACGGATCCCCTGCTTCCTCGAGCTGCGGGACACCAGGCGCTCGATATGCCGGCATGCGCCAGGTCGTCGATTATATCAAGCGCAGACTCCGCGATACCGGCGCCCTCCATCGCAAGCCTGTCGATTCCTGCTCCGCGGGGACTTCCCAGACAGGACCGCACGACCCAAACGTCCCGTCCCTCATCCAGCGCATGCTCGGCGGTGATAAGGGCGCCGGACCTCGAAGGCGCCTCGACCACGACGCAGGCGCGCGCCATGCCCGCGATGATTCTGTTCCGCTCAGGAAAGCGATAGGTCCGAATATCCTCTCCGGGCGGGTACTCGGATAGCAGGGCCCCGCCCCCTTCCAGTATAGCGGAAGCAAGGCCGCGATTCGCCGGCGGGTAGATTCGATCGATTCCGCAGGGCAGGACGGCGCAGGTGGGGGCGGATGCGCCGGAAACGCGCGCCGAAAGCGCGCCCCTGTGCGCCGCTGCGTCGATGCCGCGCGCCAAGCCCGAGACAACCGTGATTCCTTCGGCCGCGAGACCGCGGGCTAGCGATACGGCTGCGGAGAGGCCCGATCCTGTCGGACACCTCGTGCCTACCACCGCCACCGCCGGCGCCGCTGAGGGACAGGGCTTTCCCCGGTAGAACAAGCCGAAAGGCGGACGCGCCGTCTCCCGCAGAACTTCAGGATATCCATGGTCGTCATACTGCAGGTAGCCGCAGCCGGAACGGGCAAGATACTCGGCATCCTCGGTTGCGAGCTCAAGAAGTTCGCCTGGACGCCAGGTTTTCCCCGAAAGCGGCCTGCCGATGATCTCCTCAAGTCCGCGGAGAGAAAGTAGCGAAAGGCCCCGTTCGTCGTCAACAACATCCCACAGAAGCCGTTTTTCGTCCGGCCGTAAATGCGGCGCCCTGTGAACGGCGAGGGCGAGGATGCAGCGCTTCGATTCCATTACATTCATGGCTCCCCCCTCATCCTACGCCGATCCGCGGAGCTTCCGCTTGCGGAAACGCCGCCCGAAGCGGAGGCCTCACTTCCTCGGAAAATAGTCACGATGATAATCCTGCAGGCTTTCGGGTTCGATATGCGTGTAAATCTGCGTTGTCGCGATATCGGAATGCCCGAGGAGCTCCTGGACAGTCCTAAGATCGGCCCCGCCAGCCAATAGATGCGTCGCGAAGCTGTGCCTAAATGTGTGAACCTTCGCCTCAACTCCGGAAATTTCCCGCAAACCGTCAAAGCGTTTCCAAATGCCTTTGCGTGAAATTCCGCGCCCCGCCTGATTGAGAAAAACGCGGTCGGTGCGCGTCTTCTCGAGCGCGGGCCTGCCTTCTTCGAGATAGCGCGAGAGCCAATGCGCCGCATCCTCGCCGAAGGGGACGAGTCTTTCTTTTTTCCGCTTGCCTACGACGCGGATGACGCGTTCACGTAAATACAATTGGTCGAAGGTCAGGGACGCAGCCTCGGAAATCCGAAGGCCGCAGGAATAGATGAGTTCGAAAAGTGCGCGGTCGCGCAGACCCCGAGGGCTGCTCGGATCGATCGAGGCGAGGAAACGGTCCACTTCTTCGGGCGCAAGCACCGAGGGCAGAGAACGCTCCTGCTTCGGTGTCTCGATGAGCTCGCTCGGATCGTCGGACCGGATTCCTTCGAGTCTCATGAATTTGTACAAGGCGTGTATGCTCGAAACGATGCGGGCCATGGTCTTGCGCGAGAGTCCGGCGCGAAGCGCCGG
>CAZINN010000004.1:0-88793 GCA_964540615.1 uncultured Treponemataceae bacterium | reverse complement strand
TCGAGGAACTCGCACAGAAGATCAAAGAAAGCGATCTGCCGCTCGAAGAGGCCTTCGCGGTGTTCGAGGAGGGGATAAAGCTCTCGAAGGGCCTCGAACGGGACCTCGAGAAAATGCAGGGAAAGGTAGAAATCCTGGTAGGGACTACGAGCGGCGAGGACGGGGAGGAAAAACCCGAGTTGGATCTCTTTGAAAGCGACGATGAAGAGGAGGACGAATGAGACCCTGCTGCGTCGGACGCGATGGAGATCAGGCGGACGGAGTGAATTGAGCGCGGATCAGCTCGATGAGCCTTCCGTCGGACTCGACAAAATCGAGATTTCCGAGCTCCTCGATTTCGGTCCATTGCACTTTCTCGTGTTCGCGTAGTTCCGGGCTGGTGAGGTCGGACAGCTCGATAAGCCAGGCCGCAAGCGTCCGCTCGATCCCCCCATGAACAAAGCGGGTCTCGCCGAGAAGACGCAAAGGAAGGCACGAGATCGCGAATTCTTCCAAGAACTCTCGCCGCAGCGCGTGTTCATCGCTTTCGCCTGCTTCCACCTTGCCGCCGGGGAATTCCCACAGCCCGCCGCAGCTTCCCGACCAACCCCGCTTGGCCACGAACACCCTGCTTCCGCGGATACAGATTCCAGCCACCGATCGCTCCATCAGAGCCTTCCTAAGAGACGAGCTGCCTCGCCGACAAGTGCGGAGGCTTCGAACCATCCCCGCGTTTCGCGGGCGGTCTTACCTGCCAGACCGTGGGCTATCACCGCCGCCTCGGCGGCGGTGAAGACCTCGGTTTCGGAAATGCCTCTGCCGGCCATCCGGCACGCGGCCGATGTCTGCGCGAGGAGTCCCGCGGCCAGGCCCGCGAGAACATCGCCGGATCCTGCGGTTCCGAGGCCGCTCTCCATGCCTTCCCATACCGCGAGATCGCCCGATGGAGATGCGATCCAGGTGACAGAGGCTTTAAGAACAATCACGGCCCCGAAATCGCGGGCGGCTTTTCTGAGGATCGCGCGCGGATCGCGCAGTACCTCCTCCGCAGGGATGCCGCTCAGAGATTCGAACTCCCCAGGGTGCGGCGTCAGGATGAGCGGGCCGGCGGGGACGCCGCCCGGGGCCAGGACATCCTTCAGCATTCGGAGTGCGTCCGCATCGATGACCGTCGGCCTCCCCTTGGCGAGGAGCGAGGCGAGAGCGACCGCTCGGGCTTTGGTATAGCCCCATCCCGGTCCTACTAAAACGGCGTCCCAGCCCTTCGCTTCGAAGGCGGAAAAATCCTCAGGTTCGGGCTTGACCATGACCGCGTCGAGGGCTGGAGCGAGGAGGGGTAGAAGCTCTCGGGAAGCGAAAAGCGCCGAGACGCCTGCCCCGGCGGCCAAACAAGAACGGGAGGCGAGAGCGGCAGCTCCGCTCGTTCCGATCGATCCGGCGAAGACAGCGACCCGTCCACGCGATCCTTTATGGGCCTCGTCCGCGATCCTCGGCACAAGGTCCCCGAGGTCGCCGGGCTCGAGAAGCCGGGCTTCCGCCTCGATCGCGGCATCGACCCTAAACGGTCCCGGCACGGGAATAATGCTTCCACAAAGCGGACGGGCCGCTGGATAGTACAAACAGGCTTTTCGAGGTTCCAATGCCAAGGTCCAAGTCGCCCTGCAGCTTGTGCCGAGATTCCCCTCGTCGCTCAAGCCCGAGGGCAGGTCGATCGAGGCTATGGGGACTTTGGCCTCATTGACCGCCGCGGCGAGAGAGGCAGGAGCCTCGCGAAGAGCGCCCGAAAGTCCGGTTCCCGAAATTCCATCAATGACGAGGCAGGCGGAGGAGAGCATTGCGCTGCTCTCCTCCCTCATAGTCTCCCAGGAGAAGAGCGGCACGTCCAAAGCGCGAAGCGATGCGGCGAAAAGGGAAGCCGGTTCGCCGATATCGTCTTTGGCCAGAATCACCGCGAGCCGATCGAAGCCCGCGAACCGCGCGAGCCTGAGCACCGCGAGGGCGTCCCCGGCGTTGTTGCCGCGGCCGCAGACTGCAAGGACCGCCCCTTTCTTCGATTCATAGAGAGGAACAAGAATCGGCCGCAGAGCCTCCCACATCCTGAGAGCCGCATCCTCCATAAGGACGATGCCGGGCACCGCATCATGGTCGCGGGTCTCGGTGTCGAGACGCGCCGATCGGCCGCAGCTCACAAGCGGGATCACGAGGTCAATCCCTGTCCTATGCCGCCCAAGATTTTGTCAAAACGCCACCATACGACGCGGGCTTCGTATCGGGATGCCAGGAGAGCGCATAAAATGCCCTCCTTCGACAGAAAATACGTATTGAAAAGAAGCTCGTCGGGAGCGATGTCGATGAGATAGCGCGCGGCCGCGCGGGTCGCGCGGTCGAAGGTCGTCACCATTGTGGACCCGTCATCGTCTGCGGAAATAAACACCAGAGCGTTGCCGGCTGCGCCGAGGAGTTCGGGGACCCGCACATACTTGATCGTCCGACCGTCGGAACCATCCTTGAGAACAACCTCGGACGCGGGGACGAGCCAGCGATCCGTGAAGGAACCGTCACGCAGATTCATTCGATAGACCCAGGAACTCGCAAATTCGACGCCGGAACTCGTCTTTGTCGCGGGATCGATGGATTCACGGTAATAGTCGATCTTGTAGATCACGGCTCGACCGTTGATGTCGGGAACAATTTTGTCGAGGGAGGCGATCAGTTCTCCGCCTTTGTCCGGGCGCGGCAGATCGTCACGTGACAGTCTTGCGGACCCGATAAGCAAGCCGTTCGAGTCGAACCAGTGCACAAAGTACGCCGATTGCGTCATTGAAACAACGACGCAATCGTCCTGCGCAACGACATAGACCCCGACGATGTACGGGAAAGGCGTCCCGCCGAGCCCTTCCTGTCCTAAAAAATCTACGTAGCGTCCTTCTTTGCTGAAGCGAAGAACAACGCGATCGAACATGGCGCCGGAATCCTTTTCAATTATCCTCCGTTCAGGCGGAAGCCGATCCTCGACGTACAAGGTCTGGTCCGAGGCCACCGCGATTTCACCGACCGCCCTGAGGGGATGGGGAAAGGCTTTACGGGCGGCCGCGTCGATTTCGGTCGAGGCCGATTCCACCCGCCGCAGAATCACAGGCTCCGGGTTCTGCTCGGCATTATAGATCATGGACAAAAGCGAGCCGTACGAAGACATTCTGACCACCTTGCAACCCGCCCCGTCCGCTATATAGAAAATGCCTTCGCACATCGCTATGCGTGTTTTTTGTGGAGAATCCTGCCCCGCAAGTTGAAAAAGATTGATTTGATCTTCTGTTTGACCGTAGCCGAGCGAAAAAAGCTGTTCCCGCTTGACCGATATAGCCGGTCCACGGCCTCGATCGCAGGAGACTGTGGCTGCAAATACCAGGATTGCCGCGCAGGATCGCAGGATCCGACGCTGGTGCATATTCATGCCCTTTTGTAGCCTCCGGCAGCCTTTCCTGTCAACGTCCGACCGCATCTTTACAGAATGGATAAATGACCGTTATTTTATATCAGAATGTCGATTTTGATCGGATACCGGCGGAACGAGCGTCGCTTTTTCGAGCGCTGCATAGCAGCGCTCATTAAGTCCGTCCGCACGATCCTCGCGGCTTTCGCCGCGCTGTTTCGCGCCGGACGACAGGGAATATCCATACTCATTGTTCCGGCGTCTGACGCTCAGCCCCGCGGTTTCCGGATATCATATTTCGGACTCGGATTCGCCCTTGCGGCCGCGGCGGTCATTGCAGTATCCATTTTCCTTTTTTCAGGAAGCATTTCAAGCGTCAGCGCGGAAATGACCGATTCCGCCGACCGATATTCAGCAGCTCAAGAAGAACTCGACCAGTACCGCGATGAGCTGTCCCGTCTCATGGATGTGTACGGGTCCTTCAACGAAGCGCTCAGTTCGATAGTGGAGGCGCTTCCGCGATCGACCGCCGGCCAGGGCGGGCTCGATTCCGCCGCCCGCCTTGGACGTGTCTTCGGCCCCGCCCGCGCGGGCGACGAGAAAACTCAACTTTCCACTGTCACCACGACCTTTCTCGAAGCGGCGCCGCTCATCCGAGAATACGGAGCGACTCTCGGCAAGATGAAATCAGTCCAAAAGAGCATTCCATCGATCTGGCCGATCAAGGGCGGGCTCGGGCATATCTCGACCTACTTCGGCTATGCCACCAATGACTTCACAGGGCAGCGGTATTTCCATCAGGGGATCGACTGCTCGACGTACCGCTCGGGCGATCCGATCGTCGCCACGGCCGACGGCAAGGTCGTGCTGACCGCGAACGATCGAAGTTACGGCTTGACGGTCGTCATCGCCCACGCGCAGGGATTTTCGACCCGATACGGCCATCTGGATCGGATACTCGTCAGAACAGGCCAGATCGTGAAACAAGGCGACATCATCGGCATCCTGGGCAACACCGGGGTTTCGACAGGCCCGCACGTCCATTATGAAGTCATGATCGGCGACAAGCGGACTGATCCGATGAATTTTCTTTGGCTGCGACAGCCCTAATGGTTTTCTCGAACCCCGTTGACCCCGCTTCTTCGAAACCAGTATTGTTACAACCATGAAAATGAATCTTCTCGCGCTGCTGTTCGGAACGAAAAAAGAGCGCGATGTCAAAGCTCTCCTTCCGATTCTTCATAAGGTCAATGAGAAAGAATCCTGGGCTCTTTCGCTCAAGCCTGAAGACTTTCCGAAAGAAACCGAAAAACTGAAAGCGCGGTACAAAGCCGGCGAGACACTCGACGATCTTCTGCCCGAGGCCTTCGCCCTGGTGCGCGAGGCGGCGCGGAGGGTGCTCGGCGAGCGGCCCTTCGATGTGCAGATACTGGGCGGCATCGTCCTCCACCAGGGCAAAATTGTCGAAATGAAAACCGGCGAAGGCAAGACTCTTTCGTCGGTGAGCGCCGCCTATCTCAACGCCTTGTCGGGCGATGGCGTGCATATCGTCACCGTCAACGACTACCTGGCGGAGCGGGATTCCCAGTGGATGGGACAGGTTCACCGCTACCTCGGTCTCAGCGTCGGGGTGATCCTCCAGAATATGGACAACGAGCGGCGGCGCAGAGAATACGCCTGCGACATCACCTACGGTACGAACAACGAATTCGGCTTCGATTACCTGCGCGACAATATGACCTGGACGCCTGACGGCAAGGTCCAGCGTTCCCACAACTACTGCATCGTGGACGAAATCGACTCGATTCTCATCGACGAGGCGCGCACCCCGCTCATCATCTCCGGACCGGCCGAAGACGATACGTTCAAGGTCAACGAGGTGAACCGCCTCGCCGCCCAGCTCGTCGAATGCAAGAAGGATCCCGCCACCGGAGAGTATCCCAACGAGGACGAGGGGCAGGTGCTCGAGGGCGACTACAAGGTCGACGAGAAAGGGAAGCGTATTTCTTTCACCTCGGAGGGCATGAACAAAATCGAAGACCTTCTGCGCAAGCGCGGACTGATCAAGGGCTCGATCTTCGACGAAGGCAACTTCGAGTACATTCATTACTTCACCCAGGCGGTCAAGGCGCGGGTTCTTTTCGAGAAAGACGTCGATTACGTTGTGCAGGACGGGCTTGTCCAGATCGTCGATGAGTTCACCGGCCGGATTCTGCATGGCCGCAGGTATTCGGACGGCCTTCACGAAGCAATCGAAGCGAAAGAGCGCATAAAGATCGCGCGAAGGAACCGGACACTCGCGACCATAACATTCCAGAACTACTTCCGCATGTATAAAAAAATATCCGGCATGACCGGAACCGCCGACACCGAGGCCCCCGAATTCGCGAAAATATACAACCTCGATGTCGTAGTCATTCCGACCAACAGGCCCGTCGTGCGCAAGGATGAAGACGATTTAGTGTTTCTCGATGAATCGGATAAATACACCGCCATCTGCGACGAGATTGAGGATGTACACAAAAAAGGACAGCCGATCCTCGTCGGAACCGTATCGATTGAAAAATCAGAGCGCATATCGAAACTGCTGAGCAAGCGCGGCATCCCCCACGAGGTGCTCAACGCCAAGAACCACGCCCGGGAGGCCCTGATCATCGCCGAGGCGGGCGCCAAAGGCGCAGTCACCATCGCGACCAACATGGCCGGGCGTGGAACTGACATCAAACTCGGAGGGAATCCCGAGTTCCGCGCGCGGCGGGCGGCGGGCAGTACGGCGAGCGACGAGGAATTCCGAGCGGCGCTCGACCGGGAATATGCAAAATGGCGGAAGGACTACGAAGAAGTCTGCGCCCTCGGCGGGCTTTATGTATTGGGAACCGAGCGTCATGAAAGCCGCCGTATCGACAATCAGCTCCGCGGCCGGTCAGGCCGGCAGGGCGACCCCGGCCGTTCGCAGTTTTTCATCTCCTTGGACGACGATCTCATGCGGCTCTTCGGCGGTGAAAATCTCAAAGGACTCATGAGCCGCGTCGGCATGAAGCCCGGCGAGCCGATTTACCATCCGCTGCTCAACCGAACCATAGAGAACGCTCAGAAAAAAGTCGAAGAGCGGAACTTCGAGATCCGCAAGCACCTGTTGGAATACGACGACGTTCTCAATCAACAGCGGAAGTTCATCTACGAACAGCGCGACGCCATCCTCAAGGACGACGATCTCGCCTCGCGGGTTCGATCGGCGGCCGAGGACATGATCGAAGATCTTCTGGGCGAATATAAGGAAGCGGAGCGCAGCTCGCCGTCGAAGGCCTTTTCCGCCCTTCAATCGGCGCTCAAAGAATCCTTCGGGATCCAGCTTCCATTCAAAGCCGACGCGCCCGAGGCGAAGAGCGACGAGCTCTTGAGGGAGCAGATACGCCGGATTCTCGAAAAGGACCTCGCCGAGAAACTCGCGTTCGCCGGTCACGACAATTTGAATCAGTTTATCCGCTATCAGTATTTGCAGGCCATCGACAGCCGCTGGCTGGACCACCTGGAGAACATGGAAGCGCTGCGCGAGGCCGTCTACCTCCGCACCTATGCACAGAAGAATCCGCTGGTGGAATACAAGCTCGAGGGCTTCGACATCTTCGAACGCATGATCGACACCATACGAAAGACCATCGCGACCCGACTGTTCCTCGTGCGCATCCAGACACCGGAGGAACGGGCTGCACGGCCCGTGGTCAGCGCCGGCACGGCGGCGGCCTCGCACGATCAGGTGGGTCAATTCGGGGCTGCCGGCGGACGAGCGGCCTCGGGCGGGGGTTCTGCGGTCGCACAGGCATCGAAGCCCGAGGGCGCGACCGTCGTGCGAACAGGAGCCAAGGTCGGCCGCAATGACCCCTGTCCCTGCGGCTCCGGCAAAAAGTACAAGCACTGCCACGGACGATAGGAAGCGGGGAGCCGCAGCGCGGAACGGGCAGAGAGCTGGAATGTCCCTGAACTGGAAAGAAATCGACCTCGTTCTATCCGAATTGGACATTGTCGGAGCGAAGATCGACCGGATTATCCAGACATCCTTCGATACCATTGTTATCAGCCTCTATAAGAGCGGCTCCTCGACCCAGCTGCTCGTATCGACGGCTCAGGGAGCCTGCAGACTCCACCGGATTTCGGCTCCGCCGAAAAAACCTTCCCGCAGCCTGCGCTTCCAGGAATGCCTGAAATCACGTCTCGTCGGCGGCAGGATCGAGGCGATCCGCCAACTCGGCGGCGATCGCATTGTCAGAATCGACATAACAGTGGACGAAGCCCAAGAACGTCCGCGCGATGAGACCGTGTACAAGGCGATCGGCCCCGGTGCTCGAAAATCGACCCTGCGGCGGACCGAGGATGCGGGACGAGGATACCGTCTCTATGCACGGCTTTGGAGCGGCGCCGGCAACGTTTTGCTGGTGGACGAGAACGGCATCATCGTCGACGTCCTGGCGCGCAGACCAAAACGGGGGGAAGTCTCGGGCGAGGTCTTCAGGCTCGATGAGTCGCTTTCGACTCAGGCAGCGGCTGCGGCGCGCGTTTTTTCAATCCGCGATCTTCCCGGCGACGGCTCGTTCAACTCCCGCCTGGAAGCCTTTTACGCAACAACCGTCACTGGACAGAACCTCGAACATCTCCGGGAGCTTGCACGCGAAAAACTCGCTCGAAAGCGGCGGGCTCTCGAGATACGGATAGCCGAACTCGAAAGGAAGACGGCGGAATTCCGTGATTCGGAGCGCTGGCGCGAGATCGGAGATATTCTCATGGCGAATCCAGGCGCGGTGTTCGAAGGACGATTTGTACGCGCCGAAGATTTCTTCCGCGGCGGCATGCTCGATATCGAGATAGATCCAAAGCTCTCGATCATCGAAAACGCCCGTATGTACTACGAACGGAACAAAAAAGCACGTTCGGGCCTCGCGGATGTGGAAGCGGAGCTCGAATCAGCGCGGCAGACGCTGAACTCACTTGAAACCGAAATCACGTCGATCGAGACATCCACCGATCCCGAGGCGATCCTAAGTACGGCGAAGAAAGAACAACAAAGCACATCGCAGCGGAAACGACAGTATCCCGGGTTGCAGCTCGAAGATTCGGGCTGGACCATGCTGATCGGAAGATCCGCCAAGGAGAACGACGAACTCTTGCGGCATTGTGTCCGCGGGTCCGACCTCTGGCTGCACGCCCGCGACTGGCCGGGGTCCTATGTCTTCATCAAGGCGCGGCCGGGCAAGACCGTCCCGCTCGAGATTCTTCTGGACGCGGGCATGTTGGCGATCTACTACTCAAAAGGACGCTCGAACGGCGGAGGGGACTTGTATTACACCTATGTCAAATATCTCAGGCGCGCCAAGGATGCTCCGCGCGGCACCGTCCTGCCGACACAAGAAAAAAATCTTTCGGTCACGATAGACGAAACTCGGCTCAAAAGGCTGCGCGCCCTTATGGGTTCGGAGGAGGGGAAAGCAGACTGACCGGCCGCTGACAAGCATCGAGTTTGTCATCAAGCTGTCGGATCCCTCAACCGGCCGAGGGTACCGGAGGTTTTGGGCTTCCCGAAGTAATGCGCTTTGACGTGACCACGAGCTCTCCCTTTTTGACGTCGACGACAGCGGTCGCGCCGGGGGGGAGCCGCCCCGCAAGTATTTCCTCGGCGAGGCGATCCTCGATGCGGGATTGAAGCAGACGCCGCATCGGTCGGGCCCCGTAGGCCGGGTCGTATCCGCGTTCGGCGAGGTAGGCCTTCGCTGATTCCTTGACGTCGAGAGCGATGCCGCGCTCGGCCAGACGCCGCGCGAGCTCGGAGCTGAGAAGTTCGAGGATCTTTCGGGCCTCTTCCTTGTCCAAGGGTCTGAAGACGACGATATCGTCGACGCGGTTGACGAACTCGGGGTTGAATCGGCGTTTGAGTTCCGAAAGAGCGGAACTTTTTATCTCGGCATAGGACAGAAGCCTCTCCTCGGGTTTGAATCCCAAACCGCCTGAACTGATCTCGCGCGCTCCCGCGTTGCTGGTCATGATTATCACACTGGTCCTGAATGATACGGTATGCCCGAGATTGTCCCTCAGTTCCCCTTCCTCCAAAAGCTGCAAGAGAAGGTTGAACACCTCGGGATGCGCCTTTTCGATTTCGTCGAAGAGGACGACGCTGTAGGGTCGGCGTCTGACACGCTCGGTCAGCATGCCGCCCTCCTCATAACCGATGTATCCCGGCGGAGAACCGACGAGGCGGGACGCATTGTGACGTTCCATGAAATCAGACATGTCGATCCTGATCAGCGCATCCTCGGATCCGAACAGGTATTCCGCCAGACTCTTCGCGACGAGGGTTTTGCCCACGCCGGTGGGCCCGAGGAAGATGAAGGAACCGAGGGGCCTGCGGCCGTCGGAAACCCCCGCCCGCGAGCGCCGAATCGCGGAGGCGATGGCGCCTATCGCCTCGTCCTGTCCGACGACACGGCGGTGCAGTTCCTCCTCGAGACGCAAAAGTCGCTCCGCATCATTCTCCGCGAGTCTGGCCAGGGGTATTCCGGTCGCTTCGGAGAGAACCTCACGGATTTCTTCTTCGGTGACGAGGGCGCGTTCGCGCCGGCCCGATGCTTCCATCTCGGCCTTTATCGTTTCCAAGCGCGCCTTGAGCCTGCGGACCTTGTCCCTGACTTCCGCCGCGCGTTCGTAATTCTGGGTCGAGACAAGAGCCAACTTGTCTTCAGTAAGCCGCTTGATCTCTTCCTCGATTTCTTCCAATTCCGGAGGCCGTGCGGGGCTTCCGACTTTCTTGAGCGCTCCGGCCTCGTCCAGGAGATCGATCGCCTTGTCGGGCAGGAAACGGTCGGCGACGTAGCGCCGCGCAAGCTCGACCGCGGCCTCGAGGGCGCGCGGCGTATAGGCGACGCCGTGAAAATCCTCGTACCGCTCCTTGACGCCCTCGAGGATTTCGACAGCCTCGGCGGGAGTCGGTTCTTCGACGAGGACGGACTGGAAGCGCCTCTCGAGCGCCGCGTCCTTCTCGAAGCGCTTGCGGAATTCGTCGAGCGTCGTCGCTCCGATGCACTGTATCTCGCCGCGGGAAAGCGCGGGTTTGAGCATGTTCGACGCGTCGATCGTGCCCTCGGCGCTGCCGGCGCCGACGACCGTATGTATCTCGTCGATGAACAGAATGATACCGCCCGAGACGGCGATCTCTTTCATGATGCGCTTGAGTCGCTCTTCGAATTCGCCGCGGTACTTGGTTCCCGCGACGACCGCGGCTAAATCGAGCGCGAGTATACGTTTCTGCGCCAGGTCCTGAGGGACGTCCCCCTTGGCTATCCTTTGGGCGAGGGCTTCAACAATAGCTGTTTTTCCGACGCCGGGCTCGCCGACGAGCACAGGGTTGTTTTTCGTCCGCCGCGAGAGGATGCGGATCACTCGTCCTATCTCGCGCTCTCGACCGACTACAGGATCGAGACGGCCCTCGCGCGCCATGGCCGTAAGATCGCGGGCGAACTCGTCGAGGAGGGGCGTCCTGCCCGTCCCTCCGCTTGTCCGCTGCTCAGGTCGGTTTTCGGCCTTCAGGTCCGGTCGTGACACCGGTCGGTCCCGCCGTTCGCCGGGCAGAGGATCACGAAGCAGTCGAACAGCCGCGCGGAGCTGTTCGTAATACACACCGGCGCGGGCGAGATACCGTTCAAACACGGAACCTTGCTCGCGGGCCGCCGCGACGACAAAGTGTTCGGTGCCGATATAGTCCGACCCGGCGATATTCGCCTCTTCAGCCGCTCCTTCGAGCAGAGAGCGGGCCCTGCGGGAGAGAGGGAGGTCGCCGACGAGAACGCCGAGCCGCTTCCGCTCGAGGGAACGGTCGAGATCATCGCGGAGTTCGAGCGTATCGATCTTGAGACTGCGCAGGGCCTTGAAACCGACACCCTCCCCCTCTTTAAGTATGGCGAGGAGGATGTGCTCGGGAAGAACTTGATCGGACTTGCAGCGTTTGGCCTCGTCCTGGGCGAGAACAGTGAGTATTCGCTGCGCCCTATGGGTCAGTCCTTTGAACATCAGGAGTCCTCCTCGACTCTATACTCGGCCTCCTTGAGGACGGTCTTGACGATTCTCGCTCGAAGAGCGTCCTGCTCCTCCGTCCGAGGGAGCGTATTCATTCCCGCGGCGAGCGCGAGTGAACCGGGCCCCAGAGAGAGGAGAAGAGCGCCGAGACGAGCCGGAGAGGCAGCCCTCAAGGCGCCTCGGAGCGATGCGAGCCTGAGCGACGATAGCGACGACGCGGCTTCGTCAGCTCCGAGCAGCAGGCAGTAGCGAAGCAATCCGAAGGCTCTGCCTTCACTGTCGGCGAGGGCTGCACGATGCCGTTCCGCGAGCTGAACCCGGGCCCGGCGTTCGGCGGCGACGACGTTCCTGACTGCAGATCCCAGGAAAAGAGGTATATCCTCCACAGGAAGAAAACCATCGACGCCGATTTCGTATACAGATCCTGCCGAGCCCTCCGTCGAGGAGTAAAGTCCCCGAATCGCCGCGCCCTCGGCCATCAAGGTTTTCAGAAGCCGGTCAAGCAGACCGACCGCCGAGAGTGCGGGCAGATGCACAAAGACGGAAAGAGAAAAGCCGCGGCCGCAATCGGCGAGCCTGGTGCATATCCATCCGATACCGGGACGGAACGCGAAGTTCACCGAGCGGCCGATATGCGCCGAGGTTTCGAGCGCCGTATCCAAAGCTCCTGATATATCGAGCCCGGGCCGAAGTGTGTGTATTCGCAGATGATCCTCATCGCCGAGGAGGGCATACGCCGCTTTACTATCCGATACAGCCAGAACGGCATCGCTCAGGGCGGCATAGCCCCGCGGCACCAGACCGCGTTCCGCTATGGATCGGCGCGCGCAGGCGCCCATCTCGGCCATGGCGGTGATGCGCCATCCTGCGATGCCTGCGAACACCTCATGGGGAATTGGAGACGATGCATGCGCTCGAAGAGATTCGGGGAAAACCGCGCCTTCGACATTACGGCAGACACGGGCCGAAGTCCAGAGCACAACGTCTGATTCCGGCGAGTCGTCGCGAATCACGAAGGCCGGGTCGAAAAGAAAGCCGGGATCGTCCGGCTGTCGCGCAGCGGCGGTATCCCCCTCCGGATACCATCGTTCGCTTGTCGACAGTATCCGCCGCGGACCGAGGAAATGCACAATTTCGTCACGGAACGCATCGGCGCAGGAGGGGCAGCCGAGCTTTCCGCGGCGCTTCAGCTCAGTCAGTTCCATACCGCAGACGGGGCAGGCGCGCGAGGAGGGCGAAGACGCTCCCTCGACTTCGACGCCGGCGATGAGGTCGTTCAGAGATAAGCGGAGCCCTTCCTTGTCGGCGGCGATGCCGCGGCTGCGGGCGCAGCCTTCGCACAAGGCGAAATCTCCGCTGGCATCGCCCCCGCTCCGCCGTATAAAGACGGAGGCCTCCCGTTCTCGACACTGTCCACAGATCACAGGCTTGAATATAGTCGAAGGTATAGTAAAAGACCAGCAGAAGGCGCTACTATACGCCAGGAGTCTCAAGCTATGAAGCACCACACATTCCACACTACTGCTTTGGCAGTGATTATCACGTTTATCACTCTTTTTCCTCTGGCGGCTGCAGATAAAAAACCTATCGCCGTCGGCGCCCTCAAGGGGCCGTCGGGGATCGGTCTCGTCTGGCTTTTCGAATCACCGCCGCATATCGCTGACGGTTCCCGCGTAGATCCGACCGCGGTCGCAAGCGCTGATCTCATGGTTGCAAAAGTCATTTCGGGCGAATACGACATCGCGGTTCTCCCCGTCAACATGGCCGCAAAATTGTACAACTCGGGCGTCGGCATCCGGCTGGCGGCGATTATCGGCGAGGGGATGGTTTCGTTCCTCAGCTCCGATACTTCGATTCGTTCCCTCTCCGATCTGAAAGGCGCTACCGTCTTTGTCGCCGGTCAAGGCGCGACCCCCGACTATCTGTTCAAGTTTCTCTTGACGAAGGCCGGCCTCGATCCCTCCAAAGATGTACGGCTTGAATACGCCCTCCCCTATCCCGAGGCGGCGGCCGCGCTCGCCGCAGGCAAGATAGAGTCTGCTGTTCTTCCCGAGCCCTTCTCGACAATGGCGAGAAGCGCATCTCCCTCGCTCCGCTCGCCGCTGGATATTGGGGCCTTATGGACGAGCACCAGCGGCCAAAGTGGATATCCCATGACCGCATTGGTCGTTTCAAACCGGCTCGCCGCCGAACGTCCTGACGCTGTCAAAGCGATTCTGCAGGCCTGTGAGGTCTCGATTCGAAAGGTCACCGCCGATCCCGAACTCGCCGGAACCCTTGTCGAACGGCACGATCTCGGCCTTAAAGCCGCTGTTGCGGCGAGGGCGATCCCCCGCTCCGCGTATGTCTACAAGAGCGCGCGCGAAGCACGGCCCTCCATCGAGGCCTTGCTTTCTGTATTCCTCGATCTCGCGCCGGCCTCAATCGGCGGAGTTCTACCCGGCGATGGTTTCTACGGCGATTTCCAGCGGTAAAAAGCAGGCGGCCGGCGGACGGCAGCGTCTGCTGGTCGCAGCCGCGAGCGTCGTCGTTCTTTTTATTTTATGGAAAGCGGCGGCGCTTGCGATCGGCAAGGAAATAATTCTTCCTTCTCCGGAGCGTGTGCTCCTCGAGGCCGTCGCGCTCTTCCCGACTCCGCGCTTTCTTGCAGCCCTCTGGGCGACCTTTCTTCGAGGACTTGCGGCCTTCGGCCTCTCGGCGGTGGTGGGTACGGCCCTCGGTCTCGCCGCGGGAATTTGGCCCTGTTTCGGCGCGGCGCTCGCACCCCTCATGACCGTGATCAGGGCGACGCCCGTGCTCGCCCTGGTGCTCATCGCGCTTCTCTGGTTTCCTTCGGGCTTTGTTCCGATTTTTTCCGCCCTGCTCATGGCCCTTCCGGTCATGGCGACCAGCGCCGCCGAAGGATCCCGCGCCGCAGACGCACGGCTCCTCGAAATGTCAACGCTCTTCCGCGTAAGGCCGCGCGATGTATTCATCAGGCTTCGGCTTCCCTCCGCCCTTCCTCACATCATCGCAGGATCGAAAAACGCCCTCGGTCTCACCTGGAAGGTCGTCGTCGCCGGCGAAATACTGAGCCAGCCCAATCGAGCGCTTGGCACGGGCATGCAGGAATCGCGGATTCTTCTCGAATCCTCGGGCGTCTTCGCATGGGCGATCGCCGCGATTCTTCTCTGCGGCCTGAGCGAATGGCTTCTAGGCCGCGCCGCAAGAAAAGCAGCGTCCTATGGCGTATAGGATCGAAAATATCGCCGCATCCTATGACGGGCTCGCGGTGCTGGATGGAATTTCCCTCACCCTTCGACACGGTGCCGTGACGGTCGTTCTGGGTCCTTCGGGCTGCGGAAAAACGACGCTTCTCAATGTCATAGCCGGCCTCAAGCTCTTCGATGCAGGGCGGCGCGAGGGATTCGAGGGTTGTCGCTTTTCATACGCATTCCAGGACGATCGACTTCTGCCCTGGTTGAATGCACGCGAGAATCTCGCCTACGTCCTGTCCGGCTCGCTTCCGCGGGACGAGGCATCCGCGCGCATCGACCGTTTCCTTGCAGCATCGGGGCTCGCGGCATTCTCCCGTTCAAGGCCCCGCGAGCTGTCGGGCGGCATGCGCCAGAGACTTTCGCTCGCGCGCGCCTTCGCGTATCCCTCGGACGTCTTGTTGCTCGACGAGGCGTTCAAAGCCGTGGATCTGCGCACCAAGATCGACCTCATGGACACCTTCCTGAACCTCATGCGTGAAGAAGGCCGCACCGTGGTGGCGGTCACCCATGACCTCGAAGAGGCCGTATACCTGGCGGACGACGTCGTCGTTCTCTCTGAACGGCCCGCCCGCGTCATCGACGCGTTTTCAGTGAATGTCAGGAGGTCCGAACGCGCGCTCGGTTCAAACGCGACTATGGAAGCGGAATCACGGCTCTATCGACTCGTCCTGGGAAGCCGGGAAGGGCTGTCGAACGCCGCCTCCCCCTAGAAGCGACGCCCGCCCTCAGCGGCGTTGCTCGAGCGCCTTCGCCACCGCCGCGCTGAGCTGAGCGTCCGTAAATGGTTTTGCGAGGAAGCGATCAAGTGCGTCAGGTTCATTCGCCCGGCCGGGATGACCCGAAATGAACAGAATTGCGATATTGGGAAGAAGCGATTTGATGCGCCGCGCGAGGCTGAATCCGTCCATAAACGGCATGACCGTATCCGCGATCAGAAGATCGATGGGCGTTCCGTAGCTCTCGGCGAGGAGGAGCGCCTCGCCTGCGTTCGCGGCGACGAGTATCCTGTGTCCTTTCCGCGTCAGCAGCTTTGTAGCCAAGCTCCTGACCTGTTCGTCGTCGTCCACAAAGAGAATCGTCGCCGGACGCACCGCCTCTTCAAATCCCACCGGTGGTTCTTCGTCCTCGAGCGGGACCTGGGCGGCCGCCCGTGGTATCCAGACGGTGAAGGTCGATCCTCTGCCGAGAGAGGAGACGACGCCGATCGTGCCTCCCGATTGCTTGGCGATTCCATACGCGGTCGAAAGTCCGAGACCTGTGCCAAGCTCTTTCGGTTTTGTGGTGAAGAAGGGCTCGAATATTCTGTCGATCAGCCGCGGATCGATGCCGATCCCGGAATCTCTCACCTCGATCGTCACATAGTCGCCGGGCGCCAGGGTGTCTATGCCCACCGAATGGGGGCTGTCGAGTCTGCGGGTATCGATTGATATGACGATCGATCCGCCCTGGGGCATGGCGTCGCGCGCGTTGAGCGTCAAATTCAGGATGACCTGTTCCATTTGAACAGGATCGGCGACGACAACGGCTTCGCCGTCGCTGGGCGCGAGCGAAAGCGAAATGTCCTCGGTCAGGAGTCTTCTGAGCAGACGCTCGGTGTCTTTCGCAAGACTGTTGAGCTCGATAGGTCGGGGCGAAAAAGGCTGCCGCCTGGAAAAAGCAAGAAGCTGCCTCGTCAGATTCGCGGCCCGCGAAGCCGCCTTCCGGATGCCGTCGATATCGTCGCGCGCGGGACCCTCTCCATCGACTTCGTCTTCAAGAAGATTCGAATACCCCATGATCGCGGTCAGGATATTGTTGAAGTCGTGGGCTATCCCGCCCGCAAGCCTGCCGACGGCCTCCATCTTCTGGGCCTGGATCAGTCGCTCTTCGAGCCTTCGGCGTTCTGTTGTGTCTGAGAGCTCGCCGCGCATCCCGACCATGACGCCGTTTTGATCCAGAATAGCCGCCGCGTTTGCGAGTACCAGAAGTTCACGGCCGTCGACACCGCGGAGGGCGATTTCGGCGAGTTCGAAGCGCCGGCCCGAGGCCAGGGTATCGCGAAACGACTCCCAACCCGCCTGGTCGGCGAAGAGGTCCTCGAGACGTCCCAAGGGCTTATCTTGACCGGCGACTCCGATGAGCTTTCTGAACGCCGGATTTGCGTCGATGATGTTTCCGTCGCCGTCGGCGAGGAAATTGCCCGAAATACCCTCGTAAAACAGGTTCCGATACCGCTCTTCACTTTCGCGCAGGCGCTTCTCCATCCCCGCCCGATACAAAGCGATTTCGATCGCGGTCCTGAGTTCGCGCTCCTCGAAGGGTTTGAGAATATATCCAAAAGGCTGCGTGATCTTGGCCCGCGCCACCGTCTCATCATCAGCGAAGGCTGTAAGCAGAACCACCGGTGTGAAATACCGGTCGTGGATGAGCCTGGCGGTTTCTACACCGTCGATCTCGCCCCTGATCTTGATGTCCATGAGGATGAGATCGGGCTCAAGCTCGTCGAAGCGGCGGATGAGTTCCTCGCCCGACGAGAACATTCCCGCGACCTGATAGCCGGAGCGCTCGAGAAAACTTTTGATATCGAGCGCGACAATGTACTCGTCTTCTACTATTGCAATCCCCGGCACAGTCGTTCACTCCCCGGAAGCCCGGATTCGTGCAAGTTCCCGCTCGAGCTTTTCTCGATCGATCGGCTTGACCATGTAGCTTGTCGCGGAGCCCCCATAGTACGCCTCGATGACATTCTTGGGATCCTCGAGAACCGAGGTCATAATGATCTTCGCTTCCGCGGAAGGCTTGACGCCCATGTCGCGCTCGAGCGCTCGTATGCGTTTTAGCGCCTCGTGGCCGTCCATCTTCGGCATCATGATATCCATGAATATGAGTTCATAGGGTTTGTTTTCTTCCCATGCCATCCTGAACGCCTCTATCGATTCCTCGCCGTCGACGACGACATCGACATCAATATCCGGATATGACTCAAGCAGCTTCTGCATCATGCGCCGGCTGCCGAAATCGTCTTCCACGACGAGAACTCTCATGGTTCCTCCTTCCGGCCCTTTCCCTGAGAGCGTGAGGCCGAGCGGGCTTTCGAAGCGACTTCCCTGAGTCCTTCGGCATCGCCTTTCCGCGCCAAAAGGAGCGCCGCAAACGCGATCCGCGCGCCGTTCCGGTCCCCGGATTCCGCGAACGCATCCTTGACGCTCTTCACCTCGCGTTCCGCCGCAGTGAAGCTGCCGTGAGCGGACGCGGCTTCCAATACATTCGCCAAACGCTCGAGCAGGGCGCGCTGCCGGCTCACCGCCGCATCGACGGAAGTCTCAGGCGGCGTGCGGTCGTTTCCACCCCCCTCAATCCCTGCGCTCGTCCCGGTCTTTTCGGTATCAGACATATTTTCCTCGCCGGGCATTGCCGCGGCGTAGTCCGGAACGGATTCTTCGGTACTTGCCGCGGCCGGCCTGTGCGGCGTACTGCTGAGAAGGGACTTCGCCGCCTCGGCGATACGGTAATCACGGAGCGGCTGTGGAGTAAAGGCGCAACCTGTGAGGCGGCCGAGCCTCTGTCGCGCATTCCCCCCTATCCGTGTTGCGATGATAAGCCTGGGAAGCAGCGAGGCAAGTTCCGTTTCCGAGGCGCGCTCGGCTTCTTCCTCTTCGACCAAGGTCCACTGCCCCGTTTCAGAAGCTGCGGCGAGACTCGGAACCTTGACCGCGGTCGCGCCGAGTCCCTCGACCGCGGCTGCGGCGTCTTCATAGCCTTCGCCCTCGAATCCGACGAGTGCGATCCGTCCGCCGGCAAGCACCGACTGGAGCCTCGGTGAATCTTCTTCCTGAACAGCGAAGGGGACGCGCAGACATATCCGCGTCCCCTCGTGCTCGCGGCTCTCGACGTTGATTGTACCGCCGAGAAGCTCGACCGCTTTCTTCACTATGGCGAGACCCAATCCCGTGCCGCCCGCCTTTCTGGTCTTTGTAGAATCAAGCTGAGTAAATCGTTGAAACGCGTCTTCGATTCTACCGGGGGGCATACCGATGCCGGTGTCCGAGACCTCAAATTCGAAAACCCGCTTTTGGTTTTCGTCCACCGAGGAAGCCGGTGAAGTGACAAGGAGACGGACGCGGCCTGAATCCGTGAATTTGACTGCGTTGTCGACAAGATTCAACAGCGTCTGCTTCAGAAGAAAATGGTCGCCGATGAGAGCATCTGGCATGCCGGGTGATCTTCGGAATGATGCCGCCAGTCCCTTGGAATAAGCACCCAGGGCGAGCGCATCGGCGCAGTCGGACAGCACCGCATCAAGGGAAAAAGGTGAAGCGACCGCGGTGAATTTCCCGGCTTCCATCCGGGTGAAATCGAGAATCGAATCGATGAGCGTCTGCAGGCTCCGAGCGGCGGCAAGGCTCATCGCGAGGTACTCGCGTTGTTCAGAATCGAAGGCTTTCTCCATCGACAACTCGGTAAAGCCGATCATGCTGTTCAGCGGCGTTTTTAGTTCATGGCTTATATTGGCCAAGAACTCCCCCTTGAGCCGGTTGGCGGCTTCGGCGAGTTCCTTTGAGCGGCGCATCGAAAGCTCGTATTGATGCTTGTATAAGGCCAATTCGATGGCGATCCTGAGCTCGCGCTCGTGGAAGGGTTTGACAATATAGCCGTAGGGACTTGTCTGCTTCGCGCGTTCGAGCGTCTTTTCGTCGGTGAACGCGGTTACGAAAATAACCGGTACCTCGGCCCGCTCTCGAAGAAGCCGGGCGGCCTCGATGCCGTCCTGCCCTCCCTTGAGTTTTATGTCCATCAGAACGAGGTCGGGCGAAAGCTCCCGCGCACGCTCGAGGGCGAGGTTTCCCGTATCCACGACGTCCGCGACGCGGTATCCCATCGTCTCGAGCCGCATCCTCATGTCGAGCGCGACGATATTCTCGTCCTCGACGATAAGGATATCCTTGCCGGTCATCGCTCCTCCGCCGAGCGCTCCTTCGGCGTACCGCTCGGGTTCAAGGCCTCGTCGATGTTCAGGATCACGATGAACTCAGTTCCCTTCCGCCCTACGCCTTCGATGATCGACTCATCGAGCTGAAAACCGAATTGCGGCGGCCTCTCCACCTTCGAAGAATCGAGATCAATGACTTCGCGGACCGAGTCCGCGAGCACGCCGATCACGAGATCGTCCGGTCCCACGCGCGCATTGAGCACGATGATCCGCGAACCTTCGCCGAGGACCGTCCTGCCCTCCCCGAACCGCGTTTTGAGGTCCGCGACGGGGATCACCGAGCCGCGGAAATTGATGACGCCTCGGAGAAAGCTCCGGGCTTTGGGCACTCGGGTGATCTTGGCGCTCTCAAGCACTACGTGGACCTTCGAAACATCGACGGCAAAGCATTGATCGCCGAGATCGAAGGCGAGATACCGACCGGAGCCCTGCGCCGGGACAACATGCGCGCTCATTCTATCACTTTCCTGACGATCCCGAGGAGCTTGTCGGAATTAAAGGGCTTGACGATCCAGCCGGTGGCGCCTGCTTCCTTGCCCTCATTCATCTTCGACCCCTGGGATTCCGTCGTCAGGACGAGGATAGGCGTGAATTTGTAGGCAGCCATCTCTCTCGCCTTGCGGATGAACCCGATACCGTCGAGATTCGGCATATTGACATCCGTGATGATGAGATCGAGCGCACCTATCGAGGCGAGCATATTCACCGCTTCCAGACCGTCGATCGCCTCAACCGTATCGTATCCCTCCTGTTTCAGGATGAACGAAATGCTCTGGCGTATCGCGGCCGAATCATCGACGATGAGTATCTTCTTCGGCATGCACATCTCCTTTCGTTCCCCGCCGCGGGCTCAAGCGGAGATCAAGTATAGCCCTATCCGGCACGATGCAGTATCTCCTGCGCGATCGTCTCGAGGGGAAGCACCAAATCGACGCCTCCGAGCTTTATCGCCTCGTTCGGCATTCCGAAGACCACGCAACTCGCCTCGTCCTGTGCGATCGTGAAAGCGCCGGCCTCGTGCATCTCCCGCATGCCCCTCGAACCATCGTCGCCCATGCCGGTCATGATGACGCCGACTGCGTTCTTCCCGGCATATCGGGCCGCGGACCGGAAAAGAACATCCACGCTCGGGCGGTGACGGCATACGAGCGGCCCTTCCTTGACCTCTACATAGTACCTCGCTCCGGAGCGTTTGAGGAGGGTATGTCTATTGCCCGGAGCGATAAGCGCCCGCCCCCGTATCACCGAATCATTATCGGCCGCTTCTTTCACGGTGATGCGACACAGGCCGTCCAGACGCTTCGCAAATGCTTCAGTGAAGTGCTCAGGCATGTGCTGAACGATGACAATGCCGGGAGCATCCTCGGGGAGCGCTTCGAGAAAAACACGGAGCGCCTCCGTGCCTCCTGTGGAAGCCCCGACGACAACGACTTTTTCGGTCGTTTCGACGATGAGTTTGTCCGGTTTCGGCAGCATGACGTCCGCCGTCAGTTTTGGAGCGGGTATCTCCGGCTCCGGCCTGATCCGCGGCTTCCCAAGTCGCTTCCTCGACAGGTCCGCGGCTTTGACTGCGTCGCAAATACGCATCCTCGATTCTTCGAGAAACTGTTTGGTGCCCATCTTCGGCTTCTGGATTATTTCAGCCGCTCCGTACTCGAGGGCCCGGATCGCATTGTCCGATCCGGCGTCGGTCTTGCTCGAGCACACCACGACGGGTATCGGATCCTTTTCCATTATCGTCCGCAGGAACGTCAGCCCGTCCATCCTGGGCATCTCAATGTCGGTGATGATCACATCAGGCCTGTCGACAGCGATTTTCTGAAGAGCGAAGACGGGGTCCGCGGCGACGGCGGTGACTTCGATCTGGGGATCGGAATCAAGTATCTCCTTCAATGTCTGCCGAACGACCGCCGAGTCGTCGACGATCATCACCTTGATGCTCGATGCCATTACATCCTCCGGATCATTGCCGCTGGTAGATTGTCGGCGCGACGCCCTTGAGGGGCATCTCCATACCGGTCAGAGTCTCAGAATGTCCGAGAATGAGATAGGATCCGGGGCGAAGGTGATCACAAAGCTTGCGGAGTATCGACTCCTGTATCCGACGCTCGAAATAGATGATTACGTTTCTGCAAAAAATCACATCGAAAAACGGATCGACATCGTAGGTCTCGTCCATGAAATTGATGCGCGCGAAGGTGACGCGCGATCGTATGTTCGGTTTCATCCTGACAAGGCGCTTCGACGCGTCCTTGCTTTTGAGCATGTACTTTTTTTTGAAACTCATGGGCACGACCGCGGCTTTTTCTTCTTCGTACACCGCCTCCATGGCCTTCTCAAGCACCTTCGTGGAAAGATCGCTTGCAAATATCCGATAGGAGAATTTTGGATCCACCTCCCGGTATTCTTCAAGAACCATGGCGATCGTATACGGCTCTTCGCCGGTAGAACAGCCGGCCGACCAGATCGAGAAGGGCCGCGAAACGCCGATCCCCTCGCCCGCTTTAGCATGAGGAACGATTTTCCCCACGAGATAATCGAAATGCTCGGCCTCGCGGAAAAAGTCGGTCTTGTTGGTGGTCACGGCGTCGATCATGTTGATGAGCTCGGTTTCCCTGCCTTCGGGGGAAAAGACATAATCGACGTAGTCGCTATAATCGCTGAATCCGTAGCTCCGCAGACGCTTCTGAAGGCGCGACTCGAGCATCACCCTCTTGGTATCGGGCATCCGAATGCCGAGTTCGCCCTCGATAAAGCGCGCAAGCCTCTTGAAATCGGCGTCCGAGAGCCCGTTCCGCTGATCGAGTATGAAGGGTTCGTCGTTATGCGATGTTATCACGCGGCTCCCTCGGCGCGTCCCGCGCCCTCACGCTGCGCAGCGAGCGCAAGACGATTGACATCGAGGATGAGCGCGACCGTACCGTCTCCGAGAATCGTCGCGCCCGAAATTCCCTCGACATCCCTGTAGAGCCTGCCGAGCGGCTTGATCACGGTTTGATTGTCACCGATGACTTGATCGACGACGAATCCGATCCGGGCGTCCTGTCCGGATGCGATGACGATCTGCTCGATCTCGGGTTCCTCGCTTTGCTCGTCGCCCGATCCAAACAAATCCCTGAGCTTGATAAAGGGCACGAACTCGTCGCGGTATCTGAGTATTTTGCGGTCGCCCATGTCGGCGAGGTCCCGACTGCCGATTTCGATGCAGCCGTCGACCGACGAAAGTGGAACGACATAGAACTCCTCGGCGATGCGCACGAGCAGGCCCTCGATAATCGCCAGGGTGAGGGGTATCTTCAAGGTCACGGTCATGCCCCGGCCGGGGATCGATTCGAGCTGGACGCTCCCTCCGAGCGCGTCTATTTCGCGCTTGACGACATCCATGCCCACTCCGCGTCCCGATACGGTCGTGACGACCTTCGCAGTCGAGAACCCCGGCGCAAAGATAAGCTGCATCGTCTCCTGCTCGCTCAATTCCTGGTTCGGCGACACGATGCCTCTCTGTATCGCCTTCTCTCGGATAGCCGCGTAATCGAGGCCGCGGCCGTCGTCGGATACTCGTATCAGGACATAGGCCCCCGAGTGCAGAGCCGAAAGTTTGATCGTTCCCATGCGGCGCTTGCCCAGTCTCGCGCGTCCGTCCGGCGGCTCTATGCCGTGGTCGATCGAGTTGCGGATAATATGGACGAGCGGATCGCCGAGCTTTTCAATGACTGTCTTGTCCAGCTCGGTCTCCGCGCCTTCGGTGACCAGCTCGCATTCCTTGCCCAACTCGAGCGACAGATCCCTCACGACGCGCCTGAAACGATTGAATGTGCTTCCGATGGGAAGCATGCGTATGCTCATCGTATTGTCGCGCAGCTGCGATATCAGCCTCTCGAACTGCTCGGAAATCGACGACAGCTGAGCGTCCATAAGGTCCAATGAGGTACGGGAAAGCCTGGCTTGAAGGGTTACGAGCTCTCCGACGAGATCGACAAGCGCATCCAGTTTTTCGCTCGCCACCCGAATCGATCCCAGAGTCGAATCGGCCTTCTCCTGGATTTTCTTGATATGCTCCTGTTCGACGAGGGCCGATTCCACCTGCTGACGCGATACGATATTCCGCTCCACCAAAACGTCGCCGAGCTTCTTCCGAGTCCCGAGCGCCTCCTGTATCGTCTCGGGCGACGCCTCGCCGCGTTCGACGAGGATGTCACCGAGCCGCTTTGCGGCGACGGCGTCGGTCCCGGCGACTCTTTCGATACGGAGATCCGACTGATCGGCGACGAAGATAAAAACGTCGCGCATCGCGTTCTCGTCGGCCTCGGTTGTTAAGACAATATCCCACCAGCAGTAGCACGCCTCGGGGTCGAGGGCGTCAAGCTCGGGTATCGTTTCGGTGTGCGGAAAGACGTCGGCCTGTCCCAGGCCCGCGAGCTCCTCGATGAGATTCAGCACTTTCGTACCGTTCTTGAATATGTCCCTGCCGGGTCTGAATTCGATTCGATAGGTCGCCCCCCTCTGCCGCCCGGTCTCGGAGAGCTCCGTCTCCGCTTGAGCCGGCGTCGAGACTGTCTCAGCCTTCGGCGCCGCGGGAGACGCACCCGAAGGCGAAGCCTTCTTCGAAAACTCTTTGAAACGCGCGAGCAGGGGTTCGGCTTCGGCGAGAATTTCTGGGGGCGGGGGTTCGTCGAAATCCAAAAGGCGCTTGATGAAATCGCGTCCCTTGAGAGCCAGGCCGATGAAATCCTTGCTGACCGAAAGCGTCCCGTTCCTGCATAGATCAAGCGCAGTTTCAAACTCATGCGCGAAACGCGAGACTGAGTCGAAGCCGAACATCGCCGCCGACCCCTTGATCGTATGAATCGCTCGAAAGGCCGCGTTGATAAGCTCGCCGTTGAGGGGCTGGCCTTCGAGTTCGAGAAAGGTGTTTTCGAGCGTCGCGAGCAATTCGTAGGATTCTTCCTTGAATGTCGCTTTGAATTGATCAAGCATCGTCACTCCCCCGATCCGCGGAATCCAACGAGCGCCGCCTCGAACTCGTCGGCTTTCTCCGGAGTCCCGCGGACGAATCCGCTCGACGAAAATTTCTTTACAATGCGCGCGGGGATGGAACCCGTGAAGCCGAACCGGACGCCCTTCTTTTCCGCGGTTCTCTTCGCGGCGTAGAGCATCTGGATACAGGACAGATCAATTTCTTCGGCCGATGACAGGTCGACAAGCACCGCAGACGGCGAACTCAGCGCCTCGCACAAGGTTTTTTTTATTTCCGCGGCTTTGTCGATGACAAGGGATCCTTTTAAGCTAATTTCTTTCGCTGTAGAGCTTCCTTGCATATACAGGCTCCTTGGATAAACTATAAGGAGCTCCCGTTAAAATGCAAGTCAATTAAAGAAAATCGGGACTGTCCAGGCTCGCCGGAATCTGAATGACGCTTTCGAGGAAGCCGGCTTTTCGTTTCTTGACGTAAATCTGGATATATGCCACGCGGGATTTCGTATCCACGACGAAGCGCTTGAGCGAAATCGGATCGTTCTCCGAGAGACCGGATTCGTCGGCGACCGTGCCCGGCCAGACCCGCGATATGCTGAAATTATCGGGCTCGAGCAATGTCGACGGCAGGCGCTTGACCGACATTCCAAAAAGCGCAGGGAACAATTGTTCTTTCCTGTCGAGCTTGACCGCGCTTTCAAAGGGAGCATACGGCCGTTCAGCAAGATATCGCAGCCGGGTCCGCCGGCCCGAGCGACCCTCAATTTCAATGCAAATGAGGCTCTTCGCTTCTCGACCGACCAGCAGCGCCTGGGCCTCTTGGATCGTCGATGGATGAGATCCTCCAAGTGCGAGCAGGCGGTCCCCCTCCTCAAGTCCTTCGATGACGGACGGATGCCGATAGACGATCTCAAGTCCCTCGTCCGACTCGACGCCCGGTTTTTTTTCCGCGATCGCGACCCCGAGCCACGCCCGCTTGACCTCCCCGCCCCTGAACAAGGCGGGAAGGACGCTCGCCGCCCATGAGGCGGGTATCGCGAAATTCAGCCCCTGATACTGGCTGAATCCGGCGAATGCGATGCCGACAGTGTTGCCCGCCTCGTCGACGAGCGGGCCGCCGGAGTTTCCTGGGTTTATCGCGACATCGACCTGGAGCGTGTCGCCGGTTTGTATACCGACGATTCGTCTGCCCGACGCGCTGATTATGCCGGAGGTTACGGTATCGACGAGCCCCAGCGGTGAGCCGAAAGCGATCACGCGCTGCCCCGGCTCGGGGACATGGCTCGACAGCAGAGAAAAAACATATCCGGGGCGCACGTCAACCTTGAGCAAGGCGAGGTCGAGCAGGCGGTCCCATCCAACGACTTTCGCGGGGATCCGGTCATCGGAGGAATCGGCGAGCTTGACTGTTATTCGGGAATAACCTTCATATTCCGGATCGACCTCGCTGGAAATGACATGATAGTTTGTGAGGATATAGCCCCGCGAATCGATGAAAAAACCCGAGCCAAGGCCGCGGTCCGGGGACCCGACCCCCTGTTCAATCTTGATCCCCCGGTCCACCCTGATCGTCACGACGCCCTTGCGCATGGCGGCGATCGAATCGCGCGAAGCTATGTATTCGCCGATCCCGTCAGGCGCGGGTGCGCCGCGCGTCGCGGCGGCTTCGAGAAACCGCGCCGCCGCCCCGCGGTCTTTCGCCGCCATGGCGCGCTTCATCCATTCCGACAGTTCCGCGGCACCACGCCTCCCGCCGTCCTCGTGGCGGAGCGCCTGAAGGTAGAGACAGAAAGCCGGGGCCGCCGTCCCCCGCGCATAAAACGACTCAGCCTCTCGGGCGAGGATATCGGAACGCAGCGCCTGAGCGTCCTCGGCGATGCGCACGGCGGATTCGGAGAATTGCTCAGCTATAAAAGAATCATCGAATGCGGCGGAAAGATCATCAAGGCAGGACAAAGCCAGGCGGAAGTCGCCGGATTCGACGGAGCGCGCATACGCGGATTCGATCGACGCCAGGGACTCGGCGGCGATGGATTGCAGATCAGATATCGAAACGCCGCGCGCCTCGAGAACAGCGGGTTCAGATGCAATCATGGAGGCGACGGCCTCGAGGGTCTTCGCGGGATCAGAAGCCGCCATGGCCCGAAGCTCACCGACCTTCAGTTCTGCGTATTTCGAAGGAAGGTCGGCGCCGCGCCCTCCCGCCGAGCCGCCCGCACAGCCCACGAAACCGAACACGACTGTCAGCGCACAAATCGCCAGCGCCGCGCGGGGACCGGCCGGGCGCCCGATGAACGAAGAGCTACGCTTCATGGAACAATCTCGGCGAACACGAGGCTTCCGATTTTGACAATGCGGTATCGAACATCGGCCTTCCTGAACAATCCTTCGCCATCCGGCACATCGCTTCCAATATCAAAAGGCTTCTTTCCGATCCAGGTTACCGAAGGATTCGAATCGGCGGTCAGTGGAACGGATTTCCCCTCACGTCTCAACTCCACGATTCTTCCGTTCTTCACCGTAACGGTCTCATCAAGGCGTCCGTCGATTCGAGACGAGAACTCCGCCCGCAGGGAGCCGTCCGGGAGGATATACTGCACCGCATCGATCCCTCCATCGGCGTCGAAGTCCCATTCCTTGCGGAAGGGAGAAACCGCCTGTTCGCGGTAATCGAATACGCCGTCGCCGTCGGTGTCGATCCTGATCCAGGCGAGAACGGATCCCGATGCGTCCTTCATTTCGTACCGGAGTTCGCGTTCGAATCGGCCGTCTCCGTCCTCGTCGATCTTCGCCGACACCGGCATGCCGCGCTGATACTGGGTGAAAGAATAAAGCCGGCCGGCCCTATACGCTCGTGATGTCTCTATAATGCCTCTGACAAGCACCGAATCCTCATATTCGTCTTCTGATTGTTCAGTACGCACGCCGAGCGCCGCCGCTGCGCAGGCCCGTTCGGCCGGGACGCCGGTCCCGGCAGGTTCAGGGAAATAGATCGCCTCGCGGCCCTCGCCCAAGAAGCGCCGCATGTGAAGCGGAGAAAAAACGAAGGCGCCGGGGCCGAAGGAATATGTTCTCGATCGTTTTTTCTCCTCGAACCGCGCCGTCGCAAGCTCGGGGAAGACGCCATACACGGCCTTGAATGTCATCCCCTCCGCTTGTATATCGACCGAAACGGGCAGACCGTCGGAAAAAGACGCCTTGACGTCGAATACTCCGTCCTGATCCGAATCGCGATCCCATGACGACACAGTGCCGCGCGTCAGGCGGAAACGTTCCTCGATTTCGCCGTCTTTGTCGCGGTCGACTTCGACAGTACCGGTCCAGGATGCGAAGGCGGAGATCATCGCCTCAAGCGCGGCAGGTGTCCGTATGAGCGAGGAAAGCTCTTCAAGATCGCTCAGGCGCAGAGCATACAGCCCGCCGCTGATCTCATTCAGCGCCTTCGCCTCGTCGATGATCCCGTATTCCAGAGCCCGTATGGTCGCGGCGGCCGAGACAGCTCCTGCGGCTCGAAACGCGAGCACGGCGTTCTCCCTCTCGGCCCTGCCGCTCATGAGCGGAGCGGCCAAGACTGGAATTTCCGGGTCGATCTCGGCGTATCTCCATGCGCGGGCGGCTATAAGCTCGCCCAGCGAACGCTCGGCCGCCGTGCGGGGGAACTTTCCGACCCTCGATAGAAACAATCGAGGGAAGGCTGGATCATCCGGAAAACGTTCGATCGCGGCGCCGAGTTCTTCGATGAAAGCGACGCGGTCCCCGCTCCCGGCCAAGGCTTTCGCCCTGAGGAGCCTCGATGCAGAATCGGAGGAGGAAAGGTGGACAAAGGGCGTGACAACACGAAGGGCGTCCTCCCATCTGCGGAGACGGACAAGATAATCAGCCTGCAGAACCGCGGCGTCGCGCTCGGAGTATCGAGAAAAGCCCGAGCCCGATCTCGCCGCGGCTGCGTCGGCCAAGGCGTCATGAAGCGATCGTCCGTTCTTCGCCTTCGCGAGGGCGCGCAGATACAACAGATCGGAATCGGCGGGGTGGATCGACAGAGCCTCGTCGAGCAGAGACTCGGCGTCGTTCCAGCGGCCGGCCGACGACAGAGCCACGACCGCATCGACCACCGCCCCCGCACCGGCCGCCGACGGGCCGGTCTGCGTCCCTGCATCAACGACAATCGTAACGAGGACCGCGACGAACGCCGTTGCTTTATGAACCGCGCCCACCGCTAGGGCCTCCCCTCCTTGGCGGGAAAGCCGAGGAGTTCGCGGACATCCGCGTCTTCGAGCGTCTCGCGTGCGACCAGGGCATCGGCCAGTTTTTCAAGCTGATCACGGTGCTCGGTGAGGATGGACGTGACGCGCGCGAGGGCCCCCTCGAGGATATTCTTGACAGCCGCGTCGATGCGCATGGCCGTATCCTCGGAATAATCTTTGTGCTGGGCTATTTCCTTTCCGATGAAAATCGGCTCCTCTTCCTGCCCGTAGGCGACGGGCCCCATCGCCTCGGCCATGCCCCATTCGCAGACCATCTTCCGCGCGAAGTCCGTTGCCTGCCGAATATCCTGCGCGGTTCCGGTCGTCGTCTCGCCGTAGATGAGGCGCTCGGCGGCGTATCCGCCGTACATGATGGCGATCCGGTCCTCGAGCCAGGATCTCGAGCGCGAATAGACGTCCTTCTCCGGCAATGAGAGAGTCAAGCCGAGGGCCCTGCCCCGGGGAACGACCGTGACTTTATGGAGAGGATCGGCGTGCTTAAGATAGTAAGCGAGAAGCGCGTGCCCCGCTTCGTGGATGGCCGTGGCGCGTTTTTCTTCGTCGGTGATCACGAGGCTCGTACGCGCGACGCCCATGAGTATTTTATCGCGCGCATCCTCGAAATCGTCCATGAACACCGTCGTCCTGTTCTTGCGGATCGCGAAAAGCGCCGCCTCGTTGACGAGATTGGCGAGATCGGCCCCTGAGGTGCCCGGCGTGGCGCGCGCGAGCTTTTTAACATCGACCTCGGAATCGACCGGTATTTTTTTCATATGAATCGCGAGGATATCCTCGCGCTCCTGAACATCGGGCATAGCGACAACAACCTGACGGTCGAAACGCCCCGGTCTGAGCAGCGCGGGATCGAGCACGTCGGGTCGATTGGTCGCCGCCAGAATGATCACTCCGTCCTTCGTATCGAAACCGTCCATCTCGACGAGCATTTGATTGAGCGTCTGCTCACGCTCGTCATGGCCGCCTCCATACCCGGCGCCGCGTGTGCGTCCGACCGCGTCGAGCTCGTCGATAAAGATGATGCACGGGGCGTTCCGCCGGCCCTGGTCGAAAAGATCACGGACGCGGCTGGCGCCGACGCCGACGAACATCTCGACGAAATCCGAACCCGACATGTGGAAGAAGGGCACATTGGCCTCCCCCGCCACCGCCTTCGCCAGGAGGGTCTTTCCGGTCCCCGGCATACCGACGAGGAGGGCCCCCTTGGGTATGCGAGCTCCCATCTTCACGAATTTCTGGGGGTTTTTCAGATAATCGACCACTTCCAGCAGCTCGTACTTAGCTTCCTTTTGGCCCGCAACATCGGCGAAGGTCACCTTTTTCGTCGGCTCGACATAGCGCTTGGCCCGGCTCTTGCCGAAACTGAATGCTTTATTGTTCCCCTGCACCTGCCTGAGCATCATCCAAATGATGAAAAAGCCCAGGAGCCACGGAGCGAAATTGATGAGCACCTGCCATGGGCTGATCCCGCGGAGGGCTCCCGTGACTTTGACATCCTTGGCGATGAGCCGCGGAAGCAGTTCGGGATCGGCGTAGGGTATGAGAGTCCGAAAACTTCGTTGCGCCCCCGTTCTTCCCTTCAGGGTGCCTTCGATTTCTATCTGGTCGAGTATCCTGACACTTTCAACATCGCCCTGTTCCAGGCTGGCGAGAAAGGAACTATAGGTCATTTCGTCGGCGGTGCTGCGGTCATTGAAGATGAAAAGAGCGGAAAAAAGAACGACAAGCGACAAAAACACGGCGAGAGCCGCCTTGCTCCCCTTGGCCGGCTGTTCGTTTCCCGATCCCTGGCGTCGCGGCGGCGGTGTCTGATCATCGAAGTCCATCGGGGCTCAGGCTCCTTTCACGATGACGGCGAAACAGCGCTCGCCGATTCGGCGCTCGCCGACTCGGCGAGCACAGTCCCCGCTCGAACCGGCACGGTATCTGTCTTTCCCTCCCCAGGGCGAGGCCAGGACGGCGACAATACCATCCTTATCCTCGACGACCGCGACCGAATCGCGCACCGCTGGAGACAATTTCCATTCGGAAAACAGCTCGTCGACACGCTTCGTGCCGCCGCCGAAAGCCACCGTATCGCCCGGTCTGCGCGAGCGGACGACGAGCGGAAAACTGAAAGAACCGGCGCGCATGCCCGATTCGAAGTTCCACGAGGCGCTCACGCTGAGCGAGCCCGCGCGGATGCAGCACGGGCCGTCAATTCGTACAAAATACCCGCGGCCGGAGGGAAAATCAAGGCCGAGCAGAACCTCCCCCCCATCCCGGACGAAACGAAGACCCGAGCCGACGTACACTGCGAATCTGCGCGAACGCAGAGCCTCAAGGGCGGCGAGCGCCATGCGCCACGAACATCGATTTCGGCCGAGAAGCCGTCCCGCGGCTGCTACGACCGCCCTCGCGGCGACTGCCGTGGGCGCGGCGAGGAGCCGAGAGGAATCCGCCGACATGAGACCGTCGCTTTTTTGCATGAAGCCGATCTGCGCAACAGCCGCTGATAAGGCCTCCTCGTCGAGAGCCGCGGCCTGGGCTGTCCTTTCGAGGCCTTTCCCCCAGCCTGGAAAGGTCGAATCCAGAGCGGGAATAAGCCTAGCCCTCACGCGATTGCGCAGGTACGCGGAAGAAGCGTTCGTCGAATCGATCGAGTATTCGATATCGCGCAACTTCACGTACTCGAGCAGATCGGATTTTGTCAGCTTAAGAAAGGGGCGGAGAAAGGGGCCTCGTTCCTCGGAAATGCCGCGAAGTCCCGCCGCCCCGGCGCCGCAGAAAAGCCGCATGAGGATCGTCTCGGCCTGATCATCCCTGGTGTGAGCGAGGAGAACATGGGAGAGGGACCGCCTTTGCATCACGTTCCGCAGTGCTCGATACCGGTATCGCCGGGCGGCGGCTTCGAGACCTCCATCCCGGGACGCGCGTTGAATGACGCCGGGGGCGATCGAGGCGACCGTCAGGCGGCATCCGAGCCTGCGACAGGTCCGGATGCACAATTCCAGCTCCGCCCTCCGCTCTGTATTCCCCCTGATGCCGTGATCGACATGAATTGCGACAATTCGTGAAGCGCGTACCGCGCATGCCGCGGCGAGCAGGGCCGTCGAATCCGGCCCGCCGGAATACGCCACGCCGAGTATTTCGCTGTTTCCGACGCCTCTGCGGCGAAGAAAACCGTCGAGCACAGCTTCGACAGATCCCCGCGCACTAGCCATCTGTGTCTCTCCACCGCTCTCAAGAAAAAAGAGGGGTTTGTCACCCCTCTCACCAGCTGATCAGCCGCCCTGAAAGCTCGGCACTACGCCCTTTTGCGGCAGGATACAGGCAGGCCATGCGGATACAGCATAGGCTGTATCCCCGCGGTTCATTTCTTCTTCTCGTCCGTCTTGGCGGCGCTGTCCGCCGCGGCAGCCGGCGCCGAACCAGCAGCGGAAGCCGCAGCGGCGGCGGGTGCCGCTTCGGCGGCAGGAGCCCCTTCCGCGGCGCCCGGAGCCGCAGCAGCAGCCTCGGCCTTCGCGAACTTCACAACCGCCACGACGAGTTCCGGACTCGAAAGTACTTTGACATTGGGTATGGACGGAAGTTCCCGCACGTGAATCGAGTGGTTCGCCTGAAGATTCGAGACATCGACATCGATCTTCTCGGGGAGATGGTCCGGGTCGCACTCGACCTCGATCTCGTGCGCAGGATTCTCCAGAATTCCGCCCTCGCGGACGCCGACCGGAGTGCCGACCAGATGCAGGGGGACCCGTGCGTGGAGAATACGCCCGGACACGACCTCCAGAAAGTCGACATGAATTATGCGATTAGTGAGCGTGTCCCGCTGGCGGGCTTTGACAAAGGCCTTGACCTTCTTCCCCTCGATATCGATGCCGAGGATGGTGCTCTCGGAAATATCCGAAGCCATCTTCAAAAAATCTTTTTCATTCAAAAGTACATGGGTCGCCGCTTGGCCGCCGCCGTAGATGACGGCGGGAATATGTCCCCCGGCACGGAGTTGGTTTAACTCGCCCTTCGTGGTCTTTTTCCGGGGAACGGCCTTTAGAACGGACTGATTCATGATAAAAGTCTCCTTGGCATTGAATGTTATGTGCGCTTTTTGGGACGGCAGGATTCGAACCTGCGAATGTCGGAGCCAAAGTCCGATGGCTTACCGCTTGCCGACGTCCCAGTGCGGTCGCCTGTATCGAGCTCGAGCCCCTCGTTTCAATCGAAATCCGCCGCTGTCGCAGTGTCGGTATACGGCGCGGTTTCGTAGGCGAGCAGTATCTTTTCCTGCAGGCGGTTCCGGAAATCGGGATGTATCGGATGGGCTATATCCTTATACTCACCGTTTCTGGTCTTTCGGCTCGGCATCGCAATGAAGACACCGCTCTTGCCTTCGATGATCTTGACGTTATGCACGACAAAGCAGTCATCGAAGGTTACCGTCACGTACGCCTTCAGCTTGCCTTCTGTCGTGACCCTGCGGATGCGAATATCCGTGATCTCCATGGTTACGGCTCTCCTTGGCGTCGTGCGGAGTATGCAACGTATTCTAAACGAGTGCCGCGAAGCGCGCAAGCGGCGCCGCGAGGAAGGCTGAGTACCCTCGATCCGCCATCGCGTCACGCGCCCGTTCGGCACCCTCCCGGCCAGGGAAAACTCCGAAAACCGAACTTCCGGAGCCGCTCATCGCGGTGAATGCAGCTCCCAGACCGGACATATACTCCTTTATCCGCCCTATCTCAGGATAGACGGCGAATATCACCGCTTCAAAAGAATTGGCAAACAACCAGTCCTCCCAGGGTCCTTGGTACCGCCTCTCGAGTTCCTCCATACTCATATCCGGCTCGTCCGAGTCGTCCGGGCGCTCGCGGTCCAAGAGTCTGTACGCATCCCCGGTCCCGACGGAAAAACCTGGAAAAACAATCACGACCGAATAATCGGTTCGCGCTGGAATCGGAGAGATGCGCTCACCCCTGCCGGAGACGAGAGCCGCCCCTCCCTCGAGGAAAAAGGGCACATCACTCCCTATTCGGGCCGCGGCGGCCTCCAGCATTGCCTTACTCGCGCCGCCGCGAAGCAGCCGCTCAAGACCCGTCAAAACCGCCGCGGCGTCACTCGAGCCGCCGCCCAGGCCGGCGCCGATCGGAATATGCTTCTCCACCGCAATGGCCACACCGGTCCTCGCTCCCGTCATTTCCTTATATATCGAGGCCGCTTTGTAGACCGTCGACTGCGACGCCGAACATCCGAAATCACCTTCGATTTCGATTACATCGGGCTCTTTCAAAGACCTGATGGCGACAATGTCCGAGAGGGAAACAGCCTGAAATATACTGCGGATCCCGTGGAATCCGTCAGCGCCGCGGCGATAGACCCGCAGGTGTATATTTATCTTGGCCGGAGCCTCAACGCGGACGCATTCCGCCATTTGAAGGAGGTATTATACTTATAGATAAAACATTGTCAAACCCTGTAGAAATCGGGTGCGATAAGGAAAACAAGGTTCGAGGAAGGCGAAGCGGGTCGGAAGTCGGCTATATCAAAACGCATCTGCATTTTTAAAAAGCCGCTCTTTTTTTGAATAATCGTAGTTGACAGACCGAGGAATACTCTTTTAGATTTTCGATGGGTACGGGGTCGAGCCTGTTCGGCTCCGTCATCCGGCGGCAGGTGACATGCCGAGCCGCCGCATACCAGGGAGGACTTAAGAATGATCCCCACCTACGGCGATTCCGCGCAGGATAAGACCAGCGAGCTCGCGCTAACGGCCGTAACGGATTACTTTCCCGCCGCTCCGGCTCCCATAGGCGGTTTTCTGTTCGATGACAGCTATGACGACTATGAGGACGACGACTTCGAGGAAGAAGAGGATTTTGAAGATCTTGACGAAGACGGCTTCGACAGCGCCGACGAAGACTTCGACGACGAGGACGAAGACTTCGACGACGAGGACGAAGATGAGGACTTCGATGATGAAGAGTCCGATGAGGAGGAAGAGGATTTCGACTACGAAGATGATATAGATTACGATGATTTCGATGAATGATTCCGCCGATCGTCAAGGTGCAGCAGGCCGCCCGCGGGCGGCTTTGTTTTTTTGGAGTCACCACTCCTCGGCTGATCAGCAAGATCGTTCCTGACAGCTTGATGACACGCATCGACTTTGTCATCAAGCTGCTGAGGCATCATCCTAGAATCAGCATGTCCTGCGGCTCAGCTTCGTTCTTCAGGGAATACACGCTCAACGCCGGCTTGGAACCACAGTTTTTCCAGCTCATAGAACGAGCGGCTGCGCTCTGTCATCAAATGGACGATGACATCGCCCAGATCGACTAATATCCACTCGTCGTCGTCCGTCCGTGACCCCTTTCGCAGGGGGGGCATACCAAGCCCGGCGGCGGTCTCCATCACCACGCGCTCCAGACCGCGGAGGTGGACGGTGCTCGAAGCCGTTGCGATGACAAAGCGATCCGTCCATCCAACGACGCCTGCTAAATCGAGGATGACGATATCGTTCCCCTTATGATCGGCCAAGGCGGCCGCTATAGCCCGCGCGGCTCTAGCGGAGGCAGTAGCGTCCATTGAAGTCCTTTCCAAGAAGTATCGTGAAATCCGCGGAGTTTTCGGCCGACGCAGGCGGCTCCTGTTCGATCGAGGGGCATCGAATCACGCCGGCTATGGTGGAGGCCGCCGTGGAGTTTGCAAACCGGTCGAGAACTTTTGTCTCGGTGTAATCATCTCGATCGGCATTTCCGATGTTGACGACATCGTAGCCGAAGCTCTGAAAAATTTCGGCCGCGCGCTTCGCGAGTCCCTGTACGGCGGTTCCGTTGAGTATTTCGATAGTGAATATCTTGTCCGCAGATGCCGCCGATTCCGTGTTCGCAAGCGCATTGAGTGTTTGCTTTACGAGATCGCGGACCAATTCTCCATCGTAGAGGGGGAACAGCAGCCGCGATCCGTCGACGTTTTTATAGGTGCCGGTTATACGCTGAAAGAGCAGCCGATCGGCGTCGATGCGCCCGAGCTGCGGAATAAGCCGTCGAATGGACTCGTCGGAGAGGTCGGTTCGAAGGTACTTTTTCACTGCGGCCAAAGCGGCGGGCGAAACGAGATGTTCCGCCTGCGCGCCGATCCTTCGTATAAGGGCTTGGAGCAGCTTCTGACGTCTTGTCGCCGAATCGGCCTCGGATTCCTCCGGGTCACGATAGAAGGCATATTGAGCCGCCTTGGTCCCATCCAGGACAGCGGCTCCCGCTGGAAGCAGGGCCGAGGGCGGCCCCGCCGAAACGACCGGCGATGGCACGAAAAGCTCGATCCCCTCGAGCAGATCGACGAGCGCCGGAAGCGAGCGCTCGTCAAGAATCACCCAAAAGGGGATTTCAGCGGCGACCATCCCTGAAATCTCTTTGATGTACGGTTTCGGACGCCGCTTGTCATAGAGCGTATCGATCCTGGCGACGCGGTCGAGCGATTTTATCAAGAGACCGGTATCGCCCGGCACGTCGAGGAGAGCCCCCATCCCGCTCGCGGGATAGAACATGAATATCTGCGTCGATTCGGGCCTGCCTTCGCGCTCGATTATGAAGCATATATTGATTATGCGATCCGACTTGACCGCTTGACTTACGGCATCCGACCGCAGGGCGACGACAAAGTAGACAATGGCCGATGAAAGAACCGCAAGTATTGCGATCAGGAGAATCGAACTCTTGTCCAGTGATATCCGTTTCATCGTACAGGGTCTCCATCGGCCAGCGAATTGTAGAGAATCAGCGTCTCGGGCGCGACGTTCTTTCCTTTTGACTCGAGATATGCGATGGTATGGCCGACCACCTCGCGAAGCAGTTCAGCGAGGGGCAGCATGAGGCAGCTCTCTCGGAACTCAGGACTCATTCCGTCCCGTCCCGGCTCGAGTTTATCGGCGCAGTAGACAACCGCGGCGAGCGGCGTCATGCCGATGCGGCCCAGGGTGTGAACAGCGACGGCATCGAGTATCTCTTCGTCCTCGACACGGTAATCACGGGCGAGCAGTGCGGCAGCCGCCGGCCCGTGCAGAGCTTTGTCGCTCATCACCGCCGAGAAAGACGGATGGCCGGGATATTCGGCCGCGAGTCTTCGCTGGACGTCGCGATCGAGTTCCTTGCACAGGTCGTGGGCGATGCCCGCCGCCCTGCCCCGCTCAGGATCGATTCCGAACCGAGCGCACAGCTCGGCGGCGAGTTCCGCGGTCCGACGCGAATGCGCGGCGCGCTGCGGTGAAAGAATTCCATCCAGTTCCGAGTCGATGATGGCGAACAATTCAGCCGCCGCCGCTCCGTGCCGCTTTCGATCAACGCTCATAACCGTACAACCTATTCTCGACGATATACGCATAGACTCCCGGGTCGAGAAAACGTCGGAAGGCCCGGCCGGACGAAATCCTGTCCCGGACGATACTGCTGGAAATCTCGATAATGGGGTTGTCCGCCCCGGCATGCGGATAATGCACCGAATCGACCGCCGCTCCTGAAACGCGCGGGGCGGCGTATCTGCGGGCGCAGATTATGTCTGCAAGTTCGAGAATGACTTCAGGGTCCCGCCATGTGAAAAGACCGTCCGCGAGATCTTCGCCGACGATCAAACCCGGTTTCCCGTCCGGATGATACCGTGCGATTACATCGCGCAAGGTGTCTACTGTATACGACGGGCCGCCCCGACGTATCTCGCAGTCGTCGACGGTCATGGTCGGGTCGTCTCCGACCGCGAGCCTCAGCATCGCGAGCCGATGCTCGGGGCCGGGGTCGCCGCGCATCGCTTTGTGCGGAGGGAGCGAGGCGGGCACGAGCAGCACGCGGTCGTATCCGAACTGCGCACGGACCGATTCCGCCATGATGAGGTGACCGAGGTGCACCGGATTGAAGCTGCCGCCGAGAATGACGATCTTCATGCGTCGCCCGCGGAGCTCAGTCCGTCTTCGGCCTCTTCGCGGCCGTCGTCGAGACCGAAGATATCTTCATCGTCGTCGATGAAGGGCTCCGCTTCGATCTCGTGTTCGGCCGCTGTCACCGTGCGAAAGAGGGCCTCGCTGAGATCGGCGAGTCCGACCCCGGAGAAGACGGAAATTCCGTACACTTCTTCGCCGGGGAAGGCCGCTGCAAACTCGTCGAACCGCGCAGCGGCCTCATCGAGATCGAGTTTTGTCGCCACGATGACGCGTTTCCGCGAGGCGAGTTCGGGCGAGAATGCTCCGAGCTCCTTTATCAAGACGCTGAAGGTCCCCCTCCAACTATCGTCCGAAAGGTCGATCAGGAATGCAAGAACGCTCGTCCGCGAAATATGCTTGAGGAAGCGGATGCCGAGCCCCGCACCCTCGTGAGCGCCCTCGATAATGCCCGGGATGTCCGCAATCACGATTTCCCGGTCGTGGATGTGGAGCACGCCGAGGTTCGGTATTTTCGTCGTAAAGGGATAGGGCGCGATCTTCGGCCGTGCGTTCGTATATGAATCGAGAAGCGAGGATTTCCCGGCGTTCGGCAGGCCGACGAGACCGACGTCCGCGATCATCCGCAGTTCGACCCTGAGCCTGACCTCAACGGCCGGCTGTCCGGGCTGAAATTGCCGCGGGGCCTGATTGACCGAGGATTTGAAGTGCGTGTTCCCCCAGCCGCCCCTGCCGCCTTTCAAGAAGCGCCAGCGCTCTCCGTCCTTCGCCCTGCCGAAATCTTTTATAATCTCGCCGCTCTCGGCGTTGCGCAGGATCGTACCGGGGGGTATTGGAATTATAACGTCATTCCCGTTGCGGCCGTTCATGTTCCTGCCCATGCCGGGTTGTCCGTTTTCTGCCCTGAAACACTGTTTGTAGCGGAGGTCGGCGAGGGTTCTCAAATTTCTGCGGACTTCGAAGACGACGTCGCCGCCCCGGCCGCCGTCGCCGCCGGCGGGGCCGCCCAGGGGAACATACTTTTCACGGCGAAACGCGACGCAGCCGTCGCCGCCTTTCCCCGAAGAGACGATGATCGTGGCCTCATCGGCGAACTTGATCAAAATTACCGCTCCCGGCTCTCACAGACCGATGCCGTGATCACAGGCTGATGTCGAACTTCAAGTCTGTCATCACCCTGTCACGCCCCACGAGCTGCATCAGCAACGACGTGGCTTGTATAACACAAGGAGCCGCATCCGTCGCTTTGTCCGGAGCGGCTCCCTCGCCGGCGCACTTCATGCACTGCGGCTGTTACTTTTCGACAGCAGCCTTGATCCCGGCGTACTTGCGACCCCGGTATTCTTTGAAAAACACCGTGCCGTCTACGAGGGCGTACAGGGTGTCGTCCTTGCCCAGGCCGACGTTCTCGCCCGGATGTATCTTGGTGCCCCGCTGACGGACGATGATGGATCCCGCCTTTACGAGTTCGTTGCCGTAAGCCTTGACACCCAGGCTGTGGGGGTTCGAATCGCGGCCGTTGACGCCCTTATGAGCCATAGATTATCCCTCCGAAATCCGTTCAATTTCAACGACGACGGCATCGGGGAAGTCCCGTGCAACATCGGTCAAACCAACAACGAAAAAATCCGCCACGCCGCGGGCCCTGCTCCCGTCTTCCGCCGGAGACGTAACGACGAAATCGAGGGAGCCTGGCTTCTCGGCCCTGCCCCTGATCTCGATTCCCGGAAGTTGTTCAAGACTCCGGTATGCTGTACGTGCAAGCGTGGAAAAAGCCGCACATACGAGGTCATTTCCCCGCGCAGCGCATCCCGCGTGGCCGCTTGCGGTGAAGGCCGCGATGCAGCCCGCCGCATCGAGGGACAGCCGAGCTCGAATCACGAGTCCGCCCCCCGCACCGCTTTTACGCCGTTATATCCTCGATCTTGAGCAGGGTGTAGCGCTGCCTGTGCCCCCGGGTCCGGCGATAGTCCTTCTTCGGCTTGTACTTGAACACAACAATCTTATCGCCCTTGACCTCGTCCTGGACGACAGCCTTGACGGTCGCTCCCGTGACATAGGGAGAACCTACCGAAACCTTGTCTCCGGAGACCAGGAGGACCTTGTCCATCGACAGAGCGGCGCCCTTCTCTGCTGCGATTCGATCTACTTTCAGAACCGAGCCCTTCTCGGCGCGATACTGTTTTCCGTTGATTTCAACGACTGCGTACATGCTGCGATCCTTTGAGTACCTATAATTGAGAGGTTTTTATACACCGCGGCTTACATGACTGTCAATCAGCGCCGGAGGGCATGAGCGGCGGATATCCTCGGCGTGATCATTCGAGCCGAGGGCCGTCGGACTGCTGAATTTTGAAGCTTTTCGAAAGCCGCTACATCGCTTCCAGAAAGGGGATGCAGATCAGCGATGTTCCTACTTCGAAGCTCCTTTTCGCGGCGCGGACCAGTTCGAGTCGGGTGGCCGCGAGATCGGGATCGGGATTGTTGAGGACGGGATTCTCCCGATACCAGGCAGAGAAATCGGAGGCCAGATCGTGAAGATAGCCGGCTAAGATCGACGGCTCCAACGCCGAAGCGGCAGCGGCCGCGGCCTCGGGTAATTCGGCGATCCGCTTGACGACCGACCAATCGGCATCGGATGCGAGCAGTTCGGGGCGTATCCGGCCCTTTCCCGCCTTGCCCTCGCCCGCTTCGTGCTTTCTGATGATCGACGAGGCTCGGGCCCCCATGTACTGGATATAGGGTCCTGTATCACCGGTGAACGACAGCGATTGCTGGGGGTCGTACAACATGTCTTTTACGGGCCCCGTCTGCAGGAGAAAGTAATGCAGGGCGCCGAGAGCGATTTTTTCCGCGACCGCGGCGCTGTCACCAACCGCGTCCTCGCGGCCCTTCTGCTCTATTTCTTTCGCCGCGAGAAGAGCAAGCTCGTCGATGAAGTCATCCGCATCGACGACCGTGCCTTCGCGGGTCTTCATCCTGCCTGAGGGGAGATTGACCATGCCGTAAGCCAGGTGATGCAGATCGTCGGCCCAGGTATAGCCGAGGCGGCGCAGTGTTTCGAAAAGAATTTTGAAATGGTACTGTTGTTCGTTCGCGACGACGTAAATAAGCTCATCGTAGGGCCAGGCATCGTGCCGCTTGATCGCCGTTCCGATGTCTTGGGTAATGTACAGGCTCGTCCCGTCCTTGCGCAGGAAAACCTTCCGGTCGAGGCCGATATCCTCGAAATTCCCCCAGACCGAGCCGTCCTCTTCCTGATAGAAGACCCCCTTCGCCAATCCCTGTTTTACGTTTTCCACGCCGAGTTGGTAGGTCTCGCTTTCGAAATCGTACAAATCGAACGAGACTCCCGTCCGCGCATAGGTCGCCTCGAGGCCCTCCATGACCCAGTCCTTCATGGTCTTCCATAAGGCCAGGACCTCGGGATCGCCCCGCTCCCACTTCAGCAGCATATCCTGGGCCTTTTCCTCGGCCTGGGGATCTTCTTCTTTGAGCTTGTTAAAGAGCACGTAGTATTTGCCGACGAAGTGGTCGCCCTTCAGGCCCTCGTCCTTGGGAGTCCTCCCTCCGCCGTAGACCTGGTAGGCCAGCATCGACTTGCAGATATGGACACCGCGGTCGTTCGGATGATTGACCTTGCGGAGTTCCGCCCCCGCGTTCTTGAGAATACGCGACAGCGATTCCCCCAGGGCGTTGTTGCGCAGATGCCCCAGGTGGAGGGGCTTGTTGGTGTTCGGGCTCGAGAACTCGATCATGATTTTCCTGCCGGCGAGGAGGGAGGAGGAGCCCCAGGAAGGCGAGAGTGCATCGCGCAGAACCGCGGCCGCGACCGCGCCTCGATTGAAATGCACGTTCAAGTAGGGGCCTTCCGCCGAGACTGCGCCGAGTCCCGCAGCTTCGGAATCGAGCGACAGAGCCTGAGCGGCGGCCTGGGCTATCCGCGCGGGTGCGGTACGCAGAAGCTTGGCGAAGGGGAACATCGGAAAACCGAGGTCGCCGAGCTCGCTCGAGGGCGGCCGTTCCGCGACAACATCCTCTGCGGAAATCGATGCCGCCGCGGCTCCCATAGTATGTGCAAGTTCAGCGAGTGATCGCGCGATGATGCGTTTCCACGCCGCTTTAAGCTCAGTCATGTGATGCTCCATACAAAAGGTAGCAGAGTGTAGCCTCCGAAAGCGGGAACCATCAAGGAGCCCGCTCGACGAGGGCGCGGAGAGTCTTCTCGACCGAAAGGGGGAGCGAGATCCGTTTGCGCCGCGAGCTCTGACCCGACACGAGGTCGATCTCGGACTTGGAAATGCCGAGGGCTTTTGCAAGGCAGGCGCGCAGCTCGTCGTTGGCCCTGCCTTTCTCGGGCGGGGCGGCCACGCGCACAAGCAGGGCTCCGTCGCGGAGACCGCAGACTTCCGAACGCGCGGACCCGGGCATCGCCTTCACATCGACGAGAAGTTTTCCGCCGCTCACTTTGAACCAGTCGTGCTCAGGCATGCTGCTCTCAGAAAGTGCCGGCCTCTTTTATCCTCATGCCGCCGGATTGCTCTACCCAGACCGAAAACGACTCTCCCTTTTTAACCGCCTTGTGAACCGCGTTCCCGTAGACGCTTCGGACAATGCCCTCGCCGCGCGAGGCCTCGTCGCTTCGGAGAATCGCCATGAGTTCGCCGCGACGCGCCGTAAAGGCGTCGGGCGCGATGCCGTACAACTCGTCCTTCTCGAGCCGGAACATCAGGGGAATGCCGTTTTCGTCGGTGGATGAAAGAGCGAGCCCCTCGGCTTCGGGAACCTGATCGGTGAAGACCTTGCTCGGTATCCAGAGATTGAGCTTCTCCCCGGCGGCGATTTCCGAATAGACGAAGTTGCAGACTATTGCATCGATATAGAGTTCTTTGCCGGGGAGATCGATCGCCTGGACTCGTGCGGGCGCGGCGGAACCCGGCTTGTCGAAGAATGAAAGCGTAGCCTTTATGCGGCCCTCGGAAAGATCGTCGATCCTCGCCTCGAGCGCCTTGAAGTCGCGGTCGAGGTTGCGAACTGTGGTGGTGAGTTCGGCGATGCGCTTTCTGCCTTCGATATACTCGTCGAGTTCCCGGGTGGTGTCGGCGAGGCCGACGAGCAGCACAAGAACGATGGCGAGTCCCGCGAGCGCCGGCAGCGCTCCAGCAGCCTTGATACCCATGCCGACCAGTTCACGGAGCGCGATGCCGATGGCCGTACCGGCTCCGAAATCCTCGCCCGCGGCGTCGGCCATGAGGCGGCCCGCCGAGAGGGCGCTCCAGAGCTTCAAGACCGCTCCGACCGTGAGCAGGGCGGCCAAGATGATGATCCCCGTGCTTGTCGTAAACAGGAACTTCGCCCCGTCCGCGAGCGCGTATAAAATGCCTTTGAAGGCCTCGACCGTATCCATCTCAGTCCTCCAGTATCTCGACGCCGCCCCGCAGACGGCAGACGACTTTATACACGACGCCTTCGTTGAAGCGGGAGAAGGCGAGCGATTCGTGCACCGCTGTGCCGAAAGCCCCCGCCGTCGAAGCGGTGGCCGGCTCCCCATTCTCCGCCTCGGCGCGCGCCGCCCTGAACGCCGAGACGATCGCCGCCCGCTCGGCCGAAGTCCATTGTACTCCATCCAGCACCCGCGGGAAGCCGTCCCGATCGTATGTGTCGAAGAGGAGCGTACCCGAAGCAGGGCTTGTTGTGTCGGTGAAAATGCGGTAGGGGAAGGCGAGATATGAGCGTTGCGAGGCCATCCCTCCTCCCGGAGAAACGAGGGGGACGAGAAGCATATCGATGAAGATCGACCGACCCGGCAGCGTCCGTTCCACTATCGAAATCTCGCCTCCCGCGAGATCGTACAAGCGAAGCCGTACCGTGATATCGCTTTCGCTCTTTTTCACGATCATGAACTTGAGGGGGACAGTCTCCGATCTGAGCCGCTCGGCGAGCTGTTCGAGGCGGGCTATTTCGGTTTTCTGCTGTTGATTCGCATAACGTATCCAGAATAGACCGCCCAGGAAAAAACTGATCGCAATGATGGCTGCTCCGAGGATGGGAAAGCGTCGGCGGGTATTCATCTTCAGGCCCTGCCGATCAGCTTGAGAAACTGCGCTTCGTCGATCAATTTCGTCCCGTAGGCGGCGGCTTTTTGATTCTTCGCCGAGCCCGAATGCGGATCGTTGGTGACGAGGTAGCTGAGTCCCTTGGTCACCGATTCTTTGACCGCGCCGCCGAGCGAGCGGACCAGGGCCTGGGCCTCGGCCCGCTTCATCGAGGAGAGTTCACCCGTAAAGCAGAAGCTGAGGCCGCTCAAGGGCCCGGACGCCTTCGGTTCTGCGACGCGCACGGCGCCCGTCGCGAGAAGCTCGTCCATCTGGGGGCCGAGTTCGGCGAGACCGTCGACGATCGTTCTCGCGGTGATCTCCGCGAGTCCGTCCACGGACGCGAGGTCTTCGACCTTCGCCGCGCGGAGCTTCTCGAGCCTGTCGAAGCCCGCGCTCACCGCCTTCTCGACGATGAGTTCGCCGATGCCTTCGATATCAAAACCGGCGATGAAACGGGCGAGGCTCACCTCGTTCTTCGACGCGAGATTACGCAGAATTTTGCGGGCGAGCTTCTCGCCCATGCGCTCGTACTCGGCGAGTTCCTCGACACTCAGGCTGTACAGATCCGCGATAGTCTTCACCCGCCCCGATGCATGGAGGTTTCCGAGAATGACCGATCCGAAGTCGCGCACGTCGAGCACCGAGAGCCATTTTTCGAGTCGATGGAGGGATTTTTTGGGGCATGAGGGGTTCGGACAGTACAACCGCGTCCCTTCGTCGACGAGGGAGGCGCCGCAGGAACATCGGGATGGCACTGTTATTTCGGTCGTTCCGGGCGGGTTTTCGACAAGAGCCTCGATCTTGGGAATAATCTCCCCGCGCTTCGTCAAAATCACCCGCGAGCCGATTCTGAGCCCCATGCCGCGGATGATGTTCGTGTTGACCAGATTGGCGCGCTGGACGGTGGTGCCGGCGAGGCGGACGGGATCGACGACTCCGATGGGCGTGTAATTCGCGCCCGTCTCGCTCCACTCGATTTCGCGCAAGGTCGAAACCGCCTCCTCGAGGCCGAACTTGAACGCGATCTGCTTTTCGGGCCGGGCGCGGGCCATATCCTCCTCGTCGATTCCGCGACCCTTGACGACGAGGCCGTCGATGTCGAAGGGAAGCGAAGGCCGGCGGTCCATGATACGGGCGCGATAGGCGATCACGTCCTCGGGTTTGTCGAAAATCTCCTGCGGCGGGGTTTCAAAACCCATTTTTGCGAGCCAAGCGGTTTTTTCCAGCTCGTCGGAGAAGGGCGGATCGCCGTTGGAAAGCGAGCCGTGGGCGTCGTAGCAGATGACCTTGAGATCCTCGCTGCCCTCTCCGTCCTTGCGCTTCATAAGGCCGTTGGCCGCGTTGCGGCAGTTCGCCTTGTCGGCGTACTTGCGCGCATGCACTTCGCGGGTCATGACGACCTCGCCGCGGATGCCGCCGGTGAACGCCTCCGGCAATCGAGGGATGACTCCCTGCATCTTGCGGGCGTTCGGCGTGATATCGTCGCCGACCTTGCCGTCGCCGCGCGTGACGGCGCGGACAAGCGCGCCGTCGTCATACTGCAGTTCGAGACTCGCTCCGTCGAGCTTGAACTGAACGACGTATTCCCGGTGCGCGACCTTCGCGCACCAGACGAGGAACTCCTCGGGGCATGAAGCCTTTTCCTGACTCCCCATGGGTATACGGTGCTGCGCCTTCGGCCAGCCGTCCGCGGCGTCCGCGCCGACCTCGGCCAGCACCTCGCTGTCCGGCGCTATCGTCTTGAGCTCATCCCAGAGCGCGTCGAACTCGGCGTCGGAAATCTCGGGTTGACCGTTGTAGTACAAAGCCTGGTGCTTACGAATAAGGCGCTCGAGCTCGACGACTCGATCCTTCCTCTTCCCTGCCATAGCCTCGTTATAGTACGCGCCGCACCAGGAGCTGTCAAACCGATGCCATGCCGTTGACCCTTCCGCACCTTCCAACATAGGCTTCGGCGATGGAATCACGCGGCGCTCTCCCCGACAAACGTCTTTTTCTTCTGCTTCCCACGGCCTTCACCATGTCCCTCGCCATCGGTGTCGTCAATCTCGGTATGCTCTTTCTGGTCAAGGGCACGCACAGCGCCGGTCCCGAAACCATCGGTTGGTTCACGGCGCTGTGGTGCGTGACCTATTTTTCGGGCTGTCTGCTTCTGCGGCCCGTATCACGCCTCCTCCGCGCATCCGCATCGATGGTCCTGGCATGCGCGCTCATCACGGTTCTTCTCGCTGTCTATGCGCTCACACCCTCACTCATTTCAGCATTCATCTCATACGGTCTGTACGGATTCGCATGCGCCTTGTTCTGGCCCAGGGCCATGGGATGGCTTGCGGCGGGCTTGGAAGGCACCGGCATAACCCGGGCCTACGGCGCCTATAATATCGCGTGGAGCACGGCGGGGATTCTCGCGCCCTACATCGCGGGCGCACTCTCCGAGCTGAATCCGCCCCTGCCGGTGTATGTCGGCATCGCGCTCTTCGCCGCAAATAGTTTCTTCGTTCTTCTCGCATCGCCGCGCATCCCTTCTCCAAGCCTCCCCGCCGAAGGAGCGGAAACTGCGTCTGCGGCCGGAGCCGAGGATCATTCGACGCCGCTCCGCTTCCCCGCATGGATAGGCGTTTTCGCCGCCTATGTTCTTTTCGCCGTCTTCTCCAATATTTTCCCCGTCTTCGCAAAGGATGAACTTTTTTTGAGCGAATCGGCGATAGGACTTATTCTCCTCGCGCGCGCATCGGTCACAGCCGCGGCGTTCTGGCTCATCGGCCGCTCGAGCGCATGGCAGTTCAAGCGAAAACTGCTGATCATGCCTCTTTGCGCGGGGTTCGCACTCGACCTCGTCTTCATTTTTGTGCGGAGCACTGTCGGTTTCCTGATCGGCATCAGCCTTTCGGGGATCGTCATAGCCTTCGCGTATTCGATGTCGGTTTTCTACGGCGCCTCGGGCGCAGCCGACCGCGACAAGCGCATGAGCATCCACGAAGCTGTTCTGACCGCGGGACAGGTTGTAGGATCGGTCGCAGGAGGAGCTCTGTATCAGCGCTTTTCATGGTCATCGATTTTCGCGCTTACTGCGATACTCTTCGCGCTTTGCATCGCAGGGCAGCTTCGTTTGTTGAGAAAAGCATGAAACGTTTTTTCCCCGCCCTCGTCTCGGCCTTCGCGCTGGCGGCGATGAGCTCCTGCTCCGGATGGGTCCACAGGTATGAGCTCTCGGCCGAGCCTTCCTTGATAAGCCGCCTCGAAACCATCGTCGCCGCATGGCCGCCGCCGGCCGGGTGGATTCGCGCGGGTATCGGGGAAAAGGCCGACGCCGTCGTCGAGCTTTCAACCGAAGCCCCTTCGGCCCTTTCTTCATTCGCCGGCCGCCGATACCGCGCCGCGGCGGCCGCGTTGAGCGATACACGGTACTCGGTCAGTCCCGAGGAGGCCATCCGTCTCGGTCTTGTTCCGCTTGAAGAGATTCAGCCGCCCCGGCGCGCGCTTTCGGTCGAGGGCAGATGGCCCGGAGAGCTGGGATATCCCTTCGATGAAGCGCTTTTTCTCTCGATCAGGGAAACTCACAATTCCGCGTTGTATTCACCGCGATCCGAGATTGGATCATGGCTTGTCTCGGCCGCAGCGGCGGCCGAATTGACCTGGGGCAGGCCCTGCATCGCGGCCGCAGCCGGGGATTTCCAGGCGGCGGAGCGGCACGGCCGCTTCTTGTCAGGCGGCGGCATCGAAAACCTCCTGCGCGGCGGCATCATCGATCGCATACGGCGATCTGAGGTCGCCATGGTGAACTTCGAGGGGGTCGCCTCGAACAGAGGAGAGCCGAACCCGAAAAAACGTTTTCACTTTAAGATGCCGCCGACTTCGGCCTCTGCACTCAAAGCAGCCGGTTTCGACGCCGCGCTCCTGGCGAACAACCATGTCTTCGACTACGGCGACGAAGCATTTTTCGACACCCTCGACAACTTCAAGGCTGCGGCTCTTGCGGCCGTGGGCGCCGGACGGAACATCGACGAGGCTTCCGAATCGGCGGTATTCACGGTCCCCTCCTACGGCCGCATCCGCCTCTTCGGCTTCGCCTCCTTTCCACGGGAAAGTCTCGGCTTCACCACCGATGAAGCCGCAGCCGGGCCGACAAAGTCGGGGATCAACGCCGACGAAGAGCGGACGATCGAATCGATCCGGAGGGCTGCCGCCGAAGGCGATACGGTCGTCGTACTCGCCCACGGCGGCGCCGAATACGTCCTCTGGACGAGTCAGGAAATCAAGCAACGATACGCACGTTTCGCGGAAGCGGGGGCGGCCCTTGTGATCGGCGGGCATCCGCACGTGCTCCAGGGCATCGCGGCCGAAGGCCGCTCGCTCATCGCGTATTCTCTTGGGAATTTCCTCTTCACCGGCCTCGAGGAGCCCGAGCTTTCGATTCCCGGCGCCCTTGTCGAATTCTTACTATATAAAGGAACGGCGAGGGGATTCCGGATCCACCCTGTCGTTGTAGGAATTGAATACACCTCATCCGACCCGTCGAGAGCCGCAGCCGAGACCCGCTTCTCTTCACGGTGTGCGATTCTTTCCGAATGACACCGCGGGCTGTTTAGACGTTAGGCGATATATAAACCGCTCCACACGTCGAAATTCTCTTGACAAAGGCCGTCGACGGCCCGATGATATGACATTATACGCTGCAATACAGCCAAGGTTCATAACGTCCTCAAGTACAGCAAATCGAAAAACGTAGATTCGCTCGTGTGATCACTCTTTCAGGGTGCGTGCGTGCAGACAGCGCACGAGGAGACGTGACTATGACGGTCCGAATGAGCCTGAGGAACAAGCTGATCCTTTCGGTACAAGGCGCCATACTGTTCTGCTTCGCCGGATTCTACACATTCGAAGTGCTCTCCCAGATGCGCAACATGAATGCCACAATGAGCGACACAATTTCCGTCATGAGCGAGCTCGCATCGGTGAGCAGCGAAGCCCAGCTCATCGAAGGCGACATGGACGCTCTCAAACGGATTTTCACATCTTTCGTCAAGCACAGCGAAATACTGGGCATCACTATCCATGCCCCAGACGGGGCCGTGCTCCTGACCGTCGATGACCCTGAAGCCGCTGCAAAGGTTTCGAGGGAGACGCTGCAAACCAAAGACATCGACGTTGTCTCCGGAACAGAAAAAATCGGATCACTGAAAATCACCTTCACCGATCGGCGCATTCTCGAAGAAAAAACGAGGCTGTTCATCGAAATGACCGTCATGATCCTTGTCATCTTCGCGTTCATGTGGGAGGTCATGTACCTTATCGCGAAGCGACTCATACTGAGGCCGGTCGTACGCCTTTCGGACATGGTCATGGATATAGCTCAAGGTGAAGGGAATATCGCAGTCAGCATTCCGGTCAACAACGACGACGAAGTGGGAAGGCTTTCGAAGCATTTCAACGATTTCATCAGCAAGCTCCGTTCGATCGTCGTCAGTCTCAAAACGGTCGCGGCTCTCAGCAAATCCTTGGGCGAGGAACTCGCGCAAAAAACCCACGGCGTATCGGTCTCGGCGGGCCAGATATCGTCCTCCATCGAGTCGATGAGCAGACGGACGGCCACGCTCAGCGAGGAGATACGTCGTTCGAGCGGAGAAATGACGAAGATCACCGAATTCATCGAACGCGTCGTCGATATGATCCAGGAACAAGCCTCCTCGGTGAACGAATCCTCCGCCGCCGTCCAGCAGATGATCGCGAATGTGGGGACCATCGAAGGCTCGACCGAGAGCAAGCTTGTGCTTGCGAGGGACCTCGAATCGCTCGCGAAGCGGCTCGAGGCAGACGCCGCCCAGAACCTCGTCGAAATGGAAGAGACTTCGGCCTCCACCGCCTCCATATCCGAAATGATCTCCGTGATAAACCAGGTGGCGAGCCAGACCAACCTTCTCGCGATGAACGCGGCCATTGAAGCCGCGCACGCCGGCGAATTCGGAAGAGGATTTTCGGTCGTCGCCGATGAGATAAGGAAACTTGCCGAGCAGACGGCATCAAACGCCAAGGAGATATCGACGTCCCTCGGTGACATCGTGGAAAAGATCGCGCGGACGACAAGTATGACGAAAGAATCGACCGAAACGATCGCGCAGGTTATTCGCGGCATCTCGGATGTGGCCGGCGGCATGCAGGAAACCATGTCCGGACTGAAGGAAATTTCAATCGGCAACCGGCAGATCACGGAATCGCTCGGAGAGCTCAATAAGCTGACCGAAGAAGTAAGGAATTCTGGATCCGAGATGCGGGGTGGAGCCGGCCGGATAAACACATCCTTCAAGAGAATCGCCGAGGTGGTCTCGGAAAATCGGGACGGCATGGAAGAGATAGCGCGCGCGATCCGTGAAATAACGGAATCAATGACCTCGCTTTCCGAACTTTCCGCTCGAAATGCCTCAAACATCCAAACGCTCGACGGCGAGATATCGAAATTCAAAACCGAATGACCACAGGGAAGGGGGATGCGGAATGAAAACCCTCCGCGAAAAGGTTGTTGTCGTAACCGGGGCGGGGTCGGGCATGGGACGCGCGCTTGCACTCCTGTGCGCCGAACGCGGCGCTTCTTTAGCACTCGCCGATTATAATACCGAAACGGTGGAAGAGACCGCCCGCGAAATCTCGTCGCGCGGCTTTCCATGCATAGCCCGTACGGTCGACGTCTCCGACCGCGGCGCCGTCCGCGGATTCGCACAAAACGTCATGGGACACTACGGCTTTATCGATGTCGTCTTCAACAACGCAGGTATTATCCCCATGTTCGAGCGCTTCGAGCGATCAGCCTACGATGTCATGGAGCGGATTCTCGCCGTCAATTTCTGGGGTGTCGTGCACGGCAGCAGGGAATTCATACCCCATCTCCTTCAGAGGCCCGAGGCGGCGCTGGTCAATACTTCGAGCGTCTCCGGCATTCTTGCATATATGGGGCTCTCTCCCTATGTCGCTTCGAAGTTCGCGGTGCGCGGTCTGACGGAAACGCTCCGTATGGAATACTTGAAAACCAACCTCAAAGTAACCGCCGTATATCCCGGCGCCATTGCAACACGAATCAAGGAAAACTCTCCTTTCTACACCGAAGAGGAGAAGCGGATCGCGAGGACGCAGCTCGAAGACAAAAAGACCGTGAAGCACTTGACATCGGCGGAAAAAGCGGCGCGCAAGATCGTCGACGGCATGCTGGCGGGTAAAGCCCGCGTCGTTATCGGGAAAGACGCCGCCATGCAGGATATCATGGCCCGTTTTTTCCCTTCTTCTTACGCAGGCTTCTTATACTCGGCCCTTAAACATCGATTGCCTGAGTAAGGGGTGGTATCATGCATAAAAGAGTATGCGTCATCACGGGCGGCGGAAGCGGAATAGGCCTTGAGACCGCGAAGATACTCGGCAGGGATTATAAAATTATAATAGCAGGACGAAGCCTTGACAAACTGAAAACCGCTCAGAGCACTCTGGCGCACGAGGGCGTCGATGCTGAGTATGCGGTGTGCGATGTCGCCGACCGAGCTTCGGTCGAGCATCTCGCTTCTACAGCGCATGAGTTCGGCGAAATCGCGGCTTTGATCAACTCCGCTGGACTTTCCGCGGCTATGGGCGATGCCCGCACGATTATGGAAGTCAACGCCATTGGTACCGTGAATGTCAATGAAGTGTTCGGCGAGGTACTTCTAGGCGGTTCCTGCATCGTCAATGTGGCGTCCATGGCTGCCTACATCGTACCGAAAATCGTGCTTCCAATCGGGGGTTACCGGTACAGCAGGATCGACGCGAAGCTATTCATGAAACGAATGATGTCACGCGTGAACTTGTTCCCCAAAAGCCTCAGGCCGGACATGGCGTATTGCATTTCCAAGCATTTTGTCATCTGGTACGCGAAGACCGAGGCCGCACGACTCGGTCAAAAAGGAATACGTGTCATTTCAATATCGCCGGGCATGTTCGAGACGCCTATGGCGGAGGTCGAGCGCGAGAAAGCGTCGAAGTACATTCAGTATACCGCTTTCAAGCGCTCAGGCGAGCCCGGGGAGATAGCCCATCTCATCGCCTTCTGCGCGGGCGACAAGCCGGGCTATCTCACTGGCACCGATATACTCTGCGACGGCGGCTGCGTCGCCTCGGGCTTCAACCCCTTGAAAAACCGGACGCCCTCCTTATGAGCCCTGCCTTACGAAGGCATCCTTGTAGCCCATTGAACGAATTTTGAGCAGGGCGAGCCCGCTTTCATCGCGCGCGATCGGTCCGATGTACAAGCGATACGCCGCATCCCCCCTTTTTGTCGAAATGCGTTCGATCGCGACAGGATAGGACGATCGAAGGCCGGAACTCGCCGCAATAAGAGCGTCATTGCTGCCGTAGACGCCGATCTGAATATAGTACGCGCCCTTATCAAGTCCCTGTATGATCGGCAGCGAGGTCGGAGGCTCGGCCATGCCGCCCGTTCCCTTGATCGTCGCGACGGATGCAGCGGGAGGTGAAGGCGAAGTCGGCACCATAACGGGGACCGTCTCTTTTGCCGGCTCCGGCGGTTTTGGAAGCGCCGGTTCGAGAGCGATGGTGACTTCGCCCTCGGAAGCCGGGGCTGAAGGGCCGGTCGTGATGCTCTCGGTCGGCGAAGGAACCGCAGGAACGGCCAAGGCTGTTTCGGGGGAAGTCTGCACTGCAGGCTTCGCCGCCACGAAGGCGCCGGTCGGCGATTCTGCTGCAGGACTGGGTTCTTCGAGCGCGGCGACGGCCATCGATGGAGAAAGCGGCTCAGGACGTTCGGTGACTATCGCGGTAGGAGCGGTCCCTGCTTCGACAGGACTCTTGATCCCCGGTTCGTCGTTTGCAGCAACGGACGTGGAGGTCGTCGTCGGTTTTACGGCGACAAGACTTTCATCGGGAACAGGAACATCCGGTTCAGCCATCTCCGCCATCGGCTGTTGACCGGGCGTAGGTTTTCCGCCGCCTATGGCGACGACGCCGGTCTGGAGCGGCGCCTTCGGCGCCGTCGGCTCGGCGAGCGCGACATCCATAGGCTCGGCGGCGGAGGCGGCAAGGGGTCGCAGCGTTCCGATCGCATCGGCCGACTCCGGAGCTTCAGCTTCGGCGAGTTCCGCCGTCGCCGCCGCAGCAAGCGCGGAGGGCTTTTCGACAAAGACCGTCTCCGGCATACCGGGTAATTCAGCCTCGGCCAAGTGAGCTGCTTCCATCCCCGCCGCACCAGAAGAGGGGGACGGCTTTTCGAGCGCGAGCGCTTCGGCTTGTCGCCCACGGTCACTTTCGTGGACAAGGGGTTCCGCATCACCCAAGAGGGGAACTGCGGGCGGCGCAGAGGGGGCTGGGACCCTGCTCAGAACAGATTCGGGAACATCAGGCGCAGGAGTTTCGGGCGCCTTCGGCTCCGCGAGAGCTGCAAGGGCTGTCGGTCCAGCAGAACCTGCAGGACGCTGGAGCGCCTCTACCGAGGCTGTGTCGGGCTTCTCGGGAACTGCGGCCGGTTGAACCGCGACGACCGGCGCTGCGGGAACAGCCGCCGCTGGGGCTTGATACGCGCTCGGTTCAGTGAGCGCAGGGATAGGAGCTGTTTTCTCCGGAGGAACAAGTTTCGAGGACCGGGCGAGCACCTCGGCAGGCTGAGAGCTCTCACTCTTTATGCTCGCGACCGAGGGGGCGGGTTGCTCGGGCTGGGCGACCGCCGGCGCAGACGGAGTTGCAGAAGCGCTTGTCTGCGGAGCTGCGGCAGCCGCCGGCTGGACAGGAGCCGGAGCGGGTGCAGAGGGCTGAACCGAAGAAGCCGCCGGCGACGTCTGCGCCGGCGCCGCGGAAGCGACGGCAGGCCTGCTCGATTCGGCGGCCGCTGCGGCCGCAAGGGCTGCTTTCTCTCGTTCAAAGAATACACGCGGATTGAAGTCGGGATCGGCGGAAATACCGGCGCGGGCGGCCGGGAGGGTCGCCTCCGCCTCGGACGCTGCAAGCGATACCGCCCTGACCCGCACAGCCGATCCGGGCTTTATGCCGAGGGCTTCGGCAGCTTTGGGCGACAGAGCAATGAACACGCCAGGATTGGCGACATTGCTCACGATCGTGACCGTTACCGTCTTGCCGTTCTCGAGGTTGTTGACCTCGATAACGCTGTCCCGGGGGAAAGAGTTGCACGCGGCATACAAGCCCTCCGCCGGGAATTCGCCCGCTCCGCCGGTTATCGCGCTGCCTTCCCAGGTAGCGGCTCCCATCCTGAGCAGAGCCAGCATCAGCAATACAGCGGCCGTGAGATTCTTCTTCATAATCGATCTCCCTTGGCAAGGGTCGTAAGTGCCTCCACACAGGACGCGATGCCTGCCGCGCCCGCCTTCGCGGCTTCTTCCTCATGGTGCAGTGCGGCGTCCTCGGAGTCCGGTGGGCCCTCGACATATCCCTCGAGTATTGTCTTTCCATCGGCGATTCTGAGAAGCCGATACCCGATCCGCGAGGGCAGAAGGATTCCCGCTTTAAACGAAGATTCCTTCCATTCGACATACAGTCTAATATCAAAATCCACAAAAGCATCATGCAAGGCCGTCGTATCTACAGAAATCGTTTCCCATTGAGAACGGGTCGCCGGCATGACCGCAGCATCGGAAACGATGAAACCGGCGTCGAACAATCGATTCATGCAGCCCGAAACGAGGAAGGGCATGGGCGTGCTGCGTCCCGATTCCCCGAATGAAGGGTCTTCCGCAGGTGAAATTCCTATAGTAACGGCGGAGGCGGTGAACAAGACGGATAGACTCAGCGCCCCGGTGACGGCGGCCTTAAGGAGCTTCGCGCTCATGAGTACCTTCCCATACTCTTTGCCTATCGGCGAAGGAAGGGTTCGGCCTTAGCCTGTCGTTGAAAAAGTCGAACCATTCCGAACAGCTGAGCTTCCATTGCCCGGGTTCCGAGACCTGTGCTAGTATCGTCCATCTTCCTTATGCATTATTACGCGATTCACGTTTACACCGGCCACGAAGACGATTTCCTGAAATTTCTCATACTCAGCGCCCCTGACCGGACTGTGTATATTCCAAAACGCGCCCTCGACCAACGCCGTCGCGGCAAAATTCACCATAAAATATCGCCGGTCTTCCCTGGTTATGTCTTTGTGGAATCCGAGAACCTGCTCAAGGACCTCGATCTCTATTGGGCGGTCCGCAGAACACCGGGATTCATAAGATTCCTCGGCGACAACATCACCCCGACCCCCTTATCGGATAAGGATATCAGCCTTCTACGGCATTTTATCTCCTTCGGCGAAATAGCCGATACTTCAACTGTGACCTTCGATGAAAACGACCGCATCGTCGTGCTCGAGGGTCCGCTCAAAGGCCTCGAAGGACTGATCGAGCGGGTGAACAAGCGCAAAGGCCGGGCGAAGGTCCGCCTCGATATGTGCAACTCGTCCTTCCATATCGATCTTGGATTCGAGGCCATCGAGCGAGTCTCTACTGAAGGCGGCCATGAGCATGAGGGCTTCAGAACGTGATGGCGGACGCATATACATCATCGGCGCGGGGTTCGCCGGCAGAGCGATCGCGCGGGAACTCCGCGAGAAGGCGGTATTCGGTACCGTCGTAGCCTTCCTCGACGACGATCCAGCGAAAATAGGAAGTCGCATCGAGGATATCCCCGTCCTGGGTCCGATCAAAGACGTCGTGAACCTGCTTCGGCGGACGCCGGCGGACGAGGCGATCATCGCCATTCCCAGCGCGACTAAAGAATTCCTTCGGGACCTCTACTATCTCTTGAAAAGGGCGGGATTCGCCCGAATCAGAATAGTGCCGGGCATCGCGCAGATCGTCGAGGGAGACGCCCACCTTATCCAGGCGCGCGAGATAGAAAGCCAGGACCTTCTGGGCCGCAGTCCGATCGCCATCGGACTGAGAGAAAGCCTCTCGTATCTCCGCGGGAAACGCGTGCTTGTGACCGGAGCCGGCGGTTCGATCGGCTCGGAACTTTCGCGCCAGCTCCTTTCTGCCGGAGCCGCGCGCCTGTACCTCTTCGGGCACGGCGAGAACTCGATCTACGAGATCGACCGCGAACTCAGGCTCCTGCGTGAGGAGGGTGTCGGCGAGCGCACCTGGATCGTCCCCTTGATCGGTGATCTGAAGGACGCCGATTATATGCGGTTTATTTTAGGGCGCCTCAAGGCCGATGTCGTGTTCCACGCTGCGGCGTACAAGCATGTACCGATGTGCGAGGAAAATCCCATTGCGGCGGTCCACAATAACGTGTTGGGCACAAGGAACCTCGTCGAAGCCTCGCTTGAATCGGGGGTGCGCCGTTTCGTCCTTCTGTCAACGGACAAGGCCGTCGATCCTGTATCGGTGTACGGGGCCACGAAGCTGTTGGCGGAGCGCATCGTCGTCGACGCCGCATCGCGCGCCTCCCCGGGCAGAGAATTCCTGGTCGTTCGGTTCGGGAACGTCCTCGGCTCGCGCGGTTCCATCGTCCCCCTGTTCAAAAGGCAGATCGAAAAAGGCGGTCCGGTGACTGTGACGCATCCGGACGCGAGTCGGTACTTCATGACCATTCCCGAAGCATGTTCGCTTGTTCTCAAGACCGGCGGCGTCGGCAGGGGGGGACAGACCTACCTCCTCGACATGGGCGAGCCGGTCAAGATCCGCGATCTCGCCGAGCAGATGATCCGTTTCTACGGCTTTGTGCCGGGGAAAGACATCCGCATCGAATACATCGGCCTTCGGCCCGGCGAGCGGCTCGAGGAGCGGCTCTATTCGACGGAGGAGGTTCTTGTCCCGACCGAGTACCCCCGCGTGAATCGGCTTGAGCGCAGGTCCGGCGCTCCGATCCCGGTCGCCGAGACAGTCTCGTCGCTCGAGAGCTGCTGCATTCTCGTCCGCGGCCGGGAAAAAGACTACCGCGACCGTTCGATTCTCCGCTCGGTCTTGAAAAAAGCTGTTCCCACGCTTATCGTTCCGGACAATGAAAGCTCCTTCTGATTTCATTCCTTTTGCGCGGCCCTCTATCGGCCGGGAGGAGGAAGAGGCCGTGCTCGAGGTTCTCCGCTCGGGCTGGCTGACGACCGGGAAGGTCGCCCGCGCGTTCGAGGAGGAGTTCGCCGCCTTCCTGGGAACGGACCGCGCGCTCGCGGTGAATTCGGCGACATCAGCCCTTCATCTCGCGCTCGAGGCGGTCGGCATCGGACCCGGGATGAAGGTGGCGATGAGTCCCTACACCTTCGCAAGCGACGCCGCCGTGGTCCGCCACCTCGGAGCCGAGGTCGCCTTCTGCGATATCTCCGAGAACGATTACAACATCGACCCCGCTCTTCTCAGCGATCTTCTCGACCGGGACGCCTCGATAAAGGCCGTGATTCCGGTCCATATCGGCGGCATGCCCTGCAAGATGAACGATATCATGAAAACCGCCCGAGACCACAATGCCCTTGTCATCGAGGATTGCGCCCATGCCTTCCCCCTGCGCCTGGCCGAAGGAATGGCTGGCACGTTGGGCGATCTCGGATTCTTCTCTTTTTACGCCACGAAGACGATAACCACGGCCGAAGGCGGCATGCTCGTCGGGAAAAAACGAGAACACCTGGCCCGAATCGAGACAATGCGGAGCCACGGCTTCGACCGCAGCGCATGGGACCGGTATACGTCCGCGACGGCGTCGTGGCGTTACGACGTCGTCGAAGCCGGCTACAAGTACAATCTTCCTGATATGCTCGCCGCCGTCGGCCGCGAACAGCTGAAAAAGGCCGACCGTTTTCTTGCACGCCGCCGAGCCATCGCCGAGTTCTACACCCAAGCCTTCTCCGACCACCCCGTGCTCGAGCCGCCCCCCCGGCACCCAGCACACGCCTGGCATCTCTATAGTCTTCGCATCCGTCCCGCTGCAGTACGTATCGAGCGCGATGAATTCGCGGAACGGCTGCAAAAAGCCGGCATCGGGATATCTGTGCATTTTATCCCGCTCCATGTCATGACATACTGGTCACGCCGCTACAATCTCGCGCCCGATGATTTTCCTCGTGCTTACGCAGCATTCTCGCGGACCGTATCATTGCCGATCTGGCCGGACATGTCGGACGCGCAGGTCGAGGACGTGGTCCGGACCGTGCTCACGATCGCCGAGGAGGCATCGGTCTGAGCAGGAAAAAGCGCGATGCGCGCGAGGCGTCCCTCCGCTCGATCTCGGACTTCTCCGCGGAAGGCATGATCAATGTTATAACGCTCCGCTCGCCGGTCGCGCGCGGCTGTGTTCATTCGGTCTCGTTCCCGTCATTGCCCTCAGGGTACAGGGCTATATTCCCTCATGATATCCCCGGAAAAAACCGTCTCGCCTCCTTCGGCTCCGATATACCGATTCTCGCGTGGGACGAGCTGTCATATGTGGGTCAGCCGGTCGCTCTTATCGCGGGGCCCGATCCGATCGTCCTCGAATCTCTCGCGGCATCCGCGAGGATCGAATGCGCCGAGCGGGAGCCTGTGCTCGACTGGGAAAGTTTTTCGTCCAGCCAGGTCCTCGCCAAGCGGGTCGTGATCATCGGCGATCCCGACCTCGCCTTTTCCATCGCCCCGGATGTTCACGAAGCGACCTACCACAGCGGAGCCGTCGATCACAACTACAGCGAACCGCAGGGGGCGGTCGCCGCCTACGACTACGACAAAATCGCCGTTTGGTGCGCGACACAGTGGCCGCATCATGTAAGAGACTCTGTCGCGCTCGCCCTCGGCTGCCGAGCCGAAGAAGTATCGGTTCGGCCGTCCCGTCTCGGCGTGCATCTCGACGGAAAGCTCTGGTATCCGTCCCTCCTGGCTTGTCATGCAGCCGTAGCAGCCGTGGCCTGCGGACGACCTGCAAAAATCCTGCTGACGCGAGAGGAAGATTTCCATTACACGCCGAAGCGGGCTCAGAGTTCCATCAGCATCCGCGCGGCGCTCGGCCCCGGCGGCGGGCTGTCGGCCATGGATATCCGAATCGCTGTCAACGTCGGCGCACACACACCGCTCGCCGAAGAAATTTTGAACCACGCGGTTCTCGCCTCGACCGGGGCATATCGCTGTCCGAACCTTCGGGTCGAGGGCTACGCGGTCTCGACGAATGTTCCTCCACTCGACGCATTCGGAGGACTGGGCGCATCGCATTCCCTTTTCGCCATAGAAGCCCATTCGAACACCTTGGCCGCCGCCGCGCAGGAAGACCCCGCCGATTGGAAGGCGCGGAACATCATGAGTAAAGGCTCGCCGCTTATAACCGGCGAGCTTTTGAAGGAAAGCATCCCCTACTCCCTCATTCTCGAACACCTTTCCGCCGCTTCCGACTATCGCCGCAAGCATGCCTCGTATGAGCTCATCCGGAAGCGCAGATCGAAAAGAACCGAGGGGCCTCTGCGCGGTATCGGATTGTCCTTTGCCTGTCAAGGAACAGGACAATTCATTACTGCAGAGCATGCGAATTCGTATGCCGTAGAGGTGGAACTCGATAAAGACTTGAGGGTAGTGATAAAGACGAGCGCTGCGGCCGGCGGCGGAGGAGTGCTCGATATCTGGAGAATCACCGCCGCCGAAGCACTCGGCGTCCCGGTCGAAAACGTGCGGGTCGCTCCCGCCGACACCGATGAATCACCGAACTCCGGACCGACGACTCTTTCGCGCGGTATCACTATCGTGAACCGCCTCGTCGTGAAGGCCTGCGAGGCGATTCAGAAGCGCCGTTTCCGCGATCCGCTTCCGCTTTCGGCCCGCAGCAGCTACCGTGCCCCAAAATCGATCGCGTGGGAAGAGGGAAGTGTTGCATCTTCATCGTTCGACTCAGCGGCATGGGCCGGCGCCGTCGTCGAGCTTGAGCTCGATCCCTGGACATTTGAACCATCCTCTCTCGGCGTCTGGCTCTGTGTCGACGGAGGGCGGATTGTATCTGTGGAGCGCGCCACCTCCGCGCTGCGATCGCTCTGCATCGATGCGCTCAGCGTATGCTTGTCCGAGCGGTTTTCGCCTGGAAACGTAGAGAAGGGCGCATATTTCCGTCAGGGTCTTCTGCCGCTCAGCTCTCTTCCACCGATCAACATCGAGTTTCTTACGCCCTCACGCAAGGCTCCGGTCAAAGGAATCGGCGAACTGCCCTTCGGCACTATTCCCGCGGCGTTCATCACCGCGCTTTCACAGGCCGCCGGCGCTCGTTTTACGAGTCTTCCGGTCGCGGGCGACGATGTCATTCGTGCTGTGGAGTCTGTATGACCATCTCGTTCATACTCAACGGGGAAGATGTGAGCGCACAGGTGCGAAGCGTCGATAGGCTCTCAGATGTCCTCCATGACAAGTTCGGTCTTCTGGGAGTCCAGTCCGACTGCCGCTGCGGCCGCTGCGGCCGCTGTCTTGTCTTTCTCGATGGACGGCTTGTACCTTCGTGCATCCTGCCTGCGTTCAAGGCTCGCTCCCGCGAAATCATCACCATTGAAGGATTTTCCCAGACCGAGGAGTACCAGGATATTCTCCAGGGTTTCAGGGATGCAGGGGTGGAAACCTGCGGTTTCTGCGAAGGATCCAAAATCCTGGCGGCCGCGGCGCTCCTAGAGCGCAAAGCACGACCGACATCGACCGATATCCTCGACTTCATGTCCGTCGCCCCCTGCCGTTGCACCGACCCCGAGGCGCTCGTCCATGCAATTCACGCCGCTGCGGATTACAAAGCCAGGAGGCTCTACCGTCGTGCGGGGAAGTGACGTTCATTACCCGAAGGACCTCGCGGCCGCCCTCGATCTCCTCCGCCGAAGGCCGGGAGCACTGATCATGGCCGGGGGCACCGGTATATTCCGTGAGCAAGGCGGCCGCGCTCTATCGCTTCCTCCCGAAGTGATCTGCATCCACGAGATACCCGAACTCAGAAAAGCCGGACTCACCGAGCGTTTTCTCGAAATCGGCGCCGCGGTCACCATGACCGAGATTCTCGAGCTCGGCGAGAGCGCCGTGCCCTCCCTTGTGGTCGATGCGCTCAAGTCGGCGGCGACCCCGGCGGTCCGCAACCTGGCGACGCTCGGGGGCGCAATCGCCTGCACGTCCCGCTTCATGGATGCCTGGCCGGCTCTCGCCTGCCTCGACGCCGTCGTGGAACTCCGCGACGCGGGCGGATCGACGTGGATCAACGTTAACCGCTTCGTCAGCCACGATCACCGGCCGGCCTTCCCCGAAGGAGGGCTTCTCACGCGAATTCGCATCCCCCTCGAACGCTGGGACGCATGTGTGCTGAAAAAAATCGGCCCTAAGGATTACCCCGCGCCCGAAACCGCGGTATTCGCGTTTGCGGCCAGGGTTGAAAAAGGTATTCTTTCCGAACTGCGCCTTGCGTTTGCGGGGGAGTCGGCCTTCCGCTCGAGCACGGCCGAGGCCAGGCTGGTCGGGAGGGCCGTCCCTCTGTCCGAGCGGGAACGCGAAGACGCAGCCGGGATATTCCGCAACGAAGCGTCCTTCCTTGCCGAGCATCACGCCCTGCGGTTCGGCGCTCTTGTGGACGCCGCCCTCGATCTTTTGGGAAGGTGATTATGTCTTCACACCCCGGCAAGCTCTATCTGATTCCCAACCTCCTCGATCCGGAGTCGCAGCCCGAGTCCGTGCTTCCAGTTCTCGTTCTCGAACGGCTCCGAAGTCTTCGAAGATACATTGTCGAGGGGGAAAAGGCGGCGTGGCGTCTTCTGTCGCGTGTACTCGGGCAGGAAGAGGCCGCCGAGGTGACAATGGAACGACTCGACGAACACACAAAAATCGAAGATCTGCCGCACCTGCTCGATCCGCTTCTCGCCGGCGAAAATGTGGGGTTGCTTTCGGAAGCCGGTATGCCCTGCGTGGCGGATCCGGGAGCGGCGCTCGTCGCTCTCGCCCATGAAAAGGGGATTGAAGTGTCGCCGCTCCCCGGCCCCTCGTCCATCCTCCTGGCGCTCGCGGCGTCCGGCCTCGAAGGTCAGAGGTTTTCGTTCCTGGGCTATCTTCCGCAGGAGCGGGCGGACAGGAAGGAAACCCTGACAGCGATCGATCAGGCGCTCCGCGTCGATGGAGCGACAAGAATTTTCATCGAGACGCCTTATCGAAACGACAAGCTCCTTGAAGACTGTCTTTCATCACTATCTGAGAGCACACGACTCTGCGTCGCGGTCTCGCTCTCCGGCCCCTCCGAGCGGATTCGGTCGGCTTCAATATCGGCATGGCGGCGTTCCCCGTGGCGGATCGGGAAGGAGCCGGCGATTTTTCTAGTCGGCGCGCCTGCGGGCGGCACCGGCATCCGGTCGCCGCAGAACTTCGGCTTCCCGCGGATTCCTTCACGGAGGGGTCGTAGATGAACGTATCCTTGACCTGTATGCGAAGCAAGAGTCATAGTAGAAGCGTATGCAGAAAATCGAAACCTTGAGCTACGAAGAGCAGTTCAAGGATGCTGTCGTCATCTTCGACTCATTCGCCCTGCACTCCACGGGCATCATCCAATCGCAGACCGCGCTCAAGGTCGAGACCTACACGCTCGCCTGCGCCCCGTATCAGCTGTCCATGGGGAAGGCGGTTCTGATCGGAGCCTTCACCAAGGATGAAGTCGTCTTCTTCCAGCGCTTCAAAGGGGCCTTGGCCGGCCTTACCTTCTCCATACAGCGCCCGACCTCCCGCCTTCCCGAGAAAATATTCTGCCGTTGTCAGATATCCGGGGTCGGTCTCATGAAGGGCAGGGACCGCATGGGGCTGATTGTCTGCGATTTCAAGCCGATACCGCCCGCCCTGGCGGCCCTTCTGGGGGAGCATCTCATCAGCTTGGAAAAACTAAAAGCCGAGTATCATGATTTCAAGGACAAGATCATTCGGGTCGACCCCGCCTCATCGAAAAAACTCGGCTACAACAATTATGCAGTACTCACGATCGGCGGCGCCCAGGAGAAGATCGCACTCTTCTCACTCGCGGTCAATTGTGTGGAGTTTCTGAGCCCCCTGCGCTCGACGGACCTCTCACCAGGGATGAAAGTCTCGCTCAGCCTCTTTTTCCAGCGCTATCGCTTCACGGTCGCGGCTACGATCGAGCACGCAGACCGTATGCCGACCGGCGTGCAGCGCGCACGCGCGAATCTCGAGTTCTCGCCCGAACTGTGCGACATCATGTCCGAATACTTCTATCCGGGCGCATCCCTGCGCAAAGATTGAAACAAGTTCCTCGAACCTTGTGGAATTCCCCTTTATTTCGACGGCTCGATCGTCAAGATGTCCCCATCCAGACAGAGCACCGCGCGAGCCGGCCTGCCGATCCGCTCCCAATAGGCCGGACTGATCTCCACACTCTCACGGGGACAGTCGTTGAGAAGATGAACCTCGCCTCGTCTCCCGCCGTGGAGCGTAACGCTGTTTGTCAGCATCATCATGCCGAGATCGGCTCCTTCATTCGGATGAATATTCAGCCTATCCTCAGGAAGCCCGTGGGGGCAGAGCACCCTGAGCGGACTTGTCTTCCTCATTTCGCGCCGCTCCTCTCCTCGACGTACCGCCTGAGCGCGGCATCGTCTATGAAACCTTTTTCGATCGCGATTTCGCCGAACAACCGCGGCTCGTCGGAGTCCTCCTGCACAGACAATACTTCCTCGACCTGCTCCTCGGTCATGGCGCCTATCCTGACGAGGAAATCGCCTATCTTCTCGGACATCCGGGCCTCCGAACTGCCGTCAATTTTAACCGAGGGATCGCTTGTTTTCCATACCGATCTCATCCGCCTCAATTCAAAAGGGAAGCAAGCCGCTCGCGGATGAACTCGCTTTTTTCTCGAAGCCCGATACTTCCAGTTCTGATAACGAGGACGTTCGGCCTTTGAGGATCGAGCTTGACGCGGCCGCCGGACTCCCGGATAAGCCTCAAAAGCCGTTCGACAGAAATTTTGGCTACCTTCGAGAATTCGGCGGTGACCGCCCCTCCCCGTTCCTTAAGCTGCGCTATCGATAGACGTTTGCAGATGATCCTGATCTCCGCGAGCGCCAGAAGACTCTGGACCTCGTCGGGCAAGGGGCCGAAGCGATCGGTCAGCTCCTGGTACAGATACTCGAGATCGGCCTGACTCGCGATGGATGCAATCTTCTTATACACCTCCATCTTCATGGTCGGAAGCGAGATGTAGGAATCGGGGATATAGCCCGCGTATTCGAGTTCGAGATAGGGGTCCTCCTCCGCTTCGTACCCCGATTCCGAGAGCTTCGCGACGGCCTCGTCCAGGAGCTTCAGGTAAAGATCGAAACCCACCGCATAAATATCGCCCGACTGCTCGCGCCCGAGAAGATTCCCCGCTCCTCTGACTTCGAGATCCTTCATAGCGATCTTGAAACCCGAGCCGAGTTCGGTGAAATCGGAGATTATCTGAAGCCGCTTCATGGCCAGCTCGGAAAGCGCCCGCTTGTCCGGATAAAAAAGATAAGCGTACGCGACGCGATCGGACCTTCCCACACGGCCGCGGAGCTGGTACAGCTGAGAGATGCCGTACATATCCGCCCGATCGATGATGATGGTGTTGACGTTGGGAATATCGATGCCGTTTTCGATGATGGTCGTCGACACAAGGACGTGAAAGCCGCCGTGGATGAATCTGTGCATGACATCCTCGAGCTCAGAGCTGTCCATTTGACCATGGGCGGTCTCGACGAGCACCTCCGGGACCGAGCCGGCCAGCATACCTTGTATTTCCTGAAGACTCTCGATTCTGTTGTGGAGATAGAAGACCTGCCCGCCCCTCGCGATCTCGCGTCTGATCGCCTGGGCGACGATCTCGGGATCGTATTCCTCGACGACGGTCTCTATGGGGTGGCGGTTGACCGGCGGCGTATTGAGGACGGACATGTCCCTGATCTTGAGAAGCGACATGTGCAGGGTCCTGGGAATCGGCGTCGCGGTGAGCGTAAGGCAGTCCACGCTCGCCTTCATTTCTTTGAGCCGTTCTTTATCCTTGACGCCGAAGCGCTGCTCCTCATCGACAACGAGAAGACCGAGGTCTTTGAACTCGACATCCTTCTGCAGGAGCCGGTGCGTACCCACGACGACATCGAGCTTCCCCTCCCTGAGGGCGGCGAGCGCAGCCCGCTGATCTTTGCGGTCCACGAGTCGCGAAAGCATGGCCGCGCGGATCGGGAACTCGCCTATTCTATCCCGGAGGTTCTCGAAATGCTGTTCGGCGAGGATCGTGGTCGGCGCAAGAAAGGCGACCTGCTTGCCCGCCGCGGCCGCTTTGAACACCGCACGCATGGCGATCTCGGTCTTGCCGTATCCGACGTCGCCGCAGATGAGCCGATCCATCGGCTTGGGACTCTCCATGTCCGCCTTGACTTCCTCGATACAGCGTATCTGGTCGGCTGTCTCCTCATAGGGGAATGCCGCTTCGAAAGCGAGCTGCCATTCGTTATCGGGCGGAAACGCGAAGCCTTTCGCGGCTTTCCTCCGCGCATAAATGCGGATGAGTCGTTCGGCGAGCTGCTCGACCGACGCCTTTACCTTGGCTTTCCGCGTTTCCCAGGACTTCGAACCGAGCCGATCAAGTCGTGGCTCATCCCCCTCGTTGCCGATGTAGCGCTGAACGAGATTCGCCTGCTCGATCGGCACGAAGACCACTTCGTGTTCGGCATATTCGATTTTGATGTAGTCGCGTTCAAGTCCGAGGACGTTCATGCGCTCGATGGCGGCGAAGCGCCCGATGCCGTAGTTCACGTGGACAACATAGTCCCCGGGCGCGAGTTCCACGAAGGTGTCGATGGCCGCCGAGCGCGTCGTCTTGATCGAGGCCGGCGTCCGCTTTCTCCTGCCGAATATCTCGTTCTCCTGAATGACGAGGAGTTTGAGCCCGGGAAGAACGAAACCGGCCGAGAAAGGAGCGGTTTCGACGACTACGTCGAAGTCATGCAGCAGCGACCGTATGCGTTCCGCCTGGATGTCGGTCTCGGCGAAGACAAAAACTCGGTATCCCGCCTTGAAAAGATTCGCCAGTTCTTCTTTGAAATACCGCACATTTCCAAAAAAGGATCGTGGCTGTTCGACGCCCATCTGTATGCGGTCGACGGCATTCGAATCACGAAGCGCAAATGTGCGCGCAGTCTTCCCCGCAAGCGCCCTTTTTTCGAGTTCCGAGAACGAGAGAATAAGCCTATCCGGAGGAGGCACGAGCGATTCCTGGAGGGCGCGGCGATAGAGGCCAGTATATTCTTTTCGCGTCGCCTCCTCCTGAGCCTCGAGTCGTTCGCGGTCGACAAACATCACAAGACTGTCGCGCCCGAGATAGTCGAGGATCGAGGAACCGTGTTCAGCGGAGGGGAAAGCGAGCGGATACAAAAGCTCTTCGCCCTTGACCTCGGACTTCTCGGCCAGGGATTCGAGCACGGCCTTTTCGCGGCCGGCCGCGCCGGGCAGTCGTGCGAGCGAGGCCGCGAGCGCGCTCAGGCGTTCCTCGTTCCAGACCAGCTCTTTCATGGGTCTGACGATCAGCCGCTCGATCTGGTCCGAACTGGACTGAACAGCCGGATCGAAACGCGCGATGCGTTCGATTTGATCATACTCGAAGACGACTCTGACCGCGTCCTCGTCGCCCGGCATGAAAAGATCGAGTACTTCGCCTCGCAACGCGAACTCCCCCGGCAGGGATACGCGGGGCACTCGAAGATATCCGTATGCGGCGAGCCGCTCGCCGACAACGGCGGGATCAATTGTCCCGCCTTTATCGAGCGGGAAGACAAGGGGGGCGAATAAATCACGGGGCGGAACCGGAGTCACGAAGGCACGCTGACAGGCGATCACTATTTTCGCCTCGCCCGCGCAGAGCCGGGCGAGACAAGCCGCCCGTTCGCCGAAAACGCGTGAACGGGGCGAAACCGCACGGTAAGCGGCGGTTCTCCACCACGACAGGCGCGCCGGTTCTTCCCCGAGGAACTGCAGATCATTCTCGAGGGCATCGGCTTCGAGATCGCTCGGCACTACGACAAGGATCGGGCCGGCGTGGAAACGGGCGGCGGCTGAAACGAGGAAGGCCGTAAACGAACCTTCGGCTTCGCCGATATCGATCGGAAAGGGGCCGGTCTTCAACCTCGATGTGAACTCGACAAGTGGACCATACTTCGTCAGCGCTTCCAGCACATCTTGCGGTCGTAATGTATTCATCGTAACATTCCGAAAATAAGGTGATCGGGACAGCGTGGGCAGTATACGTCCAATCAAGGTCCTTGTTCCAGCTTGAAGGAGAAAAAGTCCGTGAAAGGCAGATTCCTATTGGCGGCCGCCGCGGCCCTCGTCCTTGCTGCACTCAGCGCGTCGGCGGAACCGACCCTGTCCATCCGCTTCTTCGACAAGAAGATCTTTTTCCCCGGCAGCGAGATACCCATCATGGTCACGATAGCCAATCCCGATTCTTCGACCTACCGCTTCAAGCTCGCCGACGATCGACTTTTCAGCATCTCGTTCGAAGCCCGCACGCCGACCAATCGTTCTCTTGATATGAGCGACAGCTATAAATCGGCGATGGGCGAATCGCGTCCTGTTTTTTACCGGGAAATCGCGATTAAGCCGGGCGAAGAATACTCGTTCAAAGAAAACCTCGATCGCTTCATCCGCATCGACGAGCCCGGCAGCTACTCCGTACGGGCATTATTCTACCCGGAACTCGCCGGTCCGGGGGCCTCGGCGGCGCTCACATCGAACACTCTTCTGCTTTCGATCAGACCCTCTCCAGGTCTGCCTCCGGCATCGGACAGCATCCGGTCAGGAACCGCGGAAATTCTCAAACCCCAGGCGCTTCCTCCCGACGAAGTCGTCAGGCGCACGATCGTCGCCCTTCAAAAAGGTCTCTGGAATGAGTTTTTCCTGTACCTCGACCTCGAGGCGCTCTATACCATGTCGCCCGACCGCAGGGCGGCCTACAACGCAGACTCCGAAGAGGGTCGAAGAATCACGCTGGAACGCTTTCGAGCCGATCTCCAATCCGCCCCCGAAGCTCAGGCGGTCTCTATACGGCCCTACTTCTTCGAGATCCTCGAGACTCGTTATACCCCCTCCCGCGGCTATGTCACAGTGCTGGAAAAATTCGAGGAACGCCAGCTCCACCTCGTCAAAGAATACACGTACGAACTGAAACGCTCGGGCGAGATCTGGTATATTGTCGGCTATGTCGTCCACAACAAAGGCGTCGAATGAAGGCCCTCCTCCTCGTCGAAAACGACCGCATAGCCGAGATAATTCGTTTCTATCTCAGGCCGCTCGGTTTCGAGGTTCTTCGGTATCGAAATCCGGTGAAGGCCGTCGATAATCTCGACGAAATAGAACCCGACGCCGTGGTCGTCAGTGCGCGCGATTTCCCCCGTCACTGGAAGATCGTCGCGCAAACGATCAGAGCGGTCCACGACAAGACCGAATGCGTCATCGTCCTGCTCAAAGGCGAACACTTCCCATTTGAAGAAGCCGCGAAAGCCGCTCATCTCGGTATAAACGGCGTCGTGAAGGACGACCTCGACGACCGGCGGGAACAAGGGCACTTTCAGCGTCTTCTCAAGCGATACGTTACGGTCGAAGAATCCCGCGCCTCCGATCGAATCGCCCCATCACCCTGGGACCGTCTGGATTTCATGTTCGCTCACCCCAAAACCCTCGTGCCGGTGGGCGGCAGGCTCGAGACCGTATCGTCCAGCGGCCTGTCCTTCATTCCCGATTCCTCGGCCCTCGTCGCCGATCTCGAAGCGGGCGACGTAATCGACGATTGCTCGATGCGCGTCGGGGACAGGATCCTCACACTATCATGCAGGATCGTCCGCGCCGACCGGGTGCTCGGCTTATCCATCTCGCGGATGGACGCGATCGACCGCAAGACGCTCGAAGACTATTTGGCCTCCTGTCCCGAGCGCGAAATGCGGGCGATCATGGAGAAGGACAAGTAATTTCCACTATATAGCGGATATTGAAAAAACCCTCGAGGGTTGATAGTGTTTTGTTATGTCGACCCCGAAATCATCCTGTTCAGACGAAATGAACGCGGAATACGCGCGCAAGCTCAAGGCTGTCGGACATCCGATACGTCTGCGGCTTCTGTGCATGATCGCTGAAGAAGATGATCCCTGTGTCACAGATCTGTGGCGCTGCCTCAAGCAGCCTCAGCCGGTCGTTTCTCAGCATCTGACTATCTTGAAAGAGAACGGTATCGTCAGCTCAGAGGTACAGAAAACGAAGCGCGTGTATACCATCATCGATCCTTTCATCCGCGATATCGTCGCGAAAATCCGATCGACGGAGAAGGCGGCCGCGCGGAAAGGGTCGTTGTAGCCTGCTATCGATACACAGCGCTCAAGGCTTCATAGGACATCTTATCTCCAGGGGCCCGACGCAGAGCCTGGGCAGCTTTTGTGGACCATGGTTCTATCCCCTTCAGCGATGCCACAACCGTCCAAATTTCACGCGCGCTCTCCCGTTCGCCTGTAGAGGCAAGAGCCTCTCCAAGAAGAACAAGGTCGGCCCAGAGCCCCTCGGATTCTGCATATCGCGCGAGTTCTTCGTTCGCCAGCATCCGTGCGCACAGATCGGCGAGACCCGCGAATGAATACCGAGGTTCGTCGGTCTTGACGACCTCGATACCGCGGGTGAGCACGGCATTCGAGGCCGCAGCAAGGTACATGACGGAAACCCGTCGTCCGGCATCCAGATAGAACGCGCCGAGCCGCGCGTATGCCTTCGCCGGCCAAGCCTCGGGCACGCGATACAGGGACATAAACTTGTCGAAGCCCTGCCGGGCGAGAGTCCGCTCCATAGCTGTGCGGTAGTACTCGTCACGACGGGTGAAGAGCTCGGTTTTTTGGACAATTTCGATCAACGTAAGCTCGAAATCCTTCATTTTCCCTTGGGTCCGATAGATATCGACAAGCGAATCGAGAATCGCGATGACATCGGTTTCATCATAGAGCGCGTCGCGCATATCGTAGGCGCGGAGCATGTAGAGCTCGGCGAGCCTGATCTCGCCTTCGGCCGAATACACCTGGCCTATACGATACTCCGCCTCGGGATAACTTCGAAGCCGCGCCGCTGCAGCCGCCAAGGAATCGAGAGAGTCCCCTATTTTGGATAAACCGCCTTCTTCGGCTACGAGGAGGACGGCATCGATGAACCCATGCAAGGGCGCCGAGGGTGATCGCTCGCGCAGCAGTCTCAGTTCGTTTATAAGAGAACCGCCCGACTGCCGCTTGATCTGATTTCTGACGCTCGTGATGAAATCCCGCTCCGCGAGAAGCCAGACAAGAGCCGATATCGACCCTCCGGCTTTCTTTGCCTCGGGAGAATTCATAGCCGCTTCGATCGACCTCGAGGCTTCAAGGAAAAGCCCGTCCCGCGTCTCGACAGCCTTCTTCAATGCTACGAGGGCTTCGCCGAGGCGCCTCTCGGAAAGAAGCCGAACGCCTTCCTGATACTGCAGCCAGGATCTGCTGGTCGCGCGGGGGGGCAGACTCTCCGGTTGAGCCGGAGCCACAGTCCTCGGTTTCGGCGGCTGAACCTCAACGCTCTCCGCCGACTCTCCGCCGCCGTGCTCGGCGGCTGCAACGAGCTGAGCCGCCATCGACAAAGCCGCAACGGCCGAATACAGCAGGATTCTCTTCATTCGAGCGATGCAAGCTCCTCTTCAAATACAATATCGGCCTCTTCGGGACGAATCGTTCGCACTATCTCTCCTTTTCGAAACAGCACAATCGAGTTGCCGGCGCCGCTGATCCCGAGATCGGCGTGAGCCGCCTCCCCCGGGCCGTTGACCACACAACCCATGACGGCGATCGTGGCTGTCTTCTTCAGGGAATACAATCGTTCCGCCCATCTCGCTGTGAAAGCATGCGTATCAAAGGAAGCCCTGCCGCAGCGCGGGCAGGAAATAATCGAAACGCCTTTCATCTTTTGGCCGGAACAGGCAAGAATCTCGCGGCCTGCAATAATCTCATTCTCCATGCTGTCGGACAAGGAAACCCGTATGGTCGAACCGATGCCCTCGCGCAGAAGCGAACTCAACGCGACCGCATTCCGCGCCACCCCGGCGATCAGCGGACCTGCCTCCGTGACACCGAGGTGGAGGGGATAGTCATGGCGGGAAGCGAAACGGCGGTTGACTTCGATGGTCGTATCGACATCCGAAGCCTTCATCGAGACGACGATGTCGCGAAAGCCGAGCTCGTCGAAAGCCGCGATTTCACGCTCGGCAGCTTCGATGATCGCTGATGCCCTGTCGGCGGCCCCGCGAAGGTCTGAAGGCAAGGAGCCGGCGTTGACGCCGATCCGTATCGGAACGCCCTTGTCCGCGGCTTTCGCTGCGACTTCGGCCGTCTTCCACCTGGCTCCGATATTGCCGGGATTGATTCGTATTTTCGCAATCGGAAAGTCAAGACACCTGAGCGCTATCCGCCAATCGAAATGAATGTCGGCGACAAGCGGCATCGTCGTCATGGAAGCAAGCCGGCCGAGTGCTTCAGCGGCAGGAATATCAGGAACTGCGAAGCGTATGATATCGCAGCCCATCGCCGAGAGCTTTTCGATCCTGCCCGGCACTTCAGACAAAGTCCGGGGAAGCGGATCTTTCCACATTGTCTGGATCGAAACCGGCCAGCCGCCTCCGATCATGACCGCGCCTGCCTTTACGGTACGGAGTGAAGCCATAGTACGATAGTAACCTCGGGCGGAAAAATGAAAAAGAGGCCGAAACACTCCCGTTATTTGCACGTTCAGAGTTTTAGACCTATAGTGAAAGCCTGTGGGTGATTTGACATGACGAAAGGCTTCTTGAAAAGCCGCCTTCTTCGATCGGCATGCATACTCGCATTGTCTATCGTCGCACTCGGTCGATCTTTCGCCGATTCTTCGCAACGAGTCATACATCTCGGGTACTACGACGCAAATCCCTCATGCTATCGGGACAGCGAGGGTCGTCCCCGGGGCATTTTCATCGACATCGTGAAAAAGCTTGCTGAACGTGAAGGCTGGGCGATCCACTACACATTCGACAGCTGGGATGATCTTCTCACCGCGCTTAAAACAGGCAAAGTTGATCTTGTCCCCGCCATTGTAAAGACCACACAGCGAGAGGAGTTCGCCGTTTTCACCGAGGAATCCATCATGACCGACTGGGGTGCCATTTTTACAAAAGCCGGGAAACCCCACATCTCGATCATGGATCTCGATCAAAAAAGAATCGGCGCACTCGAAAATGATTTTTGGTTTTCAGGTCCGGCCTCGTTCAAGGAACTCTGTGAGTCCTTCGGGATTCATCCCACCTATGAATACTATACGGAATATTCAACCATGTTCGACGCCCTCGCTCGAGGCGAAATTGACGCCGCGGTCGGAAGTAATTCACTGGGCATCGTCTTCACTCCGCGCCTGCCCATCGTCTCGAGCTCGATCCTGTACAACCCTATCGAGCTTCGGTTCGCCGCCTCTTTGGCTTCTCCAAACGGCGGCCGGGATCTCGTTCTCGAGCTCGACAGAGCCATCGAACAGCTAAGGCGTGAATCCCCGGAGTTTTTCTCATCGATTTTAAGCGCCTATCAGATACCGCTCCGCCGTGAGTTTGTGACTCCACTGTGGCTTTTTCTGCTGAGCATCGCCACCGGCATGGTTCTCCTCGTCGCCGTGATTCTGCTCGTCGCTCAGAGGCGCGCGCGTCGGGAAGGAGAGCGCAGACTTGCGAGTTTCTTCGACGACTCGCCGATCTCGCTGTGGGAAGAGGATTTTTCTGCGGTCAAACGCCGCGTCGACGAGGCGCGCGCTCACGGAGAATCGAACTGGAACGCCTATTTTAATGCGCCGGGTCGGCTCGAAGAGTGCGCAGCGCTCGTCAAGGTCCTCGATGTGAACAAAGCTACGATGAGGCTGCTCGGTCTTAACGACAAGCCGAAGGCGCTTACGGAGCTGTCAAAGAGTATAGGACTTGAAAATTTGGAACCCCTCCGCCTCGAGTTTATCGCGTTCGCACATGGCGCCACCTCGGTCGAAGGCGAAACCGTCCATATCCGAAACGGCGGTGAAAAGATCGCCGTGTTCTATAAAGTGAGCATCATGCCCGGCTATGAGCAAAGTTGGTCCCGTATTCTCGTGTCGCTCGTAGATCTTTCTGAACGCAAAAAATTCGAAAACGCGCTCCTCCAATCGCTTTCCGAAAAAGAGCTCCTTCTTCGCGAAGTTCATCATAGAGTAAAGAATAATTTGCAAGTGATATGCAGCCTGATCAGTCTGCAGATGAATATCAGCTCTCGATCGGCCGCGGACAAGACTCTTCTCGCCGACATCGAAACGCGCGTGCGGGCGATGTCGCTTGTCCATGAGACCCTATATCATTCAGATGATTTTTCCTCTGTGAATTTCTCGATTTACGTCGAAAGACTCTGCAGCGATTTATTCGATGTCTACTCCGTCGATCGCGGCAGGATCAACCTGAACGTGAGAGTCGATGATATCTGCATGCCGTTGGAGAGCGCGATAAACTGCGGGCTCATCGTCAACGAACTCGTTGTAAACGCTCTTAAGCACGCGTTTCCGAATGAAGAAAAGGGGACGATCGATGTCATGCTGTCAAAGGTCGCAGATAATCTAGTCTCGCTCGTAGTTCGTGATGATGGGAGGGCTGTCCATGATTTCGACTCGACAAACAATTCAACCATCGGGTTGAACCTGGTAAAAACCCTCGCTGCTCAACTCGACGGGCATTTTTCAATCGACACAGATCAGGGCACCTTGGTTCGGATCGACTTCCCCCTCCCCTCTTCAGAAAAAAAGCCCGCTGTCCGCGGGCCCTGCGTCAGCGCCGGACGAGAGTCGAACTCGCGTCTCCAGCTTGGAAGGCTGGGGTAATAGCCGTTATACGACCGGCGCGATTTGGGTCGTCGCCTTCGGCGACTAAAATCAAGGTTGCGCTCGTGAGCGCCCTTGTCATCCGCCGGGCGCTGTACGACCGGCGCGATTGGACGTGCGTCGCGTTCCGCGACGCACCATCAAGGTACCGTTCGTGAACGCCCTCCGTATCCTGGCGGGCGTTATACGACCGGCGCGATTTGGGTCGTCGCCTTCGGCGACTTCGTTTCTTAACTTATCATCAGCGGCGTGAATGCGTCAACAATCCCATACCTTAGGTCTCCAGCGAAGGCATGCTCCGGCTTTTGTCGATATGCTGCGCAGATGCCATACGTCGACTTGCGGGTACGATGATCCATGCGCGGCCTGCGTCGCGGGAACGACTCTCTTCGATAACCGCACGTTCCGCCTTCGGGAATTCCATTTCAAATCGCACCCCGCTTTCAGTCGAGAACCGAACGTCGGCTCCGATCTGATCGGCAAGGGCGAACACTGTTCTGAGCCCCATCCCGTCTGTTTTTGAAAGATCAAAGCGCATGCCTGTCCCGACGCCGTCATCGGCTATCGAAATGCATACGCGATCGTGTTCGCGAGATTCCAGTTTGATATCCAATCGTCCCTCTCTATCGCCTGGAAAGGCGTGTTTCAAGCTGTTCGAAATGATCTCGTGCATAATCATCCCACAGGGGATTGCGATATCGATAGGAACATAGACTGTACTCAGACTCGTTCTCAGCTGTATTCTATCTGGACATATCCTGTAGCTGCCGGCGAGCAGCGACGTGAGCTCGCTGATATACCCGCCGAGTTCGATCCTTGAAAGATCGCTCGACTTGTACAATCGTTCATGCACAAGCGACATCGATTGAATACGGCCTTCGATTTCGTGGAACTCCTCGGCGATTTTCGGATCCTTACATCGAGCGTATTCGAGGTTGAGCAATGAGCAGATTACCTGCATATTGTTCTTTGTCCTGTGGTAGAGCTCTCTGAGAAGCACTTCCTTTTCTTCCAGCGATCCCCGGAGCCGCTGCTCGTAGGCTTTGCGTTCAGAGATGTCTTGCAGAATAAGAATGAAGTAGTTTGGATTTCCCTCGGGGTCGCGGACGCACCGCGCCGCCTGGCTTACCCAGATCGTCTCTCCCTTTGAGCCGCGGCAAAGCCGCTTGTCCACGACATAACCGTCGATCTTCCCTGAAAGCGCTTCGTCCGACAGGCTTTCTTCCAGCGCACGGTCATCGTCAACCGTCCTCGCATCCACAAAGGTTCCGACAAGATCCTCCTGCGAGACGGCGAGCATTTCACATAGTCTATCGTTCACGGTGATCCAACGCCGATCTTTCGAGACAATGGCGAATCCGACAATCGGAAGCTCAAAACAGCTTCTGAATCTCCGCTCGCTTTCCGCAAGTTCCTGTTCCGATTTGTAAATCTTCTCGAATATCGGCCGTATCAGGACAATTCCCGCGAGCATCAATCCCGAGAGAATCATCCCGAGCAGCTCGAAGATCGGATCAGGGGAGACATGCTGCCAGGCGATGGATGAAATGAAAGGGATTATCCTCCGCACTACCATAATGCAGAGCGCCGCCGATATGAGTATCCATGCGAGGATACGGCCGGTCTCCTTGATCAGCCTGAGCGCAATGACGGCCGCCGAAACCTGGAGAACAATGGCGAATGCGAGGAACAGTTCTCCGCTCATCGCCTTATTCCGTCGTTATGCGCTTCTCTCGAGGCGCCGCGATCCTTTTGCTCGAGATCCTCCCTGGTTGTGAGGCGGGATTTCTCCCCTCATGACGGGACAAGACCGGCTTATCCACTGTTTTTGTCACGCGGACGAGAGATCCGGCGATCGGTCCGGATATCTCCTCCTGTCCTGTGATCTTGAAGTACGACACCGCTTCACTGAGCTGCTGCGCCTGAGCCGCGAGCTCTTCGGAGGTGCTCGCAAGCTCTTCCCCGGCGGCGGCGTTCTTCTGGATCACCTGATCAAGACTCAGCAGGGCTTGAACGATCTGATCGACGCCTGAGCTCTGTTCTTTGCAGCATGACGATATTTCCTGGACGAGGGAGGCGGTCGACCGGATACCCGGGACGCTGGAGCCGATGCGCGCGGCCGCTTCCTCGGAGACCTTCAGCGATTCGGCGGCGAGTGTCAGTATTTCGGAGGCGGAGCCCTGACTTCGCTCGGCGAGCTTCCGTACCTCGCTCGCGACCACGGCGAAGCCCTTCCCCGATTCGCCGGCGCGTGCGGCCTCAATAGCGGCGTTCAAGGCGAGGAGATTCGTCTGCCGGGCGATCTCGTCGATAATGCTGATCTTTTCGCCGATGGTCCTCATCGCGGACAAAGCGGTATCGACCGACGCCGCCCCCGCCTCGACATCGGCGGCGGCCTTCATGGCAAGGTTCTCTGTCGATAGGGAATTGTCGGCATTCTGCTTGATCGTCGCCGACATCTGTTCGACCGAGGCGGAGACTTCCTCTCCGCTCGCGGCCTGGGCTGATGTCCCCGCGCTCAGGTCTTGGGCCGCTATGCTTATCTGGGCGCTTCCCGCCGCGACCTGACGCGCCGCCTCCTGAACTGAGGCGACAATGCCGGACAGCTTAGCCGCCATGTCGGTAACCGCGCCGAGAATCCCGGAGGTTTTCCGCCCGGAAAACGTACGCGTGTCGAGGTGTCCGGCCGCTATCTGTTCGGCGAAGGCCGCCACGACGGCCGGTTCTCCTCCCACCTTGCGCATAACAGATCGTCCGACAATCATAGCGACAACAACAGCAGTCACTATTCCGACTCCGATGACGATGAGAAGGATCAGCGTTATCCGATCCGCCAGCGCGGCGTTTGAAGCCTTTATCGTCTGTGCCTGGGAAATCTTCCGATCGACGAGACCGTCAAGACCGGCTTGCACATCGTTCGCTATAGTCTTCGTCTCCAGGAGCCCCTGCATGTACGCATGACCGATATCGCCTTTTTCCGCCAGCACGAGCATTTCTTCGATCTTTGTCTTGAATTGCTCGAAGGGTTCTGAGTATGCCGCGAAGAGCTTCCGTCCCGCCTCGGTCAACATAGTCGCTTCGTAGCGATGCGAATTCTCGGCGATTTGAGTCAAGAGTTTTTGGATGTTCTCGGCGTCGGCCTTGCGTTCCTCGGGCGTATCAATCGTTCCGATACGGTATAAATTGACCCGCATGCGATGGAACCCCTCGACCATCTTTTCGAGGTACATGATCGGCTCGGTGTAATTTTCGTACAGCTTAATATCGGCATCGCTCATGGTTCGCATACTTGCAATGCCGATCATTCCAATCACAGCGCTGATGGCCACCATCACGGCAAACGAGATCACGAGCGTAGCCTTCAAGCTCAGGCCTCCAGCCTTTTTCATGAGACCTCCGATCGCCGTACTGCTTTAACTATATGGGTGCACGAACCGGTATCAAGCCCTGCTGACAGCCACAGCCGGCTGCATCATCGGACTAGAATCCCCATATATGCAGCGGACGGACAGCCGTTCCTCGTGCAGCATACGGGGGTCTGCCGTCCCACGAGAACTCCGGGTTTACGTTGATCGCAATAATATGGACCCCGCCGTTCGTTGCAGAAACATCGGCCATATAGCCCTCGGCGTCCGTTTCGAGCCGGCCAAGCATCTGCTTGTACCGCTCCAGCGACCACACCGTGACAAGCTTCAGAAGAAAGACAGCTTCATAGCGCACTGGATAGCTCTTTTTCAGCTTGAGGGCGACGAAGCCCTGCCCTATTCCGTAATCCCGTTCAATGGAAAAACCCATCTCATCCAGTTTTTGGAGCAAGGCTTGAAAAACAAGCACATATCCGGCGGCCTTGTAATCGATGAGCTTTACAAGTCTATCGACATGATTATGGAAGAACATTTGGAATGAGCGGACCAAATGGACTGTATCCATGGTTCCATCACCGCCAAGGTAATCGTCCCGCGTTACATTGATAATGTGCGCGATCGGCGCGAACAGCAGCCTCGGTATCAATTCCTTATACAAACCATTCGCTATGTCGATTTTCATTTCCGTATTGATGATGCCGATCTCCCGGGCGAATGCGAGATCGTGTTCTGTGACGTCGTCGCCGATAGGGAAGCTCGTCAGGATAGGGACAAGACATCTCTTGACTCTCTCATCCCTGATCTGCGACTCAAGGTATTCGATATGGTTGCCGCGCTTCGCAATGACATTCCCGATCGCTTCATCCACATCCGCAACAGAAACTCGGCTCAGTCCCTTAGCCGGTACGATCTCGTGAAAAATCTCACCCGCGATAGTGCTGATTATCCAGGGCTGGCCGGTCGAAAAGCGCCATATTCTATCGACGGCGTCCTTATCGACGAGGGCGCCTTGCTGAGCGGTGCAGGCGTGGAACATGGCATCAAGTTCATCCCGCCGAAGAAAGTTGATGCGAAGCGATGCGTCTTTGATATTGAACTGCTTGTCGATGACATCGTGCGTCGCGCAGAAGACGATGCTTTGAGGGAAAAGGGCCGGGCGCTTATCATATCCTGCGCGGATCTGGCTGAGAATGGACGTAAGGACACTGCCCTGCAAAGTATCGATCTCGTCGATAAGAAGGATTATCGGCTTGTCCGAACGCTTCGACCACTGAGTCAAGAGCTCGTTCAAGGCCTGGTAGGGGCCTCGTTTTTCGAGGATGGCCGGCACGAGATCTTCGAGAAAATCGTCGCCGAATGTGTCTCTGGCCCGCGACGATATTTCGAAGAGAATGCTCCGTATGCTCTCGTCGAGGTTCTCTTGGACGCCCCGCAGCGACTCGACATTGAAGTACAGGCATTTCGCATGACCATTATGGTTGATCAGGCCGGCGAGCGCCAACAGGTACGAGGTCTTGCCGCATTGTTTCGGACCGCAAATCAAGAAGTACTTTTTTTGCAGGATGAGCTGCCAGACCTTGTTTGTGTCGAGCCGTTTGATCGGATTCACGCAGAAATGGTCCATCTCGTTGACGGGGCCGGAATTATTGAAAAACTTTTTTGTCAGCATCCTTGCTCCTCATCTTCATACCCACCGTACAGAACACTCAGGCCTTGCAACCGCGCATTCGACGCCCGAGCGTCTGCTTGATAAAGGCGCTTCCACCTTCCCCTGCAGCAGCTTCCATATTATTCCAATTGCGTAGAAAACCGAAGGATTTTCGAGCAATTGATTTAGCAGGTTGATGGCAAGCATCGAGTTTGTCATCAACCTGCTAAAGCTACCATATCAAGACCGAGTGATCCATATCGTATCTATGCGGGTATCCTCCCCCTGGGCGATGGAAGGTTTTTTCTGTATTATTTAGGATATAGATATCCTATTTAACGACAGGGAGGGCCCTATGAAAGTCGGAATAGTAGGCTCGGGATTCGTCGGGGCCACCGCGGCCTATGCGATAGTGATGCGCGGCGTGGCGCGGGAGCTTGTCTTGATCGACCGGGACGATAAACGCGCCCGCGCCGAGGCCGACGACATACGGCATGCTTCGCCCTTCGCTCATCCAGTGGAGGTTCGTTCCGGCGATTATTCCGACCTGGCGGGATGCAAAATAGTCATCCTGACCGCCGGTGTCGGCCAAAAACCCGGAGAAACCCGGCTCGAACTCCTCGGAAGAAACGCTGAGGTCTTCAAAGAAGTCGTATCCCGAGTCGTCTCCGTCGCGCCTGAAGCCATTCTGGTCGTCGCCACCAACCCCGTCGACATAATGACCCATTTGACGGCGAAGTTCACATCGGAAGCCGGCGGCGACCCTGGACGCGTTCTCGGCTCGGGCACAACGTTGGATACGGCGCGCTTTCGGGCCGTTCTCGGACGAACACTCGGAGTCGACGCCCAGCATATCCACGCGTACGTCCTCGGCGAGCATGGAGACTCTGAAGTTTTCAACTGGTCCGCCATATCAATCGGGGGTCTCCCACTCACTGCTTTTCCAAAAGCCGAGTGCGGCGTCGGCACGGGAAACCTTGATCGAGCGGCGATCGAAGACGAAGTCCGAGGCGCCGCGTACCGCATCATCGAGGGCAAGAAAGCCACGTATTACGGCATCGGCTCCGCCCTGGCCCGCATCGTCGAGATTATCTCGCGTGATCAGCGGGCGATCTTGACAGTCTGCGCTCCTCCGACGAAGGACGATTGTATCCTGCCCGGTCTGGAGGGCGTTACCTTGTCGCTTCCCAGGCTGGTCGGAGGATCGGGGATTATCACGACCTTGACACCCTCGCTCAATTCAGACGAGCTCGATTCTCTCCGGAAAAGCGCTGGAATAATATCAAACGCGATAAACTCGATATCGTTTTAGGGATCATCATATATCCGCTTGACCTGTGGGCCGTCAATTGGCGTGAAAAATGCTGAGCGAAGCCACAGCATTTTCATTACAATAGGCGACACAGGTTGAAGCAGTCATTAGCCGATGTTTTATAATACCGTATGATACTGATTTTCTGTTCTGCGACATCCATTTCTATTTCTGATCCTAGTGGAACAGTAAACATTGGATGTGTATAGCAGAAATCAAACTCTGCAAGAATTGGAATTTCATTCTCACCTATTACTTCAAGCGGTATATCATCTGCTTAACCTGCGAGGCGCCTGTCTATAAAAGTATATGTCCGTAGATCCAGGCTTTAGGGCGCCGAATCGAGTTGAAGCGATTGCTAGATTTTCGCACTGTCTTTGAATGTAAAACCTTTTGATGTCTTTAAATTGAAAACCCACCCCACAATTATTTTTTGTAGTGGGTTACGTGTAATAATGAATGCTCTATCGGTCCAGTTAGAAATGATGCAAAAATGGATTCTCCATTTATCCAGTGATTTTTTGAAGAATGACACAAGTGGGTCGTGATCTTCCGCGATTTCAGTTTGTATCCAAACCCCTTGAAGCCTGAAAATGCCAAGACTTCTATTAAATTTACTCTCGACACTCCGAAATAGATCTCCTGGATTTGTTTTGGGTGGTGATGGAGGTTCTCTCTTCTGTTCAATATCTTCAATTATTGTGCCCATATGAGTTACTAAACTCTTGTGTCGGTGTTTTATATCAAAGACGATTTTTAAAAAACCAAACCGAAATAACCAGTCAATTTTCTTACTTCCAGCACCATTAACTTCATGCTCTGGTATTTTTCTTATTCTTTTAAACTTCATAAGTGGTCGCATCTCAAAAAGAAAGTCTTCATGCTTATCTGGGTTTTCAAGATTTTTTAAATATTCCAATAGTTGAGATGAAGTTAAGTAGGCATTTGCATTTTTGACCGCATTGTAAAGCCGCTCCACTTCAATGAAAACGTTTGATCCAATTACAATTTTATTTCCAACGGTTATTGGCAATCCATATTCATATCTCCAGACTTTTACAATATTGTCAAATCCAACTTTTGCCTCCTTGATGGCCTGAGGAAGTAGACGTACTAGTTGTCTTGCGAAATCAGCATCCTTATTGTCTTTTATAGCCAATTCAAGGAAGACATGGTAAACTGATGATTTTGCTGTAATTATTGGTTCCATTTTTTCTATCATTATTTTACCCTAAGTTCGTAAATACTACATTTGCTTAACCTACGAGCCGTAATTGGCGCGGTTTGTGCCGAGGGTAGCGACTGCACAAACCGTGACAATAGGCGAGTCAGGTTGAAGCAGTTGTTAGGTTTCTCCAATCAATCTTTTTACTTTACCTATAATATCATCAATAATATCTTGTGTCTCGATCTTACTAATAATTGATACCTTTTTTCCGGTGTCTTTAATTGATGCGCCCAAGTGATATAGTTGTAAATAATCAACAATAATAAATCTATCATGAAAATCATTTGAATCATAAAATCTCAAGCGAATAGTCGAATATTGTCTTGAGAATAATTGTGCTTCATGGGCTAGGGTATCTATACAGTTTTTCTTCGTGATTATTAATACTTCAACTTGCTGACCTTTATCGAGTACTTTGAGTAATTCGAATAAACTATTATCAATCCATTGATCAATAATTATTATTTTATTTTCTGTTGTGCTGATTATTCTCCTAATTTCAATGTAGGCCGTATGCTCAAGACCTTTTGTAAAATATAACTTTGAGACATTACTAGATGCAGGTAATATATTACCATCAGAAAAATCCCATCCTATTGCATTAAGTCTTTTTCGTATTTCCTGTTCTTTTTCTGGATAATGTTGAATTATTGTTCCAGAGGTTACGGTTAATGTATGCAATGCTTCTTCTGTGGTTGATTCTCGAAAAACACGCTCAACTCGTGGGATATAAGCCCTTATCCGAGTTTTATGTGAGAAATCATCTTTTGAATCAAGGGTGAGGTCAATTGATATACCGCTTTGCTGTATAATTTCTATAATCTTGTCACTATCAGCTATCCCGGACAAAAGTGAGAGTATCACGGGAACTGGATTATGTGAATCATTAAAGTTATCCATTTTTCCTCCTTGCGCGGAGCGTCAACCTAACATAAAAGTTGTTTGTTTCTATGTTCAACCTCGAAAATAGAATTTGTTTTGAAGTCAAAGTCATTCTTTATCACTGGCGCTTTCCCTGTACTGCAACACTATCTATCTTTCGCACGATGCTCATCGCAAAGTCCGAGAAGTCGGAGGCTGTGTTCCTCTCGAAACGGAAACCTACTGCACCTGGATGTCCACCACCGTTTGTGGCGCCGAGAACGGTTATTAATGATCTCAGATCGATATCCCGGTATGAGTGACTCCGTCTCAATCGGAATTGAAAATAATCAGACACTTCGGGCGGATCCGGATATGCGACAAGTCCCAGCTTGCCGCTTTCTTCGGCGAGCGAGTCCGCTGCGGCTTTTGCGATTGAAGCTAGAGTTTCTTCGCCGTAGCGATCGTACATCTCTTGAATTGCCGATGCAGGAATTATCACGTATTCCAGCGAACCGAGGGAGCCTCGGAAACTCATCATTTTTCTGAAACATTCTTCTTCATCCGAGGATAGCGTAATAATCGCGTTGAACACTTCCTCCTTGGATGCGAAGTTTCCGGAACCGGCGTTTGTCGTTTGCGCAAGAAGGCGGTCAAAAATAGAACTAAAACGTTCGTAAAACCAGCGTTCTCGCTTCGTCTGCAGGTATTTCCCCATCCGCGAATCTGCGATAATCCCTGTAAGAACCGACAGTACCAGATTTCGGGTAAGAAAACTTCCTGTGCCTCCGCCGATAGAAAAACGGCAGTCAGCCTCCATTTTTATCGCGAGGTAGCCTACAAGTTCGCTCGCCGAGGAGGCGGTCGTCACGAGTCGATAGCCCTCGTCGCCGAAATATGAGGCGTCAGTTCCGAGATGGTGATCTACCTCGACTCGCAAAACCGATCGATCTTCGATGAGCTTTTTGATCGGCTCGTTCACATCGAGCATATTCGGCTTGGGCGTGTCCATAGCGACAAGGACTTGAATCGAGGATGGAAGAGCATCTCGATCGCAGAGAATTCCGATCGAGTTATGGGCGCAGATTTTGAGGAGATACGAGAATTGTTCGTGGACGCCTCCGCAGATATATATATACGCCCGTTTATTCAACTTGCTCGCGAGAAGGCCGAATGAGACCATCGAGGCGACACAGTCTTCATCCGGATTGCGATGGCCGATTATGAGTATCCCGTCCCGCTCGAGAAGGGCGAGAGCTATCCGCTCGGCGGTTCTTTTTTTTTCCGCGATCGACGGGAAATCGACCTTGGCTGTCGGGCTCAGAATCCTTCCTCCGCCGGCGATCATGTCGCCGTGACTGGACATACCAACAGGCTGCCGACGAGCATCGAGTCTGTCGGCAACCTGCAAAAGGATCTACAGCACAGGGAGCTTGGAAATGTCAGTTTATATGCGCATCGGCCTGCGCGCAAGTCGAGAATTGCAGGAGCACAAAAACGGCGGAACCGGTTACCTGCCGCCATCGGCATCGGAGCGATCGTCGTGAGATCGGGCGGAGGCTCCGCCGCCCTCGATCTGTTGTGCGTCATCGCCGGGAAGCTGAGCGGCAGATCGTTCATCCTCCCCCGCGGTACCGCCCCTCCCCCTCTTTTCCTCCATCCATATCCTGCGATTCCAGATCGAAACGCCGAGAGCGGCGACGACGACGATGTTAAAGACGTTTTTATCGATGAAATCCGGGGCAAACTGCCCGAATTTCCAGCGAAGTCCGTAGAAGGCGACAAGGAGGAGCGCTAACACGGCAAGAACGACGTAAAAAAGCTGTCGAGAAGGCTTCCAAGGCATGCAGTTCTCCTTATCCCGGGCTTCTCTCCCCTGCAGTCAGGTACCGATGCGACTATACCGCAGGCCGTCGAGCAGGCGCAATCTCCGCAGAATGCTATTCCCAGGGCTTTCACAATCCGCCTCTTGATAGTATCCTTGGGTCTAGAATAACCGTTCGGTGCTGCGGCACTGACAGCGGAGAGACATGAACATGAAGTCCAAGAAGTGGATCGGTGTCGTTCTACTCGCATTGGGACTGATTTCGTTCGATATACGCATTTTCGGAGGACTTTTCCCGCTCTTCGGTATCATCCTCATGATAACCGGGGCGACGGTCCTCATCCGCCAGTTCGGCGGCGTATCGCGGCTGCTGCGCCTTTTCACTCGCACCGAGCGCATCGAACAGGCATCCCCCCGCGCGCCGACCGCGGATCATCTCCTTCCGGTCCGCGTCCTCAAGCTCGCGGAGGCGCGTGAAGGAGTCCTCACTGTCAGCGTCGTCGCGATGACCCTCGATGTCGAGCTCGACGCGGCGCAATGGGCTCTCGACGAACTGGTACGTAAAGGGGCCGCAAACGTCGATGTAGACTTGGTTACGGGCGTTTCGAGCTATATTTTTCCGGAATTCACTCATCGCACCGTGCAGGGCCCCCTCGAAACCTGAACACTGCAATGAACGATGCCATCGAACTTCGCAATGCCACCGTAGTTTCGGAGGGGAATACCATACTCGACAGGCTGAGCTTCTGTCTCCGATCTGACGAGCATGCCTGCATTCTAGGACCGAACGGCTCGGGCAAATCGACGCTGGTCCGCCTGATCGCGGGGGACGTCGCCGCGGTCTACACAGAGCCTCCTTCGGTGAAGCTCTTCGGCAACGAACGCTGGAACCTGTTCGACCTGCGTTACCGCCTCGGAATCGTATCGGACACACTTCAGTCGCTCCATGCAGTGGGCGTCAGCGCGCTGGAGGTCGTGCTGTCCGGTTTCTACGGTTCCGTCGGTCTGCCCCCGCGCGCGGAACCGAGCCGCGACATGATCGAGAAGGTCCATGATGCGGCGGGAAGACTGGGCGTCCTTCAGATCCTGGGCCGCAGGGCGTCCACCCTCTCATCAGGGGAACTCCGCCGCATCCTTGTCGCCCGGGCGCTGGTCCACGACCCCGACATGCTCCTTCTGGATGAACCGTACTCGTCGCTCGACCTCGCCGCAAAATCGATCTTCGCTGATTCGGTCCGCTCGCTCGCCGCCTCAGGCCATGCGATCGTCCTCGTCACACACGATCTGTCCGAGATCAGCCCAGAAATCGAACGCGTCATCCTCCTCAAGGACGGTCGTGTATTCGCCGACGGTCCGGCGGTCGATCTTCTCAGCTCGGAGATGATTTCGGAGCTCTACGGGATAAAGATTCATGTCGAACGTTATGAAATGAAAGACGGCCCGCGGTATCGAGCCGAGGTGGAATAGACCGGCTTCTGATACCGCGGGTCCGATTGAAGTCAGAGAAGAATTACTTCCCTACTTTTATCTCCTGCCAGGCGGCGTCGTACTTCGGAAGATGCTCGCCGAGATCGAGCTTGAGCTCGCAATTGTCAAGTTCCTCGGCCTTGTACCACATGTCGCCCTTCTTGAGATCCCGCGCCGGAACATTCGCGGTCGCCGGGAAGCCGAATGTGTCGCAGAATTCGGCGTAGATCTCGGGTCGGTGGATGAAGTCGATGAATTTCATCGCGAGGTCCTGGTTCTTCGAGCTCTTGAGGATGACCATGGAATCGATATAGAGGGGGCCGCCTTCCTTCGGGATGAAGAAGTCGACCTCGCCCCGTTTCGCCTCGTCGTACTCTTCGAATATCGATTCCGCATAACCTTGAGCCACCCACACCTCGCCGCTTGCAAAGAGCTTGGCGAAGGCCTCTGCGTCGAATTTGAGCAGGTTCGGCTTCCATTTATCGTTGATGAGCTGTTCCGCCGCTTTTATCTCGGCCTCGTCCGTCGTGTTGACTGACTTCCCGAGATACGCGAGGGCGTCGCCCATGACCTCGCGCATATCGTCGAGCATTATCATTTTATCGCGCAGGTCGGAACGGGAGAAAATCGACCAGCTTTTCTCATAGGACTTCACCTTGCTCGTGTTGACCGCGACGCCGGCGGCCCCCATGTAGTAGGGCACCGAGTAGGCGTTGCCCGGATCGTAGTCCTTCGAACGCTCGAGCACGGCCGGATCGATGTTCCCCCAGTTCTTGAGCTTGGACTTGTCGATCGGCGCGAGCATGCCTTCCTTGACCATGATGCTCACGTAATCGGCCGAGGGGAACACGATATCGTAGTTCGATCCGCCGGCCTTGAGCTTCGCGAACATGGTCTCGTTCGAATCGAAGGAATCGTAGACGACCTTGCAGCCGTATTCCTTTTCGAATTTTTCGATCACGGTCTCGGGAGTGTAATATGTCCAGTTGAAGATGAAGAGATTCTTCTGTTTCGAACAGGACCCCAGGCTCATGATGAGACAGATCGCACAGAGCGCGACGACCACGCGGGCCGCTTTGCTGAGAAGACGTTTCATATCGTCCTCCCTTCTATAGTTAGGCTGGGGCGGCCTAGGGCCGCCCTCTGTTTGTTCCGGGTCGACCGGCGCCTTCGTCCGGTCGGCCCGAAGGCCTTCGCCCTCTACCGAGCGGCGAAGGCCTTCAAAAAGTTGCGCAATGGATACACAAGGAGCACGGTGGCCGCCACCATAACGACCGAAAGGGCGTTGATGACGGGAGAGACTCCAAAGCGTATCGCCGAGTAGATATAGAGCGGCAGCGTCGTCGCCCCCGGTCCCGAAACGAAGAAGGTGATGACGAAGTCTTCGAGCGATAACGTGACCGCAGTCAAAAAACCCGAAGCGATTCCGGGCAGGGACATGGGCAGGATGACCTTGATAAGCGTCTGCATCTCGGTCGCACCGAGATCGCGCGCCGCCTCGATGACGCTCGGATCGAATTCCTCGAGCCGCGCTGATACGAGAAGATAGACGAAGGGGATGTTGAACGTCGTGTGCGCGATCCAGACCGTTATCAATCCGAGCCTGAGCCCCACGCCCGAAAAGAAGGCCAGAAGCGACACACCAACGATGATCTCCGGAAGGATCATGGGGATGAAGCTCATGGTTTTGACATAGCCGCGGTACCAGAACTTATATCTACTCGTACCGACGGCCGCCAGCGAACCGAGGACCGTGGCGCCCAGGGCCGAGCCGAGCGCAATGACGATTGAGTTGCTGAATGCTTTCCAGAGATCGCCCGAATCCATGAACAGCTTTTCGTACCACTGAAGAGAAAATCCGGAAAATCCGCCGCCCTTCGAGGCGTTGAACGAATAGAGAAGGAGCACGAGGAGCGGCGCGAAAAGGAAGACGATTACGATGCCGAACACAAAATCCGAAAAGGCAAGACCCTTGCGACGCTTTGCGCGGCGGTTCCACACCGAACCGTCTTTCAGAGCGCCGATCCTCGGAGGCAGGGGACGGATGCCCCTGAGAGCGGCTTTTATCGCACGGAAACGCGCGCGAAGTCGTATTTTCATGCCTGCCCCCCGCTCGGCATGCCGGCGGTGGCTCCGACAGGCCCGAGCCCCGACTCTTCAGATGTCCGCGCCGCCGTACGCTTGCCCCTGAACGCGAAGAGGATGGCGGCGATGCCCGTCATCACCGTCACGCCCATCGAGAGGGCCGAGGCCAAGGGCCAATTGCGGGTCTTCGAAACCTGATCGGCGATTATATTGCCGAGCATGTATGAATCCTTGCCGCCCACGAGAAGGGGGACCGCATAGGCTCCGAAAATCGGGATAAAGGTGAAGAGCACCGCCGTGACAAGACCTCCCTTTATATTCGGCAGGAGAACCTTCCTCAGGGCCTGCATTCTGGTGGCGCCGAGATCGCGCGCCGCCTCGAGCAAGGTGAAATCGAATTTGTCGATCGTCGAGAAAAGAGGGAGGATGGCGTAAGGGAGATACATATATACAAGGACCAGAATGACCGACCCCTGATTATAGAGAAGACGCACCGAATCGCTTGTAAGTCCGAGGAAACGGAGCGCGTCGTTGATGAAACCCTCGTTGCCGAGAATGGCGATCCATGCGTAGATACGCACGAGGAAATTCGTCCAGAAGGGCACGATGATCAAGAAAAGCCTGAGTGCCTGATTGCCCGAGCGCGCGATGCTGTAACCGCAGGGAAGGGCGATGAGGATCGTCACCACGGTTGCAAGTGTCGAAACCCACAGCGTGCGCCAGGCGACAAACATGAGAGTCGGATTGGCGATCGACTTGTACGCGTCGATGCCGACCGGAAGCTTCGCGCCGCCGTAGATATCGCGTGTCATGAAGGAATACGCGATAATGATCAATAACGGCGCCGCAAAAAACAAGGTGAGCCACAGCGACTGCGGCGCGGCATAGAGACTTCCATAGTTGCGTTTCATCAGAGGCTTCTCAAAGATTCGGAGTTTTCGGGATTCTCACGTGCATCGCTTTCGACGACCACCGAGTCCCTGGCGCTGAACGAAAGATAGACCTCGTCTTTCCAGCGGATATCGGGCACGCCCTCGGACCAGTTGGCGTGCTGGCGGAATACAGTGAACGACTCACCGCCGGGAAGATGAATTATGTATTTCGTTTGAAAGCCTGAATAGATGGGTTCCTCGACAACGCCTTTTAAAACATTCAGCTCCGGATGGTCGCCGGGCGGCCTCGTGCCGATCCGGACCTTCTCGGGTCTGACCGCGACACTGACGTGCGCCCCGACGGGAGCCTCGCCGT
>CAZINN010000003.1:37666-112884 GCA_964540615.1 uncultured Treponemataceae bacterium | reverse complement strand
AGGTGGAGTTCAAGCGGACATGTTCCTCTTGAAACGGCGCCGTTGATGCTTTTTACTTTTTTTCGGCGCTCGCCGATACTCATTCAGTACGGCGCAGAAGAGCGCGGAAGGGGAATGATCGATGGCGGACAGAAGCGGCGCAGAGGTCAGGGCGTGGGTCGCCGCGGCGAACATGGGACTCGGGCATAAACGGGCTATTCAGCCCCTGAAAGACATCGCCGAGGACGGTCTTATCGTGGTCAACGACCCTTCGGTCGCCGAGCCGGACGAGCTCAAATTGTGGGACACCCTCCTCAATGTCTACGAGCGCCTCTCGCGGGTCAAAAAAGTCCCCATCATAGGAAATTTCCTCTTCGGCATCATGGATTACTTTCAGCGGATCAAGCCGGCATATCCGAGGATTGATCTTTCGCATCCGACGATCCAGACCCGCTGGAACGAGAGCATGATCGATAAAGGCATATGCGCAGGGCTCATCAAGAAAATCAACACGAAGCCTCTGCCGCTCGTCACCTCCTATTTCACGGCGGCGATCGCGGCCGACCGCTCCGGTTACGGCCGCGTGTACTGCATTATCTGCGATGCGGACATCAACCGAGTCTGGGTCGCCTCCGATCCCCGCAAATCCCGTATCATGTATCTCGTGCCCTGCGGCTCGGTCCTCAGGCGGCTCAAGCAGTACGGCGTCCCGGACGAGCGGATCTTCATGACCGGTTTTCCTTTGCCTAAGGAGCTTCTCGGCAATAAAGATCTTGATGTGCTCAAGGCCGATCTCGGCCAGAGGCTGCATTATCTCGATCCGCAGGGGCGGTTCTGGCCTCTGCACGAGCCGAGCGTCGTGCATTTCCTCGGCAAGGCGAATTGCAAGCCGCGGGGATTGCGCAAGTTGACCTTGGCCTTCTGCGTAGGAGGTGCCGGTGCTCAGAAGGAGATCGGCGCCCAGGCTTTGGCCAGTCTCAAGCCGAAGATCCAGGCGGGGGAGCTGGCGATGAATCTCGTCTGCGGCGTGCGACCCGAGGTCCGTGCATATTTCGAGGCCGAGGTGAAAGCGCTCGGCCTGGACAACTCGCGCGATATTCGGATAATCGGCGGCAGGGGCGACGAGGAATACTTTGAGTCGTTCAACCGCAGTCTCCATGAGACGGATATCATCTGGACCAAACCCTCCGAGATGTCATTCTACGTCGGCCTCGGCATTCCGATCATCATGGCCCCGACAATCGGATCGCAGGAGGTCTTCAACAAGCGCTGGCTCGATGAGATACAGGCGGGAATTCCGCAGGAGGATCCGCGGTATGCGAACGAGTGGCTCTACGAACTCCTGGATCAGGGCCGTCTCGCCGAGACGGCCTGGGCGGGCTTCCTCAATGCGCGCAAATACGGAACATACAAGATATACGAGCTTTTGCAGACCGGCACGATGTCGCGCACATCCGATCCCTTGACGCGTTAGCAGACTGCTGACAAAGGCGAAAGCGCCTTGTCAGCAGCTTCTTTGATGTCAGCAGTTCCTCGAAGTCTGTTGTATTGTTCCCGAGGCGTCCTGTGCAACCGCATCGAGAAACTCCGCTATCTTCGCCGCGCCGTTCTCCAAGGCAAGCCGTTCATAGCGCCGGGCGACCTCATCCAGGACCTCGTCGCGGAGAAAACTCTTGACCGCGATGCCGAAGAGGATCGGGTTTCCACCTGTTTCCTTTGCGACGCGCTTGAAGACAGCGTAATTTGCATGGGCCTGCTCACAGGGGGTGGCCGCCTGGGAGAAGATGATGGGCTTTCGTGAGTGCATGCACTCCATCATGGTCGCCGGGCCGGGCTTGATGAAGCAGATATCCGAGACATCGATGAGTTCATTCATGTTAGTCGCAAAGCCGAGAGGCACGATATTCAAGTGCTGGAGCTTGTTTCTGTTTTCGTTGAGTCGAGTATGGAGCGCTTTGTTCCTGCCGGCCACAACGATGACATTCAACGGTTCGGCCAGGAGTTCGAGGGCGAGCAGGTACTGGAGTATCATGCCGGCGCCCTGGTTTCCGAAACTGATGAGTATCGTTTTCCGATCGGAGGCCAAGCCGAGTTCGGCGGCGACAAGGTCCCTCGGCCTCCGTGAGGAAAGAAAATCCGGCGGGATCGGGTAGGGGAATGCCCTGACCTTTGAAGCGTCGATGCCCCCTCGTACCGCAGCCTCCGCCGCGCGCTCTGAAGCCGTGAGGTACCAGTCGGTTTTCGGGAGCCTCCACGGCGCGTGGAAGGTGAACATCTCGGTCTGGTAGGTGATGATTGTAAAGGGTATGCCCGTTCGCTCACGGGCGGCCACTAGGGCCATTGTGGCGAAATAGTGGGTGCTGAAAACGAGATCGGGGCGGCAGCGTCTGATAAAGCGGACTGCGTCCGGCACCGCGGGGGCGACCATGGTCCGATACAAGACGCCCCGCGTCACCGGTCCCAAAATGTCCTGAACTTGGTATACGAGGTGGGTGAACAGAGGATATTCGAGGAAGGTCTTCCAGCTTTTCTTATGGGCTTCGTCGACCTTGACACTGCCGATGTCTTTTATGAAATCCATGAGCCTGATCTCGTAGCGGCCGGGGAACACCGCCTCGAGCGCCCGCATAACCGCGACCGCCGGCGCCTTGTGTCCGCCCCCCGCTTCAATCATCGCAAAGATGATCTTTTTCATCAGATATTGTCGCCTCTGGAAACCCTATACACCCGATTAGTTTTTAGGGTCCCTTGCTGTTCCTCGTGTGAACTGCTCTTTCTGCAAGGACTTCCGGCTAACGTGGTTTTTTGAAGTCCCCGCCTGCAGGGAATTTACGATGTAGAGTATAGTGCCGCGGACAGCTCGCGGGCAAGGGAAATGAACTGCCGGGATGCTTGCCCTGTCCCGGCCCCGGTGTTATACTCCCCTCAATAATTTTTTTGAGAGAGGTACCCAATGGCCCATAAGGTCACCGATGCGTGCGTCAATTGCGGAGCATGCGAGCCCGAGTGCCCCGTCGAGGCGATCAGCGAAAAGAATGGCATGCGCTGGATCGATCCGGCCAAGTGCACCGACTGCGGCTCCTGCGTGGCTGTCTGTCCGACCGAGGCGATCGTCGCGGGCTGAGCGCGCGGCAGGACGATTCGCGGTTAAAAAATAAGGGGCTGTCCAAAAAGGACAGCCCTTGTCGTTTTCCCGTATCGCCCCTTCGGGCCGTTTTCGTAATTCGGGTGTTTTATTTTATCAGCCGGATGTTATCCACATAGAATCGGCCGGAACCGCCGTTTTTGCCGTATTTGACGACATTGAACATGGCCCGTTTCATCTGATCTATGCCGTCGATTGCGGGGACGGGCGTATTGGCGCCGTCCAGCAGATCCTTCGTGAGGTCGAATACCAGGGTGCTTTCTCCAGGAGGCGCTTCCAGCGTCTTTGTTTGGGTCCATTTCCAACCGTCCGTGGTCTGGCAGCTGAAGCAGATACTGAGCGCTTCCGCCTCTGGGTTCTTGATATCGATTACGATGTACTTTGCACCCGTCCAATTGGTTTCGATAAGCTGATCGCAGTAGAAGGTCGCCTGCCCTCCGGTCGCGGGAATCTTATCGAAGACCCAGTCGCCGGAAGTTTTGCCGTCGGTTCCCCATTCCGTGTAGAGTTCTGCTTCAAGCGAGAGATTATGAGTCCCCCATTGATCCCATGAATCTCCGACAGCCACCCAATAGTTTCCGTCTTCGAAATTGTCGAGAAGGAGCACTTCTCCTGCGGGAATGACGACAGCGGCTGCTGCCGGCTTTGCGGGTTCAGGAGCGGGAACCGGTTTCGTCTCGGTCGCAGATTGAGCGGTCGTTGTGCTCGTTTGGCTTCCCGTTCCGGCGCTCGGCGCGGACGCACAGCCGATGAACGTAATAATCATCGCGATAACAGCGAATAGGACAAGGTATCGTTTCATCGAACCCTCCAAAAAGTTTATCTGCCCTTCGCCACAACGATGTAAGTATCGGGGACGAAAAGGTATGTGTAATGCTATTATGTCGTTCCGATGGTTTGTCAAGGAAAAACAATTTGTGAAAAAAAGCTATAATATGGAAGGGCACAAAGAAAACCGGTTCCAGATCGGCAATCGAGGAGGGGCTCTCGTACTCAAGGATACTTGTAGGTCTTTTGTCTGCAGGCGCTCGGCGATATTCCGACGACTTTATGAAAAGCCCTGGAGAAGCACAGGGGATCCGCGTAGCCGACCGCCTCGGCGATTTCAGCTATCGGCATCAAGGTTCTCGAAAGCAGGAGTTTCGCTTGCGCGATGCGATAGTTGGTCAAAAGTGCTTTTGGGGGCATGCCCGTTCGTTTCCGGAGCAGCGCCGAAAGATAATTCCGGGTAAGCCCGAGTCTCTGCGCCATAGATTCGACCGTGCAATCTTTTCGACTATATGATGCACGTATATATCTATATGCAGCATCAACATAGTCGATTGGGAGAACAGAATCTGCGGTATCGACGCTGTCGGTGCAGCGGTGGCGTTCGAGTGTGTAAAAAAGGCCGTATAGCTGTGACATCCGTTCGAACTCGCTTTTTGAATGTGCGAGGACTTCTACGATGCGGCGCAGCTGTGCGCCGGCAGCCTCTGGTTCCCGCGATCGGTACACCGGCTGGTCTCGGGTGATCCCGATGGCTGACAACAGCTGTTCGGCGGTTTTTCCGGAGAATCCGATCCACGCATACTGCCAGGGATCGTCGATATCCGCCCGGTACTCGCTCAAGTCGCCGGGGAAGAATGAAAACCCATTTCCGGCGCTGAGGGTATAAGAAGCACAGCCATAGCGTACCAAGCCGCGCCCTGACAGCACGAAGTACACTACATACTGATCCCGTATATTTTTCCAACTGTGGCCGGGACTGCATTGCTCGATTCCGGCATAGTGAAATCTGAGGTCCTGGTCCTCTCGAATCGGGTCATTCGGAGTCATTCTTACATTTTATCATAAAAAGAATACAAATTGCTCTATGCGAAATCGATTTCTCGATGTACTGTGTTCACGCACTGTATGATTCCAGCCCAAAGGAGAGCCTGGTGATGATGGAACGCCGGACTTCAGGTCCGAATCTCGCTTTGAAACCTCCGATGGGCTGGAATTCGTTCAACAGCTTCGGTTGTGAACCTACGGAGAAATTGGTAAAAGAAAGCGCACAAGCGATTGTCGATACTGGTCTACTTGATGCCGGATACGAATATGTGAACATCGATGACGGGTGGATGACGGCCGAACGCGATGCAAGGGGCGGTCTGGTCGTCGATCCGGTGAAATTCCCCAACGGCCTGGCTCCGGTCGTCGACTATATTCATCGGCTCGGGCTTAAGGCGGGAATTTATCTAGGCGCCGGTCTGCGCACCTACGGGGAGAAGGCCGGCAGCTTCGGACACGCGGCCGCCGACGCCCGCCTTATTGCCGAACTCGGCTTCGATTATCTGAAATATGATTACCGGGCCCTGCCCGAGGACCCCCCCGGCCGTGATCCGAAACACGAGTACGCCGAAATGCGCGACTGCCTTGTTGAAGCCGGACGGCCGATGGTGTTCTCGATCTGCGAGCACGGCAGGTCAAAGCCCTGGGAATGGGGATGCATGGTCGGGCACTTGTGGCGCACGACGCCGGACATCAAAGACGGCTACGACGGCGATATCTCCTGGGGCATGGGATTCAACAAGATCGCCGATATGAATGAACGTCTCTATCCATTCGCCGGCCCGGGATGCTGGAACGATCCTGACATGCTCGTCGTTGGATTGAACGGCGGAATCCCATGGCAGGGACCCGGCTGCACATACATCGAGTACCGCTGCCATTTCGCCCTCTGGTGCCTCATGGCCGCCCCGCTCATCATCGGTTGCGATGTCAGGAACATAGACGATGCGACGCGCGGTATTCTGACGAACAAGGACCTCATAGCGGTCGATCAGGATCCGCTCGGAATTCAAGGCCATGTGGTGAGGCGCGGCCGCGAGTACGATATCTGGGCGAAAAAACTTTCAGGCGGAGCTGCGGCCGTGGGCTTCCATAACAGATCGACGAGTCCGGTCGAGATCGCGGTCGGGTGGACCGAACTCGGGTTCCTCGATGAAGCACTGTGCGTACGCGATCTCTGGACCGGGGAATCGTCGGGTCTCGTCAAGGGCGGATTGGTTTTGACGGTCGATCCGCACGACTGTCGTGTTTTCGAGGTCGCTGGATGAAAGTCAAGTCCGGCATCGCCGTTTGTACGCTCGCGGTGGTCTGCAGTCTCGCAGCCTCGACCGACGCTCCGGGCGTGGAGAAATCGGTCGTCCGCTGGACCCGAGGCGGTTCAATCAACGAGTACCTCAAGAAGTATGCGGGCGCGGCCAGACCGCGCTCCCTCGTTGAGATCCCGGCCGTGGAATATTCGGCCTCGAAAGGGGCCGAGCTGAAGGTCCTCTCCGAGTACGAGGGAGAGCGGAACGTACTGTCGTGGACGGGCGAGTCGGGCTGGGTCGAGTGGAATTTCACGGTGCCCGAGAGCGGGCTCTATTCGGCGAACCTCAGGTACTTCCCCCTCGGCGTCAAGGGCATGAATGTCGAGTTTGCGGTCTACATCGACGGCGCATTGCCCTACGACGATTTCGCGAGCGTGCGCTTCGAGCGTGTCTGGAAAGACGAAACGGAGATTCGTAAAGATTATTACGGCAATGATCTCCGGCCGAATCAGATCGAGGCGCCGTGCTGGTCCTCCAGGGACTTCCTCGACACGCAAGGCTTCTATAACAAGAGCCTTCCGGTATACCTCGCGGCCGGCGGGCATACGATCCGGCTCGAACTCCGGCGCGAAGCCGTGGTGCTCAAAGGGATACGCTTCTACAACCCCGAAAGGCCGCGCTCCTACGCCGAGATCGAGGCTCGATATAAGGCCGAAGGCAGATCGGATGCGAAGGACGTCTTTGTCAAGGTACAGGCCGAGGCCGCGCACCGCAAGTCTGACTCGACCCTCGCCCCGACCTACGATCGATCGAACGCCGCGACCGAGCCGGCGCACCCCGCGAAGATTCGGCTCAACACGCTCGGAGGCAATTGGACCTGGAAACTGCCCGGCCAGTGGGTCGAGTGGAAGATCGAGGTTCCGGAGGACGGACTGTACAAATTCTTTGTAAAGGCCCGGCAGAATTACCAGCGCGGCATGGCCGCGGTCCGCAGGATTTACGTTGATGGGAGTGTACCATTCGCGGAATTCGACGATGTCGAGTTCCCTTATTCCCTCGCATGGGCGCTCGTCTCGCCCGGCGCCGGCGGAAAGCCCTGCCTTGTGTATTTATCCAAGGGCGAGCACACGATCCGCATGGAATCGACCCTCGGCCGTCTGACGCCGATCCTGACCGCGGTCGACGACCTGACCTACGAGGTCAACGCCCTCCGCAGGCGCTTCATCATGATAATGGGCTCGGAACCCGATCTCTATCGCGACTACCAGCTCGAAAAGGAAATTCCGGGGCTCACCGAAAGCCTTCTGAATCTCGCAGATCGATTCACCGAGCAGGCCGACGAGTTCGAGCGCATAACGGGTCAGAAGGGTACCGAGGCGGCGACGCTGCGCAGAATGGCAGATCAGCTTTTGGATTTCGCGGAGCGACCGCAGTACATCCCGCATCACCAGACGAACTTCCGCGACAATATCGCAAGCCTGGCGACCTGGCTTTTGTATCGAAAGGAGATTCCGCTCGAAGTCGATTACCTCGGTTTCGCCTCGCCCGAAAAGAAACTCCCCGCCGCCGAGGCTGGTTTCTTCAGGCAGGTATGGATGTCGATCTTGTCGTTTTTCGCTTCGTTCACCGAGGACTACAACAGCATCGGCAGGCAGGAAAAGGGAGACGTGGTTTCGGTGTGGATACAGTCGGGCCGTGATCAGGCTCAGATATTGCGCGACCTCATCACCAACGACTTCACCGCGAAAACGGGGATAAAAGTGAACCTTTCCCTCGCCCAGGGGGGATTGATCGAGGCGACGCTCGCCGGCCGTGGGCCGGAGATCGCGCTTTTCACATCGCGGGGCCAGCCGGTCAATCTTGCGGCGCGCAACGCGCTGTACGATCTTTCGAAATTCTCCGACTGCGAGAGCATCGCCGCCGAGCGTTTCATGCCCGGCGCCCTCGACCCCTACCGCTACCGCGGCGGCGTATACGCCCTGCCCATAACCCAGGACTTTCACATGATGTTCTATCGGAGCGATATCTTCGAGGAGCTTGGCTTGAAGCCTCCCGAGACCTGGGAGGAACTCAACGCGATCATCCCCGTGCTCCAGCGGAACAACATGATGATCAGCCTGCCGTACCAACAGCAGGACGCCCTGGAGCTGATCGACGCCGGCATGGGCGCGCGCAATCTCTTTCCGACCCTGCTGGCTCAGCACGGCGGCTCATTCTATATCGACGACGGCCGGAAAAGCGGTCTGACCAGGCCCGAGGCATACGCCGCCTTCAAACAATGGACGGATTTTTATGCTTCCTACGGTTTCATCGTCAAGTACGATTTCTACACCCGTTTCCGCGCGGGAGAGATGCCGCTGGGGATCGAGTCATATCAATTGTATAACAAGTTGGTGGCCGCCGCGCCCGAGATCCGCAACCAGTGGGCGATGCTGCCTATACCGGGCACGCGCCGACCGGATGGAACGATTGACAGAACCGAGGCGGCCAGCGGATCGGCCTGCGTCATGTTCTCGAAGATCAAGAATCCGCAGGCGGGATGGGAGTTTCTCAAGTGGTGGACCTCGGGCGAGGTCCAGCTGGCTTTCATCCGCCAGCTGGAGACGCTCCTGGGGCCGGCCGCCCGTGTCCCGACCGCGAATGTCTGGACCTTCGAGCGCATGGCCTGGTCCAAGTCCGAGGCCGATGCGCTGCGCTATCAATGGAAATACGTCAAGGATATCCCCGAGGTGCCCGGCGGCTATTACAGTATCCGCATGATCGATACGGCTTTCAGCAGGGTCTTCTACAATTTCGAAAATCCGAGGGCCGTTCTGTACAAGTATACGCTGATGATCGACGAGGAGATCGCGCGCAAGCGGAAGGAGCTGGGGCTGGAATGAAGGAGCACGCAAAACTCGGATCCGGCGCCGCGGGGCTCCCTCTGCGTCATGGCGGGCGTAGAAGCCTCTGGCGCAGGATCTACGAGAGCCGCTCGAGCTACCTCCTCATGGCTCCTTTCATGATTCTCTTCTTTGTATTGACCATTGTCCCCATCCTCTCGTCGATCGTCCTCTCCTTCACGAACTTCAATATGCTCGAATCCCCGCGCTGGGTCGGATGGATCAACTACATTCGTCTTCTCCTGGATGATCAGATATTCCTCAAGGTTCTTCAGAACACACTCGTTTTCGCCTTTGTCACCGGACCGATAAGCTATGTGCTTTCGTTCCTCCTCGCGTGGTTTATAAATGATTACCGTCCGGGCATGAGATCCTTTTTGACATTGGTGTTCTACGCTCCGACGCTGGCGGGCAATGTCTTCTTCATTTGGACGGTCATCTTCTCGGGCGATTATTACGGTCTCATGAACGGCTGGCTCATGACACTGGGGATCATCAAGGATCCGGTCGACTGGATCGGGGATCCGAAACATGTCATGACCGTGGTGCTGATCGTGCAGATATGGCTCAGCTTCGGCGCAGGCTTTTTAGCCTTCATCGCCGGCTTCCAGAGCATCGACAAGACCCTCTACGAGGCGGGCGTCATCGACGGTGTCCGAAACCGCTGGCAGGAACTGTGGTACATAACGCTTCCCTCGATGGCCCCGCAGCTCCTCTTCGGAGCGGTGATGCAGATCGGAGCATCGTTCGGGGTCAGCGAAGTCATCAAGGCGGTCGCGGGTTTTCCGACGCGCGCCTATTCGGCCGATACCATAGGGACTTATATCATGGATTACGGCGTGGTTCGTTTCGAGATGGGCTACGCCTGCGCGATCGCAGTCGTTCTGTTTCTGATGATGCTCGTCACGAATAAGGTTATAACGCGTGCGCTGCGGAGGATCGCCGGTGAGTAAGTGGAACACTGCAGCCGCTGGGGGGGATGCGCATGACTCGACGGTGAACGCCAGACCGCCGTCGATGCATCGGACGCTTTTCCCGGGCAGGCTGACCCGCCGCCTGCGGCCGCGCAAAATCAACCGATCGGCGTTCGGCGGTTTTCTCGCGTTTCTCGTCTTGGGTCTTCTCGGCGTTTTCATGCTTTTGCCTCTGGTCTATGCCTTTGTATCCGCCTTCAAGCCCATGGACGAAATATTTTTATTTCCACCGCGTTTCTTCGTGGCGAATCCGACGCTGGACAACTTCGTGCAGTTGACGCAGATATTGTCGAATTACTGGGTTCCGTTCAGCCGATATCTTTTTAACAGCGCCTTTGTGACCGTCGCGGCGACGGTCGGCAATGTCATATTCGCCAGCATGGCGGCTTATCCTCTGGCGAAGCACCGCTTCCCCGGAAAGAAGGTCCTGTCGGAGATCATCGTGCTCGCCCTTCTCTTCACGCCGCAGGTCATCTACATACCGCAGTACATCATCATCGCCAAACTCGGCATGATAAACTCGTACTGGGCCCTCATTCTTCCCGTCGTCGCGATGACGCTCGGCGTGTACCTCATGAAGCAGTTCATGACGCAGATACCGGACTCGCTCCTGGAGGCCGCGCGCATCGACGGCGCGGGCGAACTGCGGACCTGGTGGACGATTGTCATGCCCTCGGTCAAGCCCGCGTGGCTTACTCTGGTCATCTTCGCGTTTCAGCAGATATGGAATCAGCCGGGCAATTCGTATATCTACGACGAGAGCATGAAGGTGCTTCCTTCCATTATGGTCCAGGTTCAGGCGGGAGGTCTTGCGCGCGCCGGCGTCGTCGCCGCGGTGACCCTGGTCATGATGCTGCCGCCCCTGGTCCTCTTCCAGCTCACGCAGAAATCGGTCATCGAGACCATGACGACGTCGGGGATCAAGGAGTAGGCATGGTGATGCGGCGTATGCGTGCGTCTGCTGCGGCGCTTTTCATTCTGACCGCCGCCCCCCTCGCGGCCGTGCCCCTGGAGCCCCCCGTCCCGTACAATTCGTATAACTACGGCGTCTGGGACGAGAGCGTTCCTGCGACTCCCGCCTACGCGCCGGAGTTTTCTTTGAACGGTTATGACCTCGGTATCGGGGCGCTCAAGAACCCGAAGGACCTCTGCAAGGACGGGGAGGGTGATATTTACATTCTCGACTCGGGCAACAGGCGCATAATCGTCCTGGACCCCGATCTCAGACTTTTGCGCGTCATCGACGATTTCCGGGGGTCGGGCGGCGAGGTCGGCCTTGTCGAGCCCGAGGGTGTCTGCGTCGACGCAGATGGCCTCATCTATATCGCCGACCGCGGCGCCAAGGCGGTTTTCGTCGCCGATTCGACAGGCCGCGTTCTGCGCAAAATCACCAAGCCGGTCACCGACCTCATCGATGAATCGACGGATTTTCTGCCCACCAAGGTCCTGACCGACCCCTACGGCGTCGTGTACGTCATTTCATTCGGTTCCTACGAAGGGGCGTATACCTTCGACCGCCGGGGGGGCTTTCTCGGGTTTTTCGGCTCGAACAAAGTCAACGTGAGCACGAAACTTCTTGCGGACCGCTTCTGGCGTTTTTTCGCGACCAAGGAGCAGCGCGAGAGAATGCATCGGTACGTTCCCATGGAGTACGCCAACTTTGCGATCGACCGCGAGGGTTTTGTCTATACTGTTTCGAACTTCGGCGACAACGAACAGCGCGGCCAGGTGCGGAAACTCAATCCATTGTCACAGAACATCCTCTTCGCGGGGGCCAAGCCGAACCTTATGTTTTTCGGCGACTGGGAGACGACTTACACCAACCGGGTCGAGAAGTCTTCACTCGTCGCAATCGACGTCGATGATGATGATTTTATAAGCGTCCTCGATGCTGAGCGTGGTCGAATCTTCCAGTACGATCAGATGAGCACTTTGATCGCCGTTTTCGGAGGACCCGGCGATCAGAAGGGCACCTTCCGCCGGGCGGTCGATCTTGTAAGCTCGAAGGGGAGGATCATCGTCCTCGACGATGTCAAGGCGTCGCTCACGTGCTTTGCGCCGACGCGATTCGGCCGCGCCCTGCGCGCGGGCACCGTGCTCTACGAGGAAGGAGAGTACGAAAAGGCGCTTGAGTACTGGTTCGAGGCGCTCAAGCTCGATCGTTCGAACTGGCAGGCGCTCAGGGGCATAGGCCGCGCCTACGAACGCATGGGCCGCTTCGAGGAGGCGATGGCCTTCTTCAGGGAGTCCGAGCACCACGGATACTACTCCAATTCATTCCGCGAGGCGCGTACGGTATTCCTGCGCCGCAATTTCCCTCTTATCGGCTCGCTTTTTATCGCGCTCATTATTCTTCCGTTTGTTGTCGGAGCGGTGAAGAGAAGGCGGAAAGCGCGCTCCGGCGCCGATATCGAAGATCGCGTGCGCTTCATCTCGAAACGCGCCTTCCCATTCTATCTCGTCCTCCACCCCTTCAAGGGCTGGGAGGAGCTCAAGCGCGAGCGCCAAGGATCGCTCGCCTACGCGAATGTCATCCTCGCCGCATGGTTCATCATGCAGATCGTTTCGTATCAGTTCACAGGATTCCCCTTCAATTTCAACCGCCTCGATCAGATGAACGTCGCGGCTATATTCGCTTCGACCGTCGGTCTCGTTCTCCTGTGGTCCATTTCGAATTGGGGACTGTGCACATTGCAGGACGGCAAGGGTTCGTTCAAGGAAGTCTGGATTTTTACAGCCTATACGCGCATGAGCTATGTGCTCGCGGCGGCGCCGCTGGTTGTTCTGAGCAACTTCCTCGTTCAGGAGGAAGGTTTTTTCTTCTCGATGGCTTTGTGGATCGTCAATGGATGGTCGTGGATCCAGCTGGTGCTCGCGATCCGCGCGGTCCATCTGTTCGAGATGAAGCAGACGATCGTCACGGTTCTTCTGACGATCCTCGGCATCGTGCTTATCGTGGTCATCATCGCGCTGTTCTTTTCGCTGTTCAGCCAGCTGTACACGTTCTGCTCGACGATCGTTCAGGAAATTCTTTTAAGGACGTAGTGGCGCCATGAGAAGATGCAATACGGTGGAACGAAAGGGCGGGTCAGGTCCCGGAGCGGCAGGAGGAGTCAGGTTCGCCTTCGCCGCAGTACTCATCGCACTGCCGCTGGCGCTTTCGGCGCAGAGTTCGTCTTTGCGCCTTTCCGACGGAGAGCTTCGGGGGCGCGGATTTGTCAGCGCCGCGAAATCGTCCGCTCTGGAGCTTTACGTCAACGATTCCACAGGTTTCCTCGCCCTGCGGACGGCAGCCGATGGACGGGTCCGTTTCTCGTCACCCCTCGACTGGGAGAGCGATGATATCGCCTCCGGATTCGTCAAGAACGCGATCCCCTCGCTCGTCTCGATTCGAGCGAAAGACCGCAACAGCCAACAATATCCGGCCAACAGCTACGTCAACGTCGTGCGGCGTTCGGGCCTCGTTGTCGAGCGGATCGACGGGGGCCTCAGGATGATCCACGATTTCGAACGTGAAGGCATCGAAATCCCGGTCGAGGTCAGACTCGACGGAGATTCGCTTGTCTTTTCGGTGCCTTTGGATCAAATAAAGGAAGACGATGATGAGCTCAGCCTGAAACTCCTCAATTTCACCATCGCGCCGTATTTCGGCGCCGCGCCGCGTTCGGAAAACGGGTATATATTCGTACCCGACGGATCGGGCGCGGTTATCCGCTTCAATAACCGCAATACGAGCACGGTGTATCAGCAGTATGTCTACGGACGCGATACATCGATCGTGCCCGTCATGAAAAAAAACGTGACCGAGACGATTCATCTGCCGGTTTTCGGATTGTCCGCTCCGGATTCAGGTTTTTTCGCCGTCATCGAAGAAGGCGCAGCCCGCGCCTGGATAAACGCCGAGACCGCGTATCAAAGGACGGGCTACAATGCCGTGAGCGCGTCCTGCACCCTCCGCGACTTCGACACGGTTTCGTTCCGCGAGAGGACGGGGACGCCCCGCGAAGTTCCGATCTTCGAACAGGGGAACTTCAAGGGCGAGCGCTTCACCATCCGGTATATGTTCCTCGGCCGGGGCGAGAATAATTATGTCGGCATGGCGGATGTCTACCGCCGCTATCTGCAGGAGCGAGGACGTTTCACGACCGCGCGGGAGAGGTCGAAGCCGGCTCTGGTGCTCGACTTCATCGGCGCCGGTCCGAAGGTCAAGCCGGTCCTGGGGATACCCTCGGAGGTTACAGTCGCCTACACTCCCTTCGATTCGGCGAGGTCGATTATCGAAAGATTACGAAAATACAGCGTCGATTCGTTTGTCGTGAAATACGAAGGATGGACGAGGGGGGGGATGATGGATTCCTACCCCGGAACCGCCCGGGCGGAACCCGTGTTGGGCGGCGATGCAGATCTGCGCCGGCTCGGGGAATACCTCGAGACTCAAGGCGCGCCTTTGTTCCTCGGCGTCGATTTCGTGAATCTGTACAAGCCCGATATTTCCCACATGAGGGAGCTTGCCACGAACCGCGCCCTGAACCGCGCTCCGGCGAAGAACCTTCAGTACCGCCTGACCACCTTCGACGCCTGGGCCGACAGCAGGGTTTCGTGGTATCTCCGCGCTTCCGCTGTTGCGGCGGGCGTTGCGCGGTTCAAGGCGAGTCTTGATAAAAAACTTTCAGCCGGAATCGCCCCCGATACACTTGGGAACCTGCTCGGATCGGACTTCGCGGCGAAAGGGACAAGCCGGGTGAAAACGGCTTCGACCTTCGATTCTCTGCTCGAAGCGCTCGATGATACGGGCCTTATGTTGTCGAGGCCCTTCGACTACGCGCTGAAATACGCGGATTTCGTGTCCGATCTTCCGACGATTTCGAGCCGTTTCGACATCGAGGACGAGGCGGTTCCTTTCTATCAGATACTTTTGAAAGGTTATCTTTCATTTTCGAATCTTCCGGGCAACCGGGACGTTGACAGGGAGCGGTATCTTCTCGGCCTGATCGAGACCGGGGCCTTTCCCTCGTATGTTTTGGCGGCGCAGAATTCGGCCGAAATGCGCGACACCAGGCTCGAGGCTTTTGTGAACGTGAATGCCGAGGATTGGATCGAGGAGGCCGCCGAGGTGTTCCGCGGGGCCGCGCCCGTCCTTCATGAAACCGCGGGGAAGAGAATCCTCCGGCACGAAATTCTGGGCGGCGGCTTGCGTAGGACGGTGTTCGAGGGCGGTTTCGAGGTGCTTGTGAATTACTCGGATACGAGCGCGCGCAGCCCTGACGGCCGGACGGTTGCACCATTGTCGTATATCGCGGGATACCCTGCGGGCAAGGGGGGGCCGAGATGAGCGGAGAGCGCTTGCGGCGCAGAAAGGGCCGGAGTCTCACGGCCCGTAAGGCTTTATACGGCAGGCTTTTCATCCTGCCCTGGTTCATAGGCTTCGTGTATTTCTTCTGTATTCCGCTCGGATCTTCGTTCTACTATACGCTGACGCAGATCACCATAACCCAGTCCGGACTCGATTTCAAATGGAACGGCTTCGGGAACTACCTGTACGCCTTCGCGACCGATCCTGATTTCACGCGCAATATCGTCGAGTCGATCCTGAACATCGTCTATCAAGTGCCGATCATCGTCTTCTTCAGCATCTTCATCGCGATCATCCTCAAGGGGGACTTCCGCGGCAAGACCTTGATGCGGGCTATCTTTTTCCTTCCGGTGATTATCTCATCAGGCGTCGTCATCACGATCTTGAAAGAGAACGTCCTCGCTTCGGGGACAGGTCAGGCTTCGACGCTCTTTCAGGCGGGGGGCTTGACGACCTTTCTCGTCAATTCGGGCTTCGGCGTGACCTTCGCCCGCATCGTCACCGACTCGATTTCCCAGATATTCGATTTGACCTGGCGATCGGGCGTGCAGATACTTCTGCTTTTATCGGCTCTTCACAGCATCCCCGACAGCATGTACGAAGCCGCGAGAATCGAGGGCGCCACCGTATGGGAATCGTTCTGGAAAATCACCTTCGCCCTCATCTCGCCGACCATCGTGCTCGCGGTGGTCTATTCGATAATTGATTATTTCACGGACTATTCGAACAAGGTGATGAGAATGATTGTGAAGTTCGTCGAGCAGGGAAGATTCGAGTACAGCACCACTGTTTCGTTCATTTATTTCGTCGCCGTGATGATCATTATATCGATCGTCAATGGACTATTGTCGAAGCGAGCCTATTATGCGGCGGGGTAGAAGGGAGTCGCGATGACCGGGTTACGATCACTCGCCGACGGATGCGGCCGGCTGATAACGAAGGCGAAAAATCACAGGTTCGCAGGGCCGTGGTCGACACGGCGTGCGGCCGATCGGGCCCTGCGCGTAACGACCGCGGTCCTCCGGTTTTTGTTTCTCCTCGGGATGGCCTATGTCCTCCTTTATCCGGTTCTTTTCCTTGTATCCAATGCCTTCCGAGCCCCCGTGGACAAACTCGATCCAACCGTCATCTGGATCCCTCGGACCTGGACAGTCTCGAATTTCGTTCTCGCCGACCAGGTCATCGGATTTCTGCCATCGATCTTGAAGACCTTGACGATGCTGGTCCCTTCGGTTGTCATCCAAGTCTTCGTCTGCCTCACGGTCGCCTACGGATTCGCCCGGTTCAAGTTCAAGGGACGTGATTTTCTTTTTTCTTGTCTCATCTTTACGATCATCGTTCCTGTTCAGACAATAATCATACCGCTCTACGTGAATTTCCGTTTCTTTGATTTTTTCGGCCTCGGAACTCTTGCGGGCCTCGTGACGGGACAGAAATTGACGATCAACTTGCTCAATACCGACTGGCCCTTCTATCTCATGTCGGCGACCGGAGTCGGTATACGATCGGGGCTGTACATCTTCATGGCGCGGCAGTTCCTCCGCGGCATGCCGCCCGAGCTCGAGGAGGCCGCCTTCGTCGACGGTTGCGGCCCCTTCAAGACATTCCTCAGGATTATTCTGCCGAACGCCGGCAGCATCATCATCGTCATCATGTTGTTCTCAATCGTCTGGCACTGGAACGACTATTACCTGTCGGTCATGTTCTATGTGAACGATTATCCTCTGTCGGTCGGCGTCACCGCGCTTCAAGGGCGGCTGACGCTTTTGTCGCAGAACATGAGTCCCGAGGACATGGCGCTCGCGCAGTCCTCGATCCTCGAGGCGGCCTGCTTCGTCGTCGTCTTGCCGATACTCCTTTTGTACATTTTCGCGCAGAGATTCTTCACCGAGAGCATTACACGCACCGGATTGGTTGGATGAAATCCATCGAGGGAGGTTGTGTATGAAGAGAAAGCTTTTGTGGATCGCGGTGACCGCCGCGATGATCGCCGTTCCGATTCTCGCCGAGAGCCCGAACATCACGGTATTCCGGCCCGCGGTGAATCCGCGCGACAAAAACGACGTCATGGTCCGCGCGGCCGAGGAGTACAAGAAACAGACCGGCGGGAAGGTGACCTTCGTCATCGCCGACTGGAACAACTGGCAGCCGAAGATCCTGACCGCCATGGCCGCCGGCGAGCCCATCGATGTCATATTCGCGCGCGACGCCGACTTCCCGAAGTTCTACATAAAGGGCTACGTCCAGCCGATCGACGGTTACGTCGATCTTACGGTCCCCTATATCAACAAATCGGGCATGGACATGGCCTTCAAGTACGAAGGGAAGTACTACCTCGCCTCGCATATCACCTCGAATCATCCCTGGATGATCATTTACAACAAAAGCCTCATGGACGAGGAGGGCATCCCCGAAAAGGACCAGCCCGAGGCTCTGTACAAGGCGGGCAAGTGGACCTGGGCGAATCTGCGGGCCCTGGCCATCAAGCTCACCAAGGACACGACGGGGACCGGCAAAATCGACCGCTGGGGCTTCGGCAACTGGTGGACGCGCGGTTTCGCGTATATGAACGGGACGAGCTTCACGACGACCGACAAGGCCGGAAATCTCAAGCTCAATTTCGATGATCAGAGACTCGTCGAGGCCCTGACCTTCCTCGCCGACGCGAAGAAGGAGGGCTGGTATATGCAGGACAACAGCATCGCGCAGAACGGCATCCAGAAGCGCACGGTGGCGATGCTGATGGAGCGCGAATACATTCCAGTCCAGATACTCAGGGATACGAGGGACGAACTCGGATACGTTCCCCTGCCGACAGGGCCCAGCGGCAAGAACGCGAGTCATATCTTCGAGTGCGACGGCTACGGTATCGGCAATGGATCGAAGAATCCGACCTATGCCGGGAAATTCATCGACATCTGCCTCAAGACCTGGTACGAGGACGATCTCAAGGGCCGCGAAAAATGGCCCAAGGCCGTGCTGGCGCTCTCGAAAGAAATGGAGAAAAAGGCTTCGTACCCCGGCGTCACCGCCTCGGCCCTCGATTCGATGCTCGACGAATTCCTCGGCGAGATCGTCTGGACGGGCAATTCCGCATCGCAGGCCATCGCGGGATACAAGGCGAAGGCCGAAAGCCTTATTCTCGAGGCGAACAAGCCGATGGAGAAGCCGGTTCAGCTCCCGTTCAAGGCGGTCAAAGTGGACTTCGAGAACGGCGACCTGTCGGCTTTCAAGATCTTGAACAAGGACTTAAAGAGCGTGAAGTACTCGATCGTCTCGGACGCGCGGGCGATAAAAGGAAAGTCCCTCCTCATCGAGATGGACCAGGCGGTCGACGGCGAATGGATCGACGCCCTTCTGACCGATCCCGAAAAGCTCGGCGTCGTCGGTTGGCGTGATTACAAGATAACTTTTGAGGTCAAGGCCCTCGGTGCGCCCAAGAATCCCGAAACCTACGCATACATGCAGGTGTGGAAGGACGAGAACGTCCATTTCGGCTGGATCACCCAGAAGCTCGAGGCCGCAGACACTGTGTACAAGGTTCAAGGCTACGCGAACAACATCACCATGAACGGAAAGTTCGGCGTCAAGATCGGCGGCCACTTCGCGAACAGCTTTGTCATCGACAACATCGAGATAAGCGAGAAGAAGTAGCGGCTGCGGAGAGGAGCGCGGATAATGAGCGAAGCGGCGGGCTGTACACGAGGGACGACATTGTTACTGTGTGCAGCCCGCTTGGGTCCGCATGGGCTGGCGGCACGGATGCTGCGCCTTGTCCTTTTCTCCGTTGTCTTCATTTGTTTTTTTTCCTGCGCATCGGATAATGTGCGGCCCATCAAGGTTTCTTCTCTCATGACGAATGCTGAACCAGCCCGGCTTGAGGTTCCCGGCCCTGGATTCGTTGCTGCCGCGGCAGAGGCTGAGGACGGCGTTTTCTTCGGTGTGAAGGAGGAACGCGAACTCCCCGATTACACCGGTTCAGGCTATATCCGATTCCCTTCCTATAATCCGGCGTCGGTTGCGGTCGATATTTCCGTCGCGGAAGCGGGCGAGTACTGCCTGCGGCTCCGCTGCGCGGTCATTCCCGGCTCGACCGACTCCGCCCGGCTTCGCGTCGATGTCGACGATGAATTCGTAGTTGCGCAGAGGCTTCCGGTAAAAGGAGTGTTCGTCGATCTGCCCGCTAATCGACCGATATTCATGGACGCGGGGGTTCATCGTATCATCATCGAATCGCTCGGCGGCGAATGGTATCTTGACAAGCTTGCCCTCGAGCCGATGACCGAGACGCTTAAAGCAGTCATACGCCCAAGAACTGAACTTGTGACACGAGGCGCTTCAAAGGCGGCTCAATCTGTATATCGCTTTCTGCTGGATATGGCCGGCAAGGGAATCCTCTCGGGTCAGCAGATATATGCGCAGACGCACGAGATCACTGCGATATACGAACTCACCGGCAAGTATCCCGCCATCCTCGGTGTTGATTTTATCGACGCATCGCCTTCGCGAGTCGAGCGCGGTACCCGAAGTTTCGCCGCGATGGAGGCGGTCAAATACTGGAAGAAGGGCGGGTTGGTAAGCGCCTCCTGGCACTGGAACGCCCCGACAGGACTTATTGACCAAGGGCCTGACCGGATGTGGTACTCGGGTTTTTATGCGAAAGCCACGACATTTGATTTTGAAAAAGCACTTATGTATCCAGGTAAGGCCGACTACAAGCTGTTGCTGAGGGACATAGACGCGATAGCCGTGGAACTCAAGAAACTGGCGGATGCCGGCGTACCGGTCCTGTGGCGGCCTCTTCATGAGGCTTCAGGCGGTTGGTTCTGGTGGGGGGCGAAGGGGCCGGAACCATATATCGAGCTTTATAAGCTTTTATTCAATAGGTTGACAGGTGTACATGGCCTGAGGAATTTGATCTGGGTCTGGAACGGCCAGGATCCCCGGTGGTATCCGGGAGATGACTATGTCGATATAGTATCGATAGATGTCTATCCTCCAAAACACCAGCACGAGGCGCTTGTCGAGGCATTCGCCCAGACGCAGGCATGCAGTTTTGAGGCTAAATTAGTGGCGCTTTCAGAAAACGGTTCTCTTCCCAATATTTTAAAAATTTCTGAACACAAAATCCCCTGGTCATGGTATTGTACCTGGAATGGTTCGTTCGTGATTGACGAGCGGACGAAGCAGTACTCGGAAGAGTACACAAAAGCGCAGGTTTTACAGCAGTTTTACGCGCATCCCTGGTTGATTACAAGGGATGAGTTGCCGTTGTTCATCAGCGAATCCTAAAAGCGAGCGGAGGGCGGGGTCGGGCGAGATGCTCGGCCAAAGCGAAAAGCGAATGTTTAGGGAAACCGATTTCTTAATAGGAAACCGATTTCTCTTTATTCTGTAATGAAATGAGCACAATCGGGGAAACAAGGCCGTCGGCCTGCTCCCCGCCAAGGATAGTAAGGAGGAAGGAATATGAGAAAGAGTCTTTCGATCTTTTCGACCGCAGCGCTGGTAATACTGTCGCTGCTGGTGACGGCATGTCCGGTGGCGTATCGGACTTTAAGTCCAGCGACCTTGTCGATCCAGACAGAAACGCTGACGGGACAAAATAACGGCGGCGTAATCAAGGAAGTTGATGGTACGACAACAGCAGACGCTCAGTACTCGCATACGATAAACATAGCATCAGCGGCATCTGCGCAAAATATTCCTGCTGCTGATATCAAATCTTTAATTATCCGCTTTTCATATAGCGGAGACAATTGGTGGTGGCAATATCCAGCGATATACGCAGTAGTAGATAGCAATCCGCCAATTGTGATTCTGGACGCCGAGGCTGGAAGCGGTGCTAATCAAAATAAGGTTTTCACCAAAAGTGTGAGTGTCACAACTACCGGTGGAGCTTCTTCATTGACCATCAGGATCGGCGATGGTGATGGTGATACTCCCCCAACTACAGGTGTCCCGTTTATAGACTTTAAGATTCTTGGCGTATCTGCAGTTTTTTAGCCAGATACTGAATTGCTCACATTGACCCAATAATCAAGGAGTGTGACATGAAAAGAATTTTCCTAGCATTGATGCTTCTTTCTTTGATGACGATGCTTGCGTCAGCACAAACATTATCGGCTACAGGTGGTGTCCGTTGGGATATCGGCATGGACATTGATCATAATACCAGCGGCTTCGAAGTTGTTGTTAAAGACCTTCGCTTCGACGCAAGTGTTGGAGACCCTGCGACAGTTGAAACAACCGGTGAAAAATTCCCTTATGGGCAGATTTCAATTAACGGCTTAAGAATAGCGACTGATACAGATTCGAGCCATACAAGTGAGTATATGACTCCAAATCCATCATCGATCAATGCAAGTACCGATTGGGGATCAAAGAACTTGACTGTTCGCTGGAATCAACTGTCTGCAAAACTTGTATTCAGTGATTCGTTTAACATTGTTTTATGGTATAATAATTACAATGCTTATTATCATGCCGTCACCTTTACGACATATAATGGCGACGGGTATGGTATCGCTAATGCTTATGCCTATAGTTTGTATAATGGTTTGTATGGAGCGGATGATGTTTCGAGCAGCTTGAATAATGGATGGGAGCTGTCAGGCGATGATGGTGCGCCGACGAATAAGGTCTTCTTCAAGGCATCGAATTATAGTTGGAAAGCACCGACAAGTAATGCATTCATAACGGCAAATCTTAGCATACCAGCGATCGTCGATCTTTCTGTACAAATTGGATCATACAAATCTTACCAGGATACGAGTCGTTTTGTCTATGATAACGGCGAAGTACCGAACAATGTGGGGAATCATGGATACTCCGGTATATTCACTGCGAAATTGACCGCAATAGAAAATCTGACTGCCATCGTCGCCGCTGCGGGAGATGTTGGAACACCGGATGTTTCCTATAGTCCTCCGGCCTTCGGCGGCAAGATACAGTATAAAATAGGTCTTAGCGATGATTTTGCAATTACTCCAGCGCTTTATTTCGATGCCCAGATGCCAGATATCGATACCTATACTGGAACTTCTACTCCAGTAAAATCGACCGATAAGCTAGACTATGCTGTCGCGGGAGGTGTTCTCGTCGACGCCTTCGGTTCCGTAGCGACAGTCAACGTCGGATATGGTATCAACGGAGCCTATGTCAGCACAACCGATCGAAGCGACGCTACAAAAAAATCCCTGCGCGGCACCGCCGCCGTCGCTTTCAGCAGCATCGAGAATCTTACGATAAAGGCGGCTGTCGAGTATGTCGATGACAATCTCGATGCGGACAATGATGATACATTCGGATATCATGGATTCGTGTCATATGATCTTCTGTTCGGCGATGCGATCGTGACCCCCTTTGCGGAATTCAGCTCGACGAACCTCAATCACGTCGCGGATTACGATCTTTTCGCAAAGGCTGGAGTCACATTCTCCGGTTTCATGAAGAACACCACCTTTAAGCTCTTCTGGGATTCAAACGATTTGACCGGAGAATATACGCCATACAGCATGGATGACCGCTACGGTCGAATCGTTTTCCGCACGGATATCAAGTTCTAGGGCGCCTTTATTCTGGGCCGCCGTCTTCGGCGGCCCAGAAATCGATGGGCGGAGCGTTCAATGTGTAGCCGGATGGATGGGCGGGGAAAGGGATATGATCCGGATAAATTTGGGAAAGTCTGTTTTATGTTTTTTCAGTGTCTGCCTTGTTTTTACCTTATTACCCGCGGGCTGCACAACGGGTGTCGATCCCTATGATCAACTTGTTTATGCCGAGGATTTTTCGAGCCTGGCAACAAATGGATGGACGAACACTTCCGATACCGCACAATTCCCGGAGCCTCCCTCGGACTACTCATTCACTCTCGATGAGGGGCGTTATGCGGCGGCAACGTCCATCCAGACATCGAATACGCCTACCTGCTCGGCTGTCGTGAAACAGGGCGAAAGACTGGTGATACATGATCCTTATAAAATAACTCTTGCCTTGACGTTTCCGGAATCGAATACGCTCATCGCGGATTCGATTATACGATTCAATTACTATCGGAATGTATCATTCGAGAGTTATGATTACATCGTTATGAGCAGCGACGGTCGTTTCCACGCGGGACATTGCAGTTCGTCAGTGTTTTATTATTATACAGACGGCTGGGGCTCCTGCGATGATTTAAAAGTGCTAGGTGATGTGAAAATGATAAGTATCTGTCAAGGCTCAAGCAGTTTCGAAATCTCGGTGAACGGCAAAAGGATCTGTTACGCCGCCAATCTTTATCTACCCGACGTCGCCCGCGGTTTTGAAATAGGCGTCATGCGGGATCAAGAGGATTCGGCGGCAGCCGGGTCGGTTTCTGTGCTTTACGATGATATTGCGCTTTATAAATGATACTACCAGCAAGGAGGTTTTTATGGTCACTGTTGTGAAGAGGTCTTTGGTTCTCGGATCAGTTCTCGTTGCCTTCTTTTGTATCACCGGAGCCGTCTTTGCCGCCGATGTCGAAATCAAGATGGGGGACAATCCTTTCGTCATCGAGAGTTTCGAGAATCTCACAGCCGACGGGAAGATTCTCGTCGGAACGAATCCAAAGTTTACGTACGTCAATTTGACAAATTCCGGCTGGGGTGGAGATAAAAACTTGACAATATCCAGCTCGGATGAAAATGTAACCGAAGGCAAGAAATCGGCTAAGATCGAGATGAATTTCAAGATCAAGTCGAGGGCGCAGACCAACGGCGCGTGCTTCGGGCTGGGCTGGGACAATGTCGGGGCGACACCCGAATCTTTCGGCAAAAATCTTTCAAAAGTGGCATATATGCTGATCGACTATGTCTGGCAGCCCGATCCGGAATGCGACATCGCAAATCCCCAGGTGCTGAATATCGGTATTCATATAGCGGCACGGGATACTGCATTTTCCAAGGATTCCAAAGGGGAGATCAATAATATGGCCAATACCGATCCCTCCGGCAGGGGGACCTTGGTCGTCAAACTTTCGAATACTTTGAAAGCCAAGGAAGTCCTTGCGCCGCAGTTCGCAATCAAGGTGTATCATTCCTGCGATGACAATGACACCAAAGCCCTGGCGAAGGATGTCGGGAAGACGCTGAAAGGGACGCTCTGGCTCGATAATCTCCGCTTTGCGGACAAGGACGGAAATGTCTTCCAGAAATGATCCGTCCGCGCTTTAGTGTTTGTGTTTGCTGACGTACAAAGGTAAAACGCCGCGAAGACATACAGCTACGAGGTAGGGGAACGGCCAGGGTGGGCCATTTCGTCTATGATACCTGGGTTCGAGGTCCTCCTTCGAAGTGCTAGGCCCGAATCCTGAATTCCTACGCTCACTATATGGCTTCGCGGTTCTTAGTAGCAGAACATAAATCCAGGTGATGGTTCTTGTGAAGCTTTTTTCAGGCGACTGACGTGCAAAGAAGAGTAGAGTGGATATGAAGACTGGTTTTGTAATGAAAATGTCAAGGATCAAGATCGCGGCAGTCATTGCGTTTTTTTATATCGCCGGAGGATTCGCTTCATCGGAACATGCACAGATCCTCGGCCCCCCCGCGACCACACGATCCGCAGACCCCGCGCTTTTCCTCGACGCCGCCTGGTACGAGGCTGCATTGATCGACGCGGTCGACCGCTGGAACGGCGGTCTCGACGGTACACAGGGCATGGGGGCATACGGAAAGTTTTTCACCGGTCTTTTCATGTCCGACGTCGGGGCCGACTGGTCGACGTTGAAAAAAGGGCCGCAGACCTCCGTGTCGCAGAGCCGGGCGGTCTTTCTTCAGACGCAGGCGCTCTACGCGCTCGGGGAACGCGCCGATATCGAGGGGGGAAGGTTCAGGGTCGCGCTCGAAAAGGGCGTCGCCGCCTTGATACGGTACTTCTACGATAGAGAACGCGGCGGCTATTTCTGGATGGTCGGTCCTGACGGCCGCGTCATCGACAGCGACAAGCAGGATTACGGCAATGTTCACCCGCTGTTCGCGCTCGCTCACGCCGCCCTCGCCCTCCGCGACGAGAGTGTCCTGTGCGCGGCGGTTGACCAGTTCGAAACGATCTGTAAACGCTTTATTGATCCGAAATATCCGGGAAGCATACGGCCGCGGCTCAACGCCGACTTCTCGCCGAAAAAACCGCCTGCGACGAACAATGTCGACTCGACCCTCCACGGCTTTGAAGCCTTTCTCGCGCTCTACGACGCGCTTTCGGCATATCAAGCCGACAGGTCGAACGGAAAAGCGTGGAAAGCCTCGCTCCTCGGCGGAGAAACGGCATTCCGGTCGAGATCTGCTTTGATATCCGGTGCCGCGTTAGGCGACTTTAAAACGCGCGTCGAGAGGCGGATTTGCGATTCCGGGGATTTTCTCGCTTTTGCCCTCTCGAAACCGGAAAAAGGTCATCCTGATCGCTTTTGGATTTCGTACAACTTTGATTCGAACTGGAGACCCGCCGAGGCGCCGTACAGCTACGCCCGCCAATGGTCGGGCGCCCGGCATGCAAGCCCCGGGCACGGCGTCGAACTCGCCTATCTTCTTTCACGGGCCGTCGAACGAGGGTTTCCGGAAAAATGGCTTGACGCGGCGCGCGCTCATCTTGACTTCGTCATGGCGCACTCGCTCGAGAAAAGCGTGAACGCCATGCGCTACGATATTTCGGAATGGGACGGCTCCCGGCTCGAGGGATACACTCTGGACGGACTTTTCGAATGGTGGCCGCAGGCCGAAACAGCGCGGGCGCTCATGCACTTTTCAATTGTCCGCGATCCTTCGCTTAAGGTCGAGTTTAAAAAAGCAGAGTCCTTTATTCGCGGTTTTCTGATCGATCCGAAATACGGCGGCTGGTACAAGACGGTGAAGGAATGGAGAGGAAGCTTCCAACCGATCCCTGGACCGAAGGGGAGTATTTGGAAGACCGGTTATCATGCCGCGATGTTTTATGCCGAAGCCCTTCGACTCTGCCGCACATACGTTGAGGCCGCGCGGTGAAACACAGAGCTTGCCAAGAAAATCGAGCGGCTCTAGACTAAGAGTGTGGCCAAGGAGAGCGGACCGGTCATAGGATTATTCCTCGATAATTTCTTCGGAGAATACCAGAACCGCGTTTGGGAAGGCGCCGCAAAGGTCGCGGCGGAGTCGGGGATCAGGCTTATTTCGTTCGCCGACGATTCGCTGACGGAATCTGGAGCGGATTTCGGGAATGGACGGTGGATGCACGACTGCGCCGATCCTGACATGTTCGATGGAATCATTGTTCTTTCGCCGCCTGTCGTCGATAGTGAAGCCAAGAAGCGGTTTGCTGATTTTCTCGGACGATTCTCTTCCATACCTTCAGTGCATGTGGGCGTCGATGACGAGAATCTCGCCCGTGTCGTGCCCGAAAACTACGCGGGTATGCGGGATCTTGTGGATCATCTCATCGAGCGTCATGGAAGATCGCGCATCGCGTTCATCCGCGGCCCCGAAGGTATCAGCGACGCCGAGCAGCGTTTCGCCGCCTATCGCGCTTCTCTCGAAGCGCACGGGATTCCATACCGTCCCGCGCTCGTACTTGAAGGGGATTTCAACCGGGAGGCAGGAATTCAGGCTGGAGCGCGGCTCGCAGAGTCCGGCGAAATTTTCGATGCGGTAGTGGGTGCGAATGACTATATGGCGTTCTATGCGACCAAGGAGCTTCGGCGTAGAGGCTACCGCATTCCTGACGATGTCTCGGTCGGCGGTTTCGATGATTTCCGCGCCGCCAAGAGCTGCGTCCCCGCGCTCTGCACCGTGCATCAGCCGATGTACGAAATGGGCGAAGCCGCGATGCGTCTTGTGACTTCGATGATCCGCGGCAAAAGTCTGACCCCTGTGAGGCTCGCATTCCCGACAAAACTTGTCACGCGGCGGTCGTGCGGATGCATTTCGCCGGGGTCGACGGGGGACGCGGCGCTTTTCACGCGGGAATTGCTTGTCGGGGACGATATCTACGGGGCGATTGTCGCTGCGCTGGAAGCAGGAGCGGGCTCGCGTTTCCGCGCCCTTCTCGAGGAGGCGGTGACCGAGGCGTACGACCGCGGCACCCCGGTGAGCGCATGGCGCGGTCTTGTCAACGATATGATCCGCGGTCTGCCGCTCCGTGAGGCCCAGCGGACCGAGCGCGGGATACTCGATTTCCTTTCCGCTCTGCAGGACGAGATGAATGACCGCGCCATGTTCGCTCTGCTCGAGGAGGAGTCGGCCTTCGACCAGCTTTCAAGCCGTCTTATCGGCTCATTCGAAGAAGGCGCTATACGCGATTTCCTCGACGCAGAGGTATCGAGACGTTGTTCGTATCTTTGCGCTTCGGTCTATTCCGGCGACGGCGATGCGAAGATTTTCTACTCCACCGACAAGAATCTTATCGGCCGCGTGTTCGAGTCCCGCCTCCTGGTCCCCGGCGGACGCTCGGCCTTGCCGGAACGGACCGATATCCTCGTGCTTCCGCTGTCCGCGAGGAAAAAACGGCTCGGATTCATGGTCTGTACGGCCGAGGAGAACCGGCCGGAGTTTTTCGAGGTGCTCAGGCGCCATCTGGCCGGCGCTCTTGAGGGCGCCTCCCTTGTCGCCGCCGTGCGCGACTACAGCGCCGCCCTCGAGCGAGAGGTCGCCCAACGCACGGCCGAGCTCGCCCGGGCGGTCGCCGAGCTCAAGGAGATGAACGAGAAGCTCGAGCAGAAATCTTCGATCGACGAGATGACCGGATTATACAACCGGCGGGGTTTTTTCGAGCTGGCCGGGAAACAGATCGAGCTCGCCCATCGCCGAGGCGCCGAGTACCTGCTGATTTTCATCGATATCGATTCGCTTAAGAGCATCAATGATGAATACGGCCACGCCGAGGGCGACGCCGCAATCAAGGCCATGGCCGATGCTCTGGCGTCGTCGTTCAGGCAGACCGACGTGATCGCGCGCATAGGGGGGGACGAGTTTACGATCCTCGCCGTCGACACCAGCATGCGCGAGTGCGAGAAAATGATCTCCCGCGCCAACGCTTTTGTGCTCGAATACAATAAGCGTTCCGGGAAGCCGTACAAGCTCTCGTTCAGCTACGGCGCCGCCGCCATGACGACCGCTACGGCGCACAATTTCGACGCGCTCATGGCGGAGGCGGACGCCCGGCTCTACGCCGCAAAACGGGCGAGGAAAGAATAAGCATGAAGACCGCTTCAAACGCGAATGCCGGCGCGCGCGCCGGACGCTTCCTCGATGGCGGTCGTCTTCCTCTCGCCCTTTTGGCCCTTTCTCTCCTTGTGCTCGCCGCGCTCGCATACGCCGTGGTCCGTGGGCTGGACGGTGTCTGTGTCACGAGCGACGATGCCGCGGTATTTCTGTTCCTTACGATCATTTCTGCAGCCGGACTCGCGGCAGCCTTTTTCCTGCGCGGACGGCGGTTTCTTCGACTTGTTCTCGCCGTCGAGTACGCGTTCTGCCTCGCCTTCATCCTTTACTTCCCCGTTTCTTCCCTTTCCTGGCTCTTCCTTATTATTACTGCCGCATCACCGATCTCCCTGTATCTTCAGTTCCCAAGGAACATCCTCTGGGCTTCCGCCGCGATCGCCGCCGCTTTGCTTTTGCGCTTCGTGATCCTTCCTCCCGAATCAGTCGGACAGTGGGAAGCCTCGTTCCGTGATATTCTTTTATTCCTCATCGCCCCCTTTTCGGCGGCCGTGTTGATCTCCTTCCTTTCGGCGCTGACGAACGAGACGGCCAGGATCTCGGATGCCCTCTTGAAGGTGACCAAGCTTAATCTTTCGTACCAGGACTATACCGCCAACATCGAAGAGAAGTCGGCTCATGAAGAACGACTCCGCCTTGCTCGGGATATCCACGATGTCGTCGGCTACGCCCTGACTAATACCATGATGCTGATGCGGGCGGCGTCGCTCATGATTCGAGAGGAGCCTGAAAAGGTGCCCGGTCTTATCGAGAACGCTCAACGCGGTGCGGAATCGGCGCTCGCGCAGGTCCGCGGGTTTCTGCGCGATATGCGCAGGCGCGAGATCAGGTCGGCGGCAGGTCCTAATGCGATCGCCAAGGTTGTCCGGGTGTTCAGGACCGCGACGGGCGCCGATGTCGATCTTGATTTCGGCAACTTCGACTGGGCCATAGGCGCCGACGAGGCTTTCGCCGTCTATCATTTTGTGCAGGAGGCCATGCTCAACGCATTCAGCCACGGGAAGGCGACTGCGATTCGCGTCTCATTTCGGCAGTCCGACGACGGAATGGCGGTGACGGTACGCGACAACGGATCGGGCGCGAAGAATGTCACCGAAGGCATCGGAATCTCGGGCATGCGTGAGCGCCTCGCGAAGCTCGGAGGCGGCCTCGAGTACAGTTCGACGAGCGAGGGGTTCAGCATCACCATGCGCCTTCCGCCTCCGGTGCAGGAGGCCGCGGGATGAGGGAGGGCAGACTCGGCCTGCTTCTCGTGGACGACCAGAAGCTCTTCGTCGAAAGTCTTCGCTACGTGATCGGAGGAACGGCGCCCGACATGGAAGTCCTCGGCGTCGCGTCGAACGGCATTGAAGCCGTCGCGCTCGCGGAACGTCTGAGGCCTGATATCGTGCTTATGGACGTAAAGATGCCCGAGATGGACGGAGTCGACGCGGCCCGGCTCATCGCCTCGCGCTATCCCGAGACGAAGGTTGTCATGCTCAGCACGTTCATGGATGAGGAGTATCTCCGCGCCTCGCTCGAGCGGGGGGCCAAGGGCTATATACTCAAAAGCGTCTCGACCGAAGAGCTTCTCGAGGCGATCAGAGCGGTCAGCCGCGGATCGACACTTTTTTCCGGCAATGTCGCGACCCTCCTCGTCGATCGGAGGCGGGGATCGCCCGAGGATGATCCCGAGGCCGCCCTCGAATGTTTGAGCCCTCGCGAGCTGGAAGTCGCTTCGCTCATGGCTCGATCTTACTCGAACCGAGAGATCGCCGAGCGCCTTGGACTGTCCGAGCAGACGGTCCGCAACTACATCAGCTCGATATATTTCAAGTTCGGCGTCTCCGACCGTTTGGAATTCTTGAAGCTCTCGGGCAGGATGCCCTCTCTCTTCGTGGATCCAGTACATTTGTCACGAAAAAAACGATGACAGCCCCGTACCTTCGTAACTTCACGGCTGTCCAAAGCTGGGCGAGTATGAGGGTATGGAAAAGCCGGGGGAAGCACTATCGCCTGCGATCAAGCGGCGCGCTCTGGTCCTCGCGTTTTTCGCTGCCTTGGCCGCCGCCCCCTCCGCCGCGGCCGCGGCTCGTCTGTCGGCGAGCCTTGGCTTCGGTGGAATCGTCGTGCCGGGGCGCTGGAACCCCCTTTGGGTCCGCTGCGAGGGCTCTCCCTCGAATGCTTCGCTCCATGTTGTGCTCAAGACCGAGGGCGGCGGTGAGATGGGAATCGAGACATTTCCCTGCGTCGACGGGCTTCGGTTCGAATGTCCCGTCCTGATCGGCGAAAATCTCGACTCGATTTCGGTCCGACTCGTTTCATCGGGACAGATTCTCGCCGAGGAGAAGCTTCCGGCTCGATCCCGGTTTTTCCCCGGCCATGTTGTGCTCGTCTGCGGCGAGGGGACGGATGTGGAACACGCCGTCGGCGCCTCTCTCTATCCTTCGGAGCCGGTCAAAGCCCTGTCGCTTCCTCTGGCTGATTTACCCTCTGCCGGGCTCTCGTACGACGCTGTGAGCGCCCTTGTGCTCCGCGATCCGGGAGCCGTCCTCGCGCCCGCCCAGCGGAACGCGATGCTGTCGTGGCTCTCCGGTGGAGGCAGGCTCGCAGTCACTGCGGTTCGGGAAGAGGGAGGCAGTGTTGCAGCCTTGTTGTTCCCCGACCTGGTTCGTGCTGGCGGCGGGGGAATTCCGGTCTCCTTCGACACAGGATTCGGGAGGGTCAGCCTGCTCGGAACAAGGGCCGCGGGTCATTCCCCGGCGGATGCCGAATGGAAGGACATCCTCGGGCTCGTTCCCTACGACAGGAGCGGCCGCATTTCAGCGGGCCGTGTTTTTAAAACGGCCGCTTCGTCATTCGAAAAAGACGCAGAGGCTTTCCGCGCCGAGGTCGTCATTCTCGTCTCTCTTGCGCTCTGGTCCGGCGTTTCGATATTCGTGTCGCGCAATCGCAGAAAATCGCTCGTTCCGCTGCTCGGCGCTTCGACGGTCTCGCTCCTGTTCGCAGCCGCGGGCTCGATCAGCCTCGATGCGATGATGAAGCGCGAATCGCGCGTTTCCCTGCGACTGTTGATACTGCCCGGAGGGGGCGCTTCTTTCGTGTCGATCGCGGTGAGGGACGGATCGGGTGAGGCCTTCGGCGAAGGGATTCGTGTCGATACGGTGAAGGGCATCTCCGTGGATTTCCGCGGTGTCGAGGAAGGCCGCCTCGCGCCCTCCGAGTCGGATGTCGTTCGATGGAATCATCATCTTCCCGCGCCTCTATTGAGCCTCCTCCCTCGTTCACGCGGGATGCTCGAGCTGACAGGCGTATTCGGTCCTGAGCATCTCGCGGATTCCGAAGTTCCGCTCGATGCCCTTGGACCGCTGCCGACGCCCGCAGATCCCGACATCGAAGTCCGAGGACGCGCCGCCCTTGTGACGATCGCTTCGAACGCCGTGGTGTGGCGCACTCGAAAAAACGGCAGGTGGATCGACGAGCCTTCGATTCCTTCTTGGGTCGGCATGGATGCGATCTGGATCGAAGAGCTGAGGTCGCTTGCGCCGGGCCGGACATTCCTCGTCGGCAGAAGCGTCATGCCCAACCTGCCTCTCTCGGTCGGCGGCGCCGCATCCCGCGAGGCGCTCTGGGCGATCCCGCTCATGGAGGCGCGCTCATGATCGGGTTTCTGCTCGACGATCTGAGGGAGTGGAGAAGCGCGCAGATGAGCCGCGTGATCGCTCTTTCGTCCTTGCTCGTAGCCCTTGTCGGTGCGCTGAGTATGCTTCAGCCGATGCTCATGGCGATGTCCGTGTCGGCCGTCTCGCTCTGTCTCGGCTGGTCCTGCGGGAGCACCTACCGCATGGCTTCGAGCGCGAGACGATTGCTGATCTACTGCCCGCTGCGGGCGGGCTCGGTCGTCGCGGGAAAGGTGCTCTCCTCGCTTGTCATCTGGTCTGTCGTCATGGTTGTTCTATCGCCCCCGCTTCTCGTCACCGCCGTCGTCCGCGGTCTCGATTTCGACGCCGCAGCGGCATGCGCCCTTTCCTGGCTTGTTACTTTTTATTTTTCCTTGTCTTTGTCGCTCCTCGTCTGCATCGGTTTCGCACGGTCGGACGGACTCGCCGGCTTCTTCCTTTTGGCCTTCTGGATCGGGAGCTCGATTTTCGCGGAACCGATACGACACTCGAATCCTTTCGTACAGGTGTATGACCTTATGAAGGCGGGCCGCGACGTCGCCGACTGGGTCTGGATGAGCGCGGCCGCATTTTCCGGAACGATCTTCGTGTACGGATCGGCCGCGGCGCTCGACCGAATAAGGAAGATGATACATGTATAAAGAAATACTAACTATGCTTGAACGCATGCGGTCGCGCCTCAATTCCGCGATCGTCGCGCATCGGGCGCTTGTCTGGGTTACGCCCTCGGCGGCAGTCGCCGCGGCGGCGTCAGCGGTTCTGAAGATTGTGGGAATCGAAGAATATTCTGTTTTCGTCTTTGCTGTGCTGCTTGCGCTCGGCGCAGCGGCCGGGGCGTTTCGAGGATCGCTTTCCCGCATGGGGACGACGGAGACCGCGCGTTGGCTGGACGAGAAGCTCGGGGGCGAGGAGCTTTTCTCCGCGGCTCTCGTCTGCCTCGGACGGGGCCGCACAGGGCGCTTCGATGACGCTGTACTCGAGCAGGCCTCGGCTCTCGTTTCCAGAGCCGCCCGGGTCGGGATTCCTGTTCGTCCTACCCTGAAAAAAGCGGCGGTGGCCTTCGCCGCATCAGCCGCGGCCGCGCTGGCCCTCATGCTCGTGCGTCCTCTCGAACGCGGGTATGTGCAACAGGGTGCCGTGGAGCGGTCCAGCGATGCTGCGCCGGGAGGCGGCGCGCCCGGCGTTTTTTCTGATGCCGACATCGCCGCCTCGTCGGCGGCCCTCGCTTCTTCGATTTTCCCCGACGACAAACGCATGGCTACTCTCGCCGAGCGCGCCCTGCGCGAGGGCCGGATGGACGATTTCAGGGATATTCTCAAAGGGGCGGATATCGAGTCGACATCTCAGATAGAGCGGGCTGTCAGCGAACTCGAGAAGCGGAAGCTCACGCGTGATCGTGAGCAGATGGATGAGGGCCCGCTGTCGGAGTTCGCCTCGTCCCGGGGGGGGCGGAATCCCGAGGGGGGGGCGGCGACGAGAGACGCAGACGGCGGACGGGATTCCGGAGATTCGGGCGGGGCAGAGGAAGGGGCGCTTTCCGACGAATCATGGCCGGGCATGGAAGACGGCGTGTATCCGCAGGATTCCGCCGGAGACATCCGGGGTGACACGGGGGATCAGGTCGGCGGTCAAGGGGAGTTTTCGCGGACGCCGGGCTACGCGGACGCCTTGGCGATGGGTGGGGAAGGTTGGGGCGTCGGTTCGTCAAGCGATCAACACCCATGGGGGGATGTCGAAGCCGCAGCAAGCGATGAAAAAATCACACTTGGCCTGAAGGATGAAACTCCGTTCTTCGAGCTGATTCTGCCAGGCGAGAACGCTTCGACCCCGCTTTCGTCCGTGCTTCCTTCGTCGCGGCGTGCGGCCGAGTCGGCGATGTCGCGCGAGGGCGTACCCTACGAGTATTTGGATTTCGTGCGTTCGTATTTCATGGTCCTCACGAAAGGAGTTTCGGAATGAGCAAGGACGAACTTCCCATCGCCGCCTGCATCGACGGCATGACGAAAGCGCGCGAGCAGATTTCGCGGGTCATTGTCGGTCAGGAGGATGTCATCGACACCGCCATCGTCGCCCTGCTCTGCGAGGGGCACGTCCTCTTCGAGGGCGTGCCCGGACTCGGCAAGACGCTCCTCGTGCGGACGATGGCCGATACGCTCATGATGAGTTTTTCGAGGATACAGTTCACGCCCGACCTCATGCCTTCGGACGTCGTGGGCGCTACGATGATCTCGCAGGGGGAGGGGAGCGACATCGGTCTTCGTTTCGAACCGGGACCTGTGTTCGCGAACATCGTACTCGCCGACGAGATCAACCGCGCATCGCCGAAAACGCAGTCGGCTCTTCTCCAGGCCATGCAGGAGAAGACGGTGACGGTCCGGGGGCGCTCCTACCCGCTGCCGCGTCCCTTCCTCGTCCTCGCGACGCAGAACCCGCTCGAAATGGAAGGAACCTATCCTCTCCCCGAGGCGCAGATCGACCGCTTTTTCTTCAAGGTCATCGTCGAGCATCCTGATCATGAAGAGCTGGTGAAGATACTCGAGCGCACAGTCGGACCAAGCGAGGCGCAGGCCGAACCGATCATGCGCGAATCGGATGTCGCCGCTCTTCAGCGGGCGGTGCGCGATGTCGTCGTTCCTAAGCCGCTCATGGAATTGGCGTCGCGCATCGTGCTCGCCACGCAGCCCGAGCGACAGGATTCGCCCCAGGACGTCAGACGATTCGTCCGCTACGGCGCCGGCCCCCGCGGAGCCCAGGCCTTGGTGCTGGCCGCCAAGGCGCGCGCCCTTCTCGGAGGACGCTATCATGCGACCACCGAGGATCTCGAGCGGTGCATGCTGCCGGCCCTGCGGCATCGAATCGCGCTCAACTTCGAGGGACAGAGCGAGGGCGTGAAGGTTGAAGAGCTGATCGCCGAGGCCGCCCGGGCCGCGCGATCGGCCCGCGCCTTCGACGATGCGGTCGCGGAGACGAGCGCGGCGGTTCCGAATTCCAGTTCGACAGAGTGATAGGCGGGGATCATGACCATGGATGCCGACTGGGCGCGTGATTTCGAACTCGCGAAGAGCCTTTCGCTCCGCGTCAAGCGGCGCGTCGCGGGATTCGCCGCCGGCGAACAGCGGAGTCCAGCCACGGGCGGCGGCATCGAATTCGCCGATTACCGGGAATATGCGCCGGGCGACGATGTGAGACTGCTCGATTGGTCGGTCTATCTCCGTTCCAAGAGACTGCTCGTAAAACTCTGCGCCGAAGAGAAAGAATTGACCCTGGTCGTGATTCTGGACGCGAGCCGTTCAATGGCCTACGGTGAACAGCAGAAGCTCGAGCTTGCAAAGCGAGTCGCCGCCGTCCTCGCGGCCGTCGCTAATCTCTCCGGCAACCGAGCCGGCATAGCGGTGCTCGGACGAGTCCTCCTCGAGCCCTTGAAGCCCGACCGAAGCAAGGTCACGTTGAGCGGCATAGCGCGGACGGTCAGGTCGATCGCATGCGTCGACAGTCCTTCGCCGGCTTCCTGCATCAAGCAGTTCGCGTCCACGTATGGGCGCAAGTGTATCGCGGTTCTCATCTCTGACTTCCTTTTCGCCGGCTGGGACGCGGCCATACGAGCGCTCGCGGCCTCGGGTTGCGAGGCCCACGTTGTCCACATGCTGGCGCCCGAAGAGATTTCGCCTCCCATCCTGGGCGAGGCGACGCTCATCGATATGGAGGACCTTTCGGAAACACCGATACACGCCGACGACGATCTTCTGAATCGCTACCGGAGCGCGATGACGTCATTCATGGCCGGCGTCCGGTCAGAATGTGCGGCGGCGGGGCTAAGTTATACGCTTGTCGCTTCCGATTCGCCGATCGAGCGGGTCTTCCACGAGGATCTCAGGAAAGGCGGCGTCGTATGGTGATCTTCACCCAGGGTTCCGCTCTTTGGCTCGGTCTCATCCTGATTCCTGTCATCCTTCTGTACTTCCTCAGAATGCGGTTCAGGAGGCAGAATGTCGGCTCGACATTCATCTGGAAGACTCTGATCGGAAAAACATCGGGCGGAAATATTCTGCGCTTTCGGAGCCTTTTTCTGCTCCTGCTGCAATGTGCAGCCGTTGTTATGGGAACGTTGGCCGCAGCAGGACCTGTTTTCACATCAAAACGTATTCTGAAGACCGGCACGGTTTTTCTCGTCGATGTTTCCGCGAGCATGGCCAGCGGCGATGTAGCCGGATTCGAGGACAGAGTCGCCGCGGCATCCGCCTCGATCTCCGCCGAGATCGACGAACTTGGCGCTGACGAGCCGATCATGATTTTCGCCTGTGCCTCCGGCGCGCGGCCGCTTTTCGCCGAGCCGACCCTCGATAAAGCGGCCGCGCGAGCCGCTCTTCGCGCGCTTGCAGCGGGGTCGGAGTCGTTTTCTGAATCTGATTGCGCCGAAGACATCAGCGCATGGCTCGCGCTGCGCAAGGAATCATGGCGTGCGTTCCTGGCGACGGACGGAGGACTCGATATGGGCGGTCGGCGTATAGCATCGGCATTCGACGGAGCTTTGCGCGTGCTTCCGGTCGGCGTTGACGGAAATTCGATCGGAGTTGCAGGACTGCGGCTCGAGACATTGTCCGATGGAACGAAGGCGGCCGCTTTTTCGCTGTGGAACGGATTTTCGTCTGCGAGGGATGTCCGGGTCGTTATCGAACGAAAAGGCGTCGGGAGTGAAGAGAAGATAATTTCCGCGGCCCCGGGATGGTCCCGGGCGCTTGTAGCGCTGAAGGGGAAGGATCTCTCCGCCACGGCCGCAGGCGCGTATACCCTCCGCGTGGAGCGGAACGGCGGAGAGGGAGTGAGGGCCCCCGGCGCCGAATGCTACCTGGCGGTGCATCCGGTGCGGGCGGTTTCGGTTCTTCTCGTCGGCAGAGACGATCCTTTCTTGAAGGCGGCGCTCGCGTACGAGGGTATAAGCGTTTCAAGCGCCGCCGCTTTTCCGGAATATCTCTTCGACAAGGATGCGATGAATCCGCCTGATATCGTCATTTCCGAGTCTTCGAACGTGCCCCAGGGCATTCGCAGTAATCTCTTGTGTTTCGGGGCGGTGCCGCCGGACGCTCCGGTCGCGCCCGCGGCTCGCGTTTCCGGCCGCATCTCCGCGTCGAACGCCCTCCATACCCTCGGGCGCTACGTCGATTGGGCCGGAGCGACTACAGAATCCGGTGTCGTCTATCGCGTCAAGGAATCGGCCGATATCGTCGCGACAATCGACGGGAAGCCGGCGATCGCGGCCTGGCAGAGCGGAGGATACCGTCTCGCCGCCTGCGGCGTCGATCTCGCCCGGTCAGATCTCGGACTGAAAAGCGCCTTTCCTGTTTTTCTGCAGAATTTCATTCAGTGGTGTGTTCCGCGCATCGACGATCAGTCGGCCTATACACTCGTTGCAGGTCGGACCGTACGCCGCGCCGAGGACAGTTCATTCAAGACCGAGGGCGCCCGTGTCGAGCGAGACGGTCCCGTCGTCCTCGTCACGGCGGAAAAAGCCGGGCTGTATACCTGGGAGAGCCGCAGGACGCGTGGATATCTGGCGGTCAATGTGCCCGCGAGCGAACTGGACACGGCGCCGCGTCATCTCGATATCCCCTCTCCATCTCGGTCTCCGGCGTCGCTCGAAATTTCGATCGACCGCCCTCTGCAAGTCTGGTTGGCGATTCTTTTCCTTCTCTTCATCGCCGCGGAATGGTTCGCATGGAAGGGACTTCCCTTCCGGAGAGAGACGCGATTATGAAACGATCCGGCGAACGAACGAAACCCTCGGCCGTTTTCCGCGCCGCATCGGCTGTCTGTGCTCTCCTTGCGCTCGCCGGTGTCGCGCTGCCCTTTCCGACACAGGCGAGGACGGCGGTCGTCCTCATCGACGTCTCGGAATCGATGGGAACAGCCGGCATCGAATCTTCCCGCCGCGCGGCCATCTCGCTGATCAATTCGCTCGCAAAGCGCGATAGGGCCGGGCTCGTCGTCTTTGCCGGGAAGCCCGTCGTCCTCGCCTCGCTCGACGTCCCCGAGAAGACAGCCGCGGTTCTCTCTTCGGCGCGTCTCGAAGCCCCTTCTCCAGATCAGACCGACCTATCGGCGGCGCTCTCGGCGGCGACGGCTCTCGCGAAACAAGGGGGCGGCCTTCTTTCGGTGTATCTTTTCAGCGACGGGCGGGCGACGGCCGGCGCTTCCATCGAAGGCGCCGCACATGCGCGTTCGGGAGTCGCGGTCAATGTGATCGCCGCCGGCGAGGCAGCGGCTGGTCTGGTCTCGGAGGGACTTACGGTTCCTGAGACGGTGCATCCCGGAGAACGCATCCTTGGGCACTGGCGCCTTCGCGCCAAATCGAAGTTATCAATCGATTACGTTTTGAAAGTCGACGGACTTGTCATCTCGCGATCGAAAGCCGATCTGGAGCCCGGGATCAACGACCTCGAGATCGAGATTGAGTCGGGTGGATCAGGCCGCCACCGCATCGAGATCGAGACCACGCGCAACGGTCTTGCAATCCCCGAGGCCGGCGCGGGCGCATTTCTCGCAGTGGGCGGCGCGGCCCGGGTTCTTCTGGCCTCCGGCGACTATAAGAGGGGGGGCTCTCCAGTGGCGGCCGCCCTCGCCGCGCAGGGCGTCTCGGTCGAGCCGGGCGACACGCGGATCCTTCCGGATACGGCCTCGGGCTATGCCGGATGCTCGGCGGTCGTCCTGGACAATGTTTCCGCGCTCGAAATGACGGAAGGCCAGCAGGCGGCGCTTCAGGAATACGTGAGCGGCGGGGGCGGGCTCCTCGTGATCGGGGGCGAGTCGTCGCTCGGCCGGGGCGAATACTATGCGACACCTCTCGAGGATATGCTGCCCGTCGGCACGGATACGCGGCAGCGCCTGCTTTTCACGAGGGCGAAACTTCTCTTCGTCATCGATCATTCGGGATCGATGTCCGAAGAAGTCGGTTCCACGACTAAACAGCTCGCCGCCATGCGCGGCGTCATGGCCGCGTTGCCCGAACTCAATCCCATGGACGAGGTCGGTGTCATGAGTTTCGATACCGAGCCGACCTGGGATCTTCCATTCACCCCGGTCGGCGAGATCGAGAAGATCAAAGCCGTGTTCGAGACGATGAGCCGGGGCGGCGGAACAAATCTTTCGAACGCCATCCAAGAAATCATACGGGGATTCGGCGAGGCCGGCCCGACCAAGCGGCACGCGGTCATCCTCACCGACGGCCTCACGCCGGAGGCGGACTTCAGGGAGCTTGCAAATCGTCTCGCGTCGATCGGCGTCACGGTATCGACGATCGGCATCGGGGAGGAAGTCAACGAGGAGCTTCTGAAAAACATCGCCGAATGGTGCGGCGGCGCGTATTACCGGGCAGAACTCGACAAGATACCGACCATCGTCGACAAAGAAACGATTCGCATAACGCGCGATCTTATTCAGGAAGGGCGGATCGCCGCCAGGATCACCGCAGCTTCGCCCGTTGTGGAAGGGCTCGGCGATCGGCTGCCTCCGATCGGGGGTTATCTCGTCACGACGCCGAAAAGTCTTTCGACGGTCCTCATCGAAGTCAAAAAACAGCTTTCAAGCGGTACTGCGTGGGATCCGCTTCTGGCGACACGCCGCTATGGGGCGGGTACTGTCGCCGTCTTCACTTCCGATTCGGGCCGCAGGTGGCTGTCGGCCTGGTCGGGGACGACGGCCTATAATAGGCTTTGGGCCCAGGTACTCAGGTCGGTGGAGCGCCCCGTCCCCGACCGCGGTATGCGGATCAGTGCGATCGTCGAAGGCGGCAACGCCCGCATCGCCGTCGACGCGCTCGGCGAGGACGGTCGACTGCGCACGGGGCTGCACCTCGTCGGAAGATCGATCGGCAACGGGGCATCCCCCTTCGCCTTACAGGAGACAGCTCCCGGTCGTTATGAAGGGTTCGCCCCTCTGTCGGAACTCGGACTGTGCGGCTTCGAAATCCGCGATCCAGTGACCGCATCGTGGTCTTCCGCCTGGGTGTGGAATCCTCCCGGCGCGGAGCAGTCCCGTCTCGGCCCGGACGAAGCGGCGTTGTCGCGTATCGCGCATGAAACAGGGGGACGCCGCTACACGATCGACTCGGTCCGGCCATCCGCCGCCGTGCTCATGTGGAAGCCGATGCCGCTTCGTGCACTTCTGCTCGGCCTGGCGCTGTTCTTTCTCCTTGCGGATCTGTATGTGCGCAGCACCATGATGGGACAGCTCAGGGCGGCCCGTGAAGCGCTTCGTGCCTGGTGGAGGCGCCAGCGCGGCACGGCCGACTCGATCAGATCGCTCCAATGGCATGATGTTACTTCGTCCTCTGATCAGAGCGATGAGCGTTACGAAGTCACGCGCAGAAAGCTCGCCGAGTATGTTTCGCGCCGATCCGGCTATTCATGTGATAAGGAACGCCGCGATGCCTAGGATCATCGAATCGACGCGTTTCGCCCTCATGCTATTCATTATATTTTATTTATTACCTTCCCCCATCGCTTCCGAAGAGGCCGCAGGGTGGCTCATTGCGGGCCCCTTCAAATCGGAGGGTTCGGGCGGTCTTTCGGACGGTCTCGATACGGATTACCTGGAGCTTTTCAGGATGTCCGCTGCCGGCGAAGAAGACGTTCGGCCGAATACCGTCTCCGGCGGGGGCGAGATACCGTGGAAGGACGCCGGTTCGGCGTCCTCGGCCCGGGGCGTCGATTTTATCGCCGCCTTCGGCGCCGTCGAAGACTCGGTCGCCTATGCGTATCGGAGCTTCCGCTCTTCTGCCGCGATCCAATCGGTCATGCGCATCGGATCGGACGACGGAGTCAAGGTGTGGCTCAACGGCGAACTCGTCTTCGGCAATCATGTGAACCGTTCCCTCGTCGAGGGGCAGGACGCCGTCATCGTGTCATTGCGGGAAGGCGAAAACAGGCTGCTCGTAAAAGTCGGTCAGGGCTGGGGGGAGTGGGGCTTCTCCCTCGCCTTCGTCGATCCTCAAATCGAGCGCGAGGCGGCGCAGGCGGCGACACCGACCGCTCTCAGGGTCTGTCTCGACCGAAACACCGCGATCCCGGGCGGCAGACTGACCGGGACCGTTATGACGGATCCCGCCGCCTTGATCGAAGGCTCCGCGTTAGTCGAACTAGTCGACGATTCGAAGAAGGTGCTGGGTTCCGCGGTCTGTGCGGTTTCCGGAAGGTTTTCGATACCTGTGCCTGAGACGGCGCCCCAAGTCTGCTATATCCGAGCGGAAGGGAAACAGGCCGCCTCGGGGCTCCGCGCGGTCATGCAACCTATCGCGGTGGGCGATCCGCTTCATCTCGCACGCTCCGCCGCCGCGACCGCGCGGGTTGCGGCGGCTGTTCTTTTCGCCGATACCGGTCGACGTCCGCGGTCTTGTCCCGATCCCAAAGCGACGCTCGATTTTCTCGTTTCCGAACTGGAAGACCGGATTCCGTCGGGACTCAGAACGCGCGACTCGAGCATTTTCGCGGTGCGCGACGTCGAAGCTGTCGCGTACGGAAGTTCGCCGCTTCCCGGATTGCGGCGCTACGCGTATCGTTCATCCTTCGATGACAGCGTCCAGCCGTATACGCTCTATGTTCCTGAGAACTATGATCCGCGGCGGCGCTACAGTCTTGTGCTCGCTCTTCACGGCGCCCGGGGCAACGATTGGGATATGGCCGCCGCCATAGCCGGAGCCGCGCCGGACGATATGCTCATCCTCGCTCCCTACGGCCGCGGCGATATGGGATGGTCGATGACCGGTGAACGCGATGCGATCGACGTCCTCGATCTCGTTACGGATTTCTACTCGATCGATCCCGACCGGATCTATGTTACAGGCCGATCGATGGGAGGATTCGGGACCTGGCGTCTCGGCGCTCTCTACGCATCGCGCTTCGCGGCGATCGCCCCCTTCGCAGGGTGGACCTCTACTGAAAGCCTCGAGAATCTCATTCACATCCCTGTTCTCGTCGTCCACGGCGAGGATGACGACACGGTGCCGATCGATCCGGACAGACAGGCCGTCCAGGTCCTGCGGAAACTCGGCGCCCGCGTGCATTTCGACGCCCTGCCCGGAGTCGGCCACGACGCCATGGCTGCCTGGATGCGAGAAGAAGGGCCCGATCGGCTGCTCAGGTGGTTCAGGCAGTGGAAGCGGTCGTCCTGGCCCGACGAGGTCCGCACACGGACCAATCAGGCGCGGTATGGACGCCGCTACTGGGTCGGAATCGAAGAGCTTGCGAAGCCTCTGTCCCCGGCGGCCGTCGACGCCCGGATACTCGACGCGCGGCATCTGAGCGTCGAGACGGAAAATGTGACATCTTTTTCTCTCGATCTCAGACATCCCAAACTGGCCGCCTCGGGCAGAATCCTCATTCTCGTCGACGGCATCAACCTCACGGCGGACGCCGGATCAGAAAGGGCGTTTTTTTCTATGGGAGCCGACGGGCGTTTCAGAGCGGCCCGCGATAGACTTCTCGGCTCGAGTACTATTCCGAACCGCGGCGGCGGACTCGCCGCCCTCTTCGACGGACCTCTCTGCATCGTCTACGGCACCGCGAAGCTTTCGCGCGCCGAGGCCAACAAGGAGACGGCCTTCGCCTTGGTAGGACGGGGCCGCGAGGGAGCCCTTTCCAGCGCCGCGGATATGGGTTTCATACCGGTCCTGGCCGATACCGAGGTCGACGAGGGTCTTGTCGCATCGCGCTCGCTCATCCTGGTAGGCGGCGTCGACGAGAACAAGGTAGTTGCGCGCATCGCGCGCAGGCTGCCTGTGCCGGTCGCCGCGGGTCCCGCGAAGGCGGCCGGCAGGACATTCACGGGCGCCGGCATGATGCAGGTCTGCCCCAATCCCGAAGCCCCCGCAAGGCTTGTCTGTGTCATCGCCTTTCCCTTCGAGAAAGACAGGCTTGTCAGCTACGCGGCCGGGCTCTTCGCCGCCATGCGTTCCTTCGGCGACAGCCGTGCAGGTCTCTGCGGCTTCGCGACACCCGATCTCATGATCGTCGAACGATCGAAGGGCCTCATCTGGTCGGCTTCGTTCGACCGCGAGTGGACGCGCTTGATCGAGCTTTTTTCACAGTGAACCGGAACATCATTCTCCGGTGAGGACGATGCCGGTGAAGTTCGCGGCTTTCCCGTCGTCGGTCGTTCTGGTCTTCTTGACCGCGACATGAAGAACAACCTCGCGCGCTTCAGGAAAGCTCGCGATCTCGCGGTAGGCCCAGCCGAGATAGCCCTTCCGGTAGGAAACGTAACACTCAAGTGATACTTTCTTTGTCGTCGATCCGTCAGGAAGCTCGACCCATGCTTCCGCGTTCCGGTACCGGTCGCTCTCCGAGTAGGTTATTCCGATTGTTTTCCCCTTCACTCTGAAGGAGATCACCGCTCGAGGTTCTCGTGTCGTCCAACCTTGTTTCTCTCCGCCGAGCGCCCTCCATTCGCTGTGCACATCACCACCGGATTCCCATCCTGCGTTTTCGATTGGAACGATGTCGCTCGACCCCACAAGACGCGCGGTCTGATAATCATCTCCATAAAGCGGCTCGGGCAGGACGGATGCGAGGGACGAGTCGAGCGAAGGAAGGTCCGAGCCGGCTCCCGCTTCATCCCAGACCTCCTCGAGAAAATCGACGACGAGGCGCGCGATGGACGCGTGTCCTCTGTCGTTTGGATGTATCGTCTCGACACCGTCGAAAAGTCCGTCCCAGCTCTCTTCGCCCGATGCGATGCGTCCAGCGACTCCCTCGGCCCATGCGATCCAGGGCAGACCGTAGTGCTCGGCGATCTTCCGCTGTTCCGCTCCCTGACCTCTGCGCGCGTCGCCTTTTTCGTTCAAAAACAAGCAGACGAGGCTGCGCTTCGAACCAGCCGAAAGCCGCCGCACCAGTCCCTCAAAACTTCGGAGCCGCACCTTCGGATCGAGCCACTGATCGTTGACGGCGAACTCGAGAATAACGATGTCCGCGCCGTATTCGATGACGTGGTCCTGAGCCCGGACCGAGGCGAAGGCGGAATCGGTGCCGCTGACGCCTGCGTTGCGGAACAGCACCCGGCCCCCCGATTCCGAAGCCTTTGTTTCGAACCAGCGCCGCACATGAGCCGCCCAACCCTTCTCCTCCGGCGGCTTTGCCTGATAGCCTGTGGTGATCGAACCGCCGAGCGTGACTACTTTAATCGTCCCGCCGCTGCGCAGCTTGCTCAGAACCGAGCGGAGTTTCGAACAATCGACGGCTGGGACTGCCTTTGTTTGAGCTGCGACCTGGCCCATGCTGATAGTCATCACAAGTAATGCTCCCCAACAAGCGAGCGATTGCTTTGCGCCATGCCGTCTCATTGCTTGACCGCGCCCTGAATAAGGCCATTATAGATTTTTTTCTGCAGAGCGATGAACGCTATGAGAATCGGGATGATCGCTATCATGACGCAGGCGCAGATGATCTCCCATTTCTGGGTGTACGGCCCTTTGAATTTGAAGAGCACGGTCGATATGACGGCAAGCGATTGCTTGGGCATGTAGAGGTACGGCGTATAGAAGTCGTTATAGACGCCGATGCACTTGATGATGAGGACCGTTACGGTGGCGGGCGTGAGGAGCGGCATGATTATCTTGAAGTACACACGAAAGTACCCCGCTCCGTCTATGATGGCCGACTCGTCGAGCGAGCGCGGAATGCTTTCGAGGAACTGCAAATACACATAAAGCGCCACGATATCCGTCCCGATCGAGAGCACGATGCCCGCGGCCATAGTATTGTACAGCCCCAGGGCCGATACGATCTTGAAGGTCGCGACCTGAGTCGTGATGCTGGGTATCAAGGTCAGAAGCATGAAAAGGCCCAAAATGAGCTTTTTAAGCTTGAACTCGAAGCGGTGCAGAACATAGGCGGCCATGGTGCCCGTGAACACCGTGCCGACGGCCGAGAAAAAAATCAGAAACGCCGTATTCCCGAAAGCCTGCAGCATTTTCCCTTTCGTGAAAGCGAATACGTAGTTCGAAAAGTCGAAGGGGTTTTTGGGCAGGTCGAAGGGGCCCGAGTTCGCGAACTCGGTCGAACTTTTTATCGAACCGAACAGAATGGTGAGAATCGGAAGAATGACGATTACCGCGGCGAGACAGAGCGATATGTATTTGAGCACGACAGCGGCGAAGGCCCTGTCGTCGAGCTTGTATGATCGCGCCTTTTTTCGGGCCGCCATGATTATTTCTTCTCCTTGAAGGCAAGGTTCTGAATCCAGGTGACGATCAGGATGAGAACAGTGAGCACCAAAGCCATGGCCGAGGCAAGACCGAATTTACTGTACTTGAAGGCCATGTCCACTGTGCGGATTACGAAGGTTTCCGATCCGTTGCCGCCGCCTGTCATGATGTAGGGTATCTCGAAAACCGAGAGCGCTCCTTTGATCGCGAGAACGAGATTGATGTAAACGACGGGGCGGATGCTGGGGAAAATGATATGCGTGAACTGGTGCCAGCGGTTGGCGCCGTCGAGTTCGGCCGCCTCGAATATCTCAGAGGAAATCGACTGGATCGCGCCGAGGAAGAGCACCATATTGAAGCCGAGGTAGCGCCAGATCGAGACACCGGTCAGCGAGTAATTGATCAACTTGGGGTTCGTGAGCCAGAGTTGGGCGAGTCCATCGAGCCCTATGCCCCTGAGCAGGGTGTTGAGCGTGCCGCCCTGATCGCGGAAAAAGTACAAAAAGATGAAACTGACCGCGACACCGTTTATGAGATTCGGGAAAAAGAGAACGCCCTTGAAAAAGTTGGCGAATTTCGTCTTGAAGCTGAGAATAGTCGCGAAATACAGAGCGAGGGCGAGCTGAATAAAGGAACCGACAAAATAGTACAGACTGACATAGAAGACGCGGTAGTTCTCGACCCGGGTGAAAAGATCCACATAATTGCGCAGTCCGATCCAGTCATTTCTGGTCAATCCATCCCAGTTCGTGAAGCTGTTGTACGTGATGCTCATGATGGGCAGATACCCGAACACAAGAAGAAGCGCCATCGGGACGAGGAGGAATGCAAAGGTGATGATTCTGCGCTGTTGTTGGTAGGTCATTGTCGATCCTAAGAAGCGGCGGACCGCGGAATTTTGTGGATCCCGACGGTCCGCTCTCGTTTATCGGCTTTACTTGACGCCGAGCGCCTTGCGGGCCTTGTCCCAGCGGGCGTTGTAGTCGTTCATGATCTGATCGAAGGTTTCCTTGGTCGTGCCCATGGCGGCGTCGACGATGCGCTTGCGCCAGTTGGGCTGCCAGAATCCGATCTCGGCCTCCTTGTCCAACTTGTCGGTCAAGCCCGCCTCGGCGGCCGGAGCTGGATTGAGCGTGATGTAGTTGACCTTGAGCGCGCTGAAGGCGTCGAGGACCGCGGGGAATTTCCCACCGACGAGGGAGGGAATCGCTTTGTTGTCGGCGGCGTAGCCGGACTCGTCGAGCATCCAGAAGACGAAAGCCTTGGCGGCTTCTTTGTTCTTCGAATTGACATTGACGGCCAATGCGTAGTCGGCCGACACCTCGGAATACATCTTGCCCTTGACGGTGTAGGGGAAGGGCATATAGCCGATATCGTTCGGATCGAGGCCGTCCGCCTTGGCGACATCCATCATCTGCCCGATCGCCCATGCGCCGAGGGCCATGACGCCGATCTTGCCCTGGGCCATGAGGTGCTTGGAGTTCTCCCAGTCGGAGGTCAAGGGATCTTTTTCGATGAGCCCTTCCTTGACCACATCGTAGAGGAGCTTGTTGACGACATAGTGGGGTTTGCCCTTTGAGAACGGCGCGGGATCATGGGCGATCTTGTTCATATAGTCGGGATCGCCCGAGGGAGCGACGCGGTAGGCCTCCCACTGCGTCAGCGTCCACTGTGAAGGATAATTGAGGAAGAGCGGCGCGACGCCGATGGCCTTGATCTTGCGCAGCGCGGCGAGGAATTCGTCGGGAGTCTTCGGCATGGTCTTGATGCCGGCCTTCTCGAAGACTTTTTTGTTGTACACGAAACCCGATGCGTTCGCGTTGGGCGCAATCCCATAGACCTTGCCGTCGTACACGAAATTCGTCAAGAATCCGTACTTTTTCTCCAGGTCTTTCTGCGCGCCGAGCGGCTCGTAGAATTTGTAATAATCCGACTGGAGTGGAGGGACTGTGACCATGCTGAGTACATCGCCGTATTCTTTTGTATTCATCCGGGTGCGGACCGTCGTATCGTATTCAGTGATCGCTTCGAACTCGACCTTGATATTGGGATAGACCTTGTTGAAGCGTTTGACATAATCCGCCAGCGTCGTGTCGACGATGTCCGTCCGGTGCGTCAAAACGACGATGCTCCCCTTAAGGTCCTTCGACGCCTGCGCCCAGATTCCGCCGCCCAGGACGAGAAACAGGGCCAGGCCGATGATCAGTAATCTCGCTTTCATCGTGCCTCCTTCCTTAACTTAGGCCTTTTCAGCCGGTTTCTTCAGACATGAGGAAACCGGTTTTGAAATGCTGAAGTAGTCTAGCATTTCTAAAGGACTTGTCAACAGGGAAATCGGTTTGATATTTCCCGAACCTTGTTGAACGGCTGTTTGAGGTTTTACCGTTGGGAAGCTCTAAAAACCCGGTTGATTTTTAAGGTTCCCCTGCAATTCCCTTGCGGGAATTGCATTTTATATGTAGTTGACCTCGAAAAAACTGAAGTTTTTCGAGGTCACCCCGTTATAAAACCTGGTTTTATGAGGCTTCGAGGAACTCCTACGTGAAATTACGGCAGGCGAATTTCTCAAAAATCCGCTTTTTCAAAAAACGGTTTCGTGATAAAGTCACGCACAATCCATGGGTTTTCATGAAGCGACTTTTATGGATATGAGTCCCTTTCTTCCGTGCTTTTGCCGATACACAGCCGCGCGGGGGATGAGATATGGTAGGGTATCGAGATGAAGCTGACGATTAACGAGATCGCCGAGCTCGCCCAGGTTGCGAAGAGCACGGTTTCCAAGGCGCTCAACGGCCAGAAGGGCGTGAGTGAGGAAAAGCGAAAACTCATCCTTAGGCTCGCCGAGCAGCTCGACTACCATCCGAACGCCTCGGCTCAGGCTTTGGCGCTCAACCGCTCGGGGTCCATCGGTTTTGTGCTTCCGTATCATGCCGGCCTCAGCCTCTCCGGCGCCTATTGGTCGGCCATGATCACCGCGGTCGCGCAGGAGGCGCGAGCGCATAATTACAACCTCCTCATCCTTTCGCCCGGACAGGACGATGACACCAGCGCGCCGATCGACTCGGTTCTGAAGCGGAGAAATGTCGACGGGCTGATTCTCGGGGCTGAACATCTGGACTCAAAGGCTGTGTCGACCCTGATCCTCGAAGACGTGCCGTTCGTCCTGATCGGGCGGAATCCTAACGTACGGCACTACTCGGTCGATGTCGACAACGAGGCCGCGTCGCGCAAAATCGTAAGCCACCTCGTTTCGAAGGGCCGCAGACGCATCGCCTGCCTCGCCGGCCCCCAGGAGCATCTGTACACGCAGCAGCGGTTCGAAGGATACAGGGGCGCGTTGCGCGATGCCGGAATCGAATGGCACGCCGTGGAGTATTCGGACTATATTTTCGAGGATATAACGCGGGCCATGGAGCGCCTTTTGAACGAGAGGCCGGAACTCGACGCCGTTTTCATGACCGCGGGCGGTGAGTTCGTTCTCGACGCGATCGAAGTCTTGAAGCGGCACAAAGGCGAGCTCTCGAACTTCAGTATGGCGGTCTTCGACGATTACCGGTTTTTCGACTATCTCAGCATACCTATCTCACGTCTCCGGCAGCCGCTCAACGCCATGGCCACCAAGGCCGCTTCGCTCCTTTTCGAGATCATGAGCGGGAAGAAGCCCGATCGTCTCGAGTGGGTTTTGGAAGCCGAGACTATTCTACGATAAGCCACAATCTCAAGCGAAGTTCCGCTCGATTACAGCCAGACGAGCGCGACCAGGAGAAACGCGGCCATGACCGCCGAGAAGGTCAGGGGATAGGCGATCCGGGCGAAGCCCCCGAGTGTGATCGTGTAGCCCCGCTTCTCGAGTATCCCGCAGGCGAGGACGTTGGCCGTGGCGCCGACCGGCGTCAAGTTGCCGCCGATTCCGGTTCCGATCAGCATGCCGAAGTAGAAGGGCCAGGGACTGACGCCGAGGGCCTCGGCGACGCCGGCGCAGACGGGTATCATGAGCACGGTGAAGGGCACGTTGTCGATAAAGGCCGAGAGCAGGACGGACAGCCACGTGAAAATGGCCAGATAGACAAAGGTGTTTTTGAGTCCAAGCCCTCCGAGCCAGAGCGAGAAGTCCTGCAGGAGCCCCACTTCCTCGATCGTCGCGACGCAGATGAAGATGCCGACCAGGAAGGCGAGGGTCCCGATGTCGGATTCTTTCAACATATCCTTGAGGTAACCTTTCCGGAAGGCGCCGCTCAGGCAGATCGCGCCGACGACCAGTCCCACGATGCCGACGTGGTTCCACTCGCCGAGCGAATTCCAGGGAACCGCGGCGAGGACGAGAACGCTCGCGAGGAATATGATCGTCGGCCCCCAGCTTATCCGAATCGTCTCCGCAGGGATCGTGACGGGCGCGGAAAGCTTTCGGAATTGAAAGAGAACCACAAAGAGCGAAACCCCGATGCCGAGGATGGAGATGGTCCCCAGGCCGATCTTGCCCTGAAACCAATAGAAGTCAAGAAACTGCATGCCGGTACTGAGTGCGAGGATGAGCGCCGGTGGATCAGCGATCATGCTGACAGTCGTCACCATGTTGGCGCAGACGGCCAGGGCGATCATGTAGCGGAACAGGTTGCCTTTCAGCTTTTCGGACATTTCGATCGCGATGGGCGCGAGCATGACCACGACCACGGGGTTGGGCATCGCTGAAGAAAGTACCATGGCTATGATGCAGAGCATGAGGACGGCGTATTTTTCTTTCCTCACGCGCGAGAGCATCTTGTTGACCAGGAGGGATGGGACCGCGCTTTTTAGGAAGGCGAAGGCGAGCATGGAATAGCCCCAGTAGAGGGCGATGACATCCCAGTTGACAGCGACGAGGAATGCCCGGGCCGGATCGGTGATGCCGAGCACGATGAGCAAGCCGGCCGCCGTGAGCGAGACGAAGGCTATATTGATTTTCCGCCAGAGTATCACGATGTACGCGAGGGCGAAGATACCCAAGGTCAGCCATTTTGCCGTCAGAGGATCGAACAGCTGGTACCAGTTCACATAGCCTCCATTCCCCGCTGCGACAGGGTTCCGACGAATAGTAACATAGGAGGGATATAGATCGTCCAGAAGTTTTATGCTTTTTTTTGCACCTTCCTTGAGAGAAATTCTTCGAGCATCTCCTCCACGTCGGGCTTGCCGATCTCTTGAAGCTCGTAGCTGACTTTCACCGTCGGTTTGCGGATCGTGATGATGCGGCTGAGGTCGATAGGTGTGGCGATTACGACGGTATCGCAGTCGGTTTTCTCGATGCTGAGTTCAAGGTCCCGGATCTGTTCTTCGCCGTAACCCATCGCGGGCAGGAGAGTCCCGATAGCGGGGTAATTCGCGAAGGTTTCGGCGATCTTCCCGCATACATAGGGCCGTGGATCGACGAGTTCGGAGGCGCCGAATCTGCGCGCAGCCACGACTCCGGCTCCGATCTTCATCATGCCGTGGGTGAGGGTGGGGCCGTCCTCGATGCATAGACAGCGCCGCCCCTTGATACGCTCGGGTTTGTCCACGCTGATGGGGCTGGCGGCCTCGATGACCACGGCCTTCGGATTGACGCGCGCGGTGTTCTCCCGCACAAGCTGAATCTGTTCCGGCGAGGCCGAATCGATTTTGTTTATGACAACCACGTCGGCCATCCGGAGCGATGCCTCTCCGGGATAGAAGGACAGTTCGTCGCCCGCCCGCAGAGGGTCGGCGACGGTGATCATAAGATCGGGGACGTAGAATGGGAAGTCGTTGTTGCCGCCGTCCCATAGAACAACATCGGCCTCCTTTTCTGCCTCGCGGAGGATCGCTTCGTAATCGACCCCTGCGTAGATGACGCCGCCGCGCGCGATGTGCGGCTCGTATTCTTCCATCTCCTCGATGGTGCAGTGGTGGCGTGTAAGGTCCTCGACCGCCGCGAAACGCTGTACGCGCTGTTTCTCGAGATCCCCGTAGGGCATGGGATGCCGCACAACGACGGCCTTGAGTCCCCGCCCCGTAAGCGCTTGAACGACCTTGCGCGAGGTTTGGCTCTTGCCCGAGCCGGTGCGCACCGCGCAGACGGCGATGACGGGTTTCGTTGATTTGATCTGCGTGTCCCTCGGCCCGAGAAGCGTGAACGATGCCCCCGCCGCGTTGACGACGGCACTTATTCGCATAACGTGCGAGTAGGGCACGTCCGAGTAGGAGAAGACACATTCGTCGATTCTCCGGCGGACAATAAGTTCGGGGAGTTCGGACTCGGGCAGTATCGGGATGCCGTCAGGATAGCGCGGGCCTGCAAGGGAGGCGGGGTATTTTCTGCCGTCGATATCGGGAATCTGAGCGGCGGTGAAGGCGAGCACTTCGCATGAGTCGTCATTTCGATAGCGGACGTTGAAGTTATGGAAGTCTCGCCCCGCTGCACCGATGATGATGAGCCTTCGCTTCGCCATGCCTCATCCTCTCCGCGGAACTATACGAATGCGGTTTCCGTGCTGTCAAGGCGACGAGGCTCCGCGCCGCGTCCGAATATACGGTTGTTTTTCGAAGGTTTACATCGTACCGAACTTGATTCCGCTCCACCAGGCAATAAACTTTGGATTTGTACGGCGGAGAGGGTGGAAGATGCAGGAAATCGATGATCCCGGCCTGGACGGGGATATCCAGGACAGGCTCATCCGCGTGGAGAATTCCTTGTACTTCCGTATGGCGAAATCGCGGTACTTTCCGGACTATGACACCAGCGAGATCGAGCGTCTGGAACAGCTGCGCCAGGAGCTGCGCCGGCGGTATGAGCGGTCACGGCAGTCGACGGTGTCGAGGAGGCGGGGCGATGTTCAGCACCGTAGCGCACTCTCCTGGCCGGGCGAACGCTGAAAGACTGTGGAGCAAGGCTCGAGAGATGCTCTAAAACCTCGGTTGGTTTGTACATCCCTTCTATAGTGGTGTGAGGGTGGCGCGTAGAGACTGACAACACAGGCGCCCGACTGCATAGTCGGTTGTCCGAGCATTTTATTCTGGCCTACGCTGTCTCGGCGGGCTGGGCCTGGGAACTCGTTTCAACTACAGCCCGTTGTGGCTCCGCAGGTTTCGCATTTCATGCATGTTCCGTTGCGGACGAGTGTGAGATGGCCGCAGACGGGACAGGGGTCGCCTTCGTAGCCTTTCCGCCGCGCCGTCCGCCGGGGGTCCCGCGCGGCCGCCGAGCGGCCGGTCCGGCCGCTCTCGGACTCCGCCTCTTTCCGGACATACCCAGTTTCGGGCGCGGAACTTCCCCGCGCCGCCGTGGCCGCGAGATCCTCGGGCTTGATCTGTCCCAGGTCATGCCGGCCGAGATAGCTGATCGCGAGGTCGCGGAAGATGTAGTCGAGCACCGAGGTCGCCATCTTTATGTAATCGTGGCCCTGGACGATGCCGTTCGGCTCGAAGCGTGTGAAGGTGAAGGCGTCGACATATTCTTCGAGCGGCACGCCGTACTGCAGTCCCAAGGAGACGGCGATCGCGAAGGAGTTGAGAATCGATCTGAAAGCGGCCCCTTCCTTATGCATGTCGAGGAAAATCTCGCCCAGATCCCCGTCCTCATACTCGCCGGTGCGCAGAAACACCGAGTGACCGCCGATCTTGGCCTTCTGCGTATACCCCGATCTTCTGTTGGGCAGGACCCGCCGGATGCCGCGCGGGGCCGCCGGCATGCCGGGCAATTCCGGGGGGAGAGGATCGGGGCGCGCTTGTTCGAGACAGGCCGCCTCGTTCTTCTCCGCGCCGCCTTGTCCGGATGCCTCGTTGTTTTCGGAGCTGCACAGACTCGATTGGAGGGCTGCGATCGAATCGGCGATGGGGTCCAGGCCCGAGGCGATGGCCGACAATGGCTGGGAGAGTTTTGAGCCGTCGCGGTAGATCGCGATCGATTTCAGCATCGACTTCCATGCGAGCATATGCGCGCCCTCCACGTCCTCGTAGGTCGCCGAATTCGGCATGTTGATCGTCTTTGAGATCGCCCCCGAGATGAAGGGCTGTACAGCGGCCATCATCGCGATATGGGCAGTCCAGGGGATTGAGCGCGTACCCGTTTTCCCTGAGGGTGTCGCGGTGTCGAAAACGCCGAGATGCTCGGCGCGCAGGCCCGGCGCGCCCTCGACGCCCATCGATCCGCAGGCCCAGAGCTCCGCTTCTTCGATCTCGGCCTCGGTATAACCCAGAGAGGAAAGCAGACTGAAATCGGGGGCGCTGCGGGCCTCTTGCGGCACGCCGAGCCTGTCGAGCTCAGGGCCGCCGACGATGCGGGGCGAGAAGCAATCCTCGAGCGATATCGCATCCTTGAGCGCCGCGTCGATTCGATCCAAGGCCTCCTCGCTCATTCCCCGTGCCGCCAGGTTTTCTCGTGACACCGCTCCGGGGGCGCCGCGCAGCGTGCCCCTCCCCAGCGCGTAGGACTTTATGCCGCGTATTTCGTCTTCTGAGTAGCCGAGGGCGCGGAGCGCGGGGGGGACCGACCGGTTTATTATCTTAAAATAACCGCCTCCTGCGAGTTTTTTGAATTTCACCAAGGCGAAGTCAGGCTCGATTCCCGTCGTGTCGCAGTCCATAATGAGCCCTATGGTGCCCGTCGGCGCGATCGCGGTCACTTGTGCATTCCGATATCCATACCGTTCGCCTAATGAGAGCGCGAGGTCCCAGGACTCTCTCGCCGCGGAGGCGAGATCGGCCGGGCATGCGCGGCTGTCGAGCGGTTCCGGTTTTATGGTCAGACCTTCGTATTCGTCCGGGGGGGCGCCGTAGACCGCCCGCTTATGATTTCGAATAACGCGCAGCATAGCCTCTCGATTCGCCTCGTATCGAGCGAAGGGGCCGAGCTCGGCGGCCATGCGGGCTGATTGGGCGTAGGCCTCGCCGGTCAGGATCGCGCTGAGCGCGGCGGCGACGGCCCGGCCCTCGGCCGAATCGTAGGCGATCCCCATGACCATGAGCAGCGACCCGAGATTGGCGAAGCCGAGTCCGATCGTTCGGAAATCGAAGCTCTTGCGTGCTATCTGAGGCGAGGGGAACTGCGCCATGACCACGGATATCTCAAGGATAAGTGTCCACAGTCCGATCGCGTGCCGGTAGGCGTCCTCGTCGAAACGGCGCCGATCCTCGTCGTAGAACGACACAAGATTGAGCGATGCGAGATTGCACGCCGTATCGTCGAGAAACATGTATTCCGAGCAGGGATTCGATGCGCGTATCTCTCCGTCGGCGGGGCAGGTGTGCCACTCGTTGATCGTACCGTGGAATTGCAGGCCGGGATCGGCGCACTTCCACGCGGTCCGGGCGAAGAGTCTCCATAATCCCCCCGCCTTGATTTTTTTCACGGTGTCGGCGGAAGTTCTCGACTTCAGCTCCCAGTCGCCGTCGTCGAGGACGGCCTTCATGAACGCATTATCGATGCGTACGGAATTGTTCGATGATTGGCCGGAGACAGTTCCATAGGCCGCGCCCTCCCAGTCCGTGTCGTACAGCGGGAAGGGATCGTCGAGCGTGCCCGACATTTCTCCTCCGGCTTCGAAATCCACGGCGGACCAATCGCCCTGGCGGAACGCCGCGAGAAGCTGATGCACGAAAGGGGCCGGAACTCCGGCACGGAGTGCGTCGCGCACTTCGCGTCGGAGCTCGGCATTTCGCTCGAACGAAAAACGATCCTCTTCGGCGAGCGACGCGGTCCGCGCCGCCGCGGCGAGGCGCGCGGCCCTGGCCCTGATCACCGCCGAGCCCGCGGCGAGGCAGGCGACCTTGTATTCCTCTTCGGCCTTCCACCGCACATAGGCCTCGATATCGGGATGATCGGCGTCGAGAATGACCATCTTCGCCGCGCGTCTGGTGGTGCCGCCGGATTTGATCGCGCCGGCCGATCGGTCCGCTACTTTCAGGAAAGAAATAAGACCGCTCGAGACGCCGCCGCCGGAAAGCGGCTCGCCCGCGGCTCGGATCTTCGAAAAATTGGCGCCGCTCCCCGACCCGTATTTGAACAGCCTCGCCTCGCGGGTGATGAGGTCCATGATGCCGCCCTCGTTCACAAGGTCGTCTTTGATGTCGAGTATGAAACAGGCGTGGGGCTGAGGACGCGCGTACGCGGACGAGCTTTTCGTGACCTCGCCGGTGGCGGGATCGACATAGTAATGCCCCTGGGATGGTCCCTCGATGCCATAGACCGCGAAGAGCCCCGTATTGAACCACTGGGGACTATTGGGAGCCGCCATCTGATGGGCGAGCATGTACAGGGTTTCGTCGTAGAACGCAGCCGCGTCCTCGCGTGAATCGAAATAGCCCGAATTCTCCCCCCACTCGGTCCAGGTCAGGGCAAGACGATGGAAAACCTGCCGCACGTCATGCTCGCTTCCGTCGGCCCGGCTCTTCCACAGCATTCTCTGTGATTCGGGCACGAATACCGTCCAGGCCCCTTCCTTTTCCGCAGGCACACCCGCTTTTCGGAAGTATTTCTGGGCGATTATGTCCGTCGCGATCTGGCTCCAGAACGAGGGGACCACGATATCGTCCATGGAGAAGACCACGCGGCCGTCGGTCCTGCGGATTTCGCTCATTCGCTTGACCCACTCGATGCCGACGTAGGGACCCTCGCCCGGACGGGTGAACTTTCTCTTTATTTTCATAATCGCCTCCAAATATCTCAGTTGGGCTATATATAAGATATTGCTTGCATCTGCAGCGACGGCCACTATATATTGTGGTCAATCGTTTTGCAATCCTCAATACATAGTTTTTTTTTGAGGTCAGCTTCCATAGATAGCGAGGCGGACGACAAGCTTCGAGGAACTCCTTAAGGCGGACTGGTTGCACGCCCGATAATCGAAGATGACTATGAAGACCGCTGCATTCGTCTACGCAGGATCACTGTCCCACCATGCCTTGGAAGCCCTCAACGGCGGTCCCTCGGCCTTCGAGCGCTGTATTGAAGCGCTCCGGGCTCTTCCGGGACTTGAACGGATCATCGTCGCCCAGGGCCGGCTTGAGCTTCCTTCGGGGCGGTATCAGGTTGTGCGACGTGATGCGTGGACGCTCGATTTGCTTTTCGAAGCGATGGCGGAGGCGGCCGTCGGTGTTGACGCCCTTGTCTTCACGTGGGGGGACCAGCCTTTCCTGGACGTCGATCTGGCCGGCAGGATGCTCGAGGATTTCCGTAAATACCGGGCCGAGTACGGTTTCGCGGACGGATACCCCCTTGGGCTGGCGGTCGAAATTCTCGCACCGCGCGCGATCGGCGCGATCCGAAGCCTCGCCGCCTCCCTGCCCCCCGAGGTGGAACGTGGTTCGATTTTTGCAGCCGTCCAGAAAGATATCAACGCCTTCGACATTGAAACGGAAATATCACCGCTCGACCTGCGGGATCTCAGGCTTACTTTGGCCTGCGATACCAAGCGGAATAAGCTTCTCGTCGACCGGCTCGCCGCGGCCGGCGTAAGCGGGGCCGCATCGGCGCTCGATGTCATTCCAAAAAATCTCGGGCTGCTGCGGACGCTTCCCGCCTATATACAAATTCAGGTCGAGGGGGGCTGTCCGCAGTCCTGCACACTCTGTCCCTATCCTGCCTTCGGTCCGCCCGGCGGCGGGAATATACGTTCCGACCGCCGCTTTATGGAACGTCAGCGCTACGCATCGCTTCTCGACCAGATCATCGATTTGTCGGAGGACGCGGTTATCGATATTTCACTGTGGGGAGAGCCGAGTCTGCATCCCGATATCGCCGGCCTTGTGGAGGAAACGCTTGCGCGGCCGACATTGTCGCTCATCGTGGAGACTTCGGGCCTCGGATGGGACAGGCGCACGGTGGAGCGCATCGCCGCTCTCGCCTCGAGGGGTCGAGGTCTCGACTGGGTGGTGTCGCTCGATGCCGCGACCCAGGCTCTATACTCTCGGCTCCGCGGCCCTGGTTTCGAAGAGGCGGTCGGCTTTGCCGATCTTCTCATCGGACTTTTTCCGGGTCGGGCTCATGTGCAGATGGTCCGAACACAGGATAATGAGGACGAACTCGAGACCTTCTGGCGTTCGTGGAAGAAAAAGACGGATAAGGTGATTATCCAGAAGTACTCGAGGCATGCGGGGCTTTTGCCGGAGCGCAAGGTGACGGACCTCTCTCCCCTCGTCCGGCGCCCCTGCTGGCACATAAAGCGGGATATCTCGATCCTTCTCGACGGCACGGTCCCCCTGTGTCGGGATTTTTCGCACGGAACCATTGTTCTGGGCGATGTATTCGCTTCTGGGGCCGGCCTCGCTGCGGCCTGGGATGCGGGCGGGGCGTATCACGAAGCGCACATCGAGGCGTGCCGATCGGGAGAGGGCTTCCCCGAGCCCTGCAAGGACTGTGATGAGTATTATACCTTCAACGCTTGACGCGGGTGCTGTCCCCTATACCGTGGTCGGAGGAACGGCGAATGCTTCGGCAGCTGCATCGGGCGGGCCGGCCTCGCGCGTGTCGGTCGTCCTGCTCAACCGACTCGCCCGTTTCTATCGCGAGGAGGCCTTCCGCGAATTATCTCGGGCGGGCTTCGAATCGATTCTTTCGGTCGAATCGCGGGGGGATATTCCCGATCTCGAGTCGCTGACACTGCGGCCCGCGGGCGTCCGCTTCATGATTCTTTCACAGCCGGCGTCGATCGGCGCGCAGATCAATATGGCGATACGCGAGTCGGCGGGACCCTATGTCTTCGTACTCTGGAGCGATATGGTTCTGTCGGCGCAATCGCTCTCATCGCGGTTCTTCGATCGGCTCGCCGAGCAGGATATCCTCTGCCGTGCGCCCCTGCTCATGGGCGCGGCGGGCGAGGTTCTTCCCTCGGCATCGAACCCTGCGCTCCACAAGTCGAGTCTCAAGGTTATCAGGCTGGTTCCATCCAAGGATGGGGCGCGGAGTCTGTATCCTGTCGACTACGCAGGCATTTACTCGAAGGAAAAGTTCATTCTCACAGGCGGTTTCGATCCTCTGTTCACGAATTCATACTGGCAGAAACTGGATTTCGGGTTCAGAGCATGGCTGTGGGGTGAGGAAATACGCGTATCGCAGGCTCTGAAGCTCGCCTATACAGGAACGCCGCCTGTGGAGGACGAGACCCCCGACGAGTGCTACAAGTGGTTCTGGCTTAAAAACCTCGCCCCGAGTTTCCGCGGCGATTCGGCCTATATCCCCCGCTCCCGACTCTGGGCGTATCTGCGCAGGCGGGGTGAGGGGCCGGCATCGGCTCTCTCCGAATTCCGCGAGGCTCGGGAATGGGTGCGCACGAATCGTTACCGCTTCCGCGTCGACGCCCCGAGTCTGGTCGACCTTTGGGAGGAGGAGTGAAGACCGCCATTGTTCTCCAGGCGCGCATGGGGTCGACGCGTCTGCCGGGCAAGGTCCTGCTTCCTCTGGGAGGAAGGACGCTCATCGATCAGGCAATGGCGCGCCTCAATCTCGTGCGCGCCGATGTCCGCGTCCTTGCCACCGACGAATCGAGCGCCGCTCGACTCGCTCCGGCCGCGGAGCGCAATGGTTTCGAGCTGGTCGTCGGTCCCGCCGAGGATGTCCTCGCCCGCTACTGCCTGGCTGCCCGGCGCAGCGGCGCCGATCTCGTGCTCAGGGCCACCGGCGACAATCCCCTCGTCTCGCACGAACTGGCGGCCCTCCTTCTAGAGCGCCGAGCCGCGCTGAGCGCCGACTATTCGGCGCAGACCGGCATCCCGCTCGGCATGGGAACTGAACTCATTTCCGCCGAGGCGCTTTTCAGGGCCGAGGCCGAGGCGGGGCTTCCCGACGAACGTGAGCATGTCTGTCCGTATTTGTACAATCATCCTGAGCTTTTTAGGATCGATCGTCATGAGGCGCCGCCTGAGTACCGCGCTTCCGGTCTTCGTGTGACGGTGGATACCCCCGGGGACTACGAGTCGGTTCTGCGTGTCTACGGTGCCTTGTACGACGGAGAACCCATACCGAGCGGGGAAGTCATCGCCTGGCTTGCCTCAACGCAGCCCGGCTCCAAGGAGAGGCCATGAACCGTTCTATACTTTTTGTTCCCTCGGTGATCAAGGGGAACGGCTCCGGCCATATTGTCCGCTGCCTCTCGCTCGCGCGGGCGCTCGGGCCGGGCGCGGCTGTGTACGCGTCTGAGTCCAAGGCCGAAGCAGTATGGAGCGCAGCCGAGATTTCATTGGCCTACGCCCGGGAGGCAAAGGGAGTCCGTATCCTTTCCCGTCTCGGCGATGCAGGCGGGATGTCCTCGTGCTGGGACCTCGTCGTGCTTGACCGCAGGTCGACAAGCAGGGACGAACTCGCGTATTGGGAGCGCTTCGGCCCCGTCGTCGCGATCGACGAGGGCGGCCAGGCGAGGGAGGGGGCTCACTACCTCATCGATATTCTTCCACGCCATCCGGCCGCGCGCGGCGGAACGGCGAATTACTCGAGCATCGGTCTTCTGGATCTGCCGGTCAACCGACGTGCACGACCGCGGTCATTTCGCCGTATTTTGGTGAGTTTCGGGGGCGAGGATGCGGCCGGTCTGTCTCTTGTCTTGAGCAGGCGTCTTGTCGCCGAGCGGCTCGTGGATCCCGAGGACCTCACCATTGTATCCGGGGCTCTCAGGCGGGGGGCGCCTCCCCTGGGCCTCGACGGCGTGACCATGCTTGGTCCTGTCCAGGATCTCAAGGAGCACCTGCATCGTTACGATCTCGTACTGACGCAGTTCGGGCTTACCGCGTTCGAAGCCGCCTGGGCGGGCTGCGGCGTGATTCTCTTCAACCCCTCGACATACCACCGCGAGCTGTCCCTGGCCGCAGGCTTCCCCGAGATCGGCGTGCTGCGGCCCGACATGCCTGCGCTCCGGCGGTTTTTGTCCTCGCCCGAGGAAGTTTGTGCAAGGCTCGAATCGATACTTCCCGCCGAGAAGGAATCGCTCGTCGACCGGATCGCGGCCCTGGTGCCTGCAGGACCCCGCGTCTGCCCCGCCTGTTCGAATGCCGAGCGGAAAATTCTCTGGCGGGGAAGCGAAAAAAGTTACTTCCGCTGTACGTCCTGCGGTCTTCTCTACATGACGCGCTTCGGCGGCGTTGAGAGTCCTGTTCGGTATTCGAAGTCGTATTTTTTCGAAGACTATAAGCGTCAATACGGCAGAACCTATCTCGAGGATTGGCCCGCGCTGACGCGCATGGCCGATGCGCGGCTGGCTTTGATCGAGGCGGTCGCAGCGAAAAATCTCGGAAGGAGGCGGTCGCTTACCGTAGTGGACATCGGTTGCGCCTACGGCCCCTTCCTGGCGCGGGCCCGCGAACGCGGCCACGAGGTGCGGGGTTTGGACGTTTCGGAGGAGGCCGTCGCCTATGTCCGCGGCGAGTTGGGTATTTTCGCGGTCGCAGGGGATTTCCTCGATCAGGGACTCGCCGCTGCAGTAGGCGGCCCCTTCGATGTGCTCTCGATGTGGTACGTAGTCGAGCACTTCGACGACGTGGACATGGCTCTTCGAAACGCGGCTTCTCTGGTGAAGCCGGGGGGCGTTCTGGCTTTGTCCACGCCCTCTGCCGAGGGGGCCTCGGCGCTGTTTGCACGTGATAGTTTTTTTGCTTCAAGTCCGCGCGACCATTTCAGCCTGTGGGAGCCCTCGCGCGTCCGCTCCCTCCTCAGGACCTACGGTTTCCGAGTGGAAAAAATCCGGATAACCGGTCATCATCCCGAGCGTCTGCCCGGCCTTCGGTTTCTCGCGCGGCGCGGCGCCGAGGGAGGCCCGTTGAAGCACGCGGCGCACAGCCTTCTTTCCGGCTTCGGCAGGATGGTTTCGCGTGTGTTCGGTCTGGGCGACACCTTCGAAGTCTATGCCGTCCGCGACCCGGCGCTGGCGCCGTGGATGCTCGATCGTCAGCAGCACAATCGGGGTCGGCGGGCCTCGGACAGGGAAGATCAGACCGGCGACCGCAGCCGTGGGCGGCAGGGCAGGCACTACTAGCAGACTGAAGGAAGAACGATAATGACCGTCTTGATTCTCGGCGCCGGTGTGATGCAGGAACCGGCCATCCGCATCGCGAAGGATTTCGGCTGGACCGTGGCCGTCGCGGATGGGAATCCGCATGCGAGCGCCGTCCCCCTGGCCGATCGATTCATCAACGTCGATTTGAAGGATCGAGAGGGATTGGCCGCCGCCGCGCGCGCTCTACGGTCCGAGTGCGGCCTCGACGGCGTTTTCACCGCGGGCACTGATTTTTCGGCTTCGGTGGCATACATCGCGGCGGAGCTCGGTCTGCCGGGTATTCCCTTCGATACCGCGATCCGCGCCTCGGATAAGCTCGCGATGCGGGCCGCGCTCGACGCCGCCTCCGTGCCTTCGCCGCGCTTTGCCGCGGTCCTCTCGGTGAACGATGCACTTCCCGCCGCCGAACGGCTCGGTTTTCCTCTTGTGGTAAAGCCCGCCGATAACATGGGCGCGCGGGGCTGCCGCCTGGTTCGAAGCAGGGATGAGCTCGTCGACGCCGTCGCGGCCGCGCTGCCGTTCAGTCGTTCGGGTAGAGTTGTCGTCGAGGAATATATCGAGGGACCTGAGTTTTCGATCGACGCGGTCATTACGCCCGACGGCGTCCGCATCCGCGGAATCGCCGATAGGCACATCTCCTTCGATCCTTATTTTGTCGAGCTGGGCCACACGATGCCGAGCTCGGCGCCTGTACAGATCCAGCGCGAGGTCCGTGCAGTCTTCGAGGCGGGGATCCGCGCCCTCGGCCTTACGACCGGAGCGGCCAAGGGCGATATCAAGTACAGTCCTCAGCGGGGCGGCGCGGTCGTCGGCGAGATAGCGGCCCGCCTTTCCGGAGGCTATATGTCGGGCTGGACCTATCCTTATGCGAGCGGCATCGACCCGACGGCCGAAGCACTCGAGCTCTGCGTAGGGCGTGTGCCCGGACCCGCCGGGGACGACCGCGGTTGGACCTCGGCCGAGCGGGCGCTCGTATCTATTCCCGGCAGAGTTCGATCGATCGTCGGGCTTCTTGAGGCTGAACGTATACCATATGTGAAAAAAATATTTTTGCGTGTCGTTCCCGGCGACGAAACAGTGTTTCCAACCAACAATGTCCAGAAGTGCGGTAATGTCATAAGTCAGGCCCCCGACCGCGGATCGGCGGTCGGCGCCGCCGAGGCTGCGGTCGCCTCCCTGATCGTCCGTCTCGAGCCGGATACTGCGGCGACCGAGGCTTTTCTTCGCGGAGAAGGGACTCTCAGGGCGGGGCGGGACGGTACCTGGCCTCCCGATGCTTTCCGTCCCGGCGTCGCAGCCCAGGCGCTCGCCGCGATGCACGAGTACGGTGGGGATATACCTTCTCGGGAGGTTGTAACGATCGCGCCCTTCGACGAAGCATCCTCAATCGAAGGAAGGGACTGGAGCGGCCGTACTTTTCTCGAATCGGCCGACCTGGCGCTGCGTCTCGGCGGGGCTCGAATCGCATCCAGCGGGGAGGCGGTGCTTGCGGGCCGCTTCTGGCGGGCGCTGGTCCGGGGCGGAGCCCAGGCGGGTCTGTACGTCATCGATACTGCGCGCAAATTTGTGCAGTCAGATCAGCGGGGGCAAGGAGTTAGGTGATGTGCAGCATCCGGAGGCTGTATCTTGCGACCGCAGTCTGCGTGGCAGCCGCGATCCTGCCGCCCGCCGCAGCGCTCAGAGCCCAGACAGCTGCGGATTCGCTGCAAACCGCGCCGGCGTCGAGCGGTACCGAAGGCCTTTCGACCGCGGCTCTCGCCGCAAAACTCGGCGCCCGGCTGTCCTACGATCCCCTTACCGGCTATTGTCTCATCGAGCGCGGTTCCGACCGCGCCGCGTTCACCGCCGATCTGCCCTGGGCTCTATTCAACTGGAACACATCGCTCCAGTTCGATCCGCCGATACGGACTCAGGATGGCCTTTCCTTGACCGCGCGCGCCGCAACGATCCTTGAAAAGGCCTTCGCCGACGCCGAATCAGAGCGGCGCTCACATTTTTCCGTCGCCGCAATACTCATCGATCCAGGACACGGCGGCAAGGATCCCGGTGCCATCGGTGAGCACGGTACGGGGGCGAAAAAACTGAGGGTGCTCGAAAAGGACGTCACCCTTTCCATAGGCAAAATGCTGTATTCCTCGCTCAAGGCGCGCTATCCGGAACGCAAGATTCTCATCACCAGGGATGACGACCGCTACCCGACCCTCGAGGAACGGGTGGCCATGGCCAACTCGGTCGATCTCGGGCCCAACGAGGCGATCATCTATGTTTCCGTGCATGCGAACTCGTCCTTCAATAAAAACGCGACGGGCTTCGAGGTCTGGTACCTCAATCCCGATTACCGGCGTACCCTTGTCGAGCCATCGAATTCCGCAGGCCGGAACGAGGATGTCTCCGCGATATTGAACGTTATGCTTGAAGAGGAGTTCACGACCGAAAGCGTCATGCTCGCCAAGCGCATTTCAGACGGTCTTCGCGCCCAGGTCGGAGCGGAAAGTCCCGATAGAGGCATCAGGGCCGATGAATGGTTCGTAGTGCGGAACGCCCGGATGCCCTCGGTCCTTATCGAGGCCGGCTTTCTGTCGAATCCGGCTGAGGCGGCTCTTCTCGCCCGGGACGATTACTTGCGGCGCCTCGCGGACGGCATATATAATGGAATAGTCGATTTCGTCGGCTATTTCGAAACCATAAGGGGCGGCGTTCATTGATGGTGTCTCTGCAATCCGCGATCAAAAAAATACTTTCGGGTATCGCCGCGGGCGTCGCCGGCGCCTGGAAGGCGTTTCGAGCCTGGATTTCGATTCCGGTCAACCTCTGCCTGAGTCTTCTTGCGCTGAGTTTTCTTGTTTCATTCATCTCGTGGGCCTGTTCCGCCCGCTTCACTTCCGCAGTGCTGTTTTTCCCGGACGAGAAAGGCGGCCTTCGAGGAGAAAAGCGCGAAATTCCGAGGAGGGCCGGGCTCGAGGACAGGGCCGAGCTCATCGCCTCCGAACTTCTCCTCGGTCCGGCCCGGACGGATCTCTCGAGAGCCTTCGTGTCCGGTGCCAGGCTCGTATCGGTTTTGTATCGGAGGGGAACCCTGTATGTGAATCTTTCGCCCGATGCCGCGCTGCCGGTCACCGGCGCAGGAGATGTCGCACGAGGGACCGCATCGGTCAAGACCGGCCTCTCAGCTCTGGAACGGAGTCTTCGGGCCGCGTTGCCTGGTATCGGACGGATAACTCTCGCGATCGGCGGTTACGAGCCGTTTTTGGACGGACTTCCTTCAGAGACGAAGGGAGTCAAAAAAAGCAGGAAATCAATTGACAAAGGGTCTTGACAGCGTATACTTCTTTATCAAATAGCGCTGTTCGTTATTGTGAACATGTGAAAGGAGTTATTGCATGAGAAGGCAAGCAATCGTCATCGCCCTGGCGCTTCTCCTTGTGGGCGCGTTCGCCGTCTCGGCAGACGAGGCCGTCCTCATCGACTTCTCCCTCCTCAAGGCAGATATCGTCGCCGATCCCGTGCAGAAGGACAAGTTCCTCGAGAACAGGGCCACGATGGTCGACTTCTCCGGGACAGCCGGCGCCAGTTACACCGAAGAGCAGAAGAAGCAGATGCGCACCTCGCTGGCGATCCAGAACTGGGATGTCGTCCTCGCGTCTTCCTCCCGGAGTAATATCAACCAGTCGCTTTCTATGACGAAAGAAGCGGTGGTCTCTTCGGATGCGAAGAAGTACGCCGGTCAGTCGGTCCTGGGCATCCGCATCCACTTCCCGACGGCTGAATTCAACAGCTGGGCGAAGGTTGTGCCGCCTTTTACAATCCCCGCCTTCGAAAAAAAGGTGAATGTCGACGATCAGGGAAATATCACCGAGGCCCAGGCTTCGCAGAGTTCCGATCCTGTCAATGCCCGCATGACCCGTTTCGAGGGGACATACGATCCCAATACCAAGATCAAGACAGCTTTCGGCGTCGTCAAGAATGTCGGCGTTATCAAGTCGGTCGCGGTCAACGTCAAGGGACTCAACTTCCCGCACGGTATATCGGCTATTCTCCTCGACGCGGACGGCAATGAGCAGATTGTTTTCCTCGGTTACCTGAATTTTGACGGCTGGAAAACGCTCCGTTGGGATAACCCTGCGTACATTCAGGACGTCCGCAACCGCGAGCTGAGGGTGTATCCGCTTTACCCGAAGACCACGCCCATGATCAAATTCAACGGGTTCCTCATTACACGCGACGCCGCGCACGAAGGCGGAGATTTTGTGTGCTATGTGAAGGACGTAAGGATTCTTTACGATAAAGCGGTCCTCGATCCGGTCACCGATATCGACGACGAAGCGATCTGGGGCATCGTCGAGAAGAAAGAGACCGAACGCAAGGAGATCGAATCCAGGCGCTTCGGTTCGCAGCAGGTCCTCCGCTTCATCGAGAAGCAGAAGCAGGAAACCAAAACAGAGTTCACCCAGCCGGCTTCGAAATAATGCGGGAACGCCGTCGGCAGTTTTCGACTGCCGACGGATACCGCGGGAAGCAACGCTGCGGATACGGACCGTAGGTCTGTATCGTGAGTTGGTGAAGGCCGAGACCATCGCGCCAGAGGGGACGACGGCGGTCTCGGCTTTTTTTATTGCGGGACAATAATGCAGGGAGACGGCCCGGACAGCATACCGGACAAGGGCGGACTGCGCCGACATTACGATGAGCGCCGTTCCGAGTATGAACGTATTCTCCTCGTCATGGAGGAGCGCGTGCGTTCAGCCCTCGAGGCCGCGTCGCTCAAGCCGACCATCAAGGGCAGGGTCAAGTCTTTCGATTCCTGGTACGCGAAGCGCATCCGTCTGCTCAGACAGACGAGAACATCGGGCCTTCCGCCGCCGCCGATAACCGACCTCGTTGCGCTCCGCGCGGTTTGTCCGTTTCTCGGCGATCTCGTAAAGGCAGAGGCGGCGCTGTGCGCGGCTTTCTCGGTCCTCGATGTCGAACGAAAAGGCTCAAATCGTTCGTTCCGCGAATTCGGCTACGAATCGATTCATCTCATGGTGGATCTTCCGGAGGATCTGAGATCGCCTGATCTGCAAAGCGACCTGCCTGCCGTCGAGATACAACTGCGGACGATCCTCCAAGAAGCCTGGGCCGAGGTCGAGCACGAAATCGTCTATAAAGCCGAATTCACCCCCTTCGACGAGCCCATGAAGCGGAAACTCGCGGCCCTGAGCGCCAACTTGACGCTGTCCGACATCATCTTTCAGGAGATACTCGATTACCAGCGCAGACTCGGAGCGGAACTCGAGCGGAGACGCTCATCGTTTTACGGCAAGATCGAACAGACCATGGATATTCCGCTGGCCGCGGCACGCGGCGGCCCGAGCCCGAGGCCGGCGGCTGCCGTCGACCGGAGGTCCGCCGATTCTGCGCGCGGGAAAGAGGCGAGCATGGATGATCTTCTGCTCGCCGCGCTCTCAGCCCATAACCGCGAGGATTATGAAGGGGCCTCGAGGATATACGCCGAGATACTCGAGCAGAAACCCGAAAAGGAAATCGCCGTCGTCGTTTACAAGCACCGAGGTATGGCGCTGTTTTCGCAATCAAAGTATGACGAGGCGATCGCGGACTTCAGCCGAAGTCTCGAACTCGATCCAAACGACTATAAAGCGGCGTACTATCGAGGTGTCGTCCGCAGCGTGCTCCAGGATTTCGAGGCGGCCGTCTCGGATTTCGATCTCGCCCTTAGGATAAATCCGTACCATTTTTTTTCGCGTTACCGTCGCGCCATGGCCTATTGGCATATCGGAGATTACGCCCAGGCCCTTTCGGACGCCGAGGCTGCATTGAAACTCGAGCCGGGCAACGAACTCGCCTTGAGACTTCACGATCTGGCGATGCGCAAGATGAAAATGTGAATTGTAGGCAAGGATACGCCGGAAAGCCGGATTCCCCGCGCCTTGACACTGCGGCGGGCATCCAGCTATATATATCATGCTTTTGCACGTCCCCATCGTCTAGCGGTTAGGACAGCGGGTTTTCATCCCGCCAACAGGGGTTCGATTCCCCTTGGGGATGAATAATATACTATGCACGCCGCCACAGAGCGCCCCGGCCCGGAAGGAGCGGAGAGGAAGTCCGCGACTGGAGGGCGATCCCCTTTGGGGGGGTAAGAATCAAAGGTCCCCCCCGCCGCATGTTGTGACCCTTCCGAACAGTTGAGGGTTTTACGTTGTAGATATTTGTCTCCTGCGGTTTCTATGTTAAGATTGATCTGATTCTGATGTATCCGCGTTTGTTGTCGGAGGACGCATGAAACTCAAGACGCGGCTCAATGCGCTGCTCGCGGTTACGATAGCAGCATTATCGATGAACATCGCGCTGTTCTTCGTTTTCTCTACGCTTGTCACCACTTTTACGGCGCTGCGATTGACCAGTCTCGAAACCAGTAGAGAGATTGCGCGTCTCCGCTATCTCAGCAGTGAACTCCTTACGAGCACTGATTATAAAAGCGCCCTCGCGGCATGGAAAAAATCTTTTGAAAATTCAGGGAGCACCGTCAAAGCGTACATTTCCGATAAACGACTCCTTTCTTTCATGAAGACAGAGAAGGAGAAAAAGAGCGTCGCAAACATCCAATCCGTCTGGGAACTCGCGGCGGAACAGGCCGCTCAAGTGCTCGAATACGGCGATATGGTTCAGGAGGAGGGCCTTTCCTCGTCCGTGCTCGAGAAGAAGGCGACCGCCATGACTTACAGTATCATGGCTTTGTCGAACAAGGTTCCGACACTGATACTCACCCTCGATACAGCCCTCGATACGGCTCTCGCCACACTCAGCGCGGACATCGACAAGAAAGCCAAGGCGGCGGACACCTACCTTTCGCTCATCATCGCAGGGTTCGGAGTCGCGGGCGTCTTCGCTGTTATTCTATTGTCAATCGGTTTTTCGCGGAGTCTCGGCTCGTCCCTCCATGGCTTTGGTCGGGCGATTATGGCATGGAATGAACACGATCTCACCCGCCGCGCCGCCGGCGGCGGCACGGATGAGCTCGCCGACCTTGCGCGCAAGATCGATGCTACGATCGGTGATTTCGCAGCCTTGATCGACAGGGTGTCGAGCGCGGCGAAAGAGGCTTCAGCCGCTCGCGAAGAGGTCGTCTCCGCATCGGCCCAGACCGCCGCCTCGATCGACCAGATCGGGGCCAATATCGCCTCGATCCGCTCCAGGATAGACGAGATGGTGTCGCGTATTGCGGCCTCCGCAGCGTCTTCGGCGGATATCGACCGCGGTGTCGCATCTCTTGACGAACGTTTGGCCGACCAGAGCTCGGCTCTTTCGCGCTCGAGTGACAGGGCCGCTGAGATGCGGAAGGCGATGGAGGATGCCGATCGCATCGCACACAAGCAGCTTGAAGAATCGCAGCATCTCGCCGATCTGGCCTCAGGCGAGCTTGAGCGCTTCGATCAGACCCGCGAGGCCATCGCCCGTTCGACCGAGGACGTCGGCAAGGTCATGGAGGTGGTCGGCATCATCAACGCAGTCGCCGAACAGACGAATATACTCGCCATGAATGCGGCGATCGAGGCTGCGCACGCCGGAGAGGCCGGGCGCGGCTTCGCCGTCGTTGCGGAGGAAATTCGCAAACTTGCTGAATCGACCGGCGACAACGCAATACTCATCGGTACGACGATCGGCGATATGGCGATGAGGATAGGGCAGGTTTCGAGTTCCTCCGCCGAGACTGACGCGGCCTTCAAAAGTATCGAATCCTTAACGCGTACAGCCCGCGAGAGTATGGAAGAACTTCTCGCGCTCGTTCGATCGCTTTCCGAAGCGGTGACGAGCGTCGCGGATGATCTCGAGCGCGCGGCCGCGAATTCGCGCGAGATCAAGGCCCGCTCAGGCGAGATTCTCCACAGTTCGATGCGGGCTTCCGAGGCGATCGAGGCGGTCTCCGGTTTCGGCATTGAAATCAAGGGGGGCATGGTGGAAATCGAGGAAGGATCGAGGGACACCAGCGCGGCGATGCAGCATCTGCGCGACTTAAGCTGGCGGCTCGCGGAATCGATCAAGGCCCTTGACGAGAGCGTCGCCGGATATAAGACCGCGGTGCAGAAATAAGAGACGCCGGAGCGCTTTTTTGACTTATTGACAGAAAACTCTATTTTGTTACGCTATTCTATGATGGATATTTGAGCCAGGCCGGATGGAACAGACTTTGGTCTTCCGATCGGCCGGTTTAAAAAAGACTACTATGTGGAGGAAACATGAAGAAGAAAACTCTCGTCCTGGCGCTGGCGCTGACCCTTTTCGCCGTGTTCAACGCCTCAGCGTATAAGGCGGCTATCGGCGGCGAGTTTGCGCTCAGATTGGCGAACGGCCTTCCCAGCTCGGCCTTGCTCTCGTTCCGGCTCCCCAACTTGCCGCCGATTTTCGGCGTCGGTGTTTCGATTCCCGAGGGCGGGGATGCCTCGTTTGCCCTTATGGCGGATTGGTGGCTCAGTCAGGGCAACCTCTTCAGTTTCATAAACTATTACATCGGTCCCGGTGTCTATGTCGCGATCGCCCAAGATGTATCGGCCGGCATCCGCGTGCCGATCGGCCTCAACGCCTATCCTATGAAGCCTCTTGAGATTTTCATCGAATTCGCTCCGGCGGTCGGCCTGCTCGCACCGTCAGGAGTAAACATTCCGGCCTGGGGCTTGCAGGCCGGCTTCGGCTTCCGCTTCTGGTTCTAGCAGAGCTGCGAAAAGCGTAGAGTATCAGTGATATGAAGGCGGCCTTCCGAGGCCGCCTTTTTCATTCTTCGGGGCCGGGCATGCCGATGTCGATCCGTTCGATTCGATTCAGGCAATCCGTGAGCAGATCCTCCAGTCCGAGCGCCTCATAGGCCGCCCGCTCTCGGTCGAGATTGGCCTTGAGCATGGGATGCTCGGGCGAAAAGAGCACACAACAGTCTTCGTAGGGCAGTATCGAGATTTCGTAACTTCCGATTGTTTTCGCCAGCCGGATGGTGTCTTCCTTATCCATGCCGACAAGAGGGCGGAGGACGGGAAAGTCGGTCTCGCTCTGGGTAAGGCGCATGTTCTCGGCGGTCTGGCTTGCGACCTGACCGAGACTCTCCCCCGTTACGATGCAGTTCGCGTGGATGCGCCGGGCGAGGCGGTCGGCGACGTGCATCATACCCATGCGCATCATGAGCGTGGTGAGGTCTTCACGGCCGTCTTTTTTGATTTTCATTTGTGTTTCGGTGAAGGGCGCTATCCAGAGACTGATTCCGCCGGTATATGCGGCGAGAATCCTGGCCAGGCCGATGACCTTATCCCGCGCTTCTTGAGAGGTATAGGGATGGGCATGGAAATAGAGAGCGTCGATATCGAGGCCGCGACGCGCCATCAGGTAGCCGGCGACCGGCGAATCGATGCCGCCGGAGAGAAGAAGGAGCCCCTTGCCGCCCGATCCGACCGGAAGGCCGCGCAGTCCAGGCTCAGGATCCGCATAAACGTAGGCCCGTTCGCGGATTTCCGCATGAATCGTGAATTCGGGCGAGCGAAGATCAACGCGGGTGCCGGGGAAGGTCGAAAGCACGCGGGTGCCGATCTCGGCTGATAGTTCGAACGATCCGAGGGGGAAACTCTTGTCCGACCTGCGCGATTCGGCTTTGAAGCTGGATTTGCCGTTTGCGACGCAGCCTCCGGCGATTTCGAGAGCGGCTGCAAGCACCGCATCGACGGTCTTTTCGGTCCTGATCGCGCGGGCGAATCCGTTGACGCCCGGCGTACGGGCGAGGACGTATTCGGCGGCGGCGCTCTTCTCTTCAGGTATGAGGACGAAAAAACGGCCTGGGAAGACCTCGACTCGTCGATCGATGCCGACCGCGGCGAGGCGGTGGTTCAACTGGGATCGAAGACGGTCTTCGAATTCTTTGCGATTTCCCAGCTTGAGCAGTATTTCGCCGATCTTGATGAGGTAGAGCAGATCCATGCCTATGTCCTCAGTTTCGCGTAGGTATCGGCCGCTGTTTCAAGGAACAAGTCTATGTCCGAATCGCTTGTGAGCCGGCCCGTCGATACACGGATGGCGGACATCGCGAGCTCAGGATCGAGTCCCATGGCTTCGAGAACGCGCCTCCCCGAGCGTTTCGTGTTGGAGGAACAGGCCGCCCCGGTCGAGACGGCTATACCTGCGTCTGAGAGGGCTCGGACCATGACCTCTCCCGCGAGTCCGGGGAATGCGATGCTGAGAATATATGGTGAGTAGCGCTCGTCTCCTGCGCGGCGGCCGAGGGGGAGCGGTTGTGCTCCTGGAATGGCGGCGAGCCCTTCGAAAAGCCGCGCCTCGAGCAATCGCGCGTGAGCAAGACTGCGGTCCAGAGCCGAGACCGCTGTTTCGGCCGCAGCCGCGAAGGCCCAGGCGGCCTGTAGATTTTCCGTCCCGGGCCGTACGCCTCCTTCTTGGCCGCCCCCGGCTAGAAGACTCTCGAACTCTTCGCTGTACCACAGAGCGCCGATGCCGCGGGGACCTTGGATCTTATGGGCCGAAAAGGCTGCCGAACTCAGGCCGAGCCCCGCCGGTGAAAATGGAATCTTCCCGAAGGCCTGCACGGCGTCGACGTGCAGACGCGGCGGCCGCCGATGCAGCGCGTCCGCCGCTTCGGCGAGAGCGCGGGAAACAGCGGATAGGTTTTGAACAGCGCCTGTTTCATTGTTCACCGCCATGATCGCCGCGAGAACCGTATCCTTGCGAACAGCCTCGGCGACCTTCGCTGGATCGATGATGCCGTCGGCAGCGGGGTTCACGATATCGATCGACAGTCCGAGCGAAGCGAGCAGCTGCGCTTGTTCGAATACGGCCGCATGCTCGATGCCGCTCAGCAGAATGCGCAGCTCCTTCACACCGCCGCCGCGTCGAGCGCTGAGCGCCGACCTCAGCACGGCGAGGATGGGGAGGGCGTCGGCTTCCGTCCCCCCCGATGTGAAGATGAGATTTCCGTGATTTCGCCTTTCGCGTCCGATAAGCGATATGAGGCGCGTTCGAACCGTCTCCAGCTCTTCACGGGCCTCTCGTCCAAGTGCATGAAGGCTCGATGGGTTTCCATACTTCGACTCGAGAACGCGGACTGATTCGGATAGTAGTGCTGTGTCGGGAGGACTTGCAGCCGCCCAATCGAGATAGACCATGGTCGGGAGGATACTACCTGTCGTCGGGCGGCGCTACAAGCCCCGCCGATCCGGAATGCCGGATGGCTTCACCCCCGAGGCCGCGAAGTTTTTCGATAGGAAAAGCGCGCAGAAACAGTGGCCGTGTTGTTCTATGTCGCTCCAGGAGTATTTACAGGGGCAGAGAACGTCTGCGTCGGCCTCGCGGGACCCTTCGCCGTCCCTGCAGGGGCAGAGATAGTAGCCGTAGCGGTTCCAGTTGGTCGTAAGCCCTTCGATCAAAACGGCTCTGAATTCGGCGTCCGGATTGAGCACCCAGCCCTGCTTGTCCGCGACCATCGAGGCGAAGGTCGCCGTGTCGCTGAGGTTTTTTGTTTTCATTCTCCTCCTGCTCCGGCGGGATATGCTGCGTCGGCCCGCCTATGCATTGATGGTCTTCTCCCAATCGGCTTCCACGAAGCCGACGAGATGCTTCTTCCCGTCGATGACGGCGAAGGGGAAGGAGACCTCGGTCTTGAAGCGCTCCTTGAGGATTCGTTTCGCCTCGGTTTTGATGTCGAGGGGAAGCAGGTCCATGTAGACGAATCGGTATGCGAAACCCTTGTCATTGAGGAAGGCGAGTGCGCGCCTGCAGAAGCCGCAGGTGGACAGGGCGTACACGGTAATTTCGTGTTCCCGCCGCGTTCCTGGGACTTCGGTGTATTCGAGCGTGTCGAGCATGACGTCCTCCTGATACGGTCGAATATACCGCCGCCGCCTCGGTCCGGGAAACCCGACGGAAGGACGCATTATTGCCCAAACACGCCGATTCGGCTAGCATGGCGTTCATGCGCGATCCGTCCCTGATACGCAATTTCTGCATTATCGCCCACATCGACCACGGCAAGTCCACCTTGGCCGACCGCTTCATCGAAAAGGCGAAGGTCATCGACGCGCGCAAGATGCAGGACCAGATGCTCGACAACATGGACATTGAGCGCGAACGCGGAATCACCATCAAAAGCCAGGCGGTGGCCCTGGACTATCAGGCGAAGGACGGGATGACCTATACGCTCAACCTCGTCGATACGCCCGGTCACGTGGATTTTTCGTACGAGGTGTCGCGCGCCATTTCGTCCTGCGAAGGCGCGATACTCCTCATCGACGCGACCCAGGGCGTCGAGGCCCAGACGCTTTCCAATATGTACCTCGCCCTCGAGCACAATCTCGAAATAATTCCGGTTATCAACAAGATCGACATGCCGGCGGCCGACCCCGAGGAAATAAAGAGGCAGATCGAGCACGACCTCGGACTCGATCCTGAAGACGCCCTCCTGGTATCGGGCCGCTACGGCACCGGGGTGGACGAACTCTTTGAGGCCATCGTCGCGCGGATTCCGCCGCCGAGCGGAAAGTCCGACGATCCTCTCCAGGCCCTCATCTTCGACTCGCACTACGACCCATATCGAGGTGTCATCGTCCACCTCCGCGTCTTCGGCGGAACCATAGTGCCGGGCAGGCGCATCAGGCTCATGAGCTCTGGCGCCGAGTACGAGGTGGAGGAAACAGGTCAATTCCGTATAACGCTTTCGAAGACCGAGGGACTCTCGGCCGGGGAAGTCGGCTACATGATCGCGGGGATCAAAACGGTTTCGGATGTGCGGGTCGGCGATACGGTGACCGCCGCCTCCGCCCCCTGCGCGGCGCCGCTCCCCGGTTTCCGAGAAGTCAAGCCTGTCGTCTTCTCCTCGATTTACCCGATGGACGCCGCCGACTACGAGGAGCTTAAAACCGCGCTCGAGAAGCTCAAGCTCAACGACGCTTCGCTCGTGTACGAAAAGGACAACTCCCTGGCCCTCGGCTTCGGCTTCCGCTGCGGCTTTCTGGGCCTTCTTCATTTGGAGATCGTGCAGGAGCGGCTCGAGCGGGAATACGATCAGTCCATAATTCTGACGGCCCCCAGCGTGCGCTACAAGCTCGCCATGACCACGGGCGAGACGGTGTTTATCGACAATCCGGCGGACTATCCCGATCCCGCGCGCATCGACTCGGCGGAGGAGCCTTACATCAAGGCGCGGATCATCACCCCCGTCGCTTATATCGGTAACCTGATAACCCTGTGTATCGGCAAACGCGGTACGCAGTCTTCATTTACCCACTTGGACGAGAAGCGCGTCGAACTCTGTTTCGAGATGCCCCTGGCCGAGGTTCTCTTCGATTTTTACGATAAGCTGAAATCTACGAGCAGGGGTTACGCGAGTTTCGAGTACGACATCATCGGCTACCGCCCCACCAAGCTCGCCAAGCTCGACATACTTATCAACGGGAAACCAGTTGACGCATTCTCTCAGCTTGTGTACGAACCAGCCGCGTACGAGCGCGCGCGCATGGTATGCGAGCGGCTTTCCAGCGCCATTCCGAGGCAACAGTTCAAGGTCCCCATTCAGGGTGCGATCGGCTCGAAAATCATCGCGCGCGAAACCATCAATCCGGTGCGCAAGGATGTTCTCGCCAAGTGCTACGGCGGCGACATAACACGCAAGCGCAAGCTCCTCGAAAAACAGAAAGAGGGAAAGAAACGCATGAAGATGGTCGGCGACGTCGAGCTGCCGCAAGAAGCCTTCCTCGCGGTCCTGCGGACCGACGAAGACGCCGAGACCAAGAGCTAGGAGAGGCGGGACC
>CAZINN010000003.1:33129-37566 GCA_964540615.1 uncultured Treponemataceae bacterium | reverse complement strand
GACCGACGAAGACGCCGAGACCAAGAGCTAGGAGAGGCGGGACCGCGAGGAAGGCTCTCGCGCCGCAGTGAGGACGAAGCGGCGCGAGCAAGAGGCGGTCCTGCGGACCGACGAAGACGCCGAGACCAAGAGCTAGGAGAGGCGGGACCGCGAGGAAGGCGGTTCTGTTACTGAGCCCGCAACAGCGCGGATATGCGGGCGAGATAGTATTCGACCCGCGGTACGAGACGGTTCAAAAGATCCTGCGGCAGGTTGCTGATCCTGTCCTGATCCGGAAAGTTCCACCACAGATAATCCAGATCGAGGAGGAGCGCGCGGAAATCATCGCGCCCGAGCTGTTTTGAGCCGCGCATCGAATCGCGCAGGCGTTCGAGCTTGCCGAGTTCGGCGTCCAGGAAGGCTCTGACGGCGCGCTGTTTTCCCCCTCTATCCGAGTCTTGAACGCCGGCGCGGTCGTTGTCCGGAGGGGATCCGTCGGTATCCGCCCACGAGTATTGAGCGTTGATAATCGATTCGGCCTCGGCGAGGGGGATCGGCTGTGCTCCGATGGCCGGCCCTCGGCCGCGGATATCGAAGAAGCGCGGCGATCCGCCGGGGCCGCGCACGCCTGCGGCGAGATTTTCAAGTACGCGTGCGTATGACAACAGGATCGGATCGGAAACCGTGCCCCCCGTAAGCTTGATCGTTCTGTCGCGGAAACTGGCGGCGTACTGACTCGTCCAGCGTGTAAGCCTCGTCTGAGTCAGTTGTTCGCTGAGGATCGAGGGGCAGCCCCGGGCGTGCGTCTTGCCGGCGGCGAATGAAAAATCGAGTCCGACGGCGAATATCGGTCCCGCGCAAATTTGTGCGGCGAGATAACAGGCGTGCACTCCGACGGATCCAAGAGGGGGGGCGACGACCGCCGCGACGCCGGCCGAAGACAGGAAGGCGGCCGTTCTGGAAAGAAAGGGGCTGTGCGTTATGCGAACGGCGGTCAGGTGCTTGGGGCCGCGTACAGCCCGGAAGGTCGCCGGATGCGATGAGATGTCCACGGCGAGTCTGATGGATCGCGATCCCAGACAGGTGAAGTCCGAAAGGTTATGCGCCTGCGATTCGAGGCAGACGGTCAGATCGGGCTCGATGCCTGCGGCGAGCAAGGTCCCCAGGGCCGTGTCGCAGGCGATGACCGAAATCCGGCCGCGCGCTTTCGATCGCGAAAGAAGGGGGATGGCGGTCTCGAGCGACGCTCCCGCCCCGCATACGACGGCCGGAACTGCGAATCGGGGCAGCCTTTCGGGATTTGTTTCGGCCAGCGCGGCAATGTTGTCGAAGATGTTTTTCGCCCAGCGATCGCCTAGGATCATAAGGGCGGCGCGGTTGCGCCATGAAGATTCGAATTCGGCCGAGAGCGCCGCGGCCATGGCCCTGTACAGGGGCGCGTTGAGCGATTCTCCTCCCGAAAGGGCGATGAGCGAACAGGTGCGGAAGACTCCGAGCCGGCGTGAAGCTTCGATCGCGTCCTCGATGGTGGAGACCGCGGCGAAGGCGATACGATCGTCCGCGGCGAGCTCAGGCGGCATCGCCCGGCGGGCGATGCGTTCCAGTTCAGGGTCCGCTTCCACGCAGAGAACAGCGCTGCCCGGTCCTATGGCCGACAAGAGCTCTCTCACCCCGTACCAAAGCAGCGGAGAAGGAACGAGGTGCAGACGGCTCGGGCCGCGGTCGCAGGCCGCGGCGACGCGGCGCGGCAGGGCTGCCGGGTCCCTGGCCGAATACAAAAGCCGCCCGCGGTAGCTTACACAAAGGCCCCCCGACGCCTCGAAGACGCGGGGGGCCTCATTGTCAGTCACGGCGATCAACTCGCTTTCGCGGGCTCGCTTTTTGAATAGAAATACTTGAAGAAGACATTGAAAAACTCATTTTTAAGTTTAGGGCTTTTCATAAAGCGATCGCGAATCTGTTTCGTAGGCTGATTCTGGTAAAGACGTCCGTACATGTATTCGAGTCCGGCGAGATCCTCGTCTTTTGCGCTTACCTCGGCCTTCAGCTTGATGACGAGAACATTGTCCCCAAGGACGATGGGCTCTGACAGGGCTTCTGGTTTAAGCGAAAAAACCGTGCTGAAGAACTGTTCGCTGGTCGAAGCCCCGTCGAGTTCGGGGATATCATTACCCTCGAAGGTTTTAAATAGGGGTATATTCTGATTGTATTCCTGGAGATACACCGACAGTTCACCGTAATTGATGGGGAAGGGCCCGGCCGATTTGACCTCGAGGCCGGCCTTTTTCGCGGCGGTCTTGAACGCAGCGCCGCCGGCGCTTGAAATCTCTTTTGCTTTTGCGATGACCCAGTCCTCGATCACGCCGCGCTCGCTGCGGTTCATGTACTCGCGGACGTTCGCGAGCACCTCGGGCTTCGAGAAATCCGCGTCCGCCGCTGCAGCGTCCGCGCGGTAGAAGGACCAGGCTCCGGCCGATGTCTTGAAAACAGTGGACAGCTCGCCCTGCTTGAGCGCGGCAAGGGACTCGGCGTCGGTCTTGACGGCGAGACTGGAGGAAATTTCGTGGAAGTACTTCGCTCCCATGCTGCCGCCCTTCTGCGCATCGGCGTCCTTAGAGCTGGCTTTGGCGACATCCTCGAAGGTCGTTTTCCCGGATTGTATATTCTTGAGAAGCTTGAGGGCGTCCGCCTCTGATGACTCGATCGTTACGCGGGAAAGCGTGAGGACCCGGAAAAGTTGGGCGTTCGATTTGCCCCAGGCTGCGACCTCGGTGTCCGGATAGAGGCTGAGCGGATAGGCGACATACTCGATACTCCGCTGTTCCCGCGCCATCTCTTTGACAAATCTCATTTCTTTTGAACTGGGCCTGAGCGCGTTTACCTCTTTTAAATAATCCTCATAAAGCTGTCCGTCGCGCAGGTTGTTGCGCATCGAGAGTTTCGTCGCGAGCGAGGTTTTCTGGTATAACTCGTGCGAAAAAACACCATTTTCCTGGAAGGCATCCTGTTGCCGCATGGCCTCATCGAGCCAGTCCTCGGTGACGCGTGCACCCGCTTCCCTCGCTTCATCGAGAATACCCATTCTGATAACGGCGCGCTCGAAGGCCCAGAGATACAACTGGTAATCGTACATCTGGTAGTTCGAACTATTGAGCCCCTGCTGGCGCATGAGCGAATCGAGACTGCGCACCTGCTCGGCCATGAAGGTTCCTTGGCCGTAATCGATGCTCTTGCCGGCATACTGGCCGAAGGAGATGCTTCTTCCGCCGACCGATACTCCGGTTCCCACCGGAAGAAACACAAATGCGATTATGACGATGACCAGAACGATGATCGTGCCCGCATAAATCAGCGGATTTTTGATCCCCCGTTTGGGTTCGCGGGCTTCACGGTTGACAGGCGCTTTCGGTGCTTGGGCTGCCATAGTTTCCTTCTATTTTACGGGATTTCTGCAGTTCCCGAAGGGTTTTGAAGAATATCACGCTCATAAAATGACTGTCAACGACGCATGCCTTTGGCCTTCTTGTCCGAGCTCGCCGCTTCGTAGTAATGTTCTTCAGTCGATGATTGTCCTCCCGCACAAACGAAAAATGCTCCCCGCCGTCATGAGCCGCAGCCTCGGATGGAGGAGCCTCGAATCGAAGCAGGCGGCGGCGCTCATGCAGCGTATCAGGGAACACGCTTTCAACGGCTTTCCTCCGGAACTCGAACCCCGGCCGGCTCCTTTGAAAAGCCGGCGGGGATTTCTTGCATGGACAAAAACGCTGTCTCTTTGGATCCTCATGCTCCACGCATGGTACATAGGATCAACCGGGCTCTGCATCATGGCATTCAGCCATGTCGATCCGGCGGCGACTACGCTCATGGTTTATCGCAAGGTGAGTTATGGCTGGAAGCTTTCTGCTCCGATTCCCCTGAGGCTGAAGAACGTACCGGCGCACATCAGGTCGATGCTCATCTCCGTGGAGGACGGCAAGTTCTACGCGCACAAGGGGATCGACTTCGAAGCGTTCAAGCGTGCCAGAGAGATAAACGCCCGCGTTGGACGGCCTCTGTACGGGGGGAGTACGATAACCATGCAGGTGGCGAGGAGTTTGTTCCTGGTACCGGTCAAGAGCTACCTGCGCAAGTATCTCGAAGTCATCACCGCTCTCGAATTGGAGTTATTGCTTACAAAGCCGAGGATACTTGAGTTGTATTTCGGATACGCCGAGTGGGGCAAGGGTGTTTTCGGACTCGAGCGCGCTTCGCGCTCGTACTTCCGTGCGAGTGTATCGATGCTGAGCCGCGACAAAGCGGCGCGCCTCGTCGCGCTTCTGTCCTCACCCATTCTATATACGCCGGCTACACTCGAAAAGAGCCCTATTTTGAAAGAGCGGTACCGCTATCTGTCCCAACGTTTCGATCCCGATTCGCCCTTTGCAGAAAAACACGTCGAAGAGGAGGCGGCTCGGCCGG
>CAZINN010000003.1:0-33029 GCA_964540615.1 uncultured Treponemataceae bacterium | reverse complement strand
GGCCGGCGGGCTAGGGCCCAGCCCGCAGCGCTTTCGTAATCTCGCGGTCCAGGGCGTCGGCGAAGGCCTTCAGCTCACGTCTGCCCCAGGTCGAGCGCCTCGGCGATTCCGCTTCGATGCCGAGCGATCTGAGTTCGGCCGCGCGGTCGCGGAGGGACCGCCGCTCACGGACATTCCCGGCGGTAAAGACATCCCCCCGGTCGTTGAGCACACGCACTCCTTTTTCTGCGAGTCGTTCGGCGAGTGGGAGGTCCCTCGTGACCGCGAGGTCTCCGGCTTCGGCCCGCGCAAGAATACGCTCGTCGGCGGCATCCGGACCCTCGCCGACGGATTCGATTTCGACGCCCGGCCCCGGGGGGACTGGAGGCATGCGGCAGGCTATGAACACAACCCTGCAGCGCGGCGGGCGGCCGGCCGCTTCCGCGCTTTCGGCTTCGCGCGCCGCGCGCGAGCTGAGTATCCGCCGTATATCGGTCTGCAGACTGTCTGCATCGGCCCAGATCGTCACGGTATATCGGGGACCGATGCGCGGAAGACGAGGGCCTCGCGCGTCGAAGATATCTCGTAGTCGCAGGCGTCGGCCGCGACAAATGCAGACTCGCCTCGACCGAGCGAGATCTTTCCGTGGATGCAGGAAACCTCCACCGAACTCGAACCGCACAGGAGAATCTCGGGTCCGCGCGTGGAACGCCGATAGACCGCCGATGGTCCGACCGCTATGCGCGAAATCTGGAAGTCGGGGACATAGACCGGGTATGCATCTTCGCAGGGAGCGATCGGCGAGGCTTCGACGGGCAGGAGCGGTTCGGGATTAAAACTCAGCACGGATATGAGTTCGGGGATGTCCACGAACTTCGGCGTGAGCGCGCCGCGGATGACATTGTCCGAATTCGCCATGATCTCAAGGCATGTGCCGGAAAGATGGGCGTGGAGTTCGCCCGGCGCGATGAAGACGGCCCGACCTGGCTCGAGGACGACGTGGTTGAGGATAAGCGGCAGAAGTGCGCCGATATCAGAAGGGAAGAGCTCTCCGATGCGGAGACACCAGCGGAAGGTCGTCTCCCGGCTCTGAGGGACTGCGCCGGACTCCAGAGCCGAACGGATATGCTCGGCCGCGTCGGCGAGGATGCGCACGCGCTCGCGTTCGTCGAGCGAGATAAGACCGTAGAAAAACACCGAAAGCTCGACGCGGCCCGGGTCGCGCTCCAGACGCTCGAGAGCGCGCTCGAATTCGCCGGGAACGGCGATGCGCATATTTTCGATGATCTCGGCGACCGGTCTGAAGCCGCAGATGAGCTCGAATCGAGTGAGCGCGACGGCCATCTCGGGCTTGTAATTTGAATCGCGGTAATTGCGTTCGGGCGCGTCGATCGGCGTTCCCGCGAGGTTCTCGCGGTCGAATCCTATCCGCGCCTTCCGTTTGCTGGGATGAGCCTGGATCGAAAGAGGCTTTCCGGCCGAGAGCACCTTGAAGAGGAAGGGCAGGCTTTCGCCGAAGCGGTCGACAACCGTCTCGCCGAGATAGGCGTCGGGATCGCGGCTGATCAAGTCATCGAGTCCGATGCGTCCGCCTTCTATCTGAACGGTCGAGGGCGCACTGGGATGAGCCCCCATCCAAATTTCGGCCAATGGGCCGCCGCCGGGATTGGGGATGCCGAGGGCTTCTGTTATTCCGCTCGCGCTTCCCCATGCATAGCGCTGGGAGGGATTGTCCAGCCGGTATATCCGCATGCAGGGAGTGTATACGGAAAGCCGCCGAGGCGGCAATATTGATATCGACCTTCACCAATCGAAGAGGAATTTCGAGACTTCCTTCTCGATCGTGTCCAAATTCCCGGCCATAAGCCGGCATTCCGGCAGGCTCTGTACGAAAAGCCGGCCGTAGTGTTTGGTCGCGATGCGCGAATCCAGGATCGCGACGACGCCGCGGTCTTCAGAGTGGCGGATCAGTCTGCCGAAGCCCTGTTTGAGCCGGATGACCGCCTCGGGCAAGGATATCTCCATAAAGGCATTGCCTCCGCGGCGCTCGACCGCCTCGCTGCGCGCAAGCTGGACCGGGTCGGTGGGCACGCGGAAGGGTAGTTTAGAAATAATTACCAGCTGGAGCGTCTCGCCCGGCGCGTCGATCCCCTCCCAGAAGGAGTCGGTGGCGAAGAGAACCGATGAAAGATCGCTCTTGAAGGTCTCGAGAAGCCGGGAACGGTCGTCCTCGCCCTGGCGCAGGGCGGCGATGCCGAGCTCGGCCAGGCGGGGCCGTGCGGATTCGTAGGCGCTGCGCATGGCCTCGTGCGAGGTGAAGAGCACAAGGGCGTGGCCCTGTGATGCTTCGATAAGGCGCAGAACAGCGCCTTCGACGTAGCCGCGGTATTCCGGGCGTTCGGGCGGGGGAGCGCTCGTATCGATCGCGAGAAGCGCGTTGGTTCTGAAGGGGAAGGGAGAGGGGTAGGACGCCTCTTCGACCTGAGCATCGGTATGCGAAAGCCCCACGCGTGATTTCCAAAACGAAAAACTCCCGCCCACCGACAGTGTCGCCGAGGTGCAGACGACTGAGCGGAGTTTCGAGAACAGGGCCTCGTCCATCAAAGCCGTTATGTCGAGCGGTGTCTGCGTATAGCGGACGAAGACTTCGCCTTGCGCCGTCTTGCCCTGCTCGAGCCAGAAGACGGTCTCGGGGTGCTCCTGAAAGTCCTTGAACTTCGCGCAGAACGAGGCGTGCTCGGACAGCCAGCGCAGGAAGATACGGGCTTCGTAGACAACGCGTTCCTCGGCGAGCGCCTCGGGGGTCTCGTCGAGCACGTCGCCGAGTATCCGGGCGCAATCAAGGAGCGTCGTCTCGAGCGCCGCGATCGGTCTGATAAGGTATTCATCGACCGCGGGACTCCGCTCGACGAGGCGGAAATTGCGCTCGCGGCGGTCGCTGGTTCCGGCGACGCCGCTTCCGGCGACGCCGCTTCCACCAAAAAGACGAACCGCGCGCTCGTCGAGATCGGCCATCGCGCGTCGGGCTTCGACGATCGAAGTCGGGATTTTTTCAAGCAGGCCGCTCGGATATGCGTGCAGTTCTTCGAGCCGCGGCAGGATACCGAATCTGCGACGAGCGGAGCGGCGGAACAGTCTCGACAGCCGCTTGTTCAGTGAAAATTTCGTAAGCTCGGTGGAAAAGAACCCGGTCGCGCTCGTCTCGACGGCGTGAGCCTCGTCGATGACGAGCGCGCGGAAGGCGGGAAGCACCGCCGTGATCTCGTAGCCCGCTCCGTTCATCCTCCGCGCGAGATCGGCGAAGAGGATGTGGTGGTTGGCGACGATGACCTGGGCGTCCGACGCATCCCTCCGCGCCCGGAGGACGAAGCAGTCTTCGCGCCGCGGACAGCGCAAACCCAGACAGGCGTCGGACTCCGAGCAGACCCGGGACCAGACAGAGTCTTCCGGGTAGAACGAGAGGTCCGCGCGGTCTCCTGTCGCCGTATTCTCGGCCCAGGACTGAATGCGCCGCAGGGGGTGGTCCTCGCCCGCCAGGAGCCCTTCTTCGTCGAGCGCCTCGGCGAGGCGGAGCCGACAGAGGTAGTTGCCGCGGCCCTTGACGAGGACGGCCTTGGTTTTCTTGCGGAACAGCCGCTGGACCACGGGGATGTCCTTGTCGATGAGCTGTTTCTGGAGATTGATTGTGGCTGTGGAGATGACGACGCGCTCTTCGTTTTTGACCGCCCAGGCGAAGGCGGGGATGAGGTACGCGAAGGATTTCCCGACTCCGGTGCCCGCCTCGGCGGCGAGCACGGTCCCTTCGTTGAAAGCGCTCGTCACGTCGCGGGCGAGTCTGATCTGGCTTGCGCGCGGTTCATAGGAGTCGATCAGGGTGGAAAGCTTGCCGCCTTCTTCGAGCACCCCTGCAATCTCGTCCTCGTCGAGCATGACCAAGGGCCTGCGGCGCGCCGGCTCGGCGACGATGTGGACGCGGCTGACCGCGTTGTTGACGATATACGAACCGACGCCGGCCGAACCGGCTTCGGCGGCGATGGAGACGTCCGCGTCGCTCGGCCTGAGCGTCCCCGAGGGATGATTGTGCACGATGACGTCGCCGCGCTCGTAGTAGGCTGCGAGCGCGGGCACGGCCGAATCGCTGCCCCGGGCGACGACCAGCACCTCGGCGATGCGGCCGTCCTCGCCGAGGCGGCAGGCGGCGAAGACCTCGTTGCCGCCGTTTTCTTCGATTTCGCGCCTTAAGCGCGCGGCCGCCTCCTCCGAGAAGCGCTCCGACGCGTTCATTGCGTTCTACACCTTTTCATCGGTCGGGATGGTAGCAGGGAGCGACCGCTTCGGACAAGCTCGTCGCACGGGAGCCGGCGACGTTTTTCGTAAAACGCGAATTGACGGACTTCCTGAAAAGCCTCAAGCGACAGTCGCCGGGCAATTCATGTTATCTGAATATCTCAACAAGGAATGATTTCAACCCTTCTTTCCAGACCGTCCAGTCGTGCGCGCCCTTCATCGTTCTATAGACATGGGATATGTTTTTGTTCAAAAGATAGCGGTGGGCGTTTTCAGAGATCGAAAGAAGTGAATCTGATTCCCCGCATAAAATCCAAATAAGCTGTTTTTGCGCGTTGTTTACTTTGAACTTATTGATATCGGTGTTCGGGGCCGGCGAAAAAGCCCCGACCCAGGCGAAATGATCCGGATTCCCCAATCCTATATTGAGCGCCTGCCCTCCGCCCATGGATAAACCGCAGATGCCTCGATGCTCTCGAGAGTCAAAAACAGCGTACTTGCGCTCTACAAAGGGCATGAGATCATTAAAAAGGTCCTTTTCGAAATCGGCGAAGGCCGCCTGGGCGGCTGGACTGAAAATGTCTTGAGGAACCGAGTCGGGATTCATCGCGCGCCCATTGGGGAAGACGAGGATAGACGGTTGTATCAGCTTTTCTCTCAAAAGCTCATCTATGATTTCGCCAGGCGAGCCGTTCTGGATCCACTCGTCCTCGGTGCCGCCGATTCCGTGCAAGACATAGATAATGGGGTATTTATTGTTACTGTCATAGTTCGGGGGGAGGTAGATGTTGTAATGCCGATCTACACCGGTTGTCTTTGAAAAATACTTTTCCTTAACCATGGTGCCGCCTTTCTGCCCTTCGCTGTGCGCTTGCGCGCCCAGCGCTAAAGAACTTGCCAGCAATAACATTGTCCCGACCGTCATTCTACGGCGTCTTTTGTGCATAAGCCGTCTCCATTCCGCAGTGTTGCAGTTTCTCCCGAATCTGATAAGAGCCGAACGTCTGCGATCCACGCGGCTCAAAGGCCGTCAGGCCAGACGCGTGTCTCCCATCAGGTAGCGGTCGACCTCTCGGGCGGCCCCGCGCCCCTCGGCTATGGCCCAGACGACGAGGCTCTGGCCGCGCCGCATATCGCCCGCCGCGAAGACGCCCGGCTCGCTTGTGGCGAAGGAGCCGTAGGCGGCCTTGACGTTTCCACGCTCGTCCGCCTCCAGACCGAAAGCGTCGAGCGGAGCCTTCTCCGGCCCGAGAAATCCCATGGCGATGAGAACGAGCGTTGCGGGGAGGACTCGTTCGCTTCCCTTCACCTCGCAGGGCGCCATTCGGCCGGATGCGTCTTTTTTCCACTCGACATCGACGACCGAGACGCCGCTCACGCGGCCGTCCTTTCCGCCGAGGAACTTCTTCGCGGTCACCAGGAATAATCGTGGATCCTTGCCGAAGAGCGCAAGCGCCTCTTCCTGACCGTAGTCGGTCTTGAGTACGCGCGGCCAGCGGGGCCAGGGATTGTTCGGCGGCCGCTGTTCGGGGGGCCGGGCCATGATCTCGAGCTGAGTGACGCTTTTTGCGCCCTGGCGTATCGCCGTTCCGACGCAGTCAGTCCCGGTGTCGCCGCCGCCTATGACCACGACGTCCCGTCCCTTCGCCGAGATGTACGCTCCTTCCGGGGGATTCCGGCCTTCGGACGCCTCGGTAGAGTTAAGAATATATTTCGTATTTGCGGTGAGATACTCCATGGCGAAGTGGATGCCTGCGAGACCCCGCCCCTCGACATCGAGATCACGCGGCCGCGCCGCGCCGCAGGCGAGGACGACGGCGTCGAATGTCTTTCTCAGTTCAGCGGCGCTTATCGCCGACGCGCCGCGCCGATTCGGACTTTTCGCGCCGTCGGGTGCGAGTTCGACATTCGTCACAAAGCGGACGCCTTCGGCGGCCATGAGATCGACCCGGCGCGCGACGATCCGCTTGTCGAGCTTCATGTTCGGAATCCCGTAGGTCAGTATGCCGCCGACGCGATCGGCCCGCTCGAAGACGGTCACCTCGTGGCCGGCGCGGTTGAGCTGGTCGGCGCAGGCCAAGCCGGCGGGACCCGAGCCCACGACGGCGACTTTTTTACCCGTCCTGCGCGGCGGAAGTTCGGGCCTCATCCAGGACTCGGCCCATGCACGGTCGATGATGCCGCACTCGTTGGCCTTGATGGTCACCGGGGGCAGGGGGATCGAGCCGAGCGTACAGGCTCCTTCGCAGGGTGCGGGACAGACGCGGCCCGTGAACTCGGGGAAATTGTTTGTCAGCCTGAGGCGTCGTAAGGCCTCGTGCCAAAGACCGAGATATGCGAGCTCGTTCCACTCGGGGATGAGGTTCCCCAGGGGACAGCCCGAGGCCGCGCCGTCGTATACGACGCCCGAGTGACAGAAGGGCGTGCCGCAGTCCATGCAGCGGGCCGCCTGAGTCCGCGCCTCGGTCTCGGATGGGAAATCGTTGTGGAACTCGTTCCAATCCTTCGCACGCTCCGTCGGCGGCCTGTCGGGCGGAGGACAGCGTTCGTATTCGATAAATCCGGTTGGTTTCGCCATACATCACCTCTCAGTTCCCGGACACCCGGACCAGGTCTTTGTTGTTGCGCTCGAAGGCGGCCATGAGCGCGGCCTCGCCGCCCAAGCCTGCGCGGGAGGCCTCTTCGATCGCGGCGAGCATGCGCTTGTAATCGCGCGGCATCACCTTGACAAAGCGTTTCAGAGCGCCGGTCCATCCCGCGAGTATCCGCTTTCCTCTTGACGATCCCGTCGCCCTGACATGGCGCTCGATCATCGCGCGGAGTTCTGCGATTTCATTCGGATCGACGAGGTCTTCGAGCCCGACCATCTCTCCGTTGACCCTCGAGGGGAAGTTGCCGTCCGCGTCATAGACATAGGCGATGCCGCCCGACATACCCGCCGCGAAGTTCCGGCCGGTCGAGCCCAGGACGACGACGCGGCCGCCGGTCATGTACTCACAGCCGTGGTCGCCGACGCCCTCGACCACCGCGCTGACACCCGAGTTGCGGACGCAGAATCGTTCGCCCGCCATGCCCCGGATATAGGCTTCACCCGCTGTCGCGCCGTAGAAGCCGACGTTGCCGATGATGATGTTCTCGTCGGGCTTGAAAGCCGAATCGGCCGGGGGATAGACGATGATTTTGCCCCCCGACAGGCCCTTGCCGATGTGATCGTTGGTGTCCCCCTCGACGCTCAGCGTAATGCCGGGCGGCAGGAAGGCTCCGAAACTCTGTCCTGCCGAGCCGACGAATTTCAGGCAGATCGTGTCATCGGGAAGCCCTCGTGCACCGTAGCGCCGGGTTATCTCCGATCCGAGGATCGTACCGACGACGCGGTTGACGTTGCGAATCGGAAGCGTCGCCCTGACCCGCTCGCCGCGCTCGATCGCCGGTTCGCAGAGATCGATGAGTACGCGGCGGTCGAGAGAGTCTTCGATGCTGTGTTCCTGCTCGTATCGCTTGTGACGTCCCCACTCGTTCGGGACCTCGGGCTTGTAGAATATGCGTGAGTAATCGAGGCCGCGGGTCTTCGGGTTCGACTTGGCGGGCTCCATATCGAGAAGGTCCGTTCTTCCGACGAGGTCCTCGAGCCTGCGGACGCCGAGGGCCGCCATCTTCTCCCGCAGATCCGCGGCGATGAAGCGCATGAAGTTCATGACGTACTCGGGCTTGCCGGAGAACTTCTTCCGAAGCTCGGGATTCTGCGTCGCGATGCCGGCGGGGCAGGTGTCGAGGTTGCATATCCTCATCATGGTACAGCCCAGCGCGACCAGCGGGGCGGTCGCGAAGCCGAACTCCTCGGCCCCGAGCATGGCGGCGATCGCGACGTCGCGGCCGGTCATGAGCTTGCCGTCGGTTTCGACCGTGATGCGCGAGCGCAGGTTGTTCAAAAGGAGCGTCTGGTGCGTCTCCGCAAGGCCGAGTTCCCAGGGCAGTCCCGCGTGTCTGAGCGATGTGCGCGGCGAGGCCCCCGTTCCGCCGTCGTAGCCCGAGATGAGCACGAGATCGGCCCGCGCCTTCGCGACGCCGGCCGCGATGGTGCCGACGCCGACCTCCGAGACGAGCTTGACCGAGATCCTCGCGCGCGGGTTGGCGCACTTCAGATCGTGAATGAGTTCCGACAAGTCCTCGATCGAATAGATATCATGGTGGGGAGGGGGCGAGATGAGGCCGACGCCCGGCGTCGAGCCGCGGCTTTCCGCGACCCAGGGGTAGACCTTGCGGCCGGGAAGCTGCCCGCCCTCGCCGGGTTTCGCGCCCTGCGCCATCTTGATCTGAATCTCCTTCGCGCTCACTAGGTACTCGCTCGTCACGCCGAACCTTCCCGAGGCGACCTGCTTGATCGCGCTGCAGCGGGAATCGCCGTTCGCATCCGGCTTGAAACGGGAAGGATGCTCGCCGCCCTCTCCCGTGTTGCTCTTGCCGCCCAGCCTGTTCATGGCGATGGCGAGCGTTTCGTGCGCCTCCTTCGAGATCGAACCGAAGGACATCGCCCCTGTCTTGAAGCGTTTGACGATCGAGTCGACGCTTTCGACTTCTTCGAGCGGCACCGGCTCGGTCGGCTTGAACTTCATGAGACCTCTGAGCGTGCACTGCCTGGTCGACTGATCGTCGATCAAGGCGGCGTAGCGCTTGTAGATCTCGTAATCGCCCGTTCTGCAGGCGAGCTGAAGCAGGTGGATGGTCTCGGGATTGTACAGGTGATACTCGCCGTCCTTGCGCCACTGCCAGTCGCCGCCCACCGGCAGGGTGTTGAAGTCCGGCGTCCGGTCGTCGAAGGCGGCGGCGTGGCGCTTCTCCGATTCCTGCGCGAGCTCTTCGAGTCCTATGCCGCCGACGCGGGAGGGGGTGCCGGTGAAGTATTCATCGATGAGCGCCTGTGAAAGACCGACGGCCTCGAATATCTGCGCGCCCTGGTATCCCTGCATCGTCGAGATACCCATCTTCGACATGACTTTGACGACGCCCTTTGTGACGGCCTTTTTGTACGTGGCGACCGCCTTGTCATGGTCGACGCCGGGGAGCATGCCCGAGGCGATCATGTCGTCGATGGCCTCGAAAACAAGGTAGGGGTTTATGGCCGAGACTCCGTAGCCCAGGAGCATCGAGAAGTGGTGGATCTCGCGCGGTTCTCCCGACTCGAGGACGATCGAGAGCCGAGTCCGCGTTTCGTTGCGGATGAGGTGATGATGGAGCCCCGAAACGGCGAGGAGGGCGGGGACCGGAGCGCGGTCCGGCCCGACGCCGCGGTCGGAAAGGATGATGATGTTGGCTCCGGCCGCGAAGGCGCGGTCCGCGCGTTCCAGTATGTCGTCCATGGCCTTTTTGAGCCGCGCCCCCGCGGTCGATGGACTCCCCGTGGGGTAGGTGATCGGGATGGTGACCGCCTTGAAGCCTTCGCGCGATATATGGCGGAGCCGCTCGAGTTCGTCGTTGTCGATGAAGGGGCTTGAAAGCTTGATCTGCCGCGCCGCCTCGGGCTTGGGGTTCACCAGATCCCCCTCGGAGCCGATGAAGGTCTCGGGGCCGACGACGATCTCCTCCCGTATCGCGTCGATCGGCGGGTTCGTCACCTGGGCGAACAGCTGCTTGAAGTAGTTATAAAGAAGTTGCGGCTTGTGCGACATCACCGCCAGGGGGGTGTCCGTGCCCATCGATCCGATGGGATCGACGCCGTCGCGCACCATCGGAACCAGGACCATCCGCAGATCGTCGTAGGTATAGCCGAAGGCCTTCTCGCGCCGGAACACGGTCTCGTGGTCCGGTTCCTCGTGTCGGGGCGGGGGAGGCAGGTCCTCGATCCTGACCATGTGCTTCTCGATCCATTCCCGGTACGGATGCTCGCAGGCGATCCGCTCCTTGATCTCCTCGTCGTCGATTATCCGCCCCTCTTTGGTGTCGACGAGGAGCATGCGGCCGGGCTTCAGCCGCTCTTTGCGGGCGATTCTGTCCGCGGGTATGTCGAGAACGCCGACCTCGGAGGCGAGAACGAGGGTGTCGTCCAACGTAACATAGTAGCGCGCGGGCCTGAGGCCGTTGCGGTCGAGCACCGCGCCCACCGAGGTCCCGTCCGTGAAGACCATGGCCGCAGGCCCGTCCCAGGGCTCCATGAGGCAGGCGTGGTACTCGTAGAAGGCCCGCTTTTCATCGGGCATGGATTCGTTGCCCGACCAGGGCTCGGGAATCATCATCATCATGGCGTGCGGGAGCGATCTCCCCGTCAGGTGGAGAAACTCGAGGCAGTTGTCGAACATCGCCGAGTCGGAGCCGGAGGGGTTGATGATCGGCATGATCCGCGAGGGATCCGGACCGAACAGATCGGTCTTGATCATCGACTCGCGCGCCCGCATCCAGTTCACGTTGCCGCGCAGGGTGTTGATCTCGCCGTTGTGGATGAGATAGCGGTAGGGATGGGCGCGTTCCCAGCTGGGGAAGGTATTCGTGCTGAAGCGCGAGTGGACGACGCTCAGGGCCGATTCGTAGGCCGGGTGCGAGAGATCGAGGAAGAAGGGTTCGACCTGCTCCGAGGTGAGCATGCCCTTGTACACGATCGTCCTGCACGAAAGACTGGCGAAGTAATAATAATCGACCGCTCCCTCGCTCTTTCCGGCGTTCGCCTTTTCTGCGCGCTTGCGGACGACGTAGAGCCGCCGTTCGAAGTCCATATCGTCCCTCATGTCGCGGCCGCGGGCGACAAAGAGTTGGGAGATATGCGGCATGACCGAGCGGGAAATGCTGCCGAGCGAGGAAACATCGACGGGGATGTCGCGCCAGCCGAGACAGGTAAGCCCTTCTTCGAAAACGATGCGCTCGATTCTCGAACGGACCATGGCCCGGGTCGTGCTTTTCCGCGGCAGGAAGACCATGCCGACGCCGTAGCCTCCCTCGGAAGGCAGGCTGATGCCCGAGTCCGGACAGACTTCGGCGAAGAAGCGATAGGGGATTTGCGTGAGTACGCCGGCGCCGTCGCCCGAATTGCGCTCGTAGCCCGCCCCGCCCCGGTGACTCAGATTTCTGAGCACGGCGAGCGAGTCGGTCACGATTTTGTGAGACTTCCTGCCCTTGATGTTGACCACGAGGCCGATGCCGCATGCGTCGTGCTCCATAGCGGGATCGTACAGACCTTGGCGCTCGGGATAACCGGCCCGTTGTTCCGCCTTTTCCGTTGGTTTCTTAAGCATATCAATTCCTCGAAACGTCGTTGCAATAAATGAAATAATAATTATGCGGTCATTGTCAAGTATTTCTGCATAAAAATGCATTAAAACCGCAAAAAAATGAGAAATATACAAATTTGCTGTATATAGTGAATAATAACCTGAAGACCTCGTACTTATGATCGTGGAATAGGTTTTGTCTGCGAAATTCGTAGAGCCTCAAGCTGAGCTACAAACGTCGATTCCGTATGAAGTCGTCGTCGCAGTGCTTTCTATATGGTGAACGTATCCGCCTCGTCCCGGGATCGTTCGTCGTGTAGAAGCTTTCCCCCGCATCCGATATTGTAGAGAAGGCCCATCTACGGCGCATGCTCGGACAAGCGGGGAACGTATGTGCGCCTGTAAGCGATCCCGGAAACGGGGCGATTATGTGCGCCGCCTCGCTGCGTATTCTTTTCAAACGGAGCTCTGAACGAGATGACCATCGGACAGAAAGCGAGCGTCAGTCTTCTCATCGCCGTCCTGCTGTTTGCGGCATGCGCCGTCGCCGCCTTCTCCGGGCTCTTCGATGTCATCGAGACCGAAATCCGCAATCCGATCCTGACCAAGGGAATTCAGACTTCTCTTGAGAAAGTCACCGACGCCGAGGGGCGCTACCACGAAGCGGCCCTCGATCGCTTTGCGGCCGTGCTCAGGCTCGATCCTGTGCGACGTTCCTTCCTGCCGAATATGAGCGCACAGGACGCCTTCGACCGCGCGAATCTTCTCGGCAGGCTTCAGGAAGAGACAGCCGGTTTGGCGGGGCTTCGGCTTATCGACGCCAATGGGAAACGCATCCATTTCAGCAGTTTCCCGGGGGACATCCTCAGCAAGAGCGCGACTCATGTCGCATATCGGAATTACGGCGTTCCGGGCGACGATCCCTACGAGGCGCTCGCCGAGCGTGAGGGATCGAAGGGCAGGGTGCGCATAGCGCCGACGAGGAACCGTTTTGTCTATTCGCTGCCGTTCGCGGACAGTTTCGGCGTATACCGCGGTACCGCGGTGTTCGAGGTGTCGATCGATGCATTCGTCTCGGCCTTAATAAAGGAAGGACTGGCGCCGGTCGGGGAAACAGCCCTGCCCGCCGGTGATCGCGGCCTTATTCTCAAGGCCCCCGCCGCTCTCCGCGAAACGCTCCCCGCCGAGGTGGCCGACCTGTGGTCTTCGGGGCTCGATGAAGGCCCCGTATCGATCGCGCGGTCGAACGATACGGGCGAATCCTATCTGCTTTTCTCGATGGCCGCGCTCAGTGGAGGCTGCGTCGGCTATGTGATACCGGAGAGCTACTTTGAGCTGCCCTGGGCGATGAAGGCCGTCCTCCTCGGTTCATTTTTCATAACAACTTATCTTCTCGCCTTTCTCCTGCTCAACATCCGGCAGGACCGCATGGCGGTGCTCGCGCATCGCATCAAGCGATTTCAGATCAGTCTGCTGCAGGAATACATAGACAACAAGGCGGAGATCGATTTCGATCGGTGGAGGCGGGAGCTCGAAGGCCGCCGTTCGGAAGTGCGCGCTGCTATACGCGCAGGCGTCGGTGGACTGCATCCGAAAAAGAACGCCGAGATCGACGAGCTCATAGACAAGAGCTGGGACGAAATTCTCGCTGTGCTGGGCGGCCGGGCTGAGCAAAAGCGCGAAGGCATCGGCCTGCGCGAGATCGAAAAACTGCTCGGAGAGGCGCTCAAATCGGGAGGTCTGAATCTGCCCCCCTCCGCCGCCGGCTCCGGCGGAATGCAGGCTGCGCCTTCGGAAAGGCCTGTTGAATCAGTCTCGGCTCAGGATTCCGGATTTCGGGCCGAACCGAGTCGAGCGGTGCATCTGGCGGTCGAGTCCGGCTCGCCTATTGAAGCTGAAAAAACTGAGGAAGCGCTTGAAGAGGCTGAAGCGCTTGAAGAGGCTGAAGCGCTTGAAGAGGCTGAAGCGATCGAGGAAGCCGAGGAGCTCGAGGCTGTGGACGAGATTGAGCAGGCGCCTGCCGCTTCAGCTCAAGCCGAACGGCCATTGACTATTCAGCCTGTCGCGCTGCGCTACGCCGAGGAGATTCAGAGCGCTGCGATCGAGCCGGTCAAACAACCCGAAGCGTGTGAACAGCCCGGACTGGTGGAGGAACTCGAGGCGCTGGGAGAGACCGAGGAATTTGAAGAGCTTGAAGAGGTCGAGGAGCTCGAGGAGATTCCCGAAGCGGAGCCTGCCGGTTTTTCTTCGGCGCAGGAAGCGGTTGAGGCCGCCCCTCCTGTCTCCGGTTCGGCCTCGGAACAGGCGTATGAGCTCGCGCTTGTGCAGGACGAGGATATTCCTGTCATCCCTGAATCGACCGGCCTCGAGCTTTCCGATGAAGCCGAAGTGTCCGATATCATCGGCTTTATCGATCTCGAAGGCGGCGGCGAGCCCGAGGACCTTGACCTCTTGGATATGGACGCGGCCTCGGGGAACCCCGATCTTGTCCAGACGCGGACGGCGGAAATCGACGAGGGGCCCGAATTCATTCTGGACGCAGCCGAACGGGATTCCGACTCGGACCTCGAGGCTGCCGAGGAAATGGAATTCGAGCTTCTCCTTTCTTCGATCGATCTGTCGTCCCTTGAACAATGGGGTGAGGGGCAGCAAGCCGAGTCCGGAGAACAGCGCGGCGACGGAGCCGCCGCCGAGGAAGAGCCCGAGTTCCTGCTCGAACCGCGATTCCTCTTGTCAGAGACGCAGGCCGAGGCAGGCGAAGCGGGCGACGATGTAATCGTAAACGGCGAGATTCCGATGCTGAACTCACAGATGCGCGATCTCCTCGAGATACTGCCTGCCGCCGATCTGGACGAGGGGCCGCCCGATGAACTTACGAGCTATCTCGGCCCCTGGGCGCCGTATCGCGCCTTCGGCTCCGCGGATGCGCCGCCGGTCTTCGAAGAATTGCCGGTCGTGGGAGAGGGTGAATCATGGATCGACGCCGAGTTCCTCGAACCCTTCGAGCTTTCGAGCCGCATCGATCATCCTGACGGCTCAGAAGCCTGCGGGAGCGACGATGAAAAACCTTTCGACGACGCCGAAGCCGCCATCGTATTCCACGAGGGTTTGTACACGCTCAATCCCGATCTTTCAGATCCTCATCGAAGGCCGAGCGCCGAGCTCGACCCCGGTCTGCGCGGTCTCGTCGATTCCGTCCTCACCGGGCCGGGTTCCTGAGCATTTCTTGAGCCTTTTCTCCGTAGAACCGCCGTGATTCCGCATCCTTGACGCGGCAGGGCTCTCCCATTAGCTTGTAGCGGCATGGAGTGTACCTGTAACAATGCCTCCAAGCCTGAAAACCGGGGCAAGGACGCCGGAATCCCGCCCCTGGTTTCTTTCGCCGCCTCCTCCGCCGCTGTACTTGGATTGGCATTGGGAATCGCATGGCCGCTGTGGTCGCTGGCCCTCTCGGCACGTTCGTGGTATAACGCCCTCTTCGCCGCTTCGCTTATAGCGATGCTTGGCTATGCCGTCGCATCACGTGTGTATCGAAGGCGGCGCAGGGCCCGCATCAAGAGGGATGCGCCGTGAGTAGACGGACCCTGATCGCTGTGTTTGCGCCGTCGCTGCTGATGCTCTGCATCCCGCCGGTCCCTGCTCAGACCCTGGGCGGAGCAGGCGGCGCCCTTCCTTATCCATCGCTCGGTTCGCTCGGCACGGACGATCTGATCTTCCGCCAACAGCAGGAACAGCTCGAACGCTCGTACGAAGCCATCCAGAGCGGCAAGACGCCTCCGGATCTCATACTCTATTCATACACCGTCAAGTTCGAGGTAGATATTTTCTCGCTCGCCGCGCGCCTCAACCTTCCTTACGAGACGATCGCCACCTTGAACCGTCTCGACAGGGCGCGGAGCTTTCTGCCCGGCGAGACTGTGCTCGCGGCGAGCGTACCGGGGCTCTTCGCTTCGACTGCCCCCGGAAGCGATCTCGATCTTCTCCTTTCATATCGAGGGGAGGACGAGGGATACCTCGTTCCGGTCAGGCGCGGCGGCGCGATAGTGACGCTCCGCTTCTTCCCCGGCGCGCGATTCACCGCCGAGGAACGCTCGCTCTTCCTCGGTCTGCTCATGCGCTTTCCGCTTCCCTCCGGTGTCATTTCATCCTCCTTCGGGCTTCGTGCTCATCCGATAACCGGCAGGCTTTCGAAGCACAAGGGCGTCGACATAGCAGCCGCCGCAGGAACCGAAGTCTACGCCGCCCGGGGAGGGAAGGTGGTCGAAACCGGGGTCGATGATGTGCTCGGTGAATATATCATAATAGCGCATGAAGGCGGCTTTTCGACAGTGTACGGCCACCTTTCGACGAGGAATGTGCGATTGAACGAAGAGGTCGCTTCGGGTAGGATCATCGGAACTGTGGGATCGACCGGACAGTCGACAGGTCCGCATCTCCACTTCGAGGTCCGCGTCCACGGCGATGCGCGCGATCCCGAGACCTTTTTCCCCCGGGGGAAACGATGATTCGTCTCCGTCTTGGATATATTGTTCTCGCCGTATTCGCATCCACCGCTGTTCAAGCGGGATTCGGCCAGGTACGCGAACTGCGCACGGTCGTCGCGGGGACAGCCGCGCTATCGGCCGAGAACAGCGGCGGCGAGAGCGTATCCATCGGCTATGCGGACGCGGCGGCCGTTTTCATCCCGAAGGATTCACCCTTCTTGCAGGGTGTCGAGATCGAGTTTCGTTCCCCGCCCGAGGTGACGAGGGCGCCGGGCGGGTTTGCCTTTGAAATTTGGAAATCGATCGAGCCGAGCCCCGAGAAGGGCGTCTTTGTCTACCGCGGCCAACGGATAATCACCCAGCCGATGCCGGCGCGTGCAGGTTACGCATTCCAAATTCCTCTGAAAGCGGACCATAGCATTCAGCGCAGCCCCTATGCGGAGCTGTTGCCCCTCGTCGTTCGTCCCAGCGAATTCCCCATCGTGATCAAGATGATCCCGGTTTCGAAAGGCGTTCTCTCCGATGTCGAGAAAGTCCGTTTCCAGATACGGTGTCGGCCGATTCTCGGCGACGAAGGCGCCCTCTCTGTGAAATTCAAATATCCCGACGAGCATTCTGTCGATTCGTCCGTCGGAGTGTTCGTGGACGACCGGAAAGTCGATACCGCGCAGCCCATCCATCTCAAGGCGGGCACTCACAGACTCCGCGTCGAATCCGATGTCTACCGCGACGAGAGCCGCAGCTTCGCTGTTGAAGCGGGGAAGACGCTGGAACTCGTCATCGAGCTTCAAGGCACGACACCGCTCCTGTCCATCGAAGCGCCGAACTCTTCGGAAATCGCCCTCGACGGCGTCCGCATCGATTCTGCCGAGTGGATGCGGATCGAGGTCGAGCCCGGCGAGCATATGATCTCGTGCAAGATAGGCGACTATTCCTTATCACGCCGCTTCGTGGCGCTGCGCGGAAACACGTACAAGATCGTTTTGGAAATCAATCTGAATGTCCAGGAGGTTCCGTGATCCGGCTTTTTTCGTGGAATGTCAACGGGATACGCTCCTGCGCCGCCAAGGGACTTTTCGAGTGGCTGGCCGCCGAAAGCCCCGATGTGCTCTGCATTCAGGAGACAAAGGCCGATCCCGCGCAGCTGCCGCCCGAGTATATCCAGCCGAGCGACGGCAGGGGCGGACGGTATACAAGTTATTGGTCTTCGGCCAAGAGACGGGGGTATTCAGGCGTGGCGATGTACTGCAAGCAGGAGCCGCGTGCGATCTCCTACCTCGGCGAAAAAAACTACGACGATGAGGGCAGGGCCCTCGTCGCCGATTTCGGCGAATTCGTTCTTGTATCAGCCTATTTCCCCAACAGTCAGGAGGCCGGCGCCCGCCTCGACTACAAGCTGGGTTTCTGCGACGCGATATTTGCGCTGTGCGAGCGCGCCCTGGCCTCCGGCCGGCACATTATCGTGGCGGGGGACTACAACATAGCCCACAAGCCGATCGACCTCGCCAATCCAAAAGCGAACGAGGGCAATCCCGGCTATCTTCCCGAGGAGCGCGCGTGGATGGACAGATTCCTCTCGTCCGGGTACGCGGACAGTTTTCGGCAGTTCAATTCCGAAGCGGGGCAGTACACCTGGTGGACATACCGAGTCAAAGGAGCCCGTGAGCGCAACGTCGGATGGAGACTCGACTACCACTGCCTCGATAACGGTCTTCTACCTGCGCTCAAAGCGGCGTCGATCCATCCCGGCATCATGGGCTCGGATCACTGCCCGGTTTCGATTGAGCTGGAGTTTTAGTATCTTTCGGATATCGCAACAGCCAGGAGTCTGACCATGCGGATTCGATACAATGCGCCGACAACATTGACCTTCACCCTTATTTCGGGCCTTGCCCTGTTCTTATCCAGCTTGATCATTCCGAATCTTTCAACCGAGTGGTTTTCGACGCCGACTCCCTTCGATTCCGGATCGATCCGTGATTACCTACGACTGTTTTCATATACTATAGGTCACGCCGATCTGAACCACTATTTTTCGAACTTCAGCTTCATCCTCCTTCTCGGCCCCATTCTCGAAGCGGGCTATGGCTCCTTGGCGATACTGTTCATGATGGCGGTGACGGCGCTCGTCACCGGCCTGCTCCAGGTCTTCTTCTTTCCGATGACTCCGCTCATGGGCGCGTCGGGCATTGCCTTCATGATGATCCTGCTCGCCTCGTTTACGAATTTCAAAAAAGGAGAAATACCTCTTACCTTCATTCTCATCATGATCGTCTATCTCGGCCGAGAGGTTTTCAACGCCATCGCCTCCCGCTTCTCGCCCGAGGGCGGGGACAACATTTCGCAGTTCGCCCACATTATAGGCGGCCTTGTCGGCTCTTTTTTCGGCTTTATCAAGACCGGGCGTCGGTCCAGTCAAGCTGAGAACTGACTAAGCACCCGAGTCTCTTTACAGGGATAGTTCTGTCGGCAATACTATGATAAACCGGTTTATAACATCGTTGTCGAGGAACATTGAAGCCTGTAGGGAGGGAATATGCGCCATACCCCTGGTCTTCGTTCCGTTGCAGTGCTGCTTGTCCTGAGTGTCGATTCGCTGTTTTGGTCCTGCGCGGGGACGCCGCCGCCACGGGTTTACGCCGACCTCAGCGCCCCGGCTTTGGAAGTCGAGACGGGCGGGACACTGCCGTTGTCGTTCCGCGTCAGCATGCCGGGCGGCCCTCCCTCCATAAGCTGGAGTGCCGAGGCTGGAGAACTTGTTCCCACGCAAATCGACAATGAAGTCGACTTTATCGCGCCTTCGACGCCTGGGAAGGTCGTCGTACGTGCGACAGCGAAAACAAAAAGCGATACGTTCAGTTCAGAACTCTTTATTTCGGTAGTACCAGCCGGAGCGCTCAAGAAGACGGTCGAGGTGATTGTCGAGGTCGACACTTCGACCTTGAAAAATGTCTGGGTCGACGCCGCGCATCCAACCGAATCTTTTGTTCCGCCACTCAGGATCAAGGGGACATTCACGTTGGACATCGACAGCGGCGAGGCCTCGGCCGGGGGCTCCTGGCCCGTCTACGATATGTTCGACGACGGGACTCACGGCGACCGCGTCGCGGGAGACGGTATTTGGACGGAACGCTTCGTCTTCAAGCGCTCGAGCGCAAAGGTGTACTTCGCCTTCGACGATGGAAACGCCTATCGTGTCGGCTTCGAATCGGGTCTCGCGTGGCGGTTCAAACTCGCCTGGCGCGGTGTGGACGAGGCAGGAGCCGGCGAGGTGAGCGACGCGAACAACCTTTTCTTTGTTCCCGACCGTGATCAGGTCGTCGCGTGGACGGCCGAGATGGCCGCGAAATCTGGCATGTATGCCGCTCCCGCACGATAAGGAGGCAGATCGTGGTTAAAAAATGCCCCCTCCTCGCGCTTTTTGCGATACTTCTTCAAAGTGTTTGGGCCGCCCCCGTCAAACTTTCCGAATCCATGAACCCGCAGGCCGTGTACGCAGACGGATCGGCCTTCTATGTACATCCACAGGAACCGACGGACCGCGACTGGGTAACGCTCAAGATCAGAACCGGGCGCAGCGATTTCTCGGAAGTCTTCCTGAGACTCGAGGATTTTTCGCTGTCCATGACGAAAATAGCCTTTGAGGGGAGCTTCGATTTCTGGTACGCAGAACTACCGCCGAGTTCCGAAACGAGGACGTACTACTTCGAACTGAAGCGCAACGCAGCGAGCTACTTCTACGGCCGTCGGGGGATCGCGCGCACGTCCCCCGACGACTCGTCGCGTTTTTCACTCATCCCGAACTTCAAAGTCCCCGCATGGATGAAGGGCGCTGTCCTCTATCAGATTTTTGTCGACCGTTTCGCGAACGGCGACAGGACGAACGATGTCGTGACGAACGAGTATATGTACGACAACTGGCCGAGTGTTCGTGTCGAGGATTGGTACGCCTTGCCCGACGCCTCACGGCCCTACGCCGCCGGCGGCGACCGGACACGCGAATTTTTCGGCGGAGACCTTGAAGGCATCATTCAAAAACTCGACTATCTGAAAGAGCTTGGTGTCGAAGGCATATACCTGAATCCGGTTTTTGTCTCGCCCTCGAATCACAAGTACGACACCCAGGACTACGAGCACGTCGATCCGCACTTCGGCGTCATCGTCAAGGAGGGGGGCGGTCTCATCGATCCGACGAAGGACCCGAACTATAAAAAGTCAGGCGCCTCGGACGCATCGAAGGTCAATCAGAGCGCAGAAAAGTACAAGATCAGGACGACCGATCCCGAGAACCTGGCGGCCTCGGATGCGAAACTCAGAGAGCTGATCTCGAAGGCGCACGAGCGGGGAATCAAGGTGATTCTCGACGGTGTTTTCAACCACGCGGGGAGTTTCAATCGATGGTTCGACCGCGAAAAACTATACCCCGTCGAAGAGGGGCCGGGTGCATACGAATCGAAGACTTCCCCCTTCAGAGATTATTTCAAGTTCACAAAAGATGCCTGGCCGGACAACGAGAGCTACGAGACCTGGTACGGCTATAAAACCTTGCCGAAGCTCAACTACGAAGGATCGTCCGAGCTCGAGCGGAAGATACTCGATATCGCCTCGAGCTGGGTCTCGAAAGATAAAGGAGCTGCGGCCGACGGCTGGCGTCTCGACGTCGCCGCCGACCTCGGGCACTCGCCGAAATACAATCATTTTTTTTGGTCCGTATTCCGCACTGCGGTGAAAAACGCCAATCCCGAAGCGGTCATCCTCGCCGAGGTCTACGGCGATTCGTCTTCGTGGCTGCGCGGAGACCAGTGGGACACCGTGATGAACTACGATGCGTTTTTCGAGCCGGTGGGATGGTTCCTTACGGGGATGGAAAAGCACAGCTATTATTACCGAGAGAAGCTTCACAACGATTCAGCGGTCTTTGCAGCCGACCTCGCCGATAAGATGGCGAAGCTGCCCTGGAATTCGCTCGAGACCGCCATGAACGAGCTCGACAACCACGACCACTCCCGGTTTTTGACGCGGACGAGCGGCTTTGTGGATGACAAGCGCAGCACCGACGATGTCTCGCCCCAGGAAAAGGCGGGCGAGGCCGTCAACAAGGGAATACTCAAGGAGGCGGTCATTCTCCAGATGACGCTCCCCGGCGCGCCGACCCTTTACTACGGCGACGAGGCAGGGCTTGTCGGCTTCACCGATCCCGACGACCGCAGAACCTATCCCTGGGGGCGGGAAGACGAGGAACTTTTGAGCTTCTACAAAGATGTGATCGCGGTGCACAAAGAGTTCTCGGCCTTGAGAACAGGATCGTTTACGACACTCTACGCCCGCGATAAAGGAGTCTACGCCCTCGGCCGCTGGGACGCTTCGACCGTCGTGATCGCGGCGCTCAACAACAACGCCGAAGCGCGCGAGGTCGATCTACCGGTTACCGCCGTCGGACTCGCGGACGGCGATGTTCTTCAGCTTGTTCTATTCGCCGACCGCGATTCACACGGACGCCCCGGGACGGCGGTTAAGGTCGTTGATGGCGTCATTCCGCTCAAGATACCGGCCTTCGGCGGCCTGATCTTGGCCTCGCGCTCGTCCTCGCGTGAGCCAGGGCCGCTTGTCGCTTCTGCAGCACGACCCTTCGTCAAGAAACTCTCGCCCGCGTCCGGCTCGCGCGCCCTTCCGAGTGCCGCGGTCACTGTCACGTTTTCGGAGCCTATGGACCAGAGAATACCAGCCGATGCTTTTGTCGTGACCAAGAGCGCGGCGCAGCGGACCGCGGGGGCGGCCGCGGCGACCGAAGCTCGGGTCGCGCAAGGGATCGAGGGGCGTCTTGTCTGGAACGGCGCCTCGCTGAGCTTCGTTCCCGCGTCGCCCCTCGAGCCGGGTGATTACTCGGTCGTCGTCTCCGGGGACATTCGGGCGGCGCGCGGCGGACTGCGGGTGGGCGAAGAAACGCGGTGGAGTTTCAGTGTTAAGTGAAGCGGAACCTCAGCCCGAGCCGTCATGTGGTTGAGGATTCGCATTTCCAGGGGGGATTCTTTCGTCTTTCATGCTTTATAATGGCGCAGAGGAGTGCATCGGCATGAGTCAATCCGGCGCGGACGTCGTCAAGACATTTGTCATCGACACCAATGTGCTCATCCATTACCCCGAGGCCATTATGTCATTCCGCGACAACGAGATCGTCATACCTCTCGAAGTCCTCGAGGAACTCGACGGCCTCAAGACCTACCCCGATCAGCGGGGAAAGGCCGCCCGCGAGGCGATACGCTTTCTCCAGTCTCTAACCCACAAGGGCAACCTCAACGAGGGGGTGAAGCTCGAAAACGGCTCCGTGCTCAGGGTCTCCTTCCTCCTGCCCGAGTCCGTGCCTGCGGGTTTCGGGCTCGACAAAAACGACAATAAGATCATCTTCTGCGCCTATGCGCTGCAGTCCGAGGGCAAGCGTGTCTTTTTCGTTTCGAAGGACATCAACGCCCGGGTGAAGGCGGCCGCCCTGGGCATCCGCGCGGTCGATTACGAGAAGCAGAAGGTCGATATCGCGACGCTCTACCAGGGACTCCGCGAGGTCGACGCTTCGACCGAAACGATATCCCGCATCGTGGGCACGGGCGAGCTTCCCTGGAAGGACCGTTTATATCCTCATGAGTTCGTCCTTCTGCGGGATAGGGCGAGCGAGCAAAGCGTTCTCGCCAAGGGCGATCCCATCGGAGGCAGACTCCTCGCCCTGCCCGAGTGGGACGGATCGATCGCCGGCATCGCGCCGCTCAACGAGCGGCAGCGCGTCGCGCTCGAACTGCTCTTGGACGACGATGTCAAACTGGTGACGCTGGTGGGCAAGGCGGGGACGGGCAAGACCCTCCTGGCCATCGCCGCGGGGCTCAAGCGCACGGTCGAGGACCGGGCCTATTCTCGCATGCTGGTGACGCGGCCCGTGGTGCCGGTCGGCAAGGACATCGGCTATCTTCCGGGCGAGAAGAGCGCGAAAATGGCAAACTGGATGCAGCCGCTCTTCGACAATCTCGAGCAGATACTCGGCGAGTACAAGCGACAGAACGTGAAAAGCGTCGATCAGCTCATAAAGGACAAGGTTGTGGAAATCGAGGCCTTATCCTTTATCCGGGGCCGAAGCCTGCCGAATCAGTACATGATCGTCGACGAGGCGCAAAACCTTACGCCCCATGAGATCAAGACCATCGTCTCCAGGGCGGGCGAGGGGACCAAGGTCGTCCTCACCGGCGACCCGTATCAGATCGACAACATGTACCTCGACTCGAATTCAAACGGACTTTCGTACCTCGTCGACGCCTTCAAGGGCCAGCAGATCTACGGTCATATCACCCTCGTTCGGAGCGAGCGCTCCGAACTGGCGGAACTCGCGGCGAGTCTTTTATGATGGAGAGAGGCGATGCTCCCGGCGCGGCAAGAGGAGGAGGATGGTGAAAGTCAGGTTCTGTACATACTGCCGTGCGCTCATCTTTGCCGGGTTTCGCTTTTGTCCCTATTGCGGTACTCCCGTATCCCGCGGGCCATCATGCGACGAGGCGCTGGCCGCGCCCTTTTCGGTGATCGAGGCCGAGAGCAGGACGGGGAACTCCCGAAACGAATATCTAGCCTCGATAGCCGAGCGGCTTTCACAGCTCGAAACCGAGCTTGAGAGCATCATTTCGAAAGGCGGAAGCGGGTTTTCGGAGCGCTGAGGGCTGTTTTGCGGGCAGCTGCAGGCGAGGAACGCCGAAGCCTTTACGCGCCTCAGTCCGCCTCGGTATATTACATTCTGACAATCATTTCGAGGTGTACATCATGCCTACCTACGAATACGAATGCTCGCAGTGCGGTCCCTTCGATGTCTTTCAGCGCATGTCTGATGATCCTCTCGGGGTCTGTCCGACCTGCGGAAACCCGGTCCGACGAAAAATCAATGGAGGCACCGGGGTGATTTTCAAGGGCTCGGGTTTTTATAAAAACGACAGCCGCAAGAGCTCCTCATCGTCGAAATCCACGGATTCGTCGGAGAAAGCACCGGCCGCATGCAGCTGCTGCGCCTCATCCTCGACCTGCGACAGCGCGGCAAAAAGTTCTTCTGACTAGGGTTGGTCTTTGAAGCGGCCCCGCTACTTCTGCGAATTTTGCGGGCTCGAAGTCCGCAAGAACGCGAAGATATGTCCGCGCTGCGGCCGCTTCTTTTCATCGGTCAAATGTCCTCGCTGCGGCTATTCCGGACGGACCGAGGACTTTGACTCGGGCTGCCCCGTCTGCGGCTACGCCGATGTGGCCAACGCCGCACCTGAACCGACGCGTCCTCCGCCGGTCGAGGCCCCTCCGCTTCCGGTATGGGCCTATGTGGCGGCTTTGGCTGTTCTTGCGGGCCTTGTGTATCTTCTGATCAGAACCGTGGAATAGGATGAATCCTCAGGCTTCCGCCTCGGAAAGGTCGGGTTTCCCCTCAAGGATCTCCGGGCGGCTTACGAGTTTCTGAAAGAGCGATACTGCATGGGCGAAGTAGAGCCCCTCCGCTATCCGCTCGTCGACCGTGAAATTGATCGTTACAAAGTGCCTGGGGCCGGAGCTCTGCGTCGAGCCCTCGAATTCGCGGGCGGCGTTTTTTTGGAACATCCGCCCAACGACCATGAACACGCTCGCCGTCCCCCAATCGTAGAGCTGATGATAGGGCGGATCGAGTCCGATCGATCCGAGATTGGCGAAATAAACAGATGTGTAGAGAGGGTCGGCCTCGATCATGCGGCGCGGCGCGATGTTAAAGCGGTCGAGTATGCGCACCGCATGCGATACGATGGCCTTTGCGAGCGGCATGCTGTGAAAAAGGCGGTATTTCCGGTCGCCGTGTTCCGGGGCGCCGCCTCGCGCGGCCTCGATGCCCTTGTGAATTTTCGCGGTCGCGATTTCGAGATCGTCTTCAGGATCGAAGTGGATTTTGGCGTTTGCCTCAGAAGAGGCTTCGGTAAGGCTTTTTTTGACGATAAACGAGACCGAGATGTCCTTATGGGCATATACGGCCCGGCGGTGGACAAAGCGGTTGAGCCTGGGTTTCAGCGCGATCGTCCTGACCGCCGCCGCGATGAGAATGCCGAAGAGCGAGTACCGCTCGCCCCCCGCTTCGGCTTTTTTCCGGCGCAGATAGGCGAGGGCGCCCTCGACATCGATATCCCGTGAAAAGAAGACGGATGCCTCGCTTCGTCGGCGAAGAACATAGGGGAGCACGGCCTTTATTGCATCGAGACCACGGACCCGCAGACCGTCCGACCTGTCGATGAAAAGCATGGAGCCAATAGTATCCTCAGTGAAGAGTAGGGCCAAGCTAAAAATCAATGATTGTATATTTTCGCTATTGTTGTGCATAAAAATGCATAAATAGCTTGACCCTTCTGAATTTATGCACTATTGTACAATAAATTCCTCGAAGCTTGTTGTGAATATGAGGACGTCCCACAACCATCGACCTGTGTTCGGGACAGTCTGGCGAAAGGGCTGCAACAAACTTCGAGGAACATCGTCGTTTTATCGAGGAGCCTGTTTGTGATACCTCTGACCCACGGTTCAGGATGTAGTCTTTCGTGTGAGCTTTCCGCCGCCCTCCGTATCCGTTAACCCTGTAAGTGCACTATTGAACTGTAGATAGCCTGCCGTGCGCAGTCAGCGCATGGAGAACGTCGTTTTTTCAGTATCTAGGAGGAACTTTATTATGAAGAAGAAAATAGCCTTGGCCTACTCCGGCGGGCTCGATACAACCGTCATCGTTCCCTGGCTCAAGGAGAACTACGACTGCGAGGTGATCGCCGTCTGCGCCGATGTCGGACAGGACTGCGACTGGGCCTCGCTCGAAAAAAAAGCTATTTCCTCGGGCGCCGCTAAACTCATCGTGCAGGACCTCAAGAAAGAATTTGTAGAGGACTTTCTCTGGCCGCTCGTGAAGTCTGGCTCTTCCTACGAAGGCCGCTATCTTCTGGGGACCTCGGCGGCCCGGCCGCTCATCGCCAAAGGACTGACTCAGACCGCTCTGGCGGAAGGTTGTTCGGCCATCGCGCACGGCTGCACGGGCAAGGGCAACGATCAGGTGCGCTTCGAACTCGCGATCAAGGCCTTTGCGCCCGAGATGGAGGTTATCGCGCCCTGGAGAATTTGGGACATCTCGAGCCGCGAGGAGGAGATCGAGTATCTCGAGAAGCGGGGTATTCCCGTTCCGATGAAGAAATCCGACTCCTACAGCCGGGACGACAATCTCTGGCATATAAGCCACGAGGGTCTCGATCTCGAGGATCCCTGGAACGAGCCGAACTACGACGGCGACATGCTCAAAATGATAACGCCGCCCTCCAAGGCGCCCGATACGCCCGAATATGTAGAACTCGAGTTTGAAAAAGGCGTGCCTGTCGCCCTCAACGGGAAAAAGATGGACGGGGTCGCGCTGATCGGGGAACTCAATAAGATCGCGGGCAGGCACGGCGTCGGTATTCTCGATATGGTCGAAAACCGCGTCGTCGGCATGAAATCCCGCGGCGTGTACGAGACGCCGGGCGGAACAGTCATCATGGAGGCCCACACTAAGCTCGAACAGCTCTGCCTTGACCGCAAGACCCTGTCCTTCAAGATGCAGGTCGGTCAGAGATTCGCCGACACCCTGTACGAGGGCGAGTGGTTCTGCCCCCTGCGCGAGGCGCTGTGCGCCTTCATCGATTCGACCCAGCGCTATGTCTGCGGCACCGTTCGGCTCAAACTATGGAAGGGCTCGATCACGGACGCCGGCGCGAAATCGCCGTATTCACTGTATGACGCAAGTCTCGCGAGTTTCACCACCGGGCCGCTTTTCTCGCATAAAGACTCCACCGGTTTCATCAACCTCTTCGGCCTGCCGACCAAGGTGCGCGCACGGCTCGAGGCGCGGATAAAAGCCGAGGGCGCCGCCCTGCCCAAGGGGGTTAGTCCGGGGAAGGCGGGCTTTACGCCCAGCGCCGGGGACTGAGATGGCCAAAATTTGGGAAACCTCGAAGATCGGCGAACTCGATCCCGAGATCGACACCTTCCTTTCTTCGACCGAGGTGGACAGGAGGCTTCTGCCCGAAGACCTCGCCGGATCGATCGCGCACGCCTCGATGCTCGGCACGCAGGGTATCCTGCCCGCCGATACCGCGGAAAAGCTCTGCGCGGGACTAGCCGAGATGGCGGCCGCCGCCGAGGCCGGTCAGGTCGAGGTGGACCTTTCCGCCGAGGATGTTCACTCATTCGTCGAATCCGAGTTGACCACGTCCATGGGCGATGTGGGCCGCAGTCTCCACGCGGGACGGAGCCGCAACGATCAGGTCGCCCTCGACCTGAGGCTCTGGCTGCGCCGCGCCTCGCGCGAGATTCGAAATGCCATACTGGAGGCCCTCGATTCCTGCCTCGATCTCGCTTCAGAACACTTGTCCACGATCATGCCCGGCTATACCCATCTTCAGCGAGCGCAGCCGGTGACCTTCGCGCATCACCTCCTCGCCTGGTGCGCAGCGATCGAGCGGGACTACGGCCGCTTCGAGGACGCAGACCGCAGGGCCGACGAATGCCCCCTGGGCTCCTGCGCCCTTGCGGGGACAGGGCTTCGGGTGGACCGCGAGGCGACATCCTCGGCATTGGGATTTTCTCGGCCTTCGCGCAATTCGATGGACAGCGTCGCGGATCGGGACGCCTGTGTCGAGTTCGCCTCGGCGGCCGCGACCCTGCTCATGCATCTCTCGCGCTTCTGCGAGGAGATCGTCTTGTGGGCGAGTTCCGAGTTCGGTTTTGTGGCGATCGACGCGAGCTGTTCGACCGGTTCCTCGGTCATGCCGCAGAAACGCAACCCCGATCCCGCCGAACTCATCCGGGGCAAATCGGCCCGCGCCTATGGCGATCTAGTGGCTCTTTTGGTTTTGCAGAAGGGTCTGCCCCTGAGTTACAACCGCGACCTCCAGGAGGACAAGTCGCTCGTCTTCGACGCAGGCGACACGGCCCTTTCCTGTACGAAAGCCTTCGCGCGGCTTGTGCGCGCGCTCAAGCCCAGGCCCGAACGCATGCGCGAGGCCGCCGAGGACGGCTGTCTCTGGGCCGCCGACGCCGCGGAGTATCTCGTGCTCCGGGGCGTTCCCTTCCGCACCGCCTACGCCGCAGGCCGAAAGCTCGTCGAAGCGTGGGCATCCGCGGCGAGTTCGGGGAAGTACGCCGGTTCTCCCTCAACCGAACAGCTCATCGCCGATCTCGGTGCCGGAGGACTTGTCGCGCTCCATGAGGCCTGGAAGGGCGTCGATCCGGACCAGCTCGCTCAGTACCTCGCTCTCGAGGCCTGCGTCGCGCGGCGCGACCTTGTCGGAGGACCGGCCCCGAACCGCGCCCGTGCGGAAATCGAGCGCCTCCGTAGCTTTACAGGCTCAAAGCGGAAAACCCTGGGATGAGATGAGAGCGGCGGGGATGCCGCGCTTGTTTTTATGGTAGAGCCGCCCCGGGAGGGCGGCTTTTTATTTGTCGGTTTGCTGACACGCATCGAGTGTGTCATAAAGCTGTTAGGAGATGTGTATGAAGTTTATGCTTGAAGAGTTGAGTCTCTCGGCATGGCCGGCCCTGCAGACACTCGTATACGACGGCTGGATACTCCGCTTCGCCGAGGGCTATTCCAATCGCTCGAATTCGGTCAATCCTCTGTATCCCTCGACGCTTCCCATAGACGTTAAGATACGTCACTGCGAGGAATGTTATGCCTCCCGCGGCCTCTCGTCGGTATTCAAGATCGTCGAAGGTGGGAAACAGCGCGAGATCGACGGGGAACTCGAAGCGGGAAACTACGCGAAGATCCACGAGACCTTCGTCATGACCCGCTCTCTCGAAGACATCGCGGCTCCTACAAGGCACGATCCGACTGTTCTCTTCTCGGAGTCTTTCGATGACGAATGGATCGATGCCTTCTGCCTCTGCTCAGGTCACGATGCGCGGGAACGTCCGATAATCGCCCGAATACTCGGCAATGTCATTGTTCCGCGCATCGTGGCCGCGATCAGGGAAAATGGAAGGATTGTCGCATGCGGCTACGGCGCGGTGGATAGGGGATGGGTGGGGCTTTTCAACATCGCCGTGCACAAGGAGTATCGGCGAAACGGCTTGGGACAGGCTCTCGTCGCCTCGATTCTAGAACGCGCGCGCGGCCTTGGCGCGGAACAGGCCTACTTGCAGGTGGTCGAGGCGAACGAGGCTGCGCGCAGCCTGTACGCGAAGATCGGATTCGCCGACGAGTACCGCTACTGGTATCGGAAAAAAGCTCTCGCATAACTTCGACGCATCGATGGGGCGCTTGTTCGTCGATATGTTATGGTATACTCACCCCAAGGCGGCCTTTGACGCGGCCGACCGAGGAGGAGGATCGTGAGATGGCTCGTCTGCTTCGCGCTGGCGCTCTCGTTGCTGCCGGGGCTGTGCTCGGCGCAGTCCTGGTCTTCGTCGTCGACCGAGTCCCCGAGCGCAGTCTCGGGCGACAGCTCGAGCGGACAGCTTCCGAGCTGGGAGAAGCTCGACGAACTCTTGAGCTCGCTCGAGAGCGCGGCTCTGGACTCGAGGAGGGACTCCGCGGAGCTCAGACAGTCGCTCGAGACTGCGCGCTTGAAATTGATCGAGCTGTCGAAGAGTCTCGACGAATCCAGGACGCAGGCGAGCGAATTGTCCGCCTTGCTCGAGCAGTGCGAGACGTCGCTCAGGCTCTCAGAAAAATCGCTGAAGGAGGCCCAGGCTCTGGCCCGGCGCCGTGACACCGAGCTCTGGATCTGGAGGGCTGCGGCGGTCCTCGGCCTTGCGGCTGGCGCCTTCGGCCTGGGCTACGGGCTTTCGAAGTGAACTGGCGTATCCGCAACACAGTAGTTTATAGAGACCTTGAAAAACTGACTTTTTTCGAGCTCCCTCATGATATAGTGGGCTCGTCGAAGAAAGGCGGTGCGGTATGTCGCGAAGAAGCGCGGAGGCGGCTTTCGCAGAGGCTGCGGAACGCTACGCAGAACTCGGTGTCGATGTCGAACGAGCGATGTCCTTCATCGACCGTCTGGCTCTTTCTATTCACTGTTGGCAGGGCGATGATGTCGCGGGTTTCGAGAACTCCGGCGGCCTCTCGGGCGGCGGCATTCAGGTCACCGGAAACCAAGCAGGCAGGGCGAGGAACCCGGAAGAGCTGCGCGCCGATATCGAGAAGGTCCTCTTTCTCGTTCCGGGCGCCAAACGACTATCGCTCCACGCGATCTACGGAGAGTTCGGCGGAAAGCGCATCGATCGCAACGAACTCGAGCCTGAGCACTTTTCCGCCTGGATGGACTGGGCGGGGGATAAGAAGCTTTGTCTCGATTTCAACGCGACGCTCTTTTCCCATCCCTCGGCCGCCGATGGATACACGCTCTCTCATAGGGACGCGGGCATCCGCGCATTTTGGATCGAGCACGTAAAGCGCGCCCGTCGCATCGGCGCCGCGATGGGCAGGGTCCAGGGTTCGGCCTGCGTCCATAACACCTGGATCCCCGACGGCTCGAAAGACCTCCCTGTCGATCGGGCCGGCTTCCGCGCCCGTCTCCTGGCTTCCCTCGACGAAATTTTCTCCGAAAGCTACCCGCCCGACCTTCTCGAGGACGCTATCGAGGGCAAGCTTTTCGGCATCGGTTCGGAATCTTTCGTCGTGGGCTCGCACGAGTTCTACCTCGGTTACGCGGCGACACGGAATAAGTTTATAACGCTCGACGCCGGCCACTATCATCCGACCGAGAGCGTCGCCGACAAGATCTCCGCCGTTCTGCCCTTCGTGCCCGGAGTTCTTCTGCATGTGTCACGCGGCGTGCGCTGGGATTCCGACCATGTCGTCATTCTCACGGACGAGATCATCGAGCTGGCGCGCGAGATACTCCGTTCCCCCGATCTCGGGCGCATACGGATCGGTCTGGACTTTTTCGACGCCTCGATAAACCGCATCGGAGCCTGGGCCCTCGGAGCGCGCTCGACCCGAAAGGCCCTGCTCATGGCGGCCCTCGAAGCTCGCTCGAAACTCCTCGCCGCCGACGAGGAGGGGAGGGGCTTCGCGCGATTGGCGCTTCTCGAAGAGACCAAATCCCTGCCCTGGAACGCGGTCTGGGACGAATATTGCAGGCGCTCAGACGTTCCGCTCGATGCTTCGCTTATCGACGAAGTCGAATCCTACGAGCGCGACGTTCTCGCCCTGAGAAAGTAGGAATGCCGTGGCCCAGCTTGACGCCTTAGTAGAACTATCCCGCCGATATGGCTCCGATCCGGACTGGGTGCTCGCGGGCGGCGGCAATACCTCGTGGAAGGATTCCAGCCGGCTCTACGTCAAGGCTTCCGGCACGAGTCTCGGCGATATTTCGGCCGATGGATTCTGCGCGATCGACCGCTCGAGGCTCGATGCGATCTGGGCTTCGTCGTATCCCAGCGATCCCGAGGCGCGGGAGGCGGCGGTGCTCGCCGACCTCATGGCGGCGCGCGTCAAAGACGAAACAAAGCGTCCCTCGGTCGAGACCTTGATGCACGGTCTCTTCCCCCACGCCTTTGTCGTGCACACACATCCCGCCCTGGTCAACGGCCTCGCCTGCGGAATGAGGGGACACGATGTATTTCAACAGCTCTTCGAGCACGAGGCGATCTGGGTTCCCTTCGTCGATCCGGGGTATGTGCTCGCCCACACCGTACGCGGCGCTATGGACGAGTTTCGTTCGCGCGAGGGGAGGGACCCCTCGATCATGATCATGCAGAATCACGGCCTTCTGGTCGCGGGCGACAGCCCCGCCGAGATCGATTCGCTTTCCCGATCTGTGATAGAACGCATACGACCCTGCATTGGCCGGAAGCCCGACTTCTCGGCTGCTTCGATCGAGGCCGGGATCATGCTGCGTGCGTTGGACGAAATCAAAGCCCTCGCCCCCTCCGGTTCTTTCATTCGTTTCCGTGCAGACGTCGAGACAGTCCTGCGCGCTTCTTCGGACAGCGCCTTCGCGCCGCTGTCCTCGGCATTCACCCCCGACCACATCGTCTACGCGGGCCACGAGTTTCTGCGCGCCGATCCCGGACGGATCGCCGCGGCCTGGGGGGAGTACCGTGCTCGAAACAGCGTCGATCCACGGATCGTCGTCGCAGCCGGAGTCGGGGCATTCTCCATCGCCGCCTCGGGCGCCGCGGTCGACCGCGCTCTCCTTTTATATGTCGACGCCTGCAAAATAGCCGCCTACGCCGAAAGCTTCGGCGGCGCCCGACACATGACAAAAGAGAAGATCGACTTTATCCGGAACTGGGAAGTGGAGAAGTACCGTTCGGCCGTAGGGGCGGAGAGGAAGTGAGTATAAAATAACATCAATTCGCCGACCGCGGAATCGGGTTCAGTCGGCGGTCGGCGGGCGCCGCATCCCGCCGACTTGATCATTGCTATCCAAATACTTATGGCGTAATTAAATGAACAAAGCCACGCTTGTGTATGAAATAAGCGGAATGAAATTCAATTCCAAAAACTACTAGGCAAACATGATTCCATTATGCTTAGCTTAAGCGATTTCCGCGTTGCGCGGAAACAATGCACTTATACACATCGAGGTTCATATGATCGGATCACGCAGTGCAGGCCGTGTGCGTGCACGACGCCGCAGCCTGACGGTGTCTCTTGTCGTGCTTCTCGGGCTCACGGTCTTCGTCGCTTTTTTGGGCGCGCAGGCCGAGTCGGTGAACGAGACAGGAGAGCCGATATTCAAACCTTTCAGTTTCCTCGACCCGAGTTCCAGTTTCTCCGGGGTCGAGCGCATCGCGCTCTTCGTCGTCCTGGCGATCGCCGTCGCGGGGCTTCTGTACGCGCTCATGCTCGTCGGACAGGTCCGAAAGGCTGACCAGGGTACTCAGAAAATGCAGCAGATCGCGCAGGCGGTGCGCGAGGGCGCCAACGCCTACCTCGCGGCGCAGTTCAAGAAGATCGCGCCCCTCATGGTCATTCTCGCGGTCCTTCTGTATTTCACCGCCTCGAGCCCCAACCCCTGGTTCCACTGGGGCCGCTCGCTCTGCTTCCTCATCGGCGCGAGCTTCTCCTGGCTCGTCGGCTTCGTCG
>CAZINN010000002.1:0-134421 GCA_964540615.1 uncultured Treponemataceae bacterium | reverse complement strand
GCAGGGACAGCGCTTCTCCTCGTCACAAACATCATGCAGCTTCTCGATCCGCTCCGAGCCCGGAAGCGGGCCGTGTCGCTCAAGCAGGTAATCGTACATCCCCGACGAGTAGACCGGACGATTGGGATGAGTACGGTAAATCTCGAGAATCTCATCTCGATACTTGGCAAATGCCTTCCCTCGTTCGGCGGCGTTCTCTCGATACCGGAGATACTCCTCTTTGTCCATACGATAGTATTTTCGCACAGTCTTGCGATCGTGGCCAAGACTTCGGGCGATTTCGTTAATCGTCAGTCCTCGGTTCTTCGCCTTCAAAATCATCTGGTACTGTTTCATGCTCATCATCTGTCGGACCGTCCGCTCGTAAGCATACCGGCCCGCCCTAGGGTGGGGAATTCTGTTTACCAGGTCACTGGGGAATTTTGTTTACCATTTCCAACGAGCGCGGGCCGCATTTGCGATAGGGCTCATGAATCTCGTGTACAACATGTGTCGATATGAATTCCTCATGAGAGCTCGATCATAGGTGGCTGTCTGCTTGTGCCCCTTGCAAGGGGGTGGAAGCCCGAGATATGGGCGTATAAGGAGTGAAAAAAGTATTCCGTACGCTTTAAAAAGGACTCATAAGCGATAGTTTTTAAGCAACTGACATAAAGAGGTCGAATAATAATTGGTTTTCAGAGGTCCCCTTATACTATTTATAAGCGTCTTTTCTTGATTCGATATCAAGAATGAATATAATCACCGTCTCTTCGCTTATTTTATAAAACAAACGATAGTCACCAATCCTAAATCTATAAACGTCTTTGTATTCCCCTTTTAGTTTTTTGATATTTGCACCAAAGAATGGATTCTCTCTAAGTATTGGATAAACGTAGTCAGTAATTTTTTTATAAAGTGTTTTGTATTTTGATGAGCCAATTTTCTTTTCAAACGTATCAGTCTCAGCGATCCTGAAATTAGCCAATGACTTTATACCTTCCAGCCTTCATATCAGCCAGGCCTTTTTTAATGTCCTTTTCAAAATGAAGTATTTCATTCATTTCTTCATCGTCTACTATTGTCTCGTTCACCGTATAGTTAATGGTTGCATATTCAATATAGTTGGATATCGTCCGTTTTTGGCCCTCTGCGGCCTTTCGGATTATTTCGTATACGTCATCGTCAACCCGCACAGTAATGGTCTTGGCCATATGAACCTCTTGCTTCAATATTATTCATTTTGCGGCAACTTGTCAATATAACAAATATTGGGAACCTCTAAAAACCCGGTTGGTTTTTAAGGTTCCCTTGCACTTCCCTTACGGGTATACTGAGCCCAGTTATCAATACAGAAAGGAACGGATTTATCAATGGATGACCTCCCCTTCTACGCGATCTCCCGGGATTCCATAGAGCGCGATCGCCTCTTCAAGCGCAGCGACGCAGAACTCAGAGTCGAGCGTGTTCGATACCCGCCATGCGAGGATCTTCCTGGAATAGATGTCTATGATCGAGACGAGATACACATACCCGCCAGAAAGTCGTATGTAGGTGATATCCGCCGCCCAGGCCTGATTCGGGAAGCGAATATCCTTGTCCTTGAGCAGATATGGATATTTCGGATGCTCTTTCTTCGATAGCGAGAGCTTTTTCCCCGGGTAAATAGCCCTGAGACCCGCTTTTCGCATGATCCTTCGTACCTGCTTCCTTGTGACTCCCAGGAAGGCAACCTCCATTCTCGACCGTCTCTTTCACCGGTCTCAGATCATCAACATTGACGTCCGAAGCTATCGGCTAAAAAACTTCGATCTCATCGCCCAGGACAAGGACAAAAAACGGTGATTTTTACTTATCATAAATTCGTAAAGGTATGCGCCGATTTCTCTCGTAAAGATATACGCCTATTGACAAGTGTCTGTCGGACTGCGGCAGCCCTCGGCCGCCGCAGTCCGACTTTGTCACCAGCGGTAACCGCGGCCTATGTTACCGGCGCGGGGACCGAGATTCCTCATTGTACCCGAACCCGCCGCAGGCCCGAAGGACTTCGCCCTTCCAAAACCGCGGCCGTTCATGGAAAGATCATAGTCCTTGCCGCCGAAGCTCAGTTTGGTGGCGATCAAAACCGCGTAGCCCGAGGGCAGGCCCAGGGGCTGAGCATAGCCCTCGATCTTGACCTGTGCTCCTTCCTGAAGGTCTTTGACGAAGCCGACAAGTCGTCCGAGACCCTGGACGTAATAGGTCGTGCCGCCCGACTTAAGGCCGATATGGCCGTCAATCAGTTCGAGCTTGCCCGAAACCGTCACCGTCTGCTGAGTCTGGACCGTCGCCGCTGTCTGCGCGGACAAGGCTCCGACGATCAGGCACGCGGCAATTAGGGCAGCGATGATCTTCTTTGCGTTCATTTCTGATCTCCCTTGTAAGGTTTGATTACCGCGTCATACGAGCGGTGAGGGGTGTTTCACCCGACACTCAGTATTAAGCAAGGCTCATGCCAAAAAGTTTTTGCCCGTAGAAGATTCCGGCGTATTACTGTTTCATCGCGATGACGAGGCCGTGGTTTATCATTTATTTCTTTGCAAATTATAGAGATAGCAAAAGCGACCTGAAATGCCGTAACGCAGGGAATTCGGTCCGCCACGGTAGTTTTTTATCATCTGAACTATATAAGCCGTGAAATCAGTGGGAAAAAATTTCCCACTTTCCATGAAAGCTAGGAAAGAAATTCCAATTTACCGAAACGGCCTACGGCGGTACCCTTTATGGTATGAAAAGGCCGAGCCCTGAATCGCTTCGCATCGCCGTACCGCTGCTTCTCCTCTTCGCTCTTCTCGCGGCCCTTGGCGTTTTTCTGGTCCTGGGCGAATCGCAGCGCTCGCGGCTTCTTACTGAATACGAGGCCGAGCGTATGGCGACGCGGCTCGTCGAGACCCTCCAGGATCAGGGATTCGAGGATTTGAAGGCTGTCGACTCGCGCATCCTCGGCTTCGGCCTCTATGGACCGCGCGGCAATCCTATCCTGCGCTGGGGCGATGCGCCGGAAAGCATGAAAGCTGTCGCTCTCATCGCAGCTTTTTCCTATGACACGGCGGCTCGGCGGCTCTCGCTGACGAGACCGCTCGGCATACGTGCGGCCGAACTCAACGACCAGAATCAGCGTTCCCAACGTCCTCGCATGGGCACAGCCGGCCGCGGCGCCATGGGGTATCTCTATCTATCACTGGATATACGCGAGTATTATCGACGGCAAACCCTGTACAGTCTTGCGGCGGTCGCCGTTCCTGTGCTCGTAGCGGCGCTAGCCTGCGCCTTCATCATTCTCGCGACAAGTAACGCGAGATTCAGGCGCAGAGCCCAGGAGCGCGAAACCCTGGCCCGCCTGGGCGAATCCGCCCGGACGCTCGCGCATGAAATTCGGAACCCCTTGAGCGCGATCCGCATCCAGACGAGCCTCCTGCGACAGGCCCTGCCGGACGCGGGAGAGTCGGAACGCGCCGCTCTCGACGCGATAGAAGAAGAGACCGAGCGGCTTAACGCGCTCTCGCGACGGGTCGGCGACTTCTTGAAAAACCCGGCGGGTTCTCCGACGCGGCTTGAGCTTAACGCCTTTCTCGCCGACATCGCCGCTCGTTCCCCGCACCGCCCCCGGTATAGTTCAACAGTCCAGTCTGTCTATGTCCTGTTCGACCCCGAGCTTCTCCGCTCCTCGGTCGAGAACCTTCTGGGCAACGCGCGCGAAAGTTATGCGGATTCAGAAACCGAAGGCGAGGTCGAGTTCGAGCTTTCGGTAACGACTGGCAAGCGCGGGCGCCGCGCCCTCATCGCGGTCAGAGACAGGGGAAGAGGGCTGACGGCGCTTTCGGCGAAAAAGGCCTTCGATCCCTTCTACTCGAGCAAGGAACACGGCTTCGGCATAGGCCTTCCGCTCGCCCGCGGCTTCGTCGAGGCCGCGGGCGGCGAGCTCTTTCTCGAGCAGCGCGAGGGCGGAGGCGCCGAGGCCCGGATCGAGCTTCCGCTCGCGGAGGAGGCATGAGAGTTCTCATCGCGGATGACGAGCGGAACATCCGGGATTCGCTCGCTTCGTACCTGTCGAAAGAAGGATTCGAGTGCGCGACAGCGGTCGACGGCGCCTCGGCCCGGGCCCGGCTCGAGGCGGAGAGCTTCGACGCGATGGTGCTGGACCTGCGCATGCCGAAGCTCGACGGCCTCGAACTTCTATCCTGGTCCATGGAGTCGGGGCCCCGCGTCCCCGCGATCATGATCTCCGCCTACGGCGACGTCAAAGACGCGGTCCGCGCCATGAAGCTCGGCGCGCGGGACTATCTGGTCAAGCCCTTCGACCCCGAAGAACTTCTTTTGCGGCTGCGCCGCGTCATGGAAGAGAGCGTTCTCGAAGGCCGGCTCGAGGCAGGACGGAAAGCGGCCTCGACGGACAATGCTTCGGTCTGGCTCGGCGACAGCGAGCGGATGCGGGCCGTACGCAGCCTCATCGACAAGGTTGCGCCCACGCCCTCGACGGTCCTCATCACCGGCGAAAGCGGAACGGGCAAGGAGGTCGCGGCCCGCCTTATTCATTCGCTGTCGGCCAACGCGTCGGGGCCCTTTGTCGCTGTCAACGTGGGAGGCATACCGGAACAGCTGTTGGAAAGCGAGCTCTTCGGCTACGACAAGGGCGCGTTCACGGGCGCGGACACGCGCAAGCTCGGGATGTTCGAGCTCGCATCATCGGGGACTATCTTTCTCGACGAGATAGGGGACATGCCCCAGCACCTCCAGGTCAAGCTCCTCCGCGTTCTGCAGGACCGGAAGGTCCAGCGACTCGGCGGCGCGCATCCGATTCCGGTCAACGCGCGGGTGATCGCCGCGACGAACCGCGAGCTCGAGTCCCTGCTTTCGGAGGGCAAATTCCGCGAGGACCTCTACTACCGCCTGAACGTCATCAGAATCGAGCTTCCGCCCCTGCGCGAGCGGAGGGAGGACATACCGCGCCTCGCCGGAATTTTCGTCGAGAAATACTGCCGCGAGATGGGCCGCAGGATCAGCGGCGTCGAGCCCGAGGCCTTGGCAAAACTCCAAGCCTACTCATTCCCCGGCAATGTGCGGGAACTCGAGAACATCATCGAGCGGGCCTGTATCCTCTGCGAGGGTGGAGAGATCCGTTCGCGCGACCTGGGCGAGATATTCTCGTCGGTGGAGGTTCCGCCAAAGCACGGCATTCTCAAGGACGCCGAACGCGACCTCATCGAGCGCACCATCGCCAAGCACGGCGGAAACCTCACGAGGGCGGCGGCCGAACTCGGGATCAGCCGCAGAACGCTCTTCAACAAGCGCAAAGAGATGCTGTCGGGTTCAAAAGGCTGATATACAGAGTACAAGCAAAGGACTTCGCCGTCGATCATCTAGCGACCGCGTCCGAACGCCATGGCCGCTCCTGTCACGGCGCCGCGGCGGTACCGCTCGTGGAAGGCTGCGAGCTTGTCGATGAACTCGATAATCTGCGCGGTCTCGGGAAGGATAGTCGTGCGAAAATGCCAGGTCCCCGGCAGCTGGCCGAATCCCGAGCCCGGCACGACGCAGAGTCCCGTCGCCTCCAGAAGGTCGAAGCAATACTCGTCGTCGGTCTTCCCGTCGGGCAGATCGATCCTGGGGAAGGCGTACATGGCCCCCGCGATGGGAGTGCAGCGGATGCCCTCGATGCCGTCGAGCCCCTCGGCCAGTATCCGCGCCCTCGTCTTGAGCTCGGTGAGAATGTGATCGCGCTCGGCGGCGTATACAGGATAACTGGGATCGCCCTCGCGGGGCGGCGTGACCATGCAATAGGAGACGACCTGGCCGGGGAGATTGGCGCAGAGACTGACGGACTGAAGCTTGGCGATCTGAGCGGCGACGTCCTTGGATATGTTGCGCATCTCCATGTAGCCGCCGCGATGGCCGCACTCGCCGATAAAGCCCTTAGAGCAGGAATGGAACGAGAAGAGCGAGACATCGTCGACGCCTTCCTCGGCCATAACTCTCGCGAAGGAACAGAACGTGAAGTTCTCGAGATAGATATCTTCCTGATAAACCTCGTCGGTGAGGATCGAAAGGCCCTTATCACGCGCGAACTGTACGACCATGGCGATGTTGTCGCGGTCGAGCACAGAGCCCGTCGGGTTACCCGGATTGAGCACGCAGATCGCCTTGACCCGCACGCCCTTTGCGACCGCTTCCGCATAGGAGGCCTCGAGGAGTTCGGACGAGATTCTCCACTCGTGCTCCTCGTCGAGATAGTAAGGAACGAGCCTGCCTCCGTAGAGCGATATGGTCGCCGAGTAGAGCGGATACTGCGGGATGGGGACCATCACACCGTCATAGGGGCCGCCGATCAAGATGCGGAGCGCGAGCTGGACATTCTTGCTCGCTCCGTCGCCCAAAACGATCGAGTCCGGATCGGCGTCGATCCCGTCGCGCTCGGAGATGAACGAGGCGATCGCCTCGCGGATGATCCGCACGCCCATCGATTCCGAGTACGCGCCGAGTCCGTACTTCGTGCCCTCGAGTATTCTCCGCGCGGCCTCGACCACATCGGCGGGGAAGAGCGCACCGGGTCCGCGCACCGCGTTCGTCGCAAGAAGATCGGGATATTCGCAGAGGGCGAGCACCTGCCTGATATAGGTCAAGGGTTTTTGGCCGAGAGCCTGGGGATTCCCGATGTTGCCGTAAAGGATCCTCCGTCCCTGCCTCTCGAGCTCCGCCGCGCGCGCGACGATGGGACCTCTGACGGCGTACTCGGTTTCGAGGACGGCGGGGCTCAGATCGTCAAAACGGATGGACATCACAGTCTCCTTACGAAATGCGAGCGTATTCGACGCGCGGATCGCGCGTTTCGAAGATATCGCATCGAAGATGTGCGGTTTTCGTAGTCGTCGAAGGATGCGGCCGCGAGCGCATGAGGCCCATCATCAAAACTTCGACGATCCGGGACCGCGCCGCGCGATGCGCATGTGTGGAGTTATAGCACAAAGGGGACGAGAGCGGCTATACTCATTCGCAATGATTTCCTTTCTCGATTCTGTCGCTGTCATCGCGGCGGGCGGCGTTCTTGCGTCGGCCGCGTTTGTCCTGCTTCTCGGATGGATCGCGTATCGCGCTATGACACACTACCGAGCCCATACTATCGAATTCATCACTACCCTATGTATGAAATCGGGCGCGGTCGACGATTCATTTTTATCGCTTCCCTGGATCGTCGAAACCCTCAGCTCTCCTTTCGGTTATCGCCTCGGAGTCCGCGCCCTCGCCGGAGAGCGGCCCAGGCTCGTTCTTTTCCATCATGGAATAGGATGGAACTGGATGAGCATGGCGCGGTACATCAAACTTTTTCTCGTGCGCGGATGGACGGTCGTCGCCTTCGATTCGCGCGGATGCGGCGGATCGGGCGGAGGACATCCAAGTTTCGGCGTCTTCGAAAAAGAGGACATGAAGGCCGTCGCAGACTGGGCCCTGTCGAGATTCTCCTCCACCGAGTGCTTTGTAGCTTTCGGAGAATCGATGGGCGCCGCAACAGCGCTGCAATACGCGTCCCTCGATCAACGCCTCAATGCGGTCATCGCCGACTGCCCTTATTCCTCAGCTTTGGACGAGCTACGCCACCGCCTAGCGCGGGCCTTGGTACCGCCGGGTGTCCGGGGTCTTGTCGTACATACTGCAGATTGGCTGTGCAAAAAAAAAGAGGGCTTTTCGCTCGCACAGGCCGATTGCAGGCTGTCGATTTTGAAGACCTCGGTCCCTGTCATGCTCATTCACGGTCTCGAAGACGATTACGTGCCCTGGCGCATGTCCGCAACCATGGCGGGACAAAGAAGAAATGCGCTTCCGGAAGCAAGAACGAAATTATTGCTTACGCCCTCGGCTCATCATGCGGAAAGTGTCAAGATCGATCCTCTCAACTACGAATATGAGATATTCTCGTTCATCGACGAATGCCTTGCGCGGAAATCGAAAGTCGTGCACAATATGAGATAATTGTATCCCATAAAGAGGGAGTCACCGTATGGCCGGTCTCCATAGTGCAAAAACCAGCTCTCGAATCGTGTTCGGCGTGTTCTTCTCCACAATCGTCTGCGTCGCGGTCTACAGTTTTTTTCTCCCGCTGACGCTCAATTTCAGCGCGAAGGAACGCGTCTCGTTTTGGATACGAATGCTGACGGTGGGCGTGCTCGTCGATTGTCTATGCACGTTTATTGTGTTTCGAATTTATCGTCCGATCGCGACGGCTCTGCGCGCGGCCGCAGGAAGCGGCGCCGAGATGGAACAGCGCAGGAAAGCGACTCTAGGACCCGCCTGCTCGGCCTTCGACCGCATCCCCAACTTTCTGTTATGGTTCGGTTCCTGCGCCTACGTTTTCGCCGGCCTCATCAATCTCGCGCTCGATCTTGTGCGCGGCGGACATCCCGACCTCGGCCTCACTATCGCGCGCTTCGTTCTCGCCGCCGCGTGGGGATTCCTCAACGGCATCATAACCGCGCGGCTTTTGAATATCTTTCTCATAGACGCCAAGATCGCGCTCAATATTTTCAACCTGGAATCGATCGAGGGGAAATGCAGAATAAAAAACCGAACTCTGCGCGGCCGCCTTATCATTTCCGGCGTTTCCCTTTTCCTTTTTCTCCTCGCGTACTGCGCGGTGATCTTTTATGTCCGATTCCGGGGAATCGCGTCCGCGGCCGCCTCGGGCGCGGACGCCGCGGCGATATCATCGTATGCCGCGGCGGAGCTCGCCGAAGGACTGGGGATAATGGCGGCGCTTTTAGGTCTGTCGACCGCCCTTTACTTCGTCGTGCTCGCCGAGATGCAGGCGCACTTAAACAATCTTCTGCGCCAAATTGGCCGCATGGCGCAAGGCGACCAGGATCTCGGCAAGCGCGTCAACGTGGTGAGTTTCGACGATATCGGCCGCATGACCTCGGGCTTCAATCGCATACTCGATTCGTTCGCCGAGACTTTCCGCGGCGTCAAGGCCATGACGGACAGGGTGTATCAATCGAGCTCCTCCATTCGATCCGCCTCCGAAGAGGCGAAAAAAACCGCGTCATCGCTCGCAAAGCTCGCCGAGGAAGCCTCCACATCGGAGCGCGAGCGCATAACCGAGCTCGGTTCGGCCGTCTCATCCTTCCGCAGGGCGGCCGAAACGGTAGCCGACTCGGCGGGACGCACCGCCGAGGAAGCGCGCGGCATCGAGGCCGCGACGGGCGGCATCAGGGAGATGATCGAATCCTTCGCGGCGTCCGGCGAGGAAGCGGCGAAGGCGGAGTCGGCCTTCGCCGCCCTTTCGCAGGCGGCGGGAACGGGGGCGGAGGGCATCGAGCGATCGATCGCCGCCGCGCACGCCATCGACGAGGCGGGGGGCCGCGTCAGCGGGATCGCGCGCATCATCGCGGATGTTGCGGATCGATCGAATCTCCTCGCCATGAACGCCAGCATCGAAGCGGCCCGGGCCGGTCAGGCGGGCAAGGGTTTCGGCGTGGTCGCCCGCGAAATGAAAATGCTCGCCGAATCGGTGGCGAAATCAGCTCAGGAGATCGACGAAGAGGTGAAAGCGGTCGTGCAGACGAACCGCCGCACGGTCGAGGCTATCGAGGCGATGGGCTCGGTATTCTCGGCACTTTCGGCGGGAATAAAAGAATCGGGGGCGGCGCTGAACGCCATCTCGTCGGCGGCCAGGCGGAGCGCGGCGAAGGCGAAGTCCGACCTCGAGCTGATCGAGCGGCTCAAGTCGTTCATAGGCGAGATCGTGGAATCTTCAAAGACGGCGCGCGCATCGGTCGACGCCATGCAGGCCGCCGTCGACCGCCTGTCCGGTTCGCAGGCGAGATCGCACGAGGTCAACACCACCTTGACCGAGGGGGTCCGCTCGATCGCCGGCTCCTTCGATGAATTGGACGCATCGCTCGCCTCGGCGCTCGAAGGCGTGTCCGCGCTCGAACGCAAAATGGCCTCGTACCATCTTGAATAGAAGTGTTGTGTAGTCTATCCGAAATCCCCTCGCTCCGGTATTCTCATCTGCGATGAGTACAACCGTCGAGACCGCGGAAAAACCCGAGCGCGCCTTTCTCGTGGGCGTTCAGATCGAACGCGCCGAAAAAGCCGAGGCCGAAAGTCTGCTCGCCGAACTTCAGGGCCTCGCCTCCTCGCTCGGCCTCGACATCGCGGGCACGGCGCTGGTGAAACTCAGGGAGCGCAACCCCGCCCTCCTCCTCGGATCGGGCAAGGCCGAGGAGATAAGCGCGGCCGCCAAAGCCTCGGAGGCGGACTCCATCGTCTTCGACCACCAGCTCTCGCCCGTCCAGCAGCGCAACTGGGAAAAACAGAGCGGACTTAGGGTCTACGACCGCAGCGAACTCATCATCCGCATCTTCGCGAGCCGCGCCCGGACCAAGGAGGCCGCGCTCCAGGTCGAACTGGCTCAGCTCGAGTACTCGCTGCCCCGGCTCGCCCATTCCTACGAAGCGCTGTCGCGTCAGCGCGGCGGTCGATACGGAACGAAGGGCTCGGGCGAGCAGAAGATCGAGCTCGACCGGCGCGAAATCGAGCGGCGCATCCACGAGATCAAGGACGAACTCAAGGACATCCGGCGGTCGCGGGAAGTGCTGCGCGCGCGTCGGAACAAGGCCGAGCTGCCCTCGGCGGCCATCGTCGGCTACACGAACTCGGGAAAGTCGACGCTTCTCAACGCGCTCGCGAACGCAAACGCGCAGGCGGAGGATCGGCTCTTCGCCACCCTCGACCCCATGACCCGACGCCTCGTTTCGAAAAAGGGACGATCGATCCTGCTCACCGACACCGTTGGATTCGTCCGCAACCTGCCGCATCACCTCATCGAGGCCTTCAAGGCTACGCTCGAAGAGGCGGTCCTCGCCGATCTTCTCATCATCGTCGCCGACGCATCCGATCCCGATGTCGCCGTTCACTTGGAAACGACCGGCAAGGTCCTCCGTGATATCGGCGCAGGCGGACGGCCCTCGCTGCTCGTCCTCAACAAGATCGATCGTGCAGGCGGACTGTCGGACCGGACCGCGCTCGCCGCGCGCTTCCCCGAGGCTCTCTGCGTCTCGGCGAAAACGGGCGAAGGGCTCGACCGTCTCGCCGCCGCGGTCGAAACGCATCTCGCCTCGCGCTCGCTCGAGATGAGAGTGCGCGTGCCCGACGCGGAGTACGCGGTCGTCGCGCTCCTGCACCGGGAAGCGACCGTGCTCGAGGAGTCCCACGACGGCGAGGCGACTGTTCTGCGCGTCCTCGTACCGGAAAAACTCCGATCACGACTGGAAGGATTCGCGGTTCGGGACTGAAAACGCCTCACTCGGCGTCATTTTTCACGAAGAACTGCAGAAGCTGGACGATGTAATAGATTTTTTTATATGTCTCGACGAGCCAGGCCTTGAGAGGCTTGGGACTTTGATTCTCCACTTCTTTCCAATTGATGATGAGATCGTGGTGCGACCGCGACTGGTCCTCGATGAGGGCCTTGAGCTGTCGGCCGACGCCGATGAGGTTGACCGCCGCGCGGCTGACCATGGCGGTCGCCCTGTCGTTGATATCCTTGAGAACAGTGCGGAGATATTTCATCGCCTCCTTGTCGCGGTCCGCCTTCGCCAGGGCGGACCGTATCCGCGTTCCGAGCTCATTCTCGTCGGCGAGATCGTCGTCGAAGGCGAGTATGCGGTCTGAAACGTCGAGGATGGCGTGGTAGCAGTCGGACAGCTGCTGGGACTGCAGATTCGTCGACCATTGTCCGCGGACGATGAGGAGGTCCACCAGCTCGCGGATGTCCTTCTTGAAATAATCCATGAGGTAGGCCTTGAGGTAGTTCAAGGCGGCCGTCTGGGTATAGCCGCCCAGCATTTTCTTGGCGAATATGACGTTGGCCTTGTCCGTATAGTTCTTCATCCTGAGGACGACAGTCGTTCCGAATATGGCGTGGGCGATCTCGTCGATTTTCGAGTTGCGCCGTTCCTGAATGATGCGTTGAATAATCGTCTCGATCTGAGTCTTCAGCTTCTGCAGGAAGGGCTCGACGATGCGCTCGTTGGGATAGCGCGGCTTGCACTCCCAATAGGGGTCCTTTTTGAGATGACGCACGATCTGATCGAGCACGCCGCTTTTTTTGACCTCGGACGCCGCCGGAGCCAGCTTGCTCCACATCTCCGTCTGGACGACATCGACCTTTCGGTATTCCTTGAGCGCCGAAAAGATGCGCATCCAATCGGACTCGAGGTCGAGGGGGATGAAGACCTCGAGAAAGTCCTGAAGATCGTCGAGCACGTACTCTCCGTTGATGATCTCGAACTTCGGTCGGTATCCGAAAGAGCGCTCGGGAATGCCGGAGTCGAATTTTTTGAGCAGGAAGTAGTAATCGAAGTTGACGAAGTTTATGAACTCGAGGATCGCGTTATACGCGGCGTCGATCTGCTTGCTCGTCTCTCCGTCGAAGATGACGAAGAACGAGGTCATGTCCCGCTTGATTTCCTCTTGGAGCGGAGCGAGCTGCATGGTCTTCGCCCGTTCGAGTATCGAAGCTTCGGTAAGCCGCTCGGCGAGTCCGCGCTGCTCTGAAGAAAGGAAGCTCTCGATAACGAAGGCCCGGAGGGCCCCGGAGGAGGCGGCGTTCTGCAGAAGGACCTGGGCCGGAGCGGTGACCTTGTATATTTCGTAGAAGAATTTCGCGAGACCGGGCAGAGCTTCCTGCCCCTTCGGGCGGTAGAACTTGTAGCGGGACCGGCTGAGTTCCTTCGCTATGACGCGCAGGTGCCGCTTCTTCTCGACCTCAGGATCGCCGATGCCCGAGAAGATGCCGAACAGTCGGCCTAAGAAGCCACCACGCCGGCCGCCTGACTCGCCTTTGTCCGCCATGTCAATACTTTAGCGGGTGGAACGGCCGGCGGTCAACTCGCTCGATCCGCGAAGGATTCGGGCGTAAGCTCGCCCGAAAGGAACGTTTCGATCCGCCCCCCGCCTAGATCGAGTTTGAGAGCTCCCGCCTCGTCGACGCCCGCCACGAGGCCGCGGATCGGCGCATGGGCGGCGGCGACTTCCACCGCTGCGCCGGGACGGAACGATACCATCCCGCCCCGCCGCCACAGGAGGCTCTCGACCGTCTGCAGCCATGCTGGATCCATGAGACTGTGCCGTATCTCGACGAGTATGCGTTCAAGGAGGGCCCAGCGGTCGATATCGCGGTCGAGCTCGATCGCGAGGCTTGTCGCCCTGCCCTCGAGTTCGGCGGGGAAGCGACGCTGCATGCAGTTGAGGCCGATCCCCGCGAAAACCCCCAGAGCGCCGGCCTCGCAGAGCACGCCGCAGGCCTTGCGGTCACCGAACATGAGGTCATTGGGCCACTTGAGCCGGGGCGGATCGGGAAAATCGAGACCGATGTCTTCCGCCATGCCGAGTACCGCTCTGCAGACCGCGGCCCCGATCCTCAGGGGAAGTCCGCCGAGCGATACCGACTCGGCCCCCAGCCTGAGGGTCACAAGAAGCCCCTCGCCCGGAGCCGAGTTCCAGCGCCGAGCCGGCAGCCGGCCCCGCCCCGCGCTCTGCTCCTCGGCGACAAGAAGGCTGCCCGGCGGAAACGGCGTATCACACAGGCCCGATTCCCAGTTTTCGGCGAGACGACGCGCATCATCCTGCGTCGAAGCCGTCAGCTCCACGCGATAACAAAAGGCTCCGGGGAATGGGTTGGCGATAGCAAGCTGATCCATCGCCGTGCATAGTACCTGCCCTTCGACCGCTGGCACAGTACCCCGCTCTCGGGATATTCTCGTCGAACCATGCGAGAACTTGTATTGCTCGGAGACGAGGCGGTGGCCGTCGGAGCACTGCACGCGGGACTCTCGGCCGCGTACGGCTATCCCGGCACGCCCTCGACGGAAATTCTGGAATACCTCATCGCGGAACGCGAACGACGACAGAAAACGGGCGGCGGAAGCTTGACCGCGGCCTGGTGCGCGAACGAGAAGACGGCCTACGAGGCCGCGCTGGGCGCCTCCTTCGCGGGACGGCGCGCCATCGTCACTATGAAACACGTCGGGCTCAACGTGGCCGCCGATCCCTTCGTCAACTCGGCTCTTGTGGCGATCAAGGGCGGCCTGGTGCTCGCGGTCGCCGACGACCCGGGCATGCACTCATCCCAGGACGAGCAGGACTCGCGCTTCTACGCGGATTTCGCCATGATTCCCTGTTTCGAGCCCCGCAGTCAGCAGGAAGCCTACGCCATGACGCTCGAGGCCTTCGACCTCTCCGAGCGGCTCGGACTTCCGGTGATGATCAGGCTGGTGACCAGGCTCGCGCACGCGCGCGCCGTCGTCGAGGTCGGCGATGCGGCGCGGCCGCAGAACCCCCTCGGAAAGTCCGACGACCGGCCGGGCTGGACGCTTCTGCCCGCCTACGCGCGCAGGCGCTACGCCCAGCTCTGGGCGAAGCAGGCGGATATCGCGGCATGGTCGGAGTCAAATGCGCATAACGTCCTGTCGCCCGGCGGGAAAAAACTCGTGGTGATAACCTCGGGCGTCGGCGGGAACTACTACGAAGAGAACCTCGCAGACTACCTCGCATCCTCGTCGGGCGAGGCGCCGGCCCGCCTCCACGTCGGCGCATATCCAGCCCCCGCAGCCGCCGTCCGGAAGCTCTGCGAGGGCGCGGAAAGCGTCCTTGTCATCGAAGAGGGCCAGCCCTTCATTGAAAAGAAACTGCGCGGCCTTCTCGATCCGGATCTCGCCGTTCACGGGAAGCTCGACGGCGTTGTGCCCGTGACCGGCGAACTCAATCCCGACAACGTGCGCTCAGCCTTGGGCCTGGCTCCCAGACCTACGGCCGCCCCGCCTTCCATTACGCTTCCGAACAGACCGCCCCAGCTCTGCCAGGGCTGCCCCCACGCCGACAGCTACCAGGCGATAAAAGAAGCAGTCGCAGGTCTTGAATCGGTGTCGATCACCGCCGACATCGGATGCTACGCCCTCGGCGCGCTGCCGCCCTTCTCGGTACCCGACGCCCTAGTCTGCATGGGCGCATCGCTTTCGATGGCCAACGGGGCGGCCGACGCGGGGATACGGTACCCGATCGGCATCATCGGAGACTCGACCTTCCTGCATTCCGGCATCACGCCCCTGATCGACGCCGTCGCGGGCCGCAGACCGATCACGGCCGTCATCCTGGACAACTCCATCGTCGCCATGACCGGCTGCCAGGAGACGATCCTCCCCTCGGAGCGCCTGCGCGAAATCTGCGTCGGGGTCGGCGTCGAGCCCGGGCACGTCGTGATTCTGGAAGCGACAAAGATAAAAGCCGCCGACAATATCGCGGCGATCCGACGCGAACTCGAATACCGCGGACCCTCGGTTATTATTGCGCGCCGCGAATGCCTCGAGGCCTTCCGTCTGCGCAAAAAGAAGGAGAAAGCCGAAGGGGGAGGGGAATGAAATACGACATTGTTCTCGCGGGCGTCGGAGGCCAGGGAGTCCTCTCGCTCGCCTCGATCCTGGCCCGTTCGGCGATGATCGACGGCCTCGAGGTCCGCCAGTCCGAGGTTCACGGCATGGCGCAGCGCGGCGGAGCGGTCAGCGCCCATCTGCGCATCTCCGACGCGCCCATCGCGGGCGACCTCATTCCCTCGGGCGGGGCTGATATGATATTGGCCATGGAGCCGCTGGAAAGTCTCCGCTACCTGTCCTTCCTCAAGCCCGAGGGTATCGTGGTCAGCGCCTCCGAAAGCCTGGTCAACATACCGGACTATCCCGAGAGGGAAACCCTACTCGGAGCGATACGCGCCCTCCCCCGTTCACTCCTTGTGGACGCCGCCGCGATCGCGAAGCAGGCGGGCTCCGCGCGGGCGGTCAACATGGCCCTCGCGGGCGCGGCCTCGCTCATGGTGCCGATTCAGCTCGCCTCGCTCGAACAAGGCATTGAAGAGCTCTTCGGCGGCAAGGGAGCCGAAATCGCGGCCGCGAACCGGAAGGCTTTCATGCTGGCCCGCGAAAGCTACGGCGCACACGACGCCGTCGGGGCGCGGCGATGAAATACTGGGACGACAAAGCCGAGACCATGAGCAGGGCCGAGCTCGAAGAGCTTCAGCTCGAGGGTCTGCGTGCCGCGGTGGCGCGCGCGCTTCGTACTCCCTTCTACGCGCCGCTCCTCGCGGAAGCCGGAATCAAGGGCCCCGAATCGATTTCCACGTTGGCCGACATAACAAGACTTCCCTTTACAACCAAAGATGACTTGAGACGCGCCTATCCTTTCGGCATGCTCGCCTGCCCGCGCGCCGACCTTGTGAGACTTCATGCCTCCTCGGGAACGACCGGCACGCCGACCGTCATCTACCAGACCCGAGCCGATCTCGATCGATGGACCGACTTTCTGGCCCGGTCGATAACCGCCGCCGGGGCGCGACCCGACGACGTGTTTCAAAACATGATCACCTACGGTCTCTTCACCGGAGGTCTGGGGCTCCACTACGGCGCCGAGCGCGCCGGCATGCTGGTCATACCCTCGGGCCCCGGCAACGTCGGCCGCCAGCTCAAGTTCATGAAGGACTTCGGAACCACGACCGTCCACGCGACGCCGAGCTTCCTTCTGCACCTCCATTCCAAAATGGCCGAGGAGGGATACTCGCGTTCGGACTTGAGCCTGAAGCGCGCGTTCTGCGGGGCCGAGCCGTATTCGGAGGACACCCGACGGAAGATCGAAGAGTTGTGGGACATCGATGTCTACAATTCCTACGGATTGTCCGAGATGAACGGCCCCGGCCTCGCCTTCGAGTGCGAATACAAGGCGGGCATGCACGTCTGGGAGGACGGCTTTCTCCTCGAAGTCATCGATCCCGACACGGGCGAGACCCTTCCCGAGGGCGAGACGGGGGAACTCGTCTTCACGATCCTTTGCCGCGATGCCATGCCCATCCTGCGCTACCGTACCCACGACATCTCGTCCGTGATCCCGGGACTCTGCGCCTGCGGCAGAACCCACCGCCGTATCGCGCGCATAACAGGCCGCACCGACGACATGCTCATCATAAACGGCGTGAACGTCTTCCCCTCGCAGGTCGAGGAGGTGCTCATGCGCATGCCGGAGATCGGGACGAACTGGCTTATCGTCGTCTCGAAGGAGGGGGCCCTCGACCGCCTGACCGTCAAGACCGAGGTCCAGCCGAGCATGTTCTCGGACGACACGCGGCCGCTCTACGCCCTGCGCGACCGCGTCAAAGAAAAGCTGCACGCATGCCTTTCGATCGGCGCACATGTCGAGCTCCACGAACCGGGCAGTCTTCCCATCTCCGAAGGGAAGGCGAAGCGCGTCATCGACGAGCGGCCGAAACTGTAAAAGAGAACTCCCCCTCAGCCGCCTTTTTCCATTTGTAAAATATTTTTTACAAAACCGGGCTCCGAAAAAATTCAGTTTTTCGGAGCCACGCCCTATGATAATTCGCTTTCCGTAAAGGAGTTGTTTCCCTTACCGCAATTGCAGGACAAACCGAAAAACCGAGCGGGTATACCAAGACTTCCCATGATTACTGTAACCATGGTTTTTCATTATCTTTTTTTTAGCGTTTCAGGCGAGGTGCTTATGAGTAGAACGACATTCTTGACAAAGATACGAGGCCGCACGGCGCAAAAGTTGATCGTCGGCGCCCTATTTATCGCGATCATGATAGCTGCCCAATCCGGTCTCTCCCTGTGGGCGCGCGGAGGCGGCGGTTTCCGTACAACGGTTCCGCAGAGGATAGACTACCCGGCGGAGAGTCTCAAAGACGGTATTTACGAAGGAACGGCGACGGGCTACCAGCCCAATCTCAAAGTTCGTGTCGAAGTTAAAAATGGGCGTATCGCGGCTATAAGCGTCACACAGAGCTACGAGACGCCCAGATGGTGGAACGCCGTCGTTGACGTCATGCCTAAACGAATACAAAAATCGCAGAGCACCGATATCGACGTCGTCTCCGGAGCGACCGCAAGCAGTTACGGCATCATGGCGGCTGTGGAGGACGCGCTGTCAAAGGCTGTGTCCTCGCGCTGACAAAGGCATCAACCCCTACTTCGGCCTTTTGTCCACGACCCGTCTGAGCTTCGCGCCTTCCGAGCGCTCGAGCGCGCGCCGCTCCACGAGCGTCGCCCGGGTCTTTATGCCGAGCGCCTCGTCGAGGGCCGTCTGGAGTCGCATGCGCAGGGCCGAAACCTTGGCGCCCTCGTCGAAGTCGGGGAAATCGCCCGATATCTCGGCCTGAACCTCCACCCTGTCCTCAGCGTCGATGCGGTCGATGATGATGCGGTAGTGCGGCTCGACTCCCTCGACCTTGAGAAGGACCTCCTCGACCTGCGAGGGGAAAATGTTGACTCCCTCGACGATGATCATGTCGTCGATGCGCCCGGATATCCGCTTGATGCGCGCAAGAGTTCGGCCGCAGGGGCAGTCGCCCTCGAGCAAGGCCGAAATATCGCCCGTGCGGTAGCGGATAAGCGGGATACCCTGCTTCGTGATGGTGGTGAAAACCAGTTCCCCCTCGACGCCCGGCGGGACTCTCTTCAGTGTCTCGGGATCGATGACCTCCACGATGAAGTGATCCTCGTTGACGTGGAGCCCCGAGCGCTCGGCGCATTCGAAGGCGATGCCGGGGCCGATGACCTCGGTTAGGCCGTAGTTGTCGTAGGCCTTTATATGCAAACCGCGCTCGATCTCCTCGCGCATCGACTCGCTCCAGCTCTCCGCGCCGAAGATTCCCAGGCGCAGGCGCAGTTCTTCGGGATGGATGCGTTCTTCGCGCAGGTAGCTCGCGATATGGAGGGCGTAGCTCGGCGTTCCCACGAGGACCGTGGTCTTATAGTCGCGCATGACCGCGACCTGTCTGGCCACGCTCTCGCCGGAGGCGGGTATGACCGAGGCGCCGATGCTCTCGGCGGCGTACTGCATGCCCAGAGCGGCCGATGAGAGGCTGGAATGGAACGATATCTGCGCGAGATCGTGCTCGGTCAGGCCGGCCGCCCGCAGTATCCTCGCGACAAGAGCGGTCCAGACCACAATGTCGCTTGAGGTATAGCCGACGACGACGGGCTTGCCGGTCGTGCCCGAGGTCGAGTGAATGCGCACGATATCCTTGAGCGGCACGGCGAACATGCCGTAGGGATAGGCGCGCCTGAGATCATCCTTGGTCGTGAACGGCAGTCTCGCAAGGTCGGCGAGCGAGCGGATACCTTCGACCTCGACGCCCGCCCGGGCGTAGGTTTCCCGGTAGAAGGCGACGTTCTGACAGGCTCTGCGGAGCGTCGCCTGGAGACGCTCGACTTGAATCTGCTCGAGATCTTCGCGCTCCATCGCCTCGTGGGGATCGATCGCGCTCATGGCACCTCCCGCTCCTCGTCGATGGACGAGTATTCCTTTCCCAAATACGCGCGTTGCACATCCTTGTTCGCCAACAGCTCGGCCCCCGCGCCCTCGAGCACGAGGCCCCCCGTCTCCATGACGTAGCCGCGGTCCGCGATCTTCAAGATCGCTTTCGCGTTCTGCTCTACAACCAGTATAGTCTTCCCCTCGGCGCTCAGCGCCTCGATCGCCGAAAAGATCGTTCTAATAACGAGGGGTGCGAGCCCCATAGAGGGCTCGTCCAGCATGATGAGCTCGGGCCGCGCCATCAAACTGCGGCCGATCGCGAGCATCTGCTGCTCGCCGCCCGAGAGCGTCCCCGCCAGCTGACGCTCGCGCTCGGCGAGGCGGGGGAAGAGTTCGAAGACTTTGCGTATGTCGGCCTCGGACTCCCTTCCGCCGTAGCGGCGCCGCACGACATAGCCGCCGAGCTCGAGATTCTCGCGCACGGTCAAGGGCGCGAACAGTTTGCGGCCCTCGGGAACGAGCGAGCAGCCTGCGGCGAGCATGCGTTCGGGCCTGATTCCCGTGACATCCGCGCCCTTGAACCATATCGAGCCCGAATTCGGCCGCAACAAACCGGCGAGACAGGACAGAAGCGTCGTCTTGCCGGCCCCGTTCGCCCCGATGATGGCGACGATTTCGCCGGGCGCGACATGGAGCGACACGCCCTTGAGAACTCTGAGGTCCCCGTAGCCCGCCTCGAGGCTCCGCGCCCTCAACATGACGCGCTTCCGTCCGGAGAAGCGCCGTCCCCCGGCTCCTCGTCCCGACCGAGATATATTTCTATAACAGCTTCGTCGCGCTGGACATCGCGCGGCGCACCCTGCGCGATCTTCTTTCCGAAGTCGAGCACGACAATCTCGTCCGAGATGTCCATGACCAGCGACATGTCGTGCTCGACGACGAGGACGGCGACACCCATGCCCCGGATGCGCTGGATGAGCTGGGAAAGCTCGCGCGTCTCGCGGTTGTTGAGTCCCGAGGCCGGTTCGTCGAGCAGAAGAAGCCGCGGCTTGGAAGCCAGGGCGCGCGCGAGCTCGACGGCCCGCTGAATGCCGAAAGGCAGGGACGCCGTCTTGGCGCGGGCGCAGTCGGCGATTCCCACGAGCTCGATCGCCCTCATGGCTTCGGCGCGGATCGAGCGCTCTTCGGCCCAGGTCCAGGGGGCGCAGAGCATGCCCGACACGAAGCCCGCCCTGCCCTGGATATGGCAGCCGATCATGACATTCTCGAGCACGGTCATAGCGCCCGAAAGCTTGACCGCCTGGAAGGTCCGCGATATCCCGCGGCGGGCGACTCGATAGGGCCTCATGCCCGTGATGTCCTCGCCGTCAAAGACGACCCTGCCCGAATCAGGAACAAGACTGCCCGCGATCAAATTGAACAGCGTGGTCTTGCCGGCGCCGTTCGGGCCGATGACGGCGGTGATCTTGTCGGCCTCGGCCTCGAAGTCCACGCCGTCGACCGCGCGCAGTCCGCCGAAAGACTTCGCGAGAGTCCGCACCTCGAGAAGGCTCACGACAGTCTCCTTCCGCGGCTCCGGCGCGGCGCGGCGAAGGACGCGATGCGCGATCCGACGGCGGCGAAGGCGCGGCCAGAGGGGCCTATAAGCATCACCGCGATGAGAATCGCGCCGAAGACCGCGTCATCGAAGGTTCCGAACACGCCGCGGAGCGAAAGGAAGTTCAAGCCCAGACCGGCGACGAGGGTGCCGGTGATGTTGGCCATGCCGCCCACCGCGACGATCGCGACGTAGCGGACCGACTTCATAAAATTCGCCTCGCCGGGGCCGATCGATCCGTTGTAGTGCGTCATGAGAACGCCCGCCACTGCCGCAAAGGCCGCGCCGAGGATAAAAACCTTGAGCTTACAGCGCGCCGTGTCGACACCCATGGCGTCGGCCGCATCCTCCCCGTCGTGCAGGGCTCGGAGGGCCCGACCCGAACGGGAAACGATCAAGTTCGCGAGGAGGAAAAGCCCGAAAGCGAGCACGAGCCAGGAGATCGTGAAGTTGGCCGCCCGCGCGGCGCGGCCGCCGGTAATCGCCAGGCCGGGGAGGATGGTGAAAGCGGGCACGCTCGACAGACCGTCGGCTCCGCCGAGGGCCGTCGTGCCCCGCACCACCTTTTCGATGACGATCCCGAAGGCCAAGGTCGCCATTGCGAGATAGTGGCCGCGGAGCCGAAGAACCGGCGTGCCGATGAGAGCGGCGACGCCGATTGCAAGTCCCACAGCCGCGCAAGAGGAAAGCCAGGGCGAGGGCGAAAGGAATGCGTTCCCGTAAGAATCGACGCCGGAGGAGAGAAGACCGAGAGCGCCGAGCGCCTCGACGGGCGCCGCGGAGGCGTACGCCGAGAGATTCAGCTTCGATATAAACGCCGACGCGTAGCCGCCGATCGCGAAGAATCCCGCCTGCCCCATATTTATCTGCCCGGCATAGCCCATGAGCGCGCAGAGGCCAAGCGAGGCGAGGGCATAATACGCGGACATGGTCAACTGGGTCATGAGGTAGGCGGTCTTTGTCAGGGATGCGAGCGGCGGCAGAATAAAAGCGAAGGCCGCGATGACGGCGGCGGGTATAAAGCGCTTCACGATCAGTACGCCTTGAGCGCGCCGGTCGCGCGGGATGCGAAGAGCCCCGTCGGCTTGGCGACGAGCACGGTCAGGAGCACGCCGATGGTCACGACATCCTTGTAGGCCTCGGGCACGAGCACGATCGAAAAGGACTCGAGCATACCGAGGAGCATGCCCGCTGCGACCGCCGCGACGCTGTTGCCGAGGCCGCCGAAGGCCGCCACCGTAAAGCCCTTGATGGCCAGGGGCGCGCCGACCGCATAATGCGTCTGCGTCAGAGGCGCGACGACGCAACCGCCCAGGGCGCCGATCGCCGCGCTCATGCCGAAGGCGACGGCGACCATGGTGCCGGGCGAGATGCCGCAGAGACTCGCGCCCTCGCGGTTCGCCGAGCAGGCGCGCATCGCCTTGCCCGTCATAGTCAGCTTGAAGAACAAGGTGAGCGCGGCGGCTATGAGGGCTATCGTGCCGAGAATCCAGAAGACCTGAGGCGAGAAATGCGCTCCGAGGAAGCTGACCGAGGACACCTCATTGCCCGTGAAAAAAGGAACTGTTCTGACCGACTCGCCCCACAAAAGGAGGGCGGCCTCGCGCAGGACGATCGAAATGCCGACCGTGGCGATGATCATCTTGAGGACGCCGAAGCGCGCGATCCGCCTGAGAAGAAGACGCTCGACCACGACGCCCACCGCGGCCGCGGCGAGGACGGCGGCCGCGACGGCCAGGGCGAGCGGCATCGACGACGAAAGCACGGATGCGATCATGCCGCCGAGCATCGCGAACTCGCCCTGAGCGAAATTGATGATCCCGGTCGCGTTGTAGATGATGTTGAAGCCTATTGCGACCGCCGCGTAAATGCTCCCGTAGGTCAGGCCCGAGATGAAATACTGAAGAAACAACTCCAACTGCATCACCCATTCCCGAACATGCGTCGCGGTACTGCGCCAGGCGCTTCCTACTTGCCCGCATACGGCACGAACTTGCCGTTCTTGACCGTGACCATCACCACCGAATCCATCCCGAGGCCGTTGTGATCCTCGGCCGAGAAGCTGAAGACGCCCGCCGTCCCCGACAAGCCCTTGATCTTCTCGATCGCGGCGGCGATCTTCGCCGGATCCGTGCTCTTCGCGCTTTCGATGGCCGCCTTGAGAATGGTCAGGGCGTCGATGGCGTGGCCTCCGAAGGTCGAAGCGTCCTCCTTGAAGGCCGCCTTGTAATCTGAGTTATATTTTTGTAATAACTTCTTCTGCGGATGCGAATCGGGCAGGTAGTCCGCGACGACGAGCCGGGAGCAGGGGAAGATGACGCCCTCGGCCGCCTCACCCGCGGCCTCGACATACTTGATATTCGCAAAGCCGTGGCTCTGGAAGAGCTTCTGCGTCATCTTGAGCTGCCTCATGTTCTTGGCGACGATCGCCTGGGCGGGCTCGATCGACCAGTTCACCACCGCCTGCACGCCGGCCGCGTTCACCTTCGTGAGCAGGGCCGTCAGATCGGTCGCGTTCGCGTCGTAGACCTCCGATATCGCGATCGTGATCCCGTATTGGGCTGCGTACTTCTCGAGCTGGGCCTTGCCGCCGTTTCCGAAGCCGGTGTTCGCGGCGACGACGCCGATCCTCGTGATTTTGAGATCGTTCATCGTCTTGTAGATCCACTCGGTGACGTAGTTGTCCTTCGGCGGAACCTTGAAAATGTACTGCGCGACGGGCGTCGTGATCGTTTCCGCCGATGCGCAGGAGATCAGCACGACACCGGATTTCTGGCAGATGTCTTTTATGGCGAGCGACTCCCCCGAGGTCGTCGGGCCGATGATCGCCACCACTTCCTCTTCGTCGATAAGCTGCTTTGCAAAGGAAATCGCCTTCTCCGAACTGCCGCCCGAATCCTTGACGATAAGCTCGATCCTGCGGCCGAGGATTCCGCCCGATTTATTCATTTCTTCGACGACCATGCGGGCGGTTTTTTCCTCGGGCGCGCCGAGGTTGGCGGCCGGGCCCGTGACGGCGAAAACAGCGCCGATCTTGATCGGCTCGCCCGCCGGGGCTGAAGCAAGGGAAGATAGGGGGAACACCGCGAGCGCGGCGATGAGGAAAAACCTGGCGATACGAAGCGTACGCATGGAAGCCTCCTCGTTCTACGACTTCGGCTCTCGACCGCGGCCCGCATATTTCGGCCCTGACCCGGCGATTGCCCACTTGCATGAGACCGCTCGTTGCCGGATGGTCTAGATCCGGCGCGTAACTATAGAAAGGAACGGTCCGGAGGACAAGTACCGGTTATAATACCATACGAGACTTCGGAATATATGTTTTTTTTTGGAGTTCCTCGAACCTTGTTGCACTCCCGCGAAAATCCTCGTCCGGAACACCCCGAAAGGGAGATCCCTTACGCCATTTTCGGGGCAACAAGGTTCGAGGCATTATCCTTCATTTGTATAATGCGAACTTCCCATCCTTGACGGTGAGCATGACGATCGAATCCATATCGAGCCCGTTGTGATCGTCTTTCGAGAAATTGAACACGCCCGCCGTTCCGGAAAAGCCTTTGAGATTCTCGAGCGCGTCGACGATCTTGTCGGCATCGGTGCTCTTCGCCCGCTCGATAGCCGCCACAAGTGCGGTGATTGCGTCGTAGGCGTGGCCTCCGAAGGTCGAGGCTTCTTCCTTGAACATAGCCTTGTAATTCGCGGCGTATTTCTGGAGAAGCTTCTTCTGGGGGTTCGAGTCGGGCAGTTCGTCCGCGACAAGGAGCCGACCGCAGGGGAATATAATACCGTTCGCGGCCTCGCCCGCGGCCTCAACATACTTGATATTGCCGAAACCATGGCTCTGGAAGAGCTTCTGCGTCATCTTGAGCTGCTTCATGTTCTTTGCCACGATCGCCTGGGCCGGCTCGATCGACCAGTTCACCACCGCCTGTACGCCGGCCGCGTTCACCTTCGTGAGCAGGGCGGTCAGGTCGGTCGCGTTCGCGTCGTAGACCTCCGATATCGCGATCGTGATCCCGTACTGCGCTGCGTACTTCTCGAGCTGAGCTTTGCCGCCGTTGCCGAAGCCCGTGTTCGAGGCGATGACACCGATCTTCGTGATCTTGAGATCGTTCATCGTCTTGTAGATCCACTCGACGACGTAGTTGTCCTTCTGGGGAGACTTGAAGACGTACTTGGCGATCGGGTTGACGATCGTTTCCGCGGCTGCGCAGGAGAACAGAGGCACCCCGGACTTCTGGCACAGATCCTTGATGGCCATGGACTCGCCCGAGGTCGTCGGGCCGACGATGGCGACGACATTCTCCTCATCGATAAGCTGCTTCGCGAAGGAAATCGCCTTCTCGGAACTCGCCCCCGAGTCTTTGATGATTATCTTGAGCGGCCTGCCGAGAACACCACCGGCCTTATTGATCTCTTCCTCAAGCATTCGAGCGGTCCGCTCTTCGGGCGCTCCGAGATTGGCGGCCGGGCCGGTGACGGCGAAAATCGCGCCGATCTTTATCGGTTGGCCCGAGGGAGCGGCGAAAACCGCGGGAAGAAGCAGGGCGGCGATCACACAGCACAACGCGGCCCTGAGAATTCGTCCGATGCGCATACTGACTCCTTGCATAACGGTATCGACTTCCGACTATTCAGTCGGTCTTGCCCAAAAAAAACCAACCCTACTACCGATCGACGTAGACACCCCTGCGAAGAACCGTAAGAAAAAAATCCCATTCCTCCAGGTAGTGCGCGGTCACTGTTTCCGACGGCAGACCTGAACTGATTTCCCTCAAAAAATCATTCCGGGTTTTTATCAGTATCCATTTCAAAAACTCGACAAGGCGTGCCTTGGGAACAGCCAGCCCGGCCTCGCCGGCCGAGGCGAATACAACGGAAAAGTGCGCGTCGAAAATCCGTGCGGCCTTTTCGGCAAGCTCGGGATTATCAATACGCGAAGTCCGGGCGATGATGCCGATCATCGACGGATGCTCAATGTAAAAATCAATCGCAATTCTCGCTACAACCGCGAATCGTTCGAGAAGATCATCAGGGAGGCTTCGACCCTCCTTATCGAGACTTTTTTTTATATAGTCGTAGAGCTGTGAATACGAATACTCGACGATGAACAGGTATAATTCCTCTTTAGTCGAAATATACTCGTACAGCCCGCCCTTTGATATGCCTGCGGCCTCGACAATACGGTCGAGGGCGGCCTTGTCGAAGTCCCTGGCGCCGAATTCTGAAAGGCAGGCGGCGATGAGCCTTTCGCGTTTTGTCTCGGAAAGCGAATAAAAAGCCTTTTTCATACCAGCCTTGGCCGACTAATTGGTCGGCACGCTATCACGCAGAAACCATTCTGTCAAGAAACAACAGAATTCGAGGAACAGCCTGCCGCTTTTCAGATAATACGAACTACGGTATTATCTTTCCAACACTATATGTCATTGTGTCAATCTGACACAGTACACGGTTCGCTCTTGCGAGCCAGGCTTGCGACAAGGAGACTGCCATGGAAACAAAAATCGTCCGTTCCCCCTCGGCCTATTCATATCCTCTGCTGATCAAAAATATCTTGCTCGCCCCCATCGCCTATAATCCGGATCGGGAGATCGTCTATGGAAAGACGCGGCTGACATACCGCCAGTTCCGCGAACGAGTCGCACGCCTCGCCACAGCCCTCCGCGAGCTCGGTGTGAAGGAAGGCGACACTGTTGCGGTCATGGACTGGGACTCCAACCGCTACCTCGAGTGCTATTTCGCGATCCCGATGATCGGGGCTGTTCTGCACACGATCAACATCCGTCTTCCCGCGGAACAGCTGGCCTATACGATCGACCATGCCGAGGATCGATTCATCCTTGTCAACGAGGATTTTCTCCCTCTTCTCGAAGCCATCCGAGGCAGGCTGGATACGATCAAGAAATTCGTTCTCATGAAGGACAGCCCCTCATCAGCCGACAAGCCCGCAAACATCGAATTCGCGGCCGAGTATGAAGCCATGCTCGCCGCGGCCACGCCCATGGAGGACTTCCCCGATTTCGACGAGGACACCAGGGCCACGACCTTCTACACCACGGGCACGACCGGATTGCCCAAGGGCGTGTACTTCTCGCACCGCCAGCTGGTTCTTCACACGATCTCGGCCCTGGCGAGCCTTTCCTCGTCACCCTCCGGCATGAACTTCCACCGCGACGACGTCTACATGCCGATCACCCCGATGTTCCACGTCCACGCCTGGGGCATCCCCTACATCGCCACCATGCTCTGCGTCAAGCAGGTATATCCCGGCAAGTACATCCCCTCGAACCTTCTCAGGCTCATAGCCGAGGAAGGGGTCACCTTCTCGCACTGCGTCCCCACCATCCTCGCGATGATTCTGAAAGACCCCGCCGCCGAAACCGTGAGCCTGCGGCGGTGGAAGTGCATCATCGGCGGGGCGGCCCTGCCCAAATCGGTCTGCCTCGAAGCCCTGACCCGCGGCGTCGACGTGTTCGCCGGCTACGGCATGTCCGAGACCTGTCCCGTCCTCTCGATAGCGCGCTTGACGCGGGAGGAACTGGAACTGAACAAGGAGGATCAGGTGCCGCGCCGCGTCAGGACCGGCCACCCCATCGCCTTTGTCTATACCAGGATCTTGAGTCCCGAGGGCCGCGATCAGCCCGAGGACGACAGGAGCGCGGGCGAGATCGTGGTGCGCGCGCCCTGGCTGACTCAGGGCTACCACAAGGACCAGGCGAACTCGGAGCGGCTCTGGGAGGGAGGCTGGCTGCACACCCAGGACGTCGCCGTCAGGGACAAGACCGGCTCGCTCAGGATAACCGACCGGCTCAAGGATGTGATCAAGGTCGGCGGCGAGTGGCTCTCCTCTCTTGAACTCGAAGATATCATTATGGCGCATCCGGCGGTCGCCGAGGCGGCGGTCGTCGGCAGACCCGACGACAAGTGGGGCGAAACTCCGCTCGCGGCCGTCGTGCTCAAAAGCGGCCAGGAAATTTCGGCGCACCGCGTCATGGAGCACATCAAGAGCTACATCGACCGCGGCATCATCCCCCGCGAAGCCCTGCTGACGCGCGTCGAGCTGACGACGGCCATACCCAAGACCGGCGTGGGGAAGACCGACAAGGTCGCGCTGCGCAAGGCTTTCGCCGACAAGTAAGCGGGGCCCCTTTCAGTCGGCGATCCTCCCGACATAGAGGATTGTCGTGTACGCGAACTCGATTTCCCCATCGCGGGCATGGCGGGCGAAGATATCGGCGACCGACCAGTCTGGAGAAAATCCTAGTTTCTCCCTGAGCGTTTCGATGACAGTGTGTGGATAGTGCGGGCGGTATTTGACGTAATTGTCGACTCTGTCGGTAAACCGTGCCGTAGGATCACGCATGGCACCAAATAGTACTTGATGGGATTCATGAGTACAACCATGGGAAAAAAACGATAGTCGTAACAACCTTCGAGGAATCACAGAGGCGCCCAGGATGAAATGAGAACGAGCTTGCCCATGATCGCTTCGGCCGATAGAATCGGAACATACGGAGAGTTTTATGCACCAAACGCCCAGAGCCGCCGATTTCTCCTGGCCGAATTTCGGATATTTTTTCAGTGATGTCGTGTCGCGTTTCGCCGACCGCATCGCTTTCAGATACCGCAGTCGGGGCGAATCCGTCTTCGATGAATGGAGCTATGCGCGTGTCGGGGCCGAGGGCTCGGCCCTCGTCCACAGTCTTCTTTCCCGAGATCTTAACCGCGGCGACCGCGTCGTCATCTGGTCCGAGAACAGGCCCGAGTGGGGAACCGCGTACTTCGCCCTGGTCGCCGCGGGCTTCGTCGCGGTGCCGGTCGACGTGCTCCTGCCCGAAGAGGATGTCGCGCGCATCGTCGAGGCAGCGGAGCCGGCGGCTCTCATCGTAGCCCGCAAAGAAGCCGATCACCTGCCAGAGGTGCTCCGCGGATATTCCAGAACCGGCTCCTCGCAGCGGCTTGTGATCGTCGGTCTCGATGGAAGGCCGGACGTGGGTGGCGGGACCGTCTGTCTCTCCTGGGCCGAGGCGGTCGCCGGCGGAACTGCGCCCATGCCCGATCCGGCGCTCATCGCACCCGACGATCTGACCTCGCTCATCTTCACCTCGGGCACGACCGGCAACCCCAAGGCCGTCATGCTCGCGCACCGGGGCATCATCGCCAACATCGCCGCCTCGATCGACGCCCTGCCGATCTATCTGGACGACGTGTTCGTCTGCGTCCTCCCCCTTCACCACACCTACCCGACGACCTGCACGCTCCTCTCTCCCCTCGCCGTGGGAGCTTCCGTCACGATCTGCGAGAAGATCGTGGGCAAGGTGATCATCGACGACGCGCGCGACACGGGCGGAACGATCGTCATCGGGGTGCCCATTTTGTTCGACAAGCTGGCACAGGGACTCGTGCAAGGCATCAAAGGGAAAAGTCTTGTGCTGAGAGTCTTCGTCGGCCTTCTGCGCGCCCTTTCGCGCGCGGGGCTAACGCTCGGCATACGGGGCATAGGCCGAGCCCTTCTGCGCAGCGTCCGCGCAAAAGCCGGCTTCGGCAGCATACGCCTTCTCGTGTCGGGCGGAGGGCCCCTGAGCGCCGCGACGGCGCGGATATTCGACGAGTTCGGCTTCACGATCGTCCAGGGCTACGGCATGAGCGAGAACGGCCCCCTCATTTCGACCAACCGCCCCGGCAGGCTCGACCACCGCTCGGCGGGGCTCGCCGTGCACGACACCCTCGTTCGCATCGCCGATCCGGACGCCGAGGGCGTCGGGGAAATCCAAGTTAAGTCTCCTTCGCTCATGAAAGGCTACTGGCGTAATCCCGATGAGACAGCGAAAACCTTCACCCCGGACGGCTGGCTCAAAACAGGAGACCTCGGGAGAATCGACGAGCGGGGTTTTATTTATATAACCGGTCGCATTAAAAGCCTCATCGTCACCGCCGGCGGCAAGAATATCTATCCCGAGGAGATCGAAGCGCACTTCACCGGCTCGCGCGTCGTCAAGGAAGTGCTCGTCGTCGGGAAAAGCCTCAAAACATCCGATGCCTTCCATGCCGCGGAAGAAGTCGCCGCAGTCATCGTGCCCGATCTCGAATCGATCGCCGAAGACCACGGCGGGGACTCGGCATCCGACTCGGCATACGTCGAAGGGCTCATAAAAGACGAGGTGGAGCGCGTCAACCGGATGCTTCCGCCCTACAAGAAAATCAGCGACTTTTTCGTGCGCACGACCGAATTCGAGAAAACCTCGTCGAAGAAGATCAAGCGCTTTTTGTATAAAACCTGGGAGGCGGCGACACGCTGAGCTTGCAGCAGCATTTCTGATGCGATAGTTTATATTTATGCCCCCTGTACGGCGAGGAAAAGCAACACTTATCCCCTTTGCCACAGCGTGCGCCTTAACGGCCATCGCTGCTGCGGTCCTTCTCGGCTGCACCATGGGAGCGGTCGGAACCTATCGGGGCGCCCTGTTCTACGTCGATCCATCAGCCTCTGCGGACGGCGACGGAAGCGCGGCAAATCCTTGGAAGGACCTGCAAACAGTCGTCGACTCCTTGGTCGAAACCACCGCCTACGATAGCTACCCCTATACAAGCTCGAAGGGTAGGCACGTCGTCAACAAAGGAGCCCCGGTCAAGCCGGGCGATACCATCGTTCTCGCCGACGGCGACTACGGTCCATTGAGCATCCACGAGAAACTCAACCTCCGCGAGATCACCATTCGCGCCGCCGAGGGAGCTCATCCCCGCTTCGACACGATTCACATACGCGCTTCCTCGCTCTGGAGGCTGTCGGGCCTGACGATCGACAATCCCACGGTCAATATAGGGAACGCAAACAGGACAATGCTCTTCATCGAAAGCCACGGCTGGCGAGGTCCGTCGAACGACATCGTCATCGAGAACTGCCACATCAGTTCGGGTAATACTTACGACCCTCGTACCTTATCGGCCGATGAATGGAACACCATAGCCTGGTCCGGCATCAGGGCCGATGGCGATCGGATCACGATACGCAACAACCAGCTTACGACCGTCAACTTCGGGATCTCGGTTACCGGAAATGACTGCCTCGTTCAGAACAACCTCATCGACGGCTTCTGCGGGGACGCGATGCGCGGCCTGGGAAACGGCCATGTCTTCGAATATAACACCGTCCAGAACTGCTATGTGGTGAACGGCAACCACTGCGACGGCTTCCAATCCTGGGTAGTTGAAGGCGAGGATCCGCCCGAACGTATCACGCTCCGCGGCAATAAAATCTTCCAGTGGACGGGGGAGCGGCCGCAGTTATCGGAATATCTCCAGGGTATCGGCCTCTTCGACGGCCCCTATATCGGCTGGCGCATCGAGAACAACCTCGTCGTAACCGACATGTACCACGGCATCACGATCAGCGGGGGGATCGACTGCCTCATCGTCAACAATACGGCGATCGACGAACAGAAGGAACCCTGGCCGGCAGGAAGTACACAGAGCCTCTATCCCTGGATCTCGGTCGGTAATCACAAAAATGGAACGCCCAGTTCGAACTGCCTTATCCGCAACAATGTCGCGCCCAGAATACTCGTAGGCGAAGGCTGCAAGGCCGACCACAATATCGAAGCGAAGTACGAGGACTATCCCTCGCTCTTCATAGCTCCGCAGGATTTCGACTTCCGGCCCAGGCCCGGGTCGCTCCTCGACGGGACCGCATACTACCGCCTCGCCCCGCCCTTGGACATCACGCGTTCGCCGCGGCCCCTCGGCGGCGGCTTCGACATCGGCGCCTTCGAACGATAAGAAAGTCTTCGCGTTCGGACAAGATACGATCGAGAGACAAGTTCCACTACCGGCAGTTTGCCGGCACGTCAGAAGTAGATGCAGATTCCGATGCAGGCCGCGTTGCCCTGGCGCGTCCCGAAGAAATACTCGGCATCCTCCTTTGTCGTAGAGACGGTCCCTCCGGCCGACACCACATGCGAGGGGAAGGTCGCCTGGAAGGCAAGTTCGTAGTCGAGGAAGATTGCCAGATTGTCGAGGAGTGAAAGCTCGACACCGAGCACCGGTCCGACGCCGATCTCGTCCAGAACGAGCTTGGTCCAGTTGTTCTCGTCGACCGAGGTCTTTTCGCTCGAATGCGAATACCCGGCGAAGAGGCCGAGATAGAGCTTGGCCTTTGTACCGCCGAGATAGCGGGCGCCGAACAATCGGATGCCGGTCGAAAAGTCTTCCGTTTCGGCCTTCTCGTAACGGATAAAAAGCCCCGAGCGGCCGAACCACAGGCCCTTGACCGCTTGAGCTCCGACGCCGCCGTTGAACTCCTCGACATCGAAGGGAAAGCCGTTCGAAGAAAACAAAGCACCGAAGCGCAGATCTTGCGCGTCGGCCTTGTTGGCAGTCGATGACTTGGCGTTCGGCGCGGCTCCGAGCGGTAATGCAATGCAAATAACTAAAACAGTACTTAAAATATAATAACGCATACCACCCTCGCTTCGGGATAATCTGCAGCATCTTACGCCTTCTGATATTGTATCATGCAATATGGAATAGGGCCAGCACAACTTCTTTTATACCCGAGTCGTCTTAAAAACTGTATTGAAGAAAGCGTATTTCATAACCATTGATAGATGATACTTGAGCGATTCGAAAAAACTGATTTTTTCGGGGAACCCACGTACAAATCAAGCAGCCGAATCGTTACATCGAGTATGATTTTCTCCGTTACTTTATTATTAGCTTTTCACGATCAGCTGCTTTTTATTTCCTGATCTCGACGAGTTCGGTAACTCTATTCGGAGTTCCAGGCCCCTGATTCCCCTCAAAACGATACACCGTTCCGTCCTCGCCTATCAAAAAACGGGCGCTCCACAAGGCGGCCATGGCACCCGTCAGGCTCAGCTTGACCTTGATGGCCTTCCTGCCCATAAAACTGTCGAAGCCCTCGTGCTTGAGTTCCATGAGTGTCACCTTAGAGGGATCTTCGATATGGACCACCGGGAACTTCAAGCTTTTCAATTCCTTTTGGGCCAGCGCTCGCAGTGCAAATGAAAAACCATAGCCGTAGAATTCGACATCCTTAAGCTCGCAGCGACCGGAAACCGGCTTGTCCTTCCACGTTCCTTTTGTTTCGACAATCCTGTTCTCACAGGTCATCTGGATACTCCCCTGTTTCGTTCGGAATTCCGTCGAAACAACCGTCCCTTCAGCGGTAAGCAGGGTCGAAACAAATCCCTCTTCACCTTCTTCGATAATACGCACAAGCCCGCCCTCGCGGGTCTCGCGGTACTCGCTGATTCTCTGCTCGGTTTTCCCCCTGCTGGTCGTACTGAAGACTCGCGTCTCCGCATGCGCAGCGCCCGCGACGACAAGAGCTGCGGCTGCTATAGCTGTAAATCGCACGGCCACCCCCGAATACTGCACTGCGAATAGAACAATCGAGGACAGGGGAAGTGACACCGCGGCGGATCAGTGAATCACAAACCCCGAGAAAATCCATCAGCCGGCATTCAGCAGATTGATGACAAAGTCGATGCTTGTCATCGGCCTGCTAGCGCACAACGGCGAAGTCCGACAGCCAGATTTCATCGACCGTGCCGAGTGACAGCCGCGCGTTGAAAGCGTCGCGTATCGCGGCTTTTATACCGGCCTCGTAGGCTGGAGCGAGGCGCTCGGCCGGCTGCGACTCCAGCACGGCCACGGCGGCCGCGCGCAAAACAGGGACTTTCTTTTTGAGCTCCTCCGTGAAGGCGATATCCGACGCATCGTAGGGGAAGGCTATTGTCGCGATAACGACCGCGCTCTCGGCGTCCGCGCTCTTGGCCCGGACAGTACCGAGGCCGGTGAACGCGGCCCGGCCGCGGCTTTCCGCCATAACGGCGGCGGCCGCCTCGGCCGCGAGTTTTTTTTCGCGTGCGCCCGAGGCCAAGGCGATGCCGGTCCCGACGACCAGGACGATGGCCAGGAAGGCGGCGACTGCGGCAAGGATGCGCACCGCGACGCCGGACCCGCCGACGCGGCCCGAGGTCCTCGCATCCTCGTACTCGTACTTGCGCGTCCCCTCTCGCATGATGGAATCCTATCCGAGGCTGTAAGCGATCGCAAGACGAGTCGGGCGGGCGCATACCCTCACAGCTTCCCCGCCCAGAGCTCTTCGAGAAGGAGGGAGGCTGCGCTCATAACCTCGACGCCGCGGACGAGGCTCGGTATAGAGAAGATGATCGACGTTCTTGCCCCAGCGCTCGCTCGCGGGTGAAAGATCGCGTTCGCCGGCCAGCGCGTTCCTCAGCCCGAGGTCGAAAAACCAGAAGCGGCCGGTCGAGACAGCCTTGCGACGACGACCGCGCCGCCACGGCTCGACGAGTTCTCCGACAAGCGCATCAGAGAGCAGCGCGTAGTATTCGCGGATCGTCCGCGCGGAAGATTCAGGCCACCGAGTTCTGGGAATACGAGAGGATGGAGATGACGGACTCTAGCCCTTCCCCCCAGGAGGTTGACGCCACTCCGCTTGAGCCTTCACGCGCTGGAACCAATAAGGACAACCCGCAGACCGAGTTCATCGATCATCGCTTGAATCTCGTCCAGGAGAATCGGGAAGCTGATGACGGAGAAGCCAGGCCTTGCCCGTCTGCCGGGAGCCGAAAAGGGAAAGGGGACGTGGAAAGGTTCCTTAGGTCAAGCCTGCGGAATGTCCATACCCTTTTCATATCAGGGAACCTCTAAAAACCCGGTTGGTTTTTAAGGTTCCCTTGCAATTCCCTTACGGGAATTGCAATTATATAAGGTTGACCTCGAAAAACTGAAGTTTTTCGAGGTCCCCATCAGAAAATTCGGTTTTCCTCAGCTATCATGCGGATTTATCAGTGTTTTCCGCAAAACACTTGCGAAAAATGGATCAAAAAGGGTGATCCAATGGACCTCGTATCGACCTTCCACCTTCCGTCGGTCATTTACGGCAGAATATTCACGAGTTCGATCACCATAGTCGAGGTGCCCGGCCCTCGGCTGCCCGAGAATCTGAGTATTCTTCCCTCACTATCCACCAGAAACCTGGCGGCCCAGAAATGAGAAAGGAGCCCCGTAAGGGAAATCCGCAGCCTGATCGCCTCGCAGCCATTGAAGATTTCTGCGCCTTCCCGTCTGAGTTCCATGACCGCCGCATCCGAGGGATCCTCGCGGTGGATCATTACAAACTTCATTGAATCGATTCCCTGCGAAATCATCGCCCTGATCGCGAACTCGAATCTGCAGCCGTAAAAACCGATGCCCTTCAGGTCGCGGCTGAAGTCAATCCGCTTCCCCTTCCACGAACCCGAGACTCGCAGGGTGGCTCCGTCGCTCGCGATCACCAAAGACCCGTGCGGCGACTCGACCAACTCGCAGGTCACGCGGCCCTCGGCGTCCAGGATGGAGCGGGTCCTCCCGTCCTCGTCTTCAATAACGATTTCGAGTCCTCCAGTCCCGACTCGCTCATAGATATGTGTCGAGCTGGTCCGCGTCTGGCCATGCAGTGTCGTCGCCATGATGCGTGTCTCGGCGCTCACAACGCTCCCGGCGGCACCGACGCAGAGAATGAAGGCGGGGATAATAGCGGATCGAGACATGAGCCCTCCCGGCCCCGACAAGCTTGAAAAGTAGTTCCTCGAACCTTGTTGAAGGCTGTTCAGCTTATTGTACAACAACATGTTCGTTTTATATCATGCGGGGCCTTGCAAAAACGCACAACAAGGTTTGAGGAACTATCTGCACAAGTAAAAGGAGAAAAAGTATACACCGCTTTTTTATTCCCGCAAGCGATATTTCGTCTGCCATACTTGAAACTTATCCTCGTTTTTACTAGAGTGCGGCTAGAATCGGGGTTTTTCATAGAAACGACAAAAACCGCAGAGCTTGCAAAAGCCGGCGGACGACTATAGATCAGAAGCCGCTGACGTATATCGACGATTCATGCGGCGGATATTCCCGAACATTTATTCAGAAGAGGTTGGAGACCGACATGGCTATCGACATCCACAAAATGCGAAATATCGGTATCAGCGCCCACATCGACTCCGGCAAGACGACCTTGTCGGAGCGCATACTGTACTATTGTCAGAAAATCCACGCCATTCACGAGGTGAAAGGCAAGGACGGCGCGGGCGCGACCATGGACTCCATGGATCTCGAGCGCGAGCGCGGGATCACGATCCAGTCGGCCGCGACGAACGTCACGTGGAAAGACTACACGATCAACCTCATCGACACCCCCGGCCACGTCGATTTCACCATCGAGGTCGAGCGAAGCCTGCGCGTCCTTGACGGCGCCATCCTCGTCCTCTGCTCGGTGGCGGGCGTCCAGTCCCAGTCGATCACCGTCGACCGTCAGCTCAAGCGCTATCATGTTCCTCGGCTCGCATTTATCAACAAATGCGACCGCACCGGCGCAAACCCCTTCAAGGTCAAGGCGCAGCTCGCGGAAAAGCTGGGCTTGAATCCGGTCTTCATGAACATCCCCATCGGACTGGAGGACAAGCTCGAGGGCGTCATCGATCTGCTCGAAATGAAGGCCGTTTATTTCGACGGAGCCAACGGAGAGGTGCTCCGCTACGCCGAGATACCCGCCCACCTCGCCGCCGATGCGGCCCGCTACCGCGAAGAGCTTATCGAGGCCGCTTCGATGTTCGACGACGAACTTATGGAAGCGGCCCTCGAAGGCACTGCAACCAACGAGCAGATTGTCAGGGCGGTCCGCGCGGGCTGCATCTCCGAGCGACTTGTTCCGGTTTTCGTCGGCTCGGCTTACAAGAACAAGGGTGTCCAACTCCTCCTCGACGGCGTGGCCGCCTATCTTCCTGATCCGACCGAGGTCAAGAACTACGCCCTCGACCTGGACAAGGGCGAGGAGCAGGTTCTGCTCAAGGCCGATCCGAACGAGAAGACGGTCGCCCTCGGCTTCAAGCTCGAAGACGGGCAGTACGGCCAGTTGACCTATGTCCGCATCTACCAGGGCGACATCAAGAAAGGCAGCGAGCTTTTCAACACGCGGTCGCGCAAGAAATTCAAGGTCGGTCGGCTGGTGCGTATGCACGCGAACAACATGGAAGACATCAACGAGGGATACAACGGCGATATCGTGGCGCTCTTCGGCATCGACTGCGCCTCGGGCGACACCTTCTGCCACCCCGATCTCAATTACGCCATGACCTCGATGTACATCCCCGAACCGGTCATCTCGCTCGCCATCGAGCCCGCCGACAAAAAATCGGCCGATCAGATGGCCAAGGCTCTCAACCGTTTCACCAAGGAAGACCCGACCTTCCAGACCTTCGTCGATCCCGAGTCGAATCAGACCATCATCAAGGGCATGGGGGAACTCCACCTCGAAGTGTATATCGAACGCATGAGGCGGGAGTACAAGTGCGAGGTCACCACGGGCAGACCCCAGGTCGCATACCGCGAGGCCGTCACGCAGCGGGCCGAGTTCAACTACACGCATAAGAAGCAGACCGGAGGCTCGGGCCAGTACGGCAAGGTCGCTGGCTTTATCGAACCCTGCGAGGACAAGAACTACGAGTTCGTCGACCAAATCAAAGGCGGCGCCATTCCCAAGGAGTTCATCCCCTCCTGCGACAAGGGTTTCCAGGAAGCTATCAAAAAAGGCACACTCCTCGGCTTCCCGATCGTCAACACCCGGGTCACGATCAACGACGGCCAGTCCCACCCGGTCGACTCCTCGGACATAGCCTTCCAGCTCGCCGCGATCGGCGGCTTCCGCGAGGCGTACGAGAAGGCCAAACCCGTCATTCTCGAACCCATCATGCGCGTCTCGATCGAAGGCCCCACCGAGTTCCAGGGCAACTTCTTCGCCTCGATCAACCAGCGCCGCGGCATGATCGTCTCGTCGACAGAAGAGGGTAGTTTCTGCAAAGTCGAGGCCGAGGTCCCCCTGTCGGAGATGTTCGGCTTCTCGACCGTCATCCGCTCGCTCTCGCAGGGCAAGGCCGAGTTCACGATGGAGTTTTTGAAGTACGGAAGGGTGCCGAGCGCCGTTTCCGATCAGCTCCGCAAGGAATATCTTGAAAAGAAGAAAGCCGAGCAGGGCAGATGATATCTTCGCCGCGGAGTAAGTAAGAGGTTGATGACAAGCATCGAGTTTGGCATAAGCTGTCAAGGGGCTCATTCGCCCCGCCTCCGCGGTCCATCATCGGGTACACCGTGATTCCGGTTTTGCCCGCGAAGACTTTCGGGTTTATACTGAGCACCGACGAATAAAGGTCTTAAGACCTTTGATCACTCCCGAAAAAGGAGATACCTATGCTGAAAGAGGAGCTTATCGCCAAGAGTCCTGTCCGCCTCCTCGAGAAATCTATCGAGGGCGGCCTGAAAAAAGGAAACATCGGCGTCATCGCCAGCCGCAAGGGAGTCGGCAAGACATCGGTCCTTGTACAGTTGGCGCTCGACAAGCTCCTCAGGGGCGAGAAAGTCATCCACGTCTCGTTCAACGCCCACACCAACTACGTCATATCCTGGTACGAGAACATATTCTCGGAACTCGCCAAGCGGAAAAACCTCGAGCACATAGCCGAGGCGAAGGACGAGATCGTCCGAAACCGCGTTATCATGAACTTCGCGCAGGAAGCGATCGGCACCGACCAGATCCTGCATTCGCTCAAGGCCATGATCGAGGCCGGCGGGTTCAAGGCCGACGCGCTCATTATCGACGGCTACGACTTTACCCGGGTGAAACCGAGCGATATCTCGAAAGTCAGAGAATTCGCGGCGACCATGGGGCTCGAGGTCTGGTACTCGGCCACCATGGCGGGGCCGGAACCCCTGGTCGATAAGAACGACGTCCCCCTCATTCTTAAGGAATACCTGGATGCGATCTCGGTCCTCATCCTCCTCGAGCCCACAGCCGACTATATCCACTTCACCGTCGTCAAAGACCATGGCCGGATGAATCCGCAAGACCTGAAGCTGAAGCTCGACGCGAAGACGCTGCTGATTGCGGAGACCTGATTCATCCGGGCCAGGTCAAGTCATAAAGGCCACGGCATGTGCGGCCAAGGATGGCCGCGCCACACACGCGGAAACGATCGGCAGATCGTTTCCGCGATGTCATTTTTATACAAGGAGGTATAAAAATGACTACAGACCATGGCCGGATGAATCCGCAGGATTTGAAGCTTAAACTCGACGCGAAGACGCTACTGATTGCAGAGACCTGATACATCCGGGCCAGGTCAAGTCATAAAGGCCACGGCATGTGCGGCCAAGGAAGGCCGCGCGCGCATTGACTCTGCGCCGCGCGCGCATTGACTCGAGAGCGCTTTGCTCGCCATGATGTCATCTCACAGAGAGGAAACATCATGGCTTTTTTCGATCTGCCCAAAGAAGAACTCAGAAAATACAAACCCGCGCGGTCTGAAGAGAAAGACTTTGACTCTTTCTGGTCGTCGACACTCGCCGACACGAAATCAACACCGCTGAATCCGCGTTTTACGCCGTATGAGACAGGCCTCGACGCGATCGAAGCTTTCGATGTTTCTTATAACGGCTTCGGGGCTGAGCGCATCGCAGCCTGGCTCATACTGCCCGCGGCGGCGCTCAGGCCCTCACTTCCCGGATATAAAAACGGCAGGCTCCCCTGCATTGTCGAGTTCATCGGCTACGGCGGAGGCCGCGCCTTCCCCTGGGACTGGCTTTTCTGGGCCTCGGCCGGCTTCGCTCATTTCGTTATGGACAGCCGAGGGCAGGGGGCCTCCTGGTCCCCGGGCGACACGCCCGATTCGGGCACGACAGGACCATCGGTTCCGGGCGTGATGACCATGGGCATCGACTCGCCCGAGACCTACTACTACCGCCGCATCATGGTCGATGCCGTCAGAGCGGTCGAGGCGGCTGCGGCCCACCCTGCGGTCGATCCCGAGCGGATCGGCGTCACGGGCGGTTCCCAGGGGGGCGGCCTTTCCATCGCCGCGGCGGCCCTCAATAAGGACGTGAAACTCCTCATGCCCGACGTGCCCTTCCTCTGCCACTACCGCCGGGCGACCGAGATCACCGATCGCGATCCGTATAACGAAATCGCGCGGTACATCCATACGAAGCGCGACCGCGAGGAGGCTGTATTCCGAACCCTCTCGTACTTCGACGGCCTCAATTTCGCCGCACGGACCAAGGTCCCTGCGCTCTACTCGGTGGCTCTCATGGATACGATCTGCCCGCCCTCGACGGTCTATGCGGCCTATAACTGGCACGCCGGCGAAAAGGAAATTCGAGAGTATCCTTACAACAATCACGAGGGAGGGGCCACCTTCCAGGCGCGGGAACGACTCGCCTTCGCGAAGAAACTCTTTATAAAATAACGACTTGTTAACTGCCTCGAAGCTTGGTGTTGACAGCCCAACAAGCTTCGAGGCACTCCTTTCAGTTTTCCAGGTACAAAATGATACTTTCGGGGCCGGCCAGGCGCGAGGCGGGCAGTCTATGGTCTTCCAGGGACAGTCGCTCGACGACACCGAGTTTCTCGGGGCCGCGCACCAGGAAGACACGGCGCCGCGTGGAGCCAAGTGCCGCGAAACTGAGTGTCATACGGATAAACGGGGCTATGGGCGAGCGCGTAACAGCCGTCAGGCCCAAAGCTGTGAAACGATAACCCTCTGTTTCGTTCACCGAAAAAAGGCTCGCGGTATGGCCGTCGGCGCCTAGGCCGAGCAGGGCGAGGTCAAAAACAGGTTTGTGCCCGAGAGAGGCGGCGAGTTCGGCCTCGTACGCCTCAACTGCTTCGAGGGCTTCGGATTCGGTCTGCGCCTCGGGCCACTGCTTGATCCGCGGGTATGGATTCCAGACGCAGTTCTCGAAGGCGCGCGCGATCATGGTGCCGTTGCGCGCGGGATCCGCGAGCGGCACAACACGTTCATCGCCCGGCCACAGCTCGACATCGACGCCCGACAGCTCATGCGCGGCCATCGCCCTGTACACGGGCTCTGGGGTCGTACCGCCGGCGAGGCACACAGCCATGCGGCCGGAGTTCGAGAGCCGAGCCATTCGGGCCGTCTCGCGCAGTTCGCCGAGGGCGGCGTTTATCCATGAGACCGAATCCGCACATCGATAGAGGAGCATGGGATCAGTATACGACGGCGTGAGGCCGGCCGCTATAAACCCCAGGCCTCAGGCCCCTCTTCTCCAGGTCCTCCGCCGCCGGCCTGGTACAGTTCCGGCGGAGGGGCCCCGGACCATGCGTCTTCGAGCGCGTCGATGATGCGCCAAGCCTCCTCGGTCTCGTCGGACCTTATGAAAAGAGTCGCGTCGCCCGCGAGCGCGTCGGCGATGAGCCGTTCGTAGGCCTCGGGGAAGTACGACTTGTTATTCTCTCTGTAGGCGAATCGAAGTTCGCTCGGGCCGAGCTTCGCCGCGCCGGGGACCTTCGCGTTGAAGCGCAGCGCCATGCCTTCGTCGGGCTGTATCCTGATCGCGAGCGCGTTAGGCGAGAGCGCATCGCCGCAGTAGCCGGAGAAGAGGGCTGCGGGGGGTCTGCGGAAAGTGACACGAATTTCACTCAAGCGGCGGTCGAGCGCCTTGCCGGTCCTCAGTATGAATGGAACGCCGGCGAAGCGCCAATTGTCCACCTCGAGCCGCAGTGAAACGAAGGTCTCCGTCGTTGAATCGGGGGCGACCTTGGGCTCGTCGCGGTAGGCGGGACAGCTTGAACCGTCGATAAGAACGCCGGCTGTGTACTGTCCGCGGCGCGAACGCCTAAGCAGCTCTTCGCGGGAATAGTCGCGGATCGATCGAAGGACCTTCACCTTTTCGTCGCGGACCGCCTCGGGATCGAGCGTCGCGGGCGGCTCCATCGCGGTCAGGCAGAGCAGTTGTATGAGGTGGTTCTGCAGCATGTCACGGGCGGCGCCCGCATGATCGTAATAGCCCCCCCGTGTTCCGATCCCCGAGGATTCGAGGACGTCGATCTCGACCGAGCTTATGTGATTCGAATTCCACAAGGGCTCGAAAATCGAATTGGCGAAGCGGAAATACAGAAGATTCTGGACCGTCTCCTTGCCGAGGTAGTGGTCGATGCGGAATATGTCGCGTTCGGCGAAGCAGGTCTGCAGGATCTCATTGAGCTCATGTGCGCTCGCCCGGTCTCTTCCGAAGGGCTTTTCAACGATAAGCCGGCGGAATCCCGGGGGGCGGCCGGACGGACGCGGCGCCGCGCTGCCCAGTCCCGCGGCGGCGAGGGATCTCGCCGTCACCTCGAACTTGTCCGGCGACGCGGCGAGGTAGAAGAGCGCGTTTTCAGGCATGCCGGGGGCCGAAAGGACGCCCGCGAGACGCGTGTACGCATTCCGGTCGTCGAAATCGCCGCGGAAATACGTTATGCGACGTTCAAGCCAGGACCACGCCTCTTCATCCACCGCTTTTGAATCAGAGTTTTTTTCCAAAGACCCGCGCAGCGAGGCGCGGAAGTCCCCGTCGTCCAGGTCACGGCGCGCGAAGCCGATTACCTTGACGCCTTCGGGCAGGATTCCCGACAGCCTGAGATTGTACAGCGCCGGTACGATCTTTCGATGGGCCAGGTCGCCGGTTGCTCCGAAAATCACGATCGTCGCATCCTCAGGCTCGAGGCGCGAGCCGTTCAAATCGCAATATGTCGCTGCGTTCCGAACCCCCGGCATATCACTGCCTCCTCTCGGGCGGATACCAATGAAAATACTGCTCTTCGGCGCCGTTGATGATTTTATGCGGACGTGGAGCTTTCTTTCCGAAGTACTCTCCGAAATCCTGACCGTTCGTGATAAAACCGAGGCCCCAACCCGAAAAGCGCTCGGCGACGACACCTAAACGGCGGTACAACGCGCGCGCCTCGTCCACGGTGCCCAGACGCTCTCCATAGGGCGGATTGCATAGGAGACAACCGCGCTCGCGTATGGGCTGCGCATCCTCGGCCTGTGCGACGGAAAAATCCACGCTGGAAGCGACACCCGCCCGCGCGGCGTTCGCGCGCGCGGCCTCGACCGTCTTCGAATCGGCGTCGCTGGCGGCGATCCTCAGCTCGACATCGCGTCGGATTCGGCCCTCGGCCGCGGCGGTCTCGTCGGCCGAGCGGCGCGCCTGCCCTTCTTCAACAGCAAAAGGCATATCTTCAAACGAGAAAGAGCGGCCGAGCCCCGGCGCGCGGTCCAAGGCAAAGAGCGCCGCCTCGATGGCGATCGTGCCCGAACCGCAGAATGGATCGAGTAGAGCCTGCCGCCGGTTCCAACCGGCAAGGAAAAGAACGCCCGCCGCTACGGTCTCTTTGAGCGGCGCCGCGCCGCTCGCGAGCCGGTAGCCCCGCTTGTGAAGCGCCTCGCCTGAACTATCGAGTCCGAGAACGCAGACATCATCATCGAGATAGATTCGAAGCGCCCTGACCCCGCCCGTTTCAGGCAATCGTCTGATCTTGTAAACCGAGCCGAGCCGTTCATACACGGCTTTATGCGAAAGCGATTGGATGGAAGTCTGGGCGGAGAGCCGCGAGCGGTGCGACCGGACCCGCTCGATGACAAGACGGTCCTCGCGGCGGAAGAAACGCTCCCAGGGGACTGCGCGGACCGACTCGAACAATTGATCGAAATCGACCGCGCTGAATCGACCGACTTCAATAAGGATACGCTCGGCCGTGCGCAGACAGAGATTCGCCCGCATGAGCGATGCCGCGGGACCGAGCGATTCCGGCAAAATGAAGCGGATGCGTCCCGGCTCTCGGCGGTCAACACCGAGTCCGATACGCTCGATCTCGTTCTGACATACCTTCTCAAGTCCGAGCGCGCAGAGGGCGAGCGCGTATCCAGCGTTTTTCACGCGTCAAAGTATGGCCGCGAGAGGCGGTGTACAGCAAGGAGTCTGCGGGACGCCGAGGGACGGCCACGCTTGACACTCGTTCGTGAGCTCGGCTAGTATTGGCCCCGCCTAATTATTCAGCGCGAAATGGATGCGGGGGTGTAGCTCAGTTGGCTAGAGCGTATGAATGGCATTCATAAGGTCAGGGGTTCAATTCCCCTCACCTCCACGACAAAAACGGCCGTCCGAAGGGGCGGCCGTTCTATTTGTTCCGTATCGTAGACAAACGTGCACTTGTGATCGCGCCTAATGAGAGATACAATCCCTCGTATGGCAGACGACATCGACCCTGAGATCGCCGCACTCATCGGAGAAGGCTCGGTAGAGGAATACCAGCCGCAGGCAAAGAACCAAAGGCCTGCACCCCCCGCCGGAGCGCAGGTTCCGCCCGATTTCCGCTCCTTGTTCGGCGACATGGGAGTCACGACCGAAGTGCGGCAGAAGCAGGAATTCGACGTCGATCTGACACGTAAAAGCTTCGCGCCGGTCGAACGTCTCGAAGCCGAACGGCCGGCCCAGTGGTTCGCAGACCCGAATTTTTACAAGACCGTTCTGAGCGGCGAGGGCGAAGAATCGCAAAAACTCCATGAAATTCTGGGCAAATACCTCAAGGCCACAGATCCCAAGGACAAGGGGGTCTACCGCCAGCAGATCGTTCCGGCCTATTGGTACCTTGCGTCGAAACTCGCGCTGCACAGCATCGGTGAACAAGCCCCCATGCCGAAAAAAATCGCCGTACGTTTCGCCGCGATCCTCCCCAACCTTCTGTCGCCCGAAATGGTGGACATCTTCCACCGCATCATTTACGAGAAGACGATCGACGAACCCGTCTATTATGTGGACGAGTGGATGCGCGCCATCGCGATGGGGTCGGTCTCGGCGAGTGCGACCGACGAGATAAAACCCCGTTCTCGTGATAGCGACGAGCGATCGCGCTTCAACCTTCTCATCCAGCGGGCGCAGGGGAAACGCGACTCCTCCGAAGGTATCATGAAATCGAAGGCCGAGGAGCGAAGGCAGCTCGAAAGCCTTCTTAAAGAGCGGGTCGAATCGATCTGCACCCACCAAAGCCAGCCCGGGCTCCTCCATGTACCCGCCCCCTACACCGACGCCCAGCGCAAGACGATGACCGAGTTGTACGACGTCGTCCGCAGAATGATCGCTGTGGACAAGGAGCTCATGCAGACGATACACGAATTCGACAAAGCCGGAGACGAACTCAGAAGCGTGCAGGAAAAGGCGGGGGCCCTCGGCCGCGACGCGAAGGCCGACATGCAGACTCTGGCGCAGGAGTTCGATACGGTCAGGCAGATGACGCGCCTGTGCATCGGGCGGCAGGGCAACCATTTCCCGATACTGTCGCGCGAGTATTTCCACGGAAGCATACGCGACATCGCGACGAGGGAGAACGTCGTGCGCACGCTCGCGTGGATCGAGTCGATCGACTGCGAGGCCTTCTGCCGGCCGTACAAGAGCGCTCTCAACAGAATCGTCCCCTTTGTTCTTCTCCTGCCCTGTTACGGCGACTCAGGCATCTGCTGGGAGCCCTTCGACACGCACAACCGCGCCACGAGCCGCGGCCGGGTGGCGGTCCCGATGTATCCCAAAAACCTCACGCTCGCGGTGCTTACGGCCGTCGCGGATCTTCGATGGCAGGTCGCGAAGGAAAAGGCCTCGTACTATTGGATGGAAGAGGGACTGACCGGCAACTATTACCAGTGGTTCGTTTCGCGCAAGCTCCGCGGCGACGTCAAAGAATACTTCATCCAAGACTACCTCGTATGGATCACCAAAGAGTCCGAGGGCATCCAGAAGCTCGATAAAGAAATCCGAGGTATATTCTGGCGCTACGTCCCTTTCTCGAAGAGCATAAAAGAGAAACTCAAGACGAGAAGCTACGTCTACCAGGAGCTCTATCAGAAAGACATCAATCGGGCGCTGTCCGACGGATACTGAAATCCCGTAAACGCTCCCCCCGTCCGCGGGAGGTACGTCGAATCCGCATGCCGGAAAACGAAAATTCTGTTTACGTTGACACCGGCGCGGAGCGGTGTCTATACTCCCCCCGGGAGGACGAGGTGGAACCCATCGCAGAGAAATACCGTGATCGAATACTACGCATGATGGGAGCATCGAAGGGCCAAGCGGTTGTATCCGACAAGAATGTTTTTCAAATCGGCAACACCGAGGTTCTGCAGTTCATAGACTCCATCATAAAAGAAAATCTTCTTCCCGGCTCGCGCATCGATGGTTTCGACAACATCGCGAAGCTTCTCGAAGCGGCGAAGGCCGGCGAGCCCTGTCTCCTCCTGCTCGAACATTACTCGAATTTCGATCTGCCCGTCTTTCATTACCTGCTCAGGCAGGAAGGGGAGATCGGCCGTGCGGCCGCCGACGCGCTCGTGGCTATAGCCGGGATAAAGCTCAACGAGACGAATCCGGTCGTCCTGGCCTTCACCGAGGCCTATACCCGCCTCGTCATCTACCCGAGCCGCTCGATCGAGATCATCAAGCAAAAATACAAAGACCCGACAAAAGAACTGATCGCCGAACTCATGCGGAGCGCCAGTATCAACCGCGCCGCCATGCACGCGCTGGCCGATCTGAAAAAGGAAGGAAAGCTCATCCTGGTCTTCCCCTCCGGCACAAGATTCCGCCCCTGGGACCCGAGCACGAAAAAAGGAGTACGGGAGATCGACTCGTACATCAAGTCGTTCTCGAAAATGTGCCTTGTGGCGATCAACGGCAGCATACTCCGCTTCAGCTCCGCCGATGGCACCATGGTGGACGATCTCATCTGCCAGGACCGCGTCATTTATACCGCCGGGCCCATACTCGACTGCTCAGACTTCAGGGAAGCGGTCAAGCACGAGCACCGCTTCCGAGACGACAAGAAGCAGGCGATCGTCGACGAGATCATGAACCAGCTCGACCGTATCCACGAAGCCGCGGAAAAGAACCGTCTCATGGATTGAGCCGCTCGTGCATCCGGCGCGCCGCGGTCAATACGCGGCGTAGGGCAGAATTTCCAGCGTCATGACGCGCACCCGCGCTTGGACGACGTAATAACCGTCGATCAGCGAAAGATTCGGTATGCGCTCGAAAGCGACCCGGCCTTTGACTTCCCGCGGCTTGTTCGGCGTCATCCCCCGCAGATGCGCACGCACCGCCTCCCGCAGGGCCTCGTGGTAGGACTTCGAACGAGCCTCGACGCCGCCGAGGATATCGGCCCTTCCTATCCCCTGCGAAGCCTTCCATGGATCGCGAAGATATGTCCCCAAGAGCTTTGCTTCCTCGTCATTCGGCCGGTACTCGACATAGGAGCGAAGTTCGTAGTACGAGCGGGTGCCGCCTGTAAGCGAAAGAGCGTCGGGATCGATGGAACCGAGGCTCCTCAGCTCGAAGCGTTCCTCGATCGCTCTCGCGCTGTCGAAAGGGCTGTATTCGAATTCAAAGCCGTACACAAGGCCCGAAACCGCCCATGCCGCTTCGCTGCGGATGCGCCTGAGCGCTTCCTCGGGAGGAACAGGCCAGAGATCGCCGACCTTGGACACCGGCTCGAGGTCGGCCCAGAATTCGCCGCGGATGACGCCGCCCGAAATCTGGGCGGATGCCGATAAGCCGAAAATCAGCGCGAGAACTGTGTGTATACCAACGTAGGTACGTATCCGCGGCACGTCAGCGGCCCGGGAAGAAACGTTTCGCCGGATTGACGCCGAACCGCGCGAGAAAATACAGCCAGCCGAAGCCGAGTCCGGCGAGATGGGTCAGGTGCGCGACGCCGTCCGCTCGACCGAATATTTCGGCGGCGAGTTCGATGGCCGCATACCCGAGAACGAGGATCGGCGCCCTGACCGGGATGATCCCCCATATCAGTATCTGAGCAGTGGGCTGCAAGGTCGCAAAGGCGAGCAGAACGGCGAAAATCGCGCCCGATGCGCCGACCAAAACAGTCGCCGTTCCGGAAAGAATATACACGGCTAAAGAAAAAGCACCGCCGAGGAATCCGGTAAGCAGATAATACAGAAGAAATTCTTTCGTCCCGAGCTCTTTCTCCACCGCGGTTCCGAAAAAAAGCAGACCGAGCATATTGACCAAGAGATGCGACAAGCCGTCGTGGACGAACATATAGGTCAAGGGCTGCCACAGCGCCCCCTGATCTATGGAGAGGGGGAATGCACCCTCATAGTTCGAGAAAGGCCGCAGGACCAGATAGTCGACAAAACCCGGCTCATAACGAGAGCCGGGTATGAGGTATTCGAGCGCAAAGACCAGAACATTGATTGCGATGAGCCAGAGAGCGGCGTTCCCGAATGAATATCTAAACGGCCGCCGAATCAGCGAGTTTCGATCCATGATACACTACTGTACGGAATTCCGACTCGACGGGCAAGATGAACAGGCATGAGACTTGAACCTAGGTCACGCCCTGCGTCGCGGAGGAACATAATGCCGAGTATCGCCCCCAACTGTCTGAAGTGTGTTCATTTCAGGATAACCTGGGAGCCGAGTCATCCTCGTGCCTGCCTTTTGTATGGAATTAAAGGGCCCAACCTTCCTTCATACGAGGTTTTCGCCGCGACAGGACGGCATTGCTTCTCGTTCGAACTTAAGCCGGGCCTGCGGCGGTGAAATGCCCCCAGGCTCGGCATTCTTTTCGCCGCGGCCGCTTATCGTGCACCCTTCCGCCCTTCTTTGAGCAAGTTTTCGCAGTACTCGTGGACGCCCTCGCCACCTCTGCCCGATCTTATACCGATCTGACAGTAAGAAACGATCGGCAGCTTCACCGACACATCGGTCTCTCCACGTCGGGCGATTTTCACGTTCACCATTTTGTCACGCATGGTTTCAGTATCAGGCGAAATCCGTATGAGGTCAACCGCGAATTTTACGGCTCGAGCTCCAAAAGGCCCTTGGCGTGCACCTCCCCCGATTCTGTCTCGAGGACCGAAAAGGCGACCCTGTCCCCGTCACGCCGAATTTCGTAGCGGTACCTCCGATGCGGCACAGCGATCTTTTTGAACTTCGCGCGGACGACTTTCCGTATTTTTTTCGTCGAATCTGCGAGTTCGTTTACGCCGCGAAGGAACATGCAACCAGGTATACACGGAGAACCGGGGAAATGCCCCTTCAAAAACCAGTAGGTGCTGTTAAAGAGACTGGGATGTGCACGGTCAACAAAACTGAAATGCGGCTGCACAATCTCACGGCCCGGGCTCACCCTGAATTCGCCGAGATTCTCGAAAAGCCGATCGTACTGACCCGTCAAAAACATTCCACAGAGAGTACCCTCGGCCGCGAGACACTCGCGCACATGTATCCGCGCCTTGACCCCGATATAGTAGAGGCTTCTCTTCTCGAAGCCGACATCGACACGGGTGATGACCTCGTCACCCGCTTGTATCGGTATGTCGTTGAACATGAAATCCTCGATCGTGGTAAGGAGCCCTATCGAAGAATAACCTTCTGGGAGCCACCCGATATCACGGCCGTAGTGATGACCGAGAAGCATCATCGACTGAGCCGCGTGCTCGATCAGTATTTCGCGCGGATAACAATACGGCTTCCCGGAATGATCGGGTTTATAGAAATCGAAGTCCTCGACCGATACCTCTTTCGAAGAAAGAAGAGAATCACGACCGAGTAGTGCGGCCTTATCGACAAAAACAAAAGGCGGTCTGTGAGGCAGTATCTCGGAAATCACGACGCTTCGGGCTTCGGCATACTCCCGCTCAGGCATGATTCCTCCGGGCGGCATGTTTTAAAGTCCGCCGACACCCCGTAGACGTTATGCGCACTAGTTATGTTTCGCACAACGTCTCTCGAGGTCTCGGATAAGGTGGATGATAAGACGGGCTTCCCCCGGCGTCAAGGGAAACCTCGCGATATTGGAAATGATTCCCGCGTCCGCCGAAGGCGGACGACGATATTCCGTGCGCCTCACATCGCTTCAGCTCGGCGCTCGAAAACTTCGACTCCGACCTTGGCGAAAAAAGTGAAGCCGCCCGATGGGCGGCTTCGGTTGTTCAAGGCGCAGATCGGAGTCGAACCGATTCATGAAGGTTTTGCAGACTTAAAAAAGCACTTGTCCGGACATATTGTAACATATTAAATCATTTATAGGAATAGCGTATTGTGTATTTTATATATAAGAAAATATGCCAATATACGGGCTTTCTTCTCATTATTTTTTCTCATACTTCGCCTAACGTGTAGCCACTTCTGTAGCCACTTCCTCGGCGAGCCCCTCGATGAGGTACCCGAGACCGAGGGCGGCCTCCTGGTCGAGGGGGCCGAGTGTTTACGGTTTACAGTCGCCCGAGCGTTGACCGTATCAGCGCCGCGAGCCCCGGACCGAGGGGGATTCCGAGCCTCTCGCCATCTCGTTCAAGGCGCCGCGCGTCTTCTCGTAGCGCGAATATGTGCGCTTGTTGCGTTTCTCCGTCCTTGATTACTTTCGAGGCTTCGTCTGCGTCAAGGCTCGTCAGCGCGAGGATTTCTCTTGCATGGCTCGGGGCTTCATTCGCTAGAAGACTAAAGGCATCGGCGAGGGCTGAGAGGGCGGCCGAGGTCATACGATTGCCTCTTCGTTTGTATAAATAAGCCCTGCCCTGTCCATTATATCGGAGGCTAGAGCCGAAAGCTCGCCCGAGAGCTTCAAAATATCACGGAGATCCTCACCGGGCTTCGCGTCCGGGTCGTCGTCGGAAATAATAATCGGCAAGGCGAGGCGGCGCCCCTGAATCCAGGTCGAAAGCGCTCGACACTCCTCGGCGAGGTCGTAAATAGAGATTGTTTTTTGTTTAGCCATGTGACACCTCCGGGATGTATGCTCCCATGTCTGAAATTTCCAGGCCGGCCGGCTCGTGGTACTCGAAAGCATACCTCGCCCGGGAAAAATGTCAAGGGGAATTATATTTTATTAACTGTCACGGTTAACTACGGACCGTCACGGTTAACCACGGCCCGCATAGGTAGCCTGTCGTACCACGGATAAAATATCCCTTTCGAGTTCTAGCGCTGACCGTTCGTCAAGGGTTTTAAGTTCACGGGGGAAGTAGTCGCTAAACGTTCCGAGTATCCGCATGGTAATTTTTTCCTCAAGGGAGGGCATCGGGTGCATGTCTGTAAAATGTCCCTTCCTCACGGTACGGTGCACGCTTACGGGGCGCTTAGAATCGCGCATCGGCTCGAAGAGAAAATCCGCTTCCTGGGCAATAAGGCGCCCTAGTGCGTCGAGCTCGCGTGATCCGGTTTTTTGCCACGCATCCGGGGCAACGAGGGCAAGGCGGCCGAGGACGCGCCGCGCGAATATCTCGCCGCGAGTCACACGCGCCCCCTTTTGCCTGGTATTGGAATGCGCTTTCGTCGAGCGATGTCACACAGGAAACCCCAGCGCACAAACGAGCCCCCGGGCGCGTACTCTAGAGGAATGCCCCGGATAGCATCAAGGCAGGCCTGCGCGAAGGATTGTACCTGCTCAACGGTTAGTTTATCGGGCACCTCACGGACCTCTACCACCTCCGTTTTCCGTTGTACTGGTATCCCTTGGGTGCGGAGACCGAGTACCGAGGTCCACGGCGAAATATACGAGTGTGCCTCCTCGTCCTCGCGGACGCGCCCCCAGAATGTCAAGTAAACACTCGTCGTCATACCCTAAACCTCCCGCCGCGTTCGGCCTCATCGATTCGCGCCACTTCCTGGGCGACCAGCTCGCCTAGAACACGGCGGGCCGCGTCCGATCCCCCTGACTCGCGCGCAGCCACTAACTGAGCTACGGCACGGCGGGGCCAGTTTCGTAGGTTTCCGAACATTTCTGAGTCGATGATACCGATTCTGCGGTGTGCATCGTGCCGCGTGACAAATTCCCCAAGCTGTAGGGCTGTTTCTTGTGCCATGCGGTCAGCCTGGACCTGGTCTATAAACGCCCGTACTTCATCGAGGCTCGCGTGATCCGGTAGAACGTCAGGATACTCGACGGCAGCCTCTCCGGCCTCGCTATGGGCCGGCATTGCGGCCTGGATGGATTTTTTCTTCGCAGCCTCGAGGGTTTCGCTAATACCTTTTTCGAGCTCGTGCTCAATGTTCGGGGCGGACAGGTCGATTCGCTCAGGCAGGGCGGCGACCTCCTTGCGGAAGGCTTGGAGTAGAACCCCGAGACGGAAGTTGACCTGGTCGGCCGGTATGAGTTCGAGCTTACGCAGCCTAAACCTGAGGGCGCTTCGTTCATACAGGCTCCGAGCCCTAGCGAGCATCGCGGCAGCTCGGGCCGGGCTCGAGGGCTCGGTGCGTTGCTTGCCGCGGTGCCCGGTGAACCGCCCGAGGTAGGATCGATTCTCCGGACGGTCAGTGTCGTAGGTCCCATCCGCTTCGCGGACCAGGCGGCCACGCCGCTCGGCGTCCCGGACCGCGGCGGGAGCGATACCGAGTCGTTTTGCCAACTCGGAGGGCGTTAGTTGCATAATTATGCCTCCTTTTTAAGTTTCTCTAAAAACTTAAAAGCCCGTTTTCGCCTGTCAGTCTGCAAAAGCGGGCCGGGCGATGCCCACCCGCAAGCGAGGCCCTATCGGGACAGTACCTTAGCCGTGCGGGGCTCCAGGGTGCGCTTATGCCTTGGCGCTAGCCCTTGCGGCCTTGCGTGCCTGTCGCCGCTGGTATCGCCGCTGATTTTTTGTTAGCGGTTCTGAAATAGGCTCGGGCTCCCTGCCCTGGATCACGTCCTCGCATATCTCTATGAATCGCGAGGCCGCCTTCGCCCATGTATAACGCTCGTGCATGCGTTCGGATGCTAGGCGGCCGCGTTTCAATGCCTCGTCGTAGTTGTCGTATACAGCCTTCATCTGCTTAACGATGTTCGATACAGCGGGCTCGGCGCTATTTCCCCAGCCGATGAAAGGCGGGGTCATTTTATATACGTTTAGGGGATAGGCGACTTTCTCGTCGAGGTATTCGGCGGGCGCGCTCCAATTTGTATAGATCACCGGCAAGCCGGTCGCGGCGGCTTCGCCTATTTGGAGCCCCCATCCCTCGCCGCGATGCGGGGCAAGGAAGGCATGCGCACCCTTGTAGACTTCAAGCATTTTGTCATCCGGAAGTATTCGGCTATCGAGCGTTATACGAGGAAGGCGGGGGAAGCCCGGAGGGCAAAGATGCTCGGGAAGAAAGGTATATCCGTTAGTACATTGCGCAGCAAAGCTATAAATAATTCCCTGGAATGGCTTTCCATCTAGCTCGACGCCTGTCGTTTTCAAGTACAGTTCTGCGTTGTTTGGAATATCGCCGCGTGCGTACCATTCCGTAAATGCACGCTTCGCGAGGTCGTACCCTTTACGGACATTCCAGGCACCAAGCCATAGGAAGCGGAAAGGCTCCCTACGATAAGGCGCGGAGCGTTCGAGGTAGGGATACTCCGAGGGCTCGATGCCTTCCGGGCAAACGTGGATGGGTACACCAGGAAAAGCACGAGAGAAAACGCGGCGGTTCATCTCGCATGGAACCACGAGGGTGGTCTGTGTTTCGCGGTTTATTTGATCGTTCATAAAGCATGCGGGGAGCGGGTCAGTTTCAGCGGTCGTAAAGAGAACATTTTTCATTCCCTCGACGGGCCTGTACCAGGGAGATGGAATAAAATGAACCGCGAGGTCCGCGCCATCACGACTATCGAGAATCTCGACTCCGGCGTCGCGTAAGTGCTTTTGCATGTAGCGATCATGTCGCGAGTACCCGAACGAGACGCCGCCTCCTGCATCGGGGTCTTTTTTTTCAGCCCAAAATATCCGCATTCTGTTTTCCTCCGCGTTGTGCGCCGTGGTCCGGGGCGAGCCTATATGCCCGCCCCGGAAATTGTTAGAGCCCAGCTCGCTCGAGCTCGCGCTCGGGTACATCGAGCCCCGCTTCGACGGCCTGCGCGAGTAGTTTCTTGAAGTGTAGCTCGCTGGGCCAATCGGATGACCCCAGTTCAACCCGGAGGCCTCGCCTACTCTGGGCGATTCCTTCGGCAAGCCGGGCGAGGTCCTCGTCCGAGAGTGTCGAGGCGGCGGGCACTTCGTAGATTTTTATCGTGGGCATGCGCTCGGCGCCCCAGTAGGTGACATGCCCCTTTTTGGGCCAGGGGATAAATTTTTCACTCATGCGGCGCCCCTTTCGTCGGCGCGAGGTACGCCGGTCTTGTCCCTCGGCAGTGGTGCGCTCGGGCGGGGACCGAGGGCGCGCTGCTCGTCGGCGGCGCGGGCCTCGTACTGCGCCCACGCGGCCCCGAGGGCTGCATCGGCGAATTCCTCAAGGCTCGTTGCTGAGAGGCCCTCGGCCTTAAGAATCGGAGCGACATTTTCCTGGAGTGCCTTCTTGAGTGCGCCTTCAGTTTTTCGGTATGCCGATTCGGCGCGGCTATTGATTGCCTCGATGGCTGCCTCATATTCAGCGACCGCCTGCTCGTACCAGATGGAATCCATCTGGCCGAGCGCTTGAATCATGGCCGTCTGAGTCAATCGCGCCTTAGAAAGCGCGTCAATTGCCTCGGATGGGTCCCTGCCCTCAGCGTACGCACGGGCGAGCTCGGCCTCCGCCTTAGTCACAGTTTCATTTTGCTTCGCGAGGTCGGCCTCGAGCCTGGCAATGCGGGCTTTAATTTCGCGAGCGGTCGGGTTACTCATTTTTTACCCCCGTTTTCGACTCAGTTTCCCCGAGTGCTCCCGGGCGGTCGCGGATGATCGCGTGTCCGGGGCGCGTTGCGAGAATCTCGGCTACTTTGTCGGACACCGTGCCGATGTAGCCGTTCGGGAAACGAACTCTTTTGCTCATAACTCAACCTCCTTCCAGGTTAAAAATTGCTTACTTCCTCGGGATCAAATCCCGCATCGATAAGGTCTTCGCGCGTCAACGCAGGGCCGCCCTTGGCCGCGATCTCGTCGATTTTATCGAGAAGCTCCTCCACAAAATCGACCCCCATCCGTTCAAGCAAGCGCCGCGCTACGCCTTGCTGTGCCTCGGGCAGGCCCCGGATACGCTCTTCGAGCGCCTCGTAGGCCTGACTACAGACAAAATCGCACATCGTGTTACCTCTTTTTCGTGGCTTCTAAAATGCGAGTCTGTACGGCACGTGTAATTTCAGCCTCGCTCATTTCGGGTGAGACATCGACTCCAAGCCCTTTTAGTCTTTGGATCGAGTCGGCGCGTATTTGCCTTTCGGCCGCGGCCTTTAGGGCGGCACCGAGGGCGTGTTCGAGGGTGCTGGTCTTGCGGGCTGCTTCAGTCTCCGGACCTGCGAGGTACTCGACACGGCCACCCTGCGCCCGAAATGCGTCCGCGTTCTGTCTAAAAAACACCTGTGCGTGACCACCGACCTCATTCGCAAGAGCAACATAGGCCGGTCTCCCGGAAGGCTTAATCACCGCCGCGAGTGTTTCTGCTACCCCTCCGCGCGGAAAAGTCACGCGGGCTCGAAAGAATGGTTTTCCGGACTCGGCTTTAGAACCCCGCATGAATACCCCCCCGAATAGGGCTCGTCGGGCGCGCGGGCCATGACTCCTTGCTTTGCGCTTCACGGATCGCCGTGGGATCAACGAGAATTCCTCGCCTCCCCAAACGCCGAAGTCTCGCCCTCGGAATCCGGCCGTCGGCAATAAGGCGCTCCACCTCCTCGAGGTCCAGCCCAGCGACTCTTGCGGCCGCTTCGAGGCGGATGTACATCGGTCCATCCCTCATCTGATCACCCCCTGCGGGCTTTTGGCGGCCCGCTCGCCTGAAATCGCCCCGCCAGGCGGGACGTTGTGCGAAATTGGTTTTCGGAAAAGCACAATAAATTTCGTATTCATGGAGTGCCAATTTGGAAATTGTTTCTCGATTCTAAAACCCAGCCCGAGCTTGGCCGCGACCAGTCGGGCGGCGGCGGTCTGGCCGTAGTTGAAGCCGACAATTGCCGCGGGCCGGCCCTGCGAGTCGCAATAAAAAACGGGATGGTCGACGACGTCGGCGCGCAGGACGGACCGGGCATAGCGCGCAGGAATGCTTCGTTCGCCTCGGGCGAGCTCCCGGACGGTGGAGGGGTACCTTGAGATACGCCAGCCGTGGCGGCGCCCGTACTCGCGAGCTAACTCGCGGCCGAGAGCGTCGAGGCGGGCCTCTATCTCCCGGGCCTCGTCGCGAAAACGCAGGGGAAGCTCTTGGAGGCGCGCGTTGAGTTTTTCAACCTCACGCGCAGCTGAACGCAGTTGGGCGGGAGTCATACCTTCTCCTCCGGGGCGTCCGGTGTCCGTCCGTTGTCCGTCCGGTGTCCTTTCAAAACTCTTCACTTCCTTAGCTCCTTGGATTTCCTTAAATGCCCTACTTAAGAAGTTAAGGGCTCATCGCCCCGGCCCCTTACCTTAGCCCTATATATATAGGGCTAAGGTAAGGGGCCGGTGAGCCCCCTCTTTATTCAGTGAGCGCAAGTTGTTCCCCCTCGGCCTTAATTTTACGAGCCGTGATCAGAGGCCTGAGGCTTTGGTTTAAGTTGTCTCGACGCTTGCCTGCGGCTTCGAAGGCAGAGACGAGCTCACCCCTCGTCATTGATCCGCCTGCTTGCCGGAGGGCGTCCATGATGATTTCCTGAGCGGCCCCCAGTTTGCGGGGAGGCCTGGGCCAGTGTTCGGGCAAGGTCCATCGGCCGCCGCGCTGGGCGTAGAAAAAGTCAAAGTACCCAGCCGATAGGAGCTTTGCACCAACAAGGCGGCCGGCGAAACGGTGCTTTAGAATTTTGTAAAAATACCTCCGGCGGCCGTCCTCGCCCACCTCGTAGCCAATACCGAACGCGATAGTCGCGACCTGCTCGATGTCAGCCGCCTCACGAAACTGATCCACGCGCGGATCAAAGGCATCACGAGAACTTTCGTCACCTGCTGTTCGATTAAATTGGGCGCCCAAAATCAGAAACTTTTTGTTGTGATTGACGAGCTCGCGGACGATTGAACATGTCGCTTGCGTATTTTTGTAGGAGTCGCGACTAGCCCACGCGGGAGGAGGGATTGCCTGTAAATAATCAATAACATACACCCCCGAATCAGTCTCGCGTATCAGGTCGCCTAGCATTTCCGCATCACGCAGACCGTCGTAGATTTCGAGCTTTCCATCACAAATATCCTCGTGAATTCTGTTGTACGCATTCGCGAGGGGCGGGGGCGGGCCGCCATTCCGTGCTATGAAATCCTTAGTTCGTGTAAAAATATCCGAAAAATCAGGGTCCGCATCGGCAGGCAATGCCGGGAGGCTGTTTTCAAGTTCATTAAGTGCATAAATGCGCCGACCCGGTCCGGGCATGTCGCGTGTCCAACCCGGGATAGGCTCCGTTTTCGCGTGCGCGTAAAAGTTAAGTGCAATGCTAAGGACGATTTCCTGGGCGTTTTCCTCGAAAGTTATAAACGTAACTTTGCGCTTCATGCGCCGATAAGCTGCGGCAAAGTTAACAAGGCTTGTGGTCTTTCCGGACCCAGTTCGGGCACCTATGATGCACGCCCCGGACCCGGGCATCGGGAAATCGTCAAGGAAGTCGAGCGGGGTGGACTCACTCGGGCCGAAATCAAAAAGCTTGTTCGGAGGTAAAATATATTTACTCCACGCGGGAGGCGGAGGAAGAGGGCGTGCACCCTCGGGGAGTATTTCTACCGGCAAGCGGCCTTCGCGAACAAGCCGCTCTTTCTGAAGCTGCTCGGCGGCGAGTTCGTTGTTTTCTTGGCGCAACCTGGCGATGTAATCATCGGTCGCCGCTTCAGGTCTTCGAGCGCTCATCGGCCACCTCGCTCCGACCGGGGCGGGATCAGCCTGTTTGTCGCGGCCTTATACTCGATACGGCACGGCTCGCCATCTCGAAAAAAAACAGTAAAGGAAACTTCACCATATTGCGGAATATCCCTGAAGGCTTGTTCGATTTCGTGCCGGAGGCGCTCAAACATGACGCAGCCGGGGAGCTTTTCCTGCGGCGTCATGGTCACGCTCCGACCTTTGTGTAGCCCTGGTCCCGAATCCTTGCGATATCCTCGGGCTTGAATCGAACCGAGTGACCGACCTTGATAAAGGGAAGCCGGCCAGCCTTCATGTCGCAATCAATAGCTGGAATAGAACGACACAGGATTTCGGAAACGTCATGTTTTGTTAAAAGACGATCAAAAGACATACCACCCCTCCTATCTCGACCTATCGAGTTGTAGGAGAGGCGGCGCAGAGGCGGCCCCCGGGTCTTTAAACCCTCCCCGCAGTGAATAGCCGCGGGATTACCTTAAAAAACTTATCGAAAGTTCGCGCTGATCACGACGCCCCCGTGCATTTTGGCTCGGAAGCATTTAGGCGCAGCGCTTTTCCTATCCAGCAAATCAACGAGCAATTCATATTCCCTCTCGGTTGGCTGCGCGCCGTGTAAAATCGCCCGGACCCGTGCCTCACTTGAGCCTATACGCCGAGCCACGGTACCCAGGGGGAGGCTTAATTGCCGAATGATCGCCCCCGCTTTCATCATATCGCCCACTATGGTTTTATATAAATATACTTTTCTGAAAGCGTCTATATATAAAAAACCCTTTTTTTATATTTATCCAAGCGCCCTTGTTTTGAATGGCAGAATCGCCCCGAACGCCTCACGCGCCGCGTTTTCCACCCTCAAGAAATCGACCTCCCGAGCGTGATCAGCATAGCCACGGAATACAGATTCACTCGAATGCCCCGTTGCGAGCATGACGGTACGGGCCTCGAGCCGATCAGCCATTCGCGCGGCAAAGTAGTGTCGCCATGAGTGAAAAGTTATTCGCCGGGCTTTCCAGCTTTCCAGGGCATCGAGCTTTTCTTTTCGCGACGCCCTTTCGTACCCCCCAGCAAGACTTAGCCGTACCAGAGCGTCATGGAGTCCACGGAGAATATCGTTGGCCAGCATGGGCGTTCGCGCGTCACGACCTGCGAAGAGAAACCCATCCCGGGGTATGTTCTCCGCTAGCTCAAGGAGGCGCGCCCGAACTTCGGGCAAGAGGGGAACGCGCCGCTCAGTGCCCGTCTTCGTGCCCTTGAGTCCGTCTTTAAGGCTGAAGCTGTGCCGCACCCAAAGCCAGCGCTCGGTAATGTCTTCACGGCGCAACGCTAGAACCTCGCCGACGCGAAGGCCGGTTGTTGCTGCGAGGATGTTGGCGGTTTTGACTCGCTCGTCCTCCCACTCGATGCGAAAAAGCGCGGCTGCTTCCTCAGGCGAAAGCACGCCGCGCTTTTTCGGCTTCGCCGCGTAGGGAATGAGTCCGACGGTTGGATCGGCCTCGATAATATCATTTCGCGCGGCCCACCTAAGGGCGGTAACCCCCACGGTGAGAATACGATTGCGTGTCAGTTCCGAAAGTTTTAGAGTGGGATCGGCAAGGTGGAGCCGAAAAGCTTTAAGATCGCGCGCACTGATTTCCGCTAGGTATCTCCCCTTGAAAAAGGGCTCCCAGTATTTTTTAACTCGCCCCAAGGATTCCCCGCAGTGCGTTCGCCCCATGCGCCGCCCCACAGAGTGTAGGTCCTTGACATAGGAGCTTCGTTCGTAGGTCCAGAAGTTGATCAAAAAATCAGAAAAGAGAACGGCGCTCGGTGCCCCTTCAATGGCTACAGATGCGAGCGTTCCGCGGTCTCGCAAGATTGTAACAATTTTTTCAACGGTTTCGCGATCAAGCGGGGCCGTCCTCAATGTGTCGAGTGTTTGCGAAACCGCAAAAGCTGTCGATATAGGGCGCCGCGCCCCATCTTTGCTCGGAAGTCCATTTCTGAACCAGTCGAGAACCACAGCTGCCGCCTCGTCGCGGTCGGTTTTTCCTGTACTCCGAGCCGTTAGGCGCTTTCGTGTTGCGGGATCGACTATCTCGGCGTAGTAAATACCCCTGCGTACGTGCAGATAAAAACGGCGCATGCCCTACCTCCCCGAGAAGAGACTTTCTCATAGTCGCTTCTCATAGTGGATTTAGTTGGACAAGCGCCCGTCTTCGGGTAGCCTGCTTAACTCTCGTCTTTATAAAGAAATAACTAGAGGCGCAGATCGGAGTCGAACCGATTCATGAAGGTTTTGCAGACCTCTCCCTTCCCACTTGGGTACTGCGCCGCGGGGACAACATATATAGTTTTCACGTCGGCTCGGCGCCGCGGGATCTCCCTCACGGAACGCCGAAGCTCATGTTTTTTATCGACTAAAATATAGCCGCCGCGCCTGTCCGAGGCAAGTCCCCGGCCTGACCGCCGGGTGCGTCCCGCGGTCAAGCCGGACAGAGGGATGCCGGGCGGCTACTTCGTTTCCTTTACCGCCGCGGTCTTCGCCTGGATCGCGGGGGTCGCGGTCTGCTCCGCCTGGCGCTTCGCGGATGCGTTCATCCACAGCGTGACAAAGGCCGAGGCGATGAAGATCGTGGAATAGGTTCCGCTGATCTCGCCCACGAGAATCGCGATCGAGAAATCTTTCATAGTTCCGGTGGTGAAGACGATCAGCGCGATCACCGCGAGAAACACCGTACCGTTCGTGATAAAGGTTCGACCGAGGGTTTCCGTGACACCTCTGTTGACGTTGTCGCGGAAGGGGGCTGTGGGATTCAGCGCAACCTTTTCGCGGATCCGGTCATAGACGACGATCGTATCATTGATCGAGAATCCCACGATGGTCAGGATGGCGGCGATGCTCAGCGTATTGAATTCCATCCTGGTGAAAACCATGAACCCCACCATGACAATCGCGTCGTGTACGATGGCCAGGATCGCGCCGAGCGCATAGACCGGTTTGAAGCGCAGCGAGCAGTACAGCAGAATACCTACAAAGGCGAGAAGAACCGCCAGCACCGCCTGGGTCGCGAGACTCTTCGAGAACGCCGCGCCGACGAAGTCGGCCTGGTTCACCAGGACATTGCCCTGCCCGAAACTCTTTTCCAGTTCTTCGGTGAGCTTATTGACGATGGCCGAGGTGTTCTGCTTCGACTCGTCCGACTCCTGAACGCGAATGCTGTAGGTCGTCGAATCCTCGCCGCCGATCCGCTGGATTGAAACGGAGCCGAAGCCCTCGAGCGCGGCTCGTATCTTTTCGACGCTGGCCGCGACGGCGCCGCTCGCGGCGTAATGGAGCACTGTCGGCTCCGCTCCAAGCTCGGCGCTGGATTGGGAGGCGCCGAGCAAGCGGCTCGACTCTATAGATCCATCCGCTTTGAGTTCGACATCGACGCCCGGCACGGTCTTGAAGGCATCGGCGATCGCCTTCAGCGTCGGGAAGTCGGCGAATTCGAAGGTATACGCCTTGGTTTCGCCGCTCGTCGCGTGAGCCGTCAGGACGGCCTTCGTCTTGGCCACTTCGAGGGCCATGGCGCCCTGACCCGTAAACGTGACGGTCATCGAGGGAGGCACAAAGGAGACATTCGCCTTGAGACCGGCCTGGAAGTCGACGCCCGTATTGAAGCCCAGCGTCGCCAAGCCGGCGAGACTCGCCGCCACGATGATGGACGAAATGATGATCGTGGCCTTGAAGGCCTTATGGAACTGCACGACGCGCTTCATTTGACCCTCCAGGAGATGCTCACATATCTGGATCTGAGCACGTCGGTCTCGAAGTCGAATATGAGGTGCGATACGAAGAGGGCGGTGAACACCGAGCTGACACAACCGATGGCCAGCGAGATGGCGAAGCCCTGGATGGGACCGGTGCCGAGCATGCCGAGCAGCACCGCCGCGATGATTGTCGTTATGTTCGAGTCCATGATCGTCCAGAAGGCCTTATTGAAGCCCGCTTTAACCGCGGCGGCGCGGCCCTTTCCGAGCCTGAGCTCTTCCTTCATGCGCTCGAACACGAGAACGTTCGCGTCGACCGACATACCGATCGTCAGGACAAAACCCGCGATCGAAGGCAGCGTCAAGGTCAAATTGAAGGCCGAGAGGATGGAAATCATGAGATAGAGGTTGACCAGCTGGGCGATCGCGGCGTTGACGCCCGCTCCCTTATAAAAAACCAGCATGAAAGAGAGGACCAGGATGAAGGCGAGACTCACCGCGAATACGCCCTCGCGGACCGCGTCCTCGCCGATTGTCGAGCCGACGGCCTGCGTATTGACCGGAGTCATTTCGACGGGAAGCGCGGCGGAACGCAGGATGAGCGCGAGGTTCCTCGCCTCATCGGCGCTGAAGCCCGTGATGCGGACGCCCTCGCGGATGGGCTCGTTGATCGTCGCGGGGCTGGATTTGATCCTATCGTCGAGAACGACGACCATACTGTCGCCGACATGCGCGCTCGTCATCTCGTAGAATATCTTGCCGCCCTCGGCGTCGAGTTGGAAGAGCGTTTCAGGCCGCCCGATCTCGTCGGAAGATGTCGTCGCCTGGGTTATGTGGTTTCCGTCGAGACTGGGCTGTTCATTTATCACATAGTACTCGCCCGTGAACTCGTCCAGTCCGTAGGCGTCCTTCTCGTACAACTTCCGGATGATGTAGCCCTCGGGGACGATGCTCTTGTCCTCGACGGTCATCGTCTTTTCATCGACGCCGAGCGGATTGGAATAAAGGTACGCCCTGAGCGCTGATGTCGCTTCCTGGTTCACCAAGTGGAAAGCGAGTTTCCCTCGGCCCATGAGAATCTCGTTGATCTTCTCGGGATCGGCCGCGCCCGGGATCTCGATATAAATGAACTCGTCCCCCTGCTGGCGGATCGTCGGCTCGGTAAGACCGAATTTGTTGATGCGTGAATTGAGGCTCTCGATCGCTCGGGCCATGGCGTCGGCGCGCTCGGCCGCGGACAGTTGATGCCCGAGCTTGGCGGCAAGGGATTTCATATCCACCTGAATGAGGGCGCTCATACCGCCCGAAAGATCGAGACCGAGCTTGACGGCTTTCTTGAGCTTCGCCTTTGTAGCCAGAACCTTGGCGCGGTACAGTCCCTCGATGGCCTCGTACGCGGTCTTTTCGCTTGTGAATGCTTTGAGGACCGAGGCCGCGGTCCATTCCTTCGGCGCCTTCTTCTTGGCGGTCGTGTACGCCTTGGTCGATGCCGTGATCGCCGCGCGGAACCGCTCCGGATCGAGAACCGACTCGTCGCCCGCGGCGGCGCGCGATTTAAGTTCCTTGATATCCGTGATGGCCATATTGCGCGAGTAATCGCGGATCTGCTCCCTCGTACCAAGGGCCAATGCCTGATCCGCCTTGGGTGTCAGCCAATACCAACTCACCGTCGGCCACAAGAAGGCGAAGGCGACCGCTATGATCGCCACGACGATCAGAAACCTCTGCATCTTACTCATTGCGATAGCTCCAGATGAAAGAATAGGGCCGCCGCGCCTGCCTCGATACCCGGGAAGACGGCGACGCGGCCCTCCTGCGCGCGATGCTTACTTCTTCTCGTCCGCGGCCTTTTCCTTGTCGGAAGCCGGCTCGGGTTTTTCTTCGGCGCTTTTCCCGGCGGGCTCTACTGAAGCGACGGCGGATTTCGAAAACTCGAGCTTGGCGTCGTCGTCGACCTTGACGATGACAGTGCGCTCCTTGACCGTGGAGACGATCCCGTGGATGCCGCCGATCGTAATGATCTTGTCGCCTTTCTTGAGCGCCTCGATCATTTTCCTGGTCTCTTTCTGCTTCTTGCTCTGCGGCCGGATGATGAGAAAATAGAACACCACGAAGATGAGACCGAAGGTTAAGAGCGTTGTCATCATGCCGGCGGTCGGATTGGCTGCGGCGGCCGCGTCCGTAGCCTGGAGGAAGACGAAACCTGACGCGATACTGTTCATGCGGGTTTCCTTTATACGGAAGATTCGCGGAACGGTAGCACGATACTTGAGCGACCGTCAAGTTTAGGTCGGCCACATGGAGTCCCTCGAACCTTGTCGCCCGCCCCTTCGGACGACTTCAGCACAATGCGCCCCCGCTCACTGCTAAACGGCCAGGCTTAACAAGATTCAAGGAATTCTCTATAGTATATTAAATTAAAGAGAACGAGGCAGTTATGTCTTCTATAAATACGTTACATCTTCACCTCAAGGTCCGGGCGTTTTTCTTTATCATCGGTCTCGCCGTACAGCAGCTCTGGGCCGGCCCCTTGTTCGCGCCGGGACGCGCACTCTCCGTCATTAAAACCGAGCACTTTGACTTCATCTTTTCGGAGCCATCAAAGCCGAGCGCCCTCTATCTCGCAGAAATCGCCGAGGATCTGCTCGCCGAGGTGCACAACGAGATCGGCCTCGGCCTGCATGGGCGGCTGCCCGTCGTGATTACCCCGGATATAGGTACCATGAACGGTTTCGCCTCACCCATCCCCTATCCGATGATCGCGCTCTACGATTCGTCGCTCGCCATCGGATGGACCGCCTTTGAGGACAATCTCCGCGCCCTTTTCCTGCACGAGCTGACCCATATAGTGTCGCTGGGCTCACGCGCCCCCTGGGCGGATTTCCTGTCGGGCGTCTTCGGGTCTTGGGTGGCGCCCGCCCTGGCCAACGCGCCGATGTTCATGGTCGAGGGTGTCACGGTGGGTCTCGAGGGCGAGGGCGGCCCCGGAGGCAGGGCCGACGATCCCCTGGTCAAAGAGCGGATCCGTCAAGATATACGCGAGAACCGCTTCAAAAGCCCCCTCGAGTGCTCAGGCCTGTACGACGACTTCCCCGGCGGTTCTTTGCATTACGAATACGGCGGGCTTTTTACTTCCTATTTGCGGGAGCGGTATGGATCGGAGACCTACGCTCGGCTTTGGAAGGCCATGGGCGACCTCATTCTGTCCTTCAATTTTGATCCCTACCGCGTCGGATTTTACAAGGCCTTTGAAACTGTGTACGGTCTGCCTTTCGAGCGGGCCTGGGCCGATTTCCGGGACGCCATGACTATTACTGGTGTCGTGGACGAGGGGGAACAGGTCGGACCTTCGGAGTATCAATACATCACATCGCTCGTCGCGGGCGACGATTCGCTCTTTTGGGTCGATGCTGTTTCGGGCCGCGCGCTTAGGATGGATATCACCTCGGGCCGTGTCGAGAGCCTCTTTTCCGCCGACGCATCCTGCGCGATCACTGATGCGGCGCAAGACGGCTCGCGCCTTCTTGTGCACCGCAGCATCGCCCTCCCCGACGGCCGCGATCGCGTCGAATCCATCGTTTTCGATTGTCGTACCCGCCGTTTTGTGCCGGAAAGCGCCTCGCCGAACCTGCGCGAGGCTCGTTTTTTCCGCGGGGGATACCTCGGCATTGCTTCGAACCTGCATAACAGCGACCTTGTTTTCGTAATGGGGGATCAGAGGCGGGTTCTTCTGCCCGGCACGGAGCGGATCATGTACGCTTCGCCTGTCGTTCTCGACGACAGGCGCGTCGCGCTCATCGTATCGATCGGCGCGCAAAGGAGCATCGGCATTCTCGAGGTCGACTCGGGCAGGCTCGATATCGTCCGCCCCGAGGGCGAGGTCTCGCATCTTCTCGACTATGTCCGTCAGATCTCGGTTTCGAAGGGGAGGCTGCTGTTCAACCACAACGCCGACGACCGCATGTATAAAGTGGGGGTTCTCGATCCGCCGACCGAGGGCGGCGGAAGCATACGGATCGAAGGGCTCGATCGATCGGGCGGCGTGTTCTGGCCGGTCGAATGCGGCGGCGGCATATACTACGCCGCCCGGTTTTCACGGGGTTTCGGACTGTGCCGCCTCCCGGAGGAGGCGGTCGATCTCCTCGACTCGGAAACAGGCGAAAAAAATATCTCGTATCGTCTCGAGCGCTTCGATCCCGCCTCGGTTCTGGACGAGCGCGCTTCCCGCCTGGCGGCGAAGGCGGCCGCGGTTGAAGTGTCGCCGTACCGTCCCCTCGAGTACTTCCGTCCGTTTTCGTGTTGGATCCCCTACGTCGACCTCGAAACAATCGACCGCAGTTTCAGGCCGATGGCGGTCTTCCTCCTCGGAGATCCGCTGAGCGAGAACAACGTAACGCTGACTGCAGGCTATGATTCGGCCTATCCATTCGCCGAGTTCGGCTTCGAATGGAGCAACGGCAGTCTGCCCGTGGTTTTCGGCCTTTCGCTCGGGGATACGCTGAGCTACGCCTCCTCCGGCCCGCCCGAACGTCACAGTTCGGCATCGGTCTCGCTGTCGCTCAGCATTCCCCTGTTCCCCAGTCCCCGCGCCGTGCGGCTCGGCGCCGGGGGCTCGGTGCTTGCGAGAGCGGGGGGCGGCGAGGGCTCGCCCTACTTCTGGGACTATGACGGCTGGGGGGCCGCCTTCTCCGCCTGGGTCGGCTTGGACATGAAGACCACGCCGCCATGGAAGGGGAGGGCCCAGGGCCTCGAGCTTATGAGTTACCACGATCTCGCCCTCGGCCTTGGCGTTTATAAGACTGAAACAAATCTCAAGTGCTCGCTCAAAAACCCCGCGCTCAGTCTGGATGTCTGGGCGGCCTGGGCGAGCATGCCCATCCTTCGACTGGACGCCGCGAGTTCGGTTTTCTCGTCGGACCGAAGACCGGGCTATGTCGAGTACGGCGCCCTCGATCTCGGCGCCGAAAGCATGCTTGTTCAGGGAGAGGCGGGGTGGCGGCTCGCCGATCAGGGTGTTTACTCCGAGATTCTCGGGCTTTACCTCAACAGGCTCATGCTCGACACGGGTTATCGCGCCGAACTTTTCGGTTCCGAGTACCTCGATTCCCTCTTCGCTCGGCTTTCCTTCGACGTCTCGACCCCCCTCGGAGCCTTAGGCGGAATAGGGCTTCGCCTCTTCGGAGAGGTCTTTGTGCGTCTCGACGGTAGTCCGCTCGACACGGCCTTCGGATGGCGGCTCGGAGGAGGTCTGCGGAGATGAACCAGGAGGGCGCGGGGACGCTCATCCGGCGATGAGGGGCCGCAGAGCTCGAGTCTCTGCTTTACAGCCGCTCCGAGGCCGTGTAGTGTAAACAAACGGCGGATCACGCCGATATCCAAGGTGGAGAAGCTCGACGTATGACATATAAGACCGCACGAAGCGTTGCGGCGCTCGGCACGACGACCGCGGCCGCCTTCGGATTCCTCATCGTACCTCTGGTGGCTGTCGTCGGACTGAATTTCCCGGCCGCGTCGGCAGTCGCGGCGCTCGCCTTCGTCGTCTTCTATTTTTTCCGCGACGCGGCGCTCGCCGCGTTCGACCGCCTCGCGTACCGCCTGAGCTTCTCGGGCCGCGAGACGCGCCTGGTCGCAGGTTTCACCGAGCGCGTCGGCGTGTGCTTCACGACCACGGATCTGGTCGATGCGATCAGGGAGAAGCTTGAAATCCCCGCCGACATGAGCGCGATACTTCTGCGTTCGTCGAACTGGGAAATCGTCTACCAGAGCTCGGCTGCGGCGGCGAACAGGCCGCGCCTCATCCAGGAGCTCGATGTCAAATTCCGCGAGCGCCCCGAGGGCGTCTGGTTCATGAGCGAGCGGCTCGAGGCCCAAAGCTCGCCGCGGAGATCGAGGGGCTTCGTCATTATCTCGTCCGGCTTCCATCTCTTCGTGTTTACACGTTTGTGCCCCTATATCGAGATCGAGGCTTTCAAGGAACTTAAACGCGAGTTGGACATTCATTTCAACCGAGTCGGCACCATCGCCGAGCTTTTCGAGATGGCGTCTCTCTCCAGGGAATGGGAGTTGATCGCCGAGACTCAGCGGTCCTTCCTGCCGAAAAGCCTGCCATCCCCGGCCAAGCTCGATCTTTCGGTCTTCTACCGCCCCCTGGTCAATGTCTCGGGCGATTACTACGACGCGATCGCGGTCGACGACAACCGAACCCTCCTTATCGTGGGCGATGTCTCGGGCAAGGGACTCGCGGCGGCCCTGATCATGGGCATCATTATGAACACCGTACGGATCGCGAAGGACAAATCCGATCTCGCAGGTCTGGTACGGGCCATCGACGCGGCCGTCCGCGACATGGGCTTCGACGATAAATACACCGTCCTGTTCATAGGGCTCGTGGATACAGCCAAACGGACGATGCGATACGTCAACGCGGCCATGGCGGATCCGATTATCATCACGCAGACAGCCACCGGCCCCAAGGTTATACGGCTCGAGCCGACCATGGGGCTGATCGGACTGGTGCCCTTTGACGAGGTTGTCGTCGAGGAACTGCCCCTGCGCACGGACGAGATCATCCTCCTTGCATCGGACGGCGTCACCGAAGTGGCGGACTCGTCGGGAGAGCGGCTCGGAGAGACCGAACTCTTCGAGAAGTCGCTCGCGCAGGCGTCGAAGGCGAACGTGACGGACTTCGTTTCGAGCGTGAGCGCGCTGCTGTTTTCGTATGTCGGCGACAAGCCGCTCAAAGACGATGTCACGATTCTCGCGGCGAAGGTGGGAAGGCTATGGGACTGACGATACTCGCATTCCTGGCGATACCGGGCTTTGTCCTGGCCTTTATCGTCGCGCGGAGGCGCGGCAAGGGAACGGCCGCCGGCCGCCTGATCATGCTGCTGTCGATCTCGCTGTCCATATACTGTCTCAGCCAGGGCTTGGTGTACATCCTCACATCGCCGGGGACCGGTCAGGCCAACGCCCTCGCGATGGAGCGGACCTCGGCCATAGCCCTTGCGATTTCGTACGCACTGTTATTCCTCTTCCCCTTCTACTTCCCGACGCCCCTGCCGAGCATTCTGACCAGACTCGGCTTGATCATCGCGATTCCCGCCGCCGTGCTCGCCGCCTATGACATCGGGGGGACGTACAATTACATCATCTCGGTCTACCGCCCCTGGGCGAGATTGTTCAGGATGGAAGGGGCCCTTTATTCGGTCTACATATTCGGCGAAGCCGGGATCGCCGGCTTTTCCGCCGCCGTACTCGCACTCCGCGCCCTCGCGTCGCGTTCGAAGGTCCAAAGGCAGCGAGCCGCGATCGCGGCGGCGGTCGTCGCTCTGGCCGGCGGGGCGATGCTCCTCGCGATGGGGATCGTCTCAGCGGGCGAAGAAGTCAAGACAGGATTCGTCTACACACCGCTCGCCGCACTCCTCCTCGCAGGCGGTCTCGCCTATTCCTTCAACCTCTCGAGGCTCTTCGATTGGAAGGCGATAGGACGACGAGCGCTTGGATTCGGCGCGCTCTTCCTGGTGATCGGCGTCCCCGTCGGAGTCGCCGTCGCCGCTCTGGCCGCAGCGGGAACCTGGACTCGATCCCTCCCCGCCCTCATCGGCACTCCCATTGTCTTCTTCCTCGCGGCTCTTCTGGGCCGTCTCTTCGTCGGGCGCTTCTTCGAGCGCCTCATCTCCCGCGGCGATTACCGCGAGAAACTCGTCGCCGATCTCGCGAATCTCGATCTTTCGCGCGGCCGCGACGCCGTGCTGGCCGACGTCGAGTCGCTGCTCAGGAACGCCCTCGACATGACCGGCCTCACTGTGTTGATAGAAGACGATAAAGGGACGCTCAGAACTGTCCATTCGACAACGGGATCGAAGGCTTCCGTCGACCGCGGATCGACGCTGTCCAATCTTCTCGAGACGATCGAGGAGACGGTGATCATGCGCTTCGACGCGGCGGCCGATCCGATGTATGCGGCGGCCCGGGACAACCTGCTCGGCCTCTTCGAATCGCTCTCGGCCGAGGCGCTCATCGTGTTCCGCGAGGGGCGGCGCGCGATCGGCGCCGTCTCCCTCGGTCCGAGGCGAACGGGCGCCGATTACACCGCCTACGACGTCGACAGCCTAAAGACGATTTACGGCAAGCTCTTCGTCGTCGTGTACTACTTGAAAAACATCGCCAAAGAGTCCCTCATGACGACGGTCGACCGCGAAGTCGCGCTTTCGGATCAGGTTATACGGTTCGCGCTGGAAAAAGTGGACAGGATCGATTACCCCGGAATCGACGCCGCATGGGTCTCGCGGTCCACGAGGAGCCTGGGTGGCGACTTCATCGATTCGATCCGCCTTTCGAAGGACCGCTGGTTCATCGTCCTGGGCGATGTGTCGGGCAAGGGGCTGTCGGCCTCGATGAACATGCTGATCCTGAAATCCATGATCCGAACCTTCCTCAGAGTCGAGAAGGACTTCGTCTCGCTGGTGACCCGAGTCAATTCGTTTATAAAAGAGAATCTGCCCAGAGGAACCTTCTTCGCCGGCATGTTCGGCTACTTGGATTTCAGCAAAAATGTTTTCTATTACATAAACTGCGGCGTCGCCGCCATGCTGCTATACTCGCCCGCCTTCGACACCTTCATGGACGTTCAGGGAGAGGGCCGAATACTCGGCTTCGCCAAAAACATCGAAGGCCTTATGAAGCCGCGCAAGCTGGCGCTTTCGGAGGGCTCGATGCTCGTAGCGGTCACCGACGGAGCGGTCGATTCCGAGAATATCCGGGGCGAGCGCTTCGGCGCCGACCGTCTGCGGCGCTCGATACACAGCAGACTCTCGCTCGATTCGTCGAACATCGCGGCCGGCGTGACCGACGATGTCCTTTCCTTCACCGACAAACGTCAGGAAGACGACATGACCGTCTTCGTCATAAAGCATGCTTCGAGGAGCTCGACATGACGCAGCTCGAAATCACCGTCCACAGCGAACATCACAGGCTCGTGCTCGATGTCTCGGGCCCGATCAACAGCTACACCTTCACCGACTTCCAAGAGAAGGTATACAAGGCCATCGCCCAGGCCGATACCGCCGTGGTCATGGAGCATGTCACGGCGCTCTCGAGCGCCGGCATCGGCGTGCTCATGACCGCCATCGAGGATGCCGAGGCCGCCGGCCACGGGTTCGCCATAGTGAATCCTTCGGAAGTAGCGCGTCTGGCTATGGAATCCACCGGTTTCGGCGACCGCTTCCCGATCGTACAATCGCTCAAGCAGATCTGATGGAATCCGCTCTTCCGCGCCGGCGCGGCGAAGAGGCGACCATTCGACTTGCGCCGGCGCCTGAATCGGTCCCGGCCTTCGAGGAATTTGTGGAGCGCCTCGCCTTCCTTTCGCCGCGGGAGCGCGCCCGGATCAAGCTGGCCGGCGACGAAATCGTGGATAATATCATCCGTCATTCCGCCCCCCTGGAGCGCAGGCGCTTGATCGTGCGCATCGCCCGGCGGGGGGGCAGACCGTTCATGCTTTTTTTCTTCCGGGCATCACCGTCCACCGCATTCGCCGATTTCGCCTCCGGCTATCCTGACACGGTTCCCCTCTTCGACCCGGCCCGGCGCCGCTGGCGCGGCATGGGTCTGCTCATGTGCCGAAATCTGGCTCTGAAACTCACGGTGCGGCATGGGACTATGATGGACCGCATCATACTCTCATTTCCGCACGAAATGTGAGAGGAGCCTTGCGCGCCGCTCGAAGGGCCGAGCGTGATTCAATGCGAGCCCTCCCAGAATCAAGAGAAGGCCGAGGACGAAGCGCAGGTTGAAATGCTCTCCGGCGAAGAGCGCGCCGAGCGCCACCGTGAGCGCGGTCTCGAGAAAAAAGACGACGCTCCCCGATCCGGCGGGCACCTCGCGATATCCGTAGGCCATGAGCGCCTGCGCGAGGAACCCGCCGAGCCCGGCCCCTACAATGAAAACGACGCCGACCGCGTCGATCGGAGCCGACGGCAGCGGGGCGAAGGCGGCCAGGGGAAGTCCGAAAAGACAGGGGCCGAGATAGAGCATGAAGGGGTTGTCGGTCCGCGTGGCGATTCTGACAATATTGACGGCGAGGCCGGCGATGACCGCGCCGCCCAGCGCCAAGAGGTCGCCGGTCAAAGAGGCGCCGGATCCGTCCCGCACGACGAAAAAAGTCCCCGTCGCACAGATCACGACAGCCGCCAAAGCGTCGAGACTCAGCCGCTCGCCGAAGAACATCGCCCCGATAAGGATGACGAACAGCGGATAGATATTGCCGAGCAGCGTCGCGCGGCCCGGGCCCGTCAAGGATATCGCCGCGTAGGTCATCGCCATAGCCACGGCGCCGCAGACTCCCCGCGCCGCTATCAATCCGGGACGGGCGGGGCGCAACGACTTGTACCGCACAAGAAGCACGAGTATGCACAGCGCCGCGCCGATCGCGAAGCGCGAAGCAGAGACGAATATCCACGAAACATAGTTCGACGCGAGTTTCACAACGATCGACGTAACTGCGAAGACAACCGCGGTCGAGTAGAGCGCCGCGTAGCCGTGGATTCTCATTTGCTTTTCTTCCGGCCGACATCATAGTCGTATCCAGGCGGCCGTCTCAAGGAGGATGCAGATACAGCCTTGCGACGGCATTGACGCGGCTTCGAACCCGGCGGCATAAAGTCCTTGTGATCATTTCGGCCTCGCGACGGACCGACATACCCGCCTTCTACCTCGACTGGCTCATGGGCCGACTCAAAGCGGGCTACTGCCTCGTCCGCTCGCCCTATGACGCATCAAGAACACAACGTGTCGAACTAAAACCCGAAAAGGTGGAATGCATTGTGTTCTGGACTCGTCATCCAGGCCTTCTCGCACTGCAGGCCCGCTCGATCGAAGCGATGGGATTTCGGTTCTATGTCCACGTCACCCTCTGCGCATACCCGCCCGCTATAGAACCCGCCGGTCCCGGAATCGAGACGGGCATCGACATGATGCGCAGGCTTGCTGATGCGATCGGATCCGAGCGGACGCTCTGGCGCTACGACCCGATATTCATCGCCGAGGGCATCGATGCTGACTTTCATCGGCGCGCCTTCGAGCGCTTAGCCTCCGGACTCGAAGGCGCGACGCGGCGCGTGACCCTAAGTCTCCTGGACGAGTATCCCGGAACCGCCGCCCGCCTTGCACGCGCGGGATTTCCCGCTGTCGTATGGGGCAGTACGAACGAACAGCGGAAAAACGCCGCTCGTCGCAGTGATGACGCGGCCGGAAGCACAGCTCAGGCCGCCCACCGCGCGGAATCCGCTCCGCCCGAACCCTACCCCGCCCTCCTCGCCGATCTCGCGGCCATGGCCCGCAGCCGCGGCATCGAGGTTTTCGCCTGCGCCGAACCCTACGATCTCTCGGCGCTCGGCATCGGCAGGGCGGGCTGCGTGGACGCATCTCTCGCCGCACATCTCCCCGGCGGGGCGAAGACCGAGAGCGGCCGCGACGCGGGCCAAAGGCCGGCCTGCGCCTGCTCCCCGAGCACCGACATCGGCGCGTATGGAACCTGCCCGGCCGGCTGCCTCTACTGCTACGCGAACCGAGGCTCAGGCCGACTCGTGCGGCGCGGCTCCGACGACGAGGCGCTGTAGCCGACAGCCGGCCAGGACAGCATCAGGCCGGCATAAGAACATTATAGATCGGCTTGGTGCGTTGGAACTCGAGCGGGAAATCGCTGCGATCGAGCTTGGTCACCTCGCCCTCGCATTGGAGGAGAATGCTCCCGCCGTAGTCCACCCTGACGCGGTCGGCGGAGAACAGTCTGACGATATCGAGCCCCCGGTGCCTGCCCGTGGTCAGCTTTTCCTTGAGCGCCAGCTTTTTCAGAAGCGGCATCTGAAGAACCGAACAGACATTGTCGTCGTCCGGGAGAATGGGCTTGTTCGAGCCGTAGGTTCTGTGTCCCGATACGCCGACAGCCAGAAGAAGGCAGGTCTCGGTGAACGAAACGACCTGCGCGCCCGCCGAGTCGAAGGCGGTCACCGTCATCGGGGCCGGCGGCCACAGCCTGTCGTAAAAAACCGAGGAGACATCGACCCAGAACTTGAAGAAGTCTCCGGGGAACACCGCCTTGAGTTTGTTGGTCATTTCACACACAAAAGCATCAAGCCCGATCGAGGCGATGTTGAACGACCACAGGGGGCGCTTGCCGCCTTCGGGGTTGGGCATGACACGGAGCGCGGACCGAGGCTCGAAGACCATGGGACCGAGAAGTCGTCCGAGGCTTGTTCCGAGGTCCCGACCCTCGGAGCCGTCGTTCCCCGTACCCATGGGCAGGCGGAGGATACAGAAGCGGCTCCGCTCGGGCTCGGGCAGCTCCACCAGCGAAGAAGCGCTCTCCAGCGAGGTGCCGTCCCCGCCCGCGGTCATGATGATACGCCGGAAATACGTCGCCTCGGTCTTCGCATCATCGATCACGCGCCGCGCGATGTCGGCGGCATGCCCCGACCGCTCCGTCAAGTGCAGCCGAAGCCGTGTCGGGGCGTTACGCGGGGGAAGAAGGGCCGCCTTCGCCTCAAGTTCCGCGAGCGCCGTTCTATGCCGCATCGAGTATGCAGGTCTCAGAAAACCGCCCGCCCGAGGATTGACGACGAGATCAATCGCTATCGGCTCACCGGGGAATGCGGGGCTGCGCTCGATCAGCCGTCGTATCGATGATGCCAATTCTTCGGGCCGCATGGTATGAAAAGCCTATCCCGGCCGCGGAATTTTGTCCACCGCGGCTTTGCAAATCAGAATTCCATCCTCGTTGAAGGCGGACTGCTCCATAACCGATACTATAAGCGGGAAGCTGCATGAACGTACTGTGCATCGCCCAGCAAAAAGGCGGCGTATGCAAGACGACGACCGCCCTCTCGCTTGCGGCCGCCTGGGCGCTGGAGGGCCGGCGCGTCCTCATGGTCGATGTCGATCCCCAGGCGAATCTGACGCGGAACATCCTCGACTACGAATCGCTCGGTTCGGATCTCTCCGAAGTCTATTCCGGCGCATCATCGCTTGCGGATATCATAATCCCCACTTCGACGACGGGCTTGTTCATAGCTCCGGCCCGCACCACCCTCGCGCGGATCGAGAATATCGAACGAAAACTTTCGACTTATACCGCCCTTCGCCGCGAACTGTCAAAACTCGACGGCTACGACACCGCCGTCATCGACACCCCGCCCTCGCTCGGCCTCTTCACCGTCTCGGCCCTTCTCGCCGCGACCCACGTTTTGGTTCCAGTTCAGCCGACATTTTTCTGCCAAGAAGGCTTGGGCGATCTCAACCGCACCATCGTCGAGGCGAGGGAAAACAACCCCGATCTCGCGTCGGTCCGTTATTTTATGACTCTTTTCGACAAGAGAACGGTCATCAGCCAGGAAATCGCCCAGCTGCTCCGTGACAAACTCGGGGCGAGTCTCTTCGCGACCTCGATTCGAAAAAACATCGCAGTCGAGGAAAGCCAGTACGCCCAGAAGACGATATTCGAATACGCCCCGAAATCCACGGGCGCCGAAGATTATCGCGCGCTTGCGAAGGAAGTGACAGCATGGCTCGAAAGCGCCTGACAAAAGGGACGAACGCGCTCAGGGTGGAAGAGCGCATCGCGAAGGTGCCCGTGGACCTGATTCGATCGGACCCGGGCAGCGGGGTTTTTGAGGCGCTGAAAACACTTGAGACGAAAACCGCCCCGGCGGAGGCCATGCCGACGCCGAAGGCGGTTCAGAGTTCCGGCAGCGGGCACAGATCCCTTGCAAACAATGCAGCACGTCGGCTCGGACCAGATTCTTTTACGAAGGCCGAGCGGAGGGCGATCGTCGTGTCCTGCACCGATTACCGCAACCGCCTTCCCATCTATCTCAAGTCCGCGATGCACGACGTCGAAATCATCGATTCGATCCTGCGCAAGTGCGCCCGCTTCGAGCAGGGCTCCGAACCCGACCGGGAATGATATTCCTATAACTTCTTTCTCGCGGCCGAAGACCGACTTTCCATCTCGTCCAAAAAGGACCCGAGGTCGGCGTAAAAATTATCCGCATAGCGGTCCCGACCGGGCTCGCGCTTGACGCGGGGGTACGAATACAGCCTGAGCCCCGCTTCCTTGAGACTGCGCAGATCGTCCTTGTCGATCAGAGGGTCATCTTCGCCTGCAAAGACCGCCGCGCGGGCGGCCAAGCCGGAGGCGCGGGCGACAAGCTGCTCCGAGGAAAGGATTCGTATATCGCGTTTCCTGAAACGGCACTGCCTGGGCGGATCCGCAAGGCCTTCGAGAAGCGCCGGCTCGCCGCTCAGAGAGCCCGCGTCGAGACGGAGCGAGGCCGCGGAGAAGCAGGGGAACGTCGATCTGAGACCCGGCGGGGGGAAACGGAACACCGGTGCGATCAGCGCGGCGGCCTCGACGCGGCTGAGATCCTGGAGTACGGACAGAAGCGCCGATGCGGAAAAAGACGAAGCGATCATATAGACGGGGAGCCCCGCGGCGGAGACTTCCGTGAGGAGCGCGACGGCCGCCCGCCTGAACGAGCGCAGACCGACATACGGAGGTATGGCCGAACCGAAAGCCAGCTCGAGCGCCGAAACCTTGAACCCACGCTCAATGAGGAAGCTGACGAGCCGCTTGTCGCGCATAACTGGCCACAAGCCGTTACCCCAATAAACAGCGTTTTTCCGATAGCCGCCCTGACGAAGCTCCCAGACATGAAGACGGTATGCGCGGCCGTCGCCGGACGAGAAGTCCCTGGCGATATGGTTCATGCGAGCCTCCGCCCATAATCCTAGGTCGAGATGCACGCCTTCGCAAGTCGAACATTGCGCGGGGCGATCGAGCGAAACTATAGTTGATCGAAGGAACAGTCTTTATGATCATCGCGCTTTTCGCTGACGAATCCTCGGCGACGCTCGTTTCCGAGAGGCTCGAATCCCGAGGGCACGCCTGCATCATCGCCGGGGACTCGATACCGGGCGAAGCGGACTGTCTTGTCGTAATCGGCGACGGGGGACGGCGGCGGCCGCTTATCGAGGCGGCGGAGGAAGCCGGTCTGCCTGTCCTGCATATAGCCGAGGACGCGGCCGCCCAGGCCGCCGACGCGGCGGCCTGGGGGCTCGGTCTGGCCGACGAACGCTATATCGAGGCGGCGCGGTCCGACGCCAAGGTCAAACGGCTCGAGGACATGCGGATCAAGATGGCCGAACAGCGCGCGCTCGAACTTGCGGTTGCGAACGAGGTTCTCGAGCGCCAAGCGCGGGATCTCCGCGAAGCCCTGCTCCGCCTCGACGGCGCGAACCGCCAGCTTGTCGAAGAGCTCAATCTCGCGAGCGAACTTCAGAAGAGCCTGTTGCCGCGCTCGTATCCGAACGATGTCCCCCTGGAATTCGCGCACAAGTTCATTCCGTTATACTCCGTCGGCGGCGATTTTTTCGACGTCATCCGGCTCGACGAACGGACAATCTGTCTCGTCATCGCCGATGTCTCGGGGCACGGCGTGGGGCCGGCCCTCGTGACCGCGCTGTTCAAAAGTTCCTTCAATCTCGAGGCGCGTCAAAATACTTCAATCTCGGCCCTCATGACCGCGCTCAACAATGAACTCAGCGGAACCTTGACGACGGACCACTACGTCACCGCCTTCGCGGCCCGAATCGATCTCGAAACCTTGGAAATGCGGTACTGCAGCGCCGGTCATCCGAATCAGCTTCTCGTCCGGGCCGACGGCAGGCGGGAGGAACTCGCCACCATGGGATTCCTTCTCGGCATGATCCAGGGCGTGGACTACGAGGAGAAAAGCGTCCTGCTTGAAGGCGGCGATACGGTGGTGCTCTTCACCGACGGCGTCTTCGAGTCGCTCAACAGCTCGGGCATCGCCTTCGGCCGGGACGGCATCGCGCGCTCGATCCTGTCGCGACAGGGACAGAGTCCCGCGGCCCTGTCCGACGGTCTCATCTCCGATCTGCTCGCGTGGACGCACGGCACCGAGGCGTCGGACGACACGACCTTGCTCATGGCTCAGGTCATCGAGTCATTGTAAAAGTCAACGGGCGAGGCGTATCCCCACCTGAGCGCAGGTTCTCGGATCCATGTCGAAGCGCGCGGAGACCCTGAGCGCCCCCGCGCCGGACATCCACGAGCCGCCGCGGACGACCTTATACTCGCCGTCGCTTGGTCCGCGGGGATCGGACACATCCCCCGCCGCGTAGGGCCCATACCAATCCGCCGTCCATTCGAAGAGGTTGCCCGCCATATCGTAGAGGCCGAAGGCGTTCGCTTCGTATGTCCGGACGGCCGTCGTGCCGCCCATCCGCTTCGCGAAGTTGGCAAGACGCTCGTTCATCTGATCTCCGGTCGGATACTTTTTACCGACCAATCCTCCGCGGGCCGCCCGTTCCCACTCGGCTTCGGTCGGCAGCCTGAGGCCGAGCCAGGATGCGCAGGCCTCGGCGGCGTACCACGATACGAAGGCGACGGGATGATCGTCCCTGCCCTTCGGATAGCCGTCGGCGCTCCAATCCTCGAGATAATGCTCGTCTCGAAGACCAGGATCGGCCCTGTCCTTTTTCCATTGCGGATTCGCAGAGAGAAACAATGCGTATTCCGAACATGTTACCAGATGATCACATATCGCATAGGAAGCGAGCGCGACCTTGTGCGGCGGCCGCTCGGTCTCGTCGTCCTCCGACCCCATGATGAAACTTCCAGCAGGCACCTGCCTGAGTGACGGCTCGATGCGTGACACGGTCTCTTCAAGGACGCCCGCCGAAGCCGCCTGAGTCGGAACGTTCGGCGAGTCGGGGGCAGCCGAAGGTTTCGACTCCCTGACATCCATGTCAGGCGGAGGGGGCGGCTTTGTTTTCGGATCGGCGGCCGTCGCTACTACATGAGGTTTCCTATGGCTTTGCTGCAGAAGGCCGAGAAGAACCTCGCCGAGCGCCGCTCCCGACGACAAGAAAACCGAGTGAAGCTCACTACCGAACAGCTCGATCTCATCGGGAGCGGCGGTCTCGAGGAAAAAGCGTAGATCTTGAAGTAAATGAAATTTACGTTGTAAACGATGCATCGAAAGCTCAAGGTTCTGCAAATAATCCATAAGCTGGAAGTTTAGGCGTCAGATCAGCTTTCCGCAACTTTCCCCCTCGTGATTTGACAGGCGTTTCAGTACACCTATACTTTTTCTCATGAGCATCCCCGCCGCCGAACTCAAGAAACTCATCAAGATAGTCAGACAGTACGAGGTGATCTACGGCGGCGGCATCAGCTCGGGCGACGCCGCGGTTCGCGAAGAGTGCGATAGGCTCGTCGCATCCCTCGAGTCTGAATTGAGCGGCACTCCGCGTTCTCAAGAACGAGGAACCACCTATCCGCCCGCTTCGAGATCGGCTGAGATCGCACGTTTAAGCGGCGTACAACGCACGAAAAACAATGAAAAAACAAAAAGCCCGGAAAAATTGAGTGATCCAGTAAAAAAATCAACAAAAAAAGAACGAAGTGCAAAAAAAGTCCAAGCGGCATCAGTCGTCAAAAAAACAGATAAAAATACAGCGTCAACAAAAAAACCTAACTCGAGTAAACCTGCGACGAGCGTATCGATAAAAAGCAGCAAAACATCCCCATCGGCGAAAAACAAAGGTCCGAACACGAGCGGCTCATCCGACAAGGCAGTTGCCGATGTCCGCAGCAGGAACTCGGCATCTGCCCGGGCGGCCCTGACACGCTCGAACAGAATAGCAGGGAATGTGGACCGTCAAAACGAGAGCGATACCCGACGTCGAATAGCGGCACTGCACCTTTTCGACGCTTTCGCGCAGAACCGTCTGCCAAAATACGGCGGGTATATTGTCTGTGTGCGCTTTTCGGACGAGAGCGGGTATACCGTCATAGAAATCATCGGGTACGAGAATCTCCAGGACATCTTCCCGGAAGGCAATACATTGGTTTTTAAGAGCGTAGGCTGCAAACTCTACGCCATCGTCGAACCGGCGACCTACCTCCTAAAAAGCGTCGAGCCGGTCAATCGTCCCTCTGGCCAGATGGTCCCCTACCGCTTCGCCGAGCTTCAAAGAATCACGACCAAGCGGTTTCAATCGATCCTTATCGGCCGAAAACCCGTCTTTATGCCGACGAGCTTCTCGGTATTCAAGCCCGAAGGAGACGACCTTGCGGTGCTTTTCTACGACACCGCCGAGGTCTACGCGAATATCCAGGACTTCGTGATCATGATTCTGCGAGACAGGCTCGGCGTCCCGGCCCCTGATTCACGCAAGGCTGCGGAGGCGGTCGCGCGAGGCGCACGGGAATTTCATCTCTGGCTGGATGAATCATGAACTTATGCGTGGGATGAGGAGCGGTTCTGCGATGAGTGCGGAAAACACGAGTGAATATCTCCTTACTGCATTCGACCGCTCGGACGCCGCCGTCCTCGCCGCGGCTTTTTCTGATTTGGGGCACAGCGCGATGATCGGAGATCCCGTCAACGATCAGGCGCCCGCCTGCGTCTTCGCGGCTGCCTACGACGAATCATCGCTCAGAGGACAGCGCGCCGCGGCCCTCGAGGATCCGCGCCCCTGGTGCTTCTGCGTCCCGGCGGCCGACCGGACCCTCGTCGCCGCGGCGTCGGCCGCCCGCGAGGGCCGCGTTCTGCTCCTGCCGCCGGAAAGGCGCGAACTCAAGCGGCTTATCGCGGCGATTTCGGACGAGGCGCGCGAAACTGCGAGAATGAGGGTTTTCTTTTCGGGTCTCGCCCGCTGCGAAGCCGAATTCGAGTGGAAAACCAGCGACATCGACGTGAGTTCGACCTGCCGCCGGCTCGCCCGTCTTCTCCGCGAAGCCGGCTTCTACCGCGACCGCGCCGAGGAGGATCAATGCGCCCTCGCGCTCGAAGAGGCGATGGTCAATTCGATCGAGCACGGGAATCTCGGTCTTGATTCCTCGCTCAGACCGAACGATTACGCATCCGAAGACCTCTATGAAGCAGAGCGTGAACGGAGGCTGGCCGATCCCGACCGCGGCGGCAAGCTCATCCGTCTATCGCTTCGAATGTCGGCGCACGAGACGGCGGTCGTCATCGAGGACCAGGGAGATGGTTTCGACACATCGATTCTCGGGGCCTCCCCCGAGGGGCTTGATGTTTCGGGCAAGGGATACTGGCTCATCAAGCGGCCGTTCGACACGGCGTCGTACAACGAGCGGGGGAATGTTCTGACGCTGGTCAAAAAACGACCGCCGGTTGGAGACGGGTCATAGATGGAGGGCGTATGACGTTCACGAAAGAAGAACAAAAGGTTCTTCTGCAGGCACTTTACAGATTCAGGGGCGATGTGTCGGGCGCCAGCCAGAGCGAGCAGAACAAGTACGCGCTGGTCGAGGCGGTTATCGAGAAAATCGAGCGCGAAGCGGGCCCATTATCACCGGAACGCACTCGATTCGACCGCGAGATGGAAGAGAATCTTTCGGTTCTCGCGCGGGGCGGCGACTGGCCTCCGCGCGGTGAATTTGACAAGCCCAAATCCACGGCTAAGGTTGAATCAAGGGGAAGCCCACAGCGGACTTCGGCTTCTAAAAAGAAGGCGGAAACGAAAAACGAACCGAAGCGGAAAAATCCGCGATCGGCGCAGGTCGAGGCGAAGGGCGATCGCGCTAAAGGCGGTCGCGCGAAAGGCGCGGCAAAACGATAAGGAGGAGGGGCGATGTCAACCATCAAGTCCGAGGAGCAGGCCCGGCTCTGGACCCGTGAGAACATCATCGCGGTCGAAAACAGGGTGCTGCAGCAGATCATGTCGGCGCGTACGCCGGAAGCCGTAGAGGCGGCTCTCGCTTATACGCGCTTTCTGAGATTGTCGGGGCTCACCTCCGATAATTATCCGCTCTTCCTCAAGATGCTCGAGATCGAAAACCACTGGGTCCTCGACGCCCTCATCGGAGACGAGGATCCCTTCCTTTTCCTCTCGACCATACAGCCGAACCGTTATGTGATTTCGAAATGCTTTACATTGCTGACCCGCTGGCATCCGGGCGGAATTTACCCCAAGACATTGTCGATAGCCCTCGGAGTTCTGCAAAACGCGTTCAGCTCGCCGAAGGATGGTTATAAAATCTATCCTCTGACCGTCGCGGACGTCGACAACCTCGGAAAACACCTCGAAAAGGACAAGGGCCAGAACTTCCCGCTCAACCGCTGCATCCTCGATATTCTCGACCGCATCGGATCACTGCAAGGGCTCGGCTGGGACGAGAGTATGGAAGAAGTCGCCCGCCAAGCGATCAGAATCAGGAGTTACTTCTTCGACACGTCGAAAAAGCTCGAAGAGTGCATACCCCAGGTCCTCTTAGTCCGCGGCGACTATCTCAAGGAAGAAGTCGCTCCGAGGATGTTGTTCGTCGAGGACATCGACATGACCCTCCGCCACGACTAGTCGGAAGACGGCGGGGAATAACGAGCGGGCGTCCCCGACGCAAGAGGCTGTTCGGGAGCCTGACAGGGAGAAAACGCTATGGACGAAGTAATAGTTCACGACGACTGGACCGAGGAACAGATCAACGCGATCGAGAATCGGCTTTTGCAGGGTATCATCGGCTGCAGGACCTACGAAGCCGTCGAAGCGGCGATCACCTACGCCGCCTTTCTCAACACCGTCGGCCTGACACCGGAAAACTACCCGGTATTCTTGAGAATGCTCGAGATCGAGAACCACTGGGTCATCGACAGTCTCATCGGCGACACCGACCCGTTTCTCCTTCTCTCGCCGGTCCAGCCCAACAAGTACATCATCGGGAGAATCTTCGCGATGATGACCAAGTGGCACAAGGGCGGCATCTACCCCAAGAATCTCTCGGTGATTCTGGGCGTTCTGCAGTCAAATTACTCCTCTCCGCGCGACGGGTACCGCATCTACCCGCTTTCTATCGCGGACCTCAACGGCCTCGCCAAACACTTGGACAAGGAGAAGGGACAGGAAGATCCGCTCAACCGGACGATCCTCAACATCCTCGACCGCGTCAGCAACCTCGAAGGAGTCGGCACCGACGCGGACATGGAGGAAGTGGCTATTCACGCCGCGGCCGTGCGCAACGCCTTCTTCGACGACCGCAAACGCATGGAGGACGTCATCCCCCCCGTGCTCCTGGTCAAGGCGAGCTACCACGAAAAGGAGGTCGCGCCGCGCAAGCGGGTGCCTCTCAAGGAAATCGAGAAGAGGGAAAAAGAGAAGGGGAAGTAAGTGGAACGGATTGAGCGTATTGCGCAGGCCCTGCGCTCGCTCGACCTGGGCGCCGGCGTAAGCGTCGAGGGGAGGACCTTCATCGGTCCCGAGGACGCACTGTCCCGGCTTAGGGACCTCGAGGGAATCATCGCCGGGCTGTCCTCGCGCGATCTCTTCGAGCTTTATGAGCGAAGAATAGCTCACGACGGCGTTTTCGACGAAGACATCCACGGATCGGGACGGTACTACGCATACTTTCTGTTCGAGCTCAAGGGAGTGACGCCCGAAGAAAAGGAAAGTTTTCTCGGAAAAGCCCTCGAAGATCTCGTTGCGCAGTACGGCAAGGACGCGGTCCTTAACCGGATACCGAAACGCATCGCCGGCCGTCAGGTCACCGAGGCGCTCACCGTGCGTCCCGAGCCCGAGGATTTCCCCTCCTTCTATTCGAAGGCGAGGACCGCATACGCCGAGAAAATGGCGGTGGATGAGCTGCCCAGGGCCGTCATCGCCCCCTTCCGCGCGGAGGAAGAGCGGATACTCGATTCCTTCGATTGGACGACCGTGAGGGTGCAGGACGCCCATGGCGAAGTGATCGATGTCTGCGGCGACGCCTACGCGCTTTCGTCCGAAGGCTTAAAAGCGGTCGAGCCGTATCGGATGATATGGGCGGCCTTTCTCGACGCGGGCCCAGAGGCATTCTATGATGTAGAAGTCAGAACAGACGGCGAGTATCCTCCCGATCTTGATAACGTCCTCGGCAGGTTTTACGCGTATGTACGGGCGACGCTCAAGGGTCAGGCGTCGGACGAGCGGCGTTCTCGGCTCACGGCGGCCCTTCCGGCGGCCGCGGTGAAGGCGATCGGAGAGGAGGAGGCTGCTTCTCTGTTCAGAGAAGTCATCGACGGCGACCAGGTCAGCTCCTCGCTTACGCTCAGGCCGGAGCCGGAGGACTTCCCTTCATATATCAGTGAAAAAAGACTCGCGACAGGCAGAGAACGGCTCGTCCGTCAGATCGCGATCGATCTTCAGGCGGAATTGCTCGCCGCAGTGGAACGGTCGCTCGGCGGAACGAGGAGATACGTAATACTCGAATAGCAAGCGGGGGAAGAGACATGGATATCGAACTGGAACGAAAAGGAAGCGAGCTGAAAATCATCATCGACGGCAATATCGACACCGACGGCGGTCACAAACTGGCGGTTTCGCTTCAAGAGGCGATGGAAATGAACGGCGTCACTTCGGTGGTATTCGACCTGACAACCGTTCGGACGATTACGTCCTCAGGCATCGGAAAACTCATGAACTTCTTCAAGTTCATCGACGGGAAAAACGGATCGATGTCGATCAAGGGTATCTCCGATCAGCTGTATAAGCAGTTCATGGAGATTCATCTCGACAGGATATTCCCCATTTCGCGGTAATACAGGCCGCCGGCCGCCTGAGCCGCCGGCGCAAAGGGGGTGTCGACCGTGAATCATGTGAGTTCGTCCTTCCCCGATCCGAAGGGGACTCGGCTCCGCTATCAATACTGGGAGGACTCCGCGAAGAGCTACGACAAGATCGCACTCCTTCTGCACGGGATCGGATGCCATTCGGGATCCTACCCACTGGTAGCCTCAGAAATGACGAAATCGCGGTACAAGGTGGTGGCTCCCGATTTCGCCGGATTCGGCGCAAGTCCCGGCGAGCGGGGTCTCGGCGGAGCGGTCGCGATGGCCGACGCGATCGAGGCGCTCTGCCGCCGCATCGAGGCGGTTGAGGGAGCGCGGGAAATCGTGCTCGTCGCCCACTCGATGGGCGCGATCGCCGCCTTCCTGTTTCTCAAACGCTATCCCGCGCGCAGTCTCCGCGTGGCCGCCGTCGCGCCGCTTTTCTTCGGCGTCCCCGTCGATGCATCCCCCGAATTGCTGGCCGAGGACGAAGAGCATCGCGCGCGGATCGCCGCCGATCCGCGTTTCGCGTATTCTATGCCGAGCAAGTTGGCGGCCGACCTCGACCGCAATGTCAAGGACATGCTCGGCGATCCGGGATTCCTCGAAGGGCGCAAAGCGGCCTTCTTTGTCGGAGAGGCCGATCCGCTCGTTCCCTTCGAACGACTTAAGGAAACCGCGGCTTCCCTGCCGCTCAAAAACTTTCGATTTACAAGTTTTCCACGGGAGCGGCACGACCCTCTGGGCGGTAAACGTGGGGGACAGGTTGTCGACGCAATCAAGGCCTGGATCGATGAGACAGCGTACGATCATTCGGCCTTATAGAGTTCGTGAAACAGCCGAGGAGGAATGAGATGGATCTCGACATCGCTATCGAACAGGACAAGGTTCGTGTAACCATACTCGGAGCGATCGATACGGCGGGCGGCTCGGAACTGAGCACGAAATTCGCCGAGCTCGCCCGGGACCCAAGCCTCAGGTACGCCGAGTTCGACCTGGCCGAGGTCCCGTCGATCACGAGCGCGGGCATCGGGAAGCTTTTGGCCTTTTTCAAGCATTTCGATCAGGCCGGCGGCGGCATGAAAATCGTCGCGCTCTCCCCCCAGCTGTCGAAACAATTCAAGGAGATTCACTTGGATCAAATCATTCCTATAAGCGCCTGAATCCTCTGCCCGCAGTGCGTTTTAATTTTTCGAGGGAATAACAATTTCGTTATTCATCTGCAAAAAATGTTCCTTCGCCGTTCTGCCTGTCTCCCCTCGCCGAGGAGACACAGAATAATGCCGATGATCGCTGACAGGCTGTATGAGGATGTGCTACATTTATTTCCGTCCATGTAATGGACAAAGAAATAACGTTAGGAGGAACTATGTCTCGGAACAGCAAGTTCATCGCCCTCGTAGTGGCCATGGCGCTTGTCGCCTCGGCCGGCCTTGCAGCGCAAGCCGCTTCAACCAATGCAGACGCAAAGCTTTTCTGCATCGATATCGGCATGGTGAGCGGTTACAGTTTGCTCTCGAACGGCGCCATCGCGGGTAGGAATTTCGGGTTCAACATCACGGTGGCGGACAACTTCGCGCTCGGCGTCGCCAGTATCGCAACCACGAATAGAGTTTATACGGCGCTCCGCGCCGCGTACTATCTTACTCCAGCCATCGGCTTCGATCTGTACGTCGGTTCCAGCAGCGCGGGCGCCGGCGTCGGCACCGGCGCATGCGCCTTCTATAATATTCTAAAATCAAAGTCCGATACTTCTTTTGCGAATTCTCTCAAGGTCAAGCTCGGATATCTTTTCAATACCGACGACGGTATTGATATGGGAGATATCTTTGTCGCGGTCTCCACCTCTCTCGGCTATTAAGCAAGGAGCATCCATGAACGCAAAGCGAGTAATTGCTTTTATTGCTTTGTTCTCCCTTTTCTGCATAGTCGTCAGCGCACAGGCGGGCAAGGGTGGTGATCCCATCATCACTATCGAGAACGGCTATGGCGTCGGCTATAACCTCAATCAAAGCGATATCGGGACAGGGCTCAACTTCACCCTCGGGCTCGGCGTCGCGGAAAACTTCCAGGTTTGCATCTCGTATGTGGACGGCGATGCCAATTACGGCGATTACCGTCTTTTCGGGATCGCCTATGACCTCACTCAGAGGATCGGCATAACGACAACTATCGGCCAGAAGACCGCCGGCGTCCCATCGACCGGCCCGATCGCCGGCCTGGGGCTCTACGCGAGCGTCTTTCAACGGGAAGTGGGCGATCTCAAAACAGCCTTCAAAATCAAGCTTGACTACATCACCCCGCTCGCGAACTTCACTCAAGGAGTTTTCCGCGTAGACCTCATGGCCTCGATCGGTATTTAAGTAAATTGCGGGTTTAGGCTTATGCCTCTACCCGTAATTTCAAAGACCAACTTTTTCTTTATTATGAATTACTATTTCGCTGCAACTCACTCGGCATAGGTCCACATCTGATACTTCTTCGATTTAGGATCGATGCCCTTCCGTGCAAAAAGCTCACTCAACGTGACGAATTCATACCCTTGCTTTTTAAGCTCCGGGATGAGGATATCGAGGGCCTCGGGCGTCGGATGAGGCTCGGGCTGGACATCGTGCAGAAGTATGATCGCTCCGTCTCGCATACCGTTGAGGACATTCTGCGCGCGCGCGGCCGCGTCGGTGTTGCAGCCGGCCCAGTCCATACCGAGCACGCCCGAGGCGAAGGGAAGTCCGATAACGTCGTACATAGTCGTCGAGGCCGCGAGATTGGGTGCGCGGAAAAACGCCGGCTCCTTGCCGGTATACTCTTTGATAATCGCGCTCGTCCTCTCGACCGAATCCTTGACAGCATCGGCGCTCGAGGAATTGAGAGCGGAATAGCTCCACGAGTGGTTGCCGATCTCGCAACCGTCGGCGATCATACGGTCGATGACCGCCTTGGTCGAAGGACCAATGTTCTGCCCGACCAGGAAAAACGTCGCAACGACACCGTATTTTTCAAGCCTATCCAAAACGAGGGGGGTCTGGGCCGCGCTCGGTCCGTCATCGAAGGTGAGGGCGCAGAGCTTGTCGGCCTTGGGTGCGGGCTTCGGCGCCGGGGCCGCGGTCGGCTGCGAAGGGGGTGGCGTCGGCTCCGGCCCGCCCGTCGACTGACAACCACAGACAATAAGAGCGATAACAATAAAGGAAAAGGTTGCTTTCTTCACGGAGGACCTCCATCACTGATTACCGTGGATCAACTATATACCGTTGAGAGAGAGAATAAATAGGGTTTTTTGCTGATATACTGTAGGAAGTTCCTCGAACCTTGTTGCGAACGGCCTACTCGTACCTACCGAAATGTAAACCGGTTATCTCGGCGAGGTTTCCCCACAAGCTTCGAGGAAGTCCGCACTAATCAAATGAATACACAAAAGTGCCCGAAACCGCATTACCGGTCTTGTTAAAGAACGCCGACTGTCTGAACCCGAAGAGCACGGCCTCGTCGATCTCCTTCGAGCCTGAGGACGAGACCAAACGGACATCGATGAGTTCGGCGCTCTTCGCGCCCTTGGGAACAGGGCCGACTGCGTACTCGAGTTTGACGGGCTTGAGTCTCTTCCCCGCCTTGTAATCGGCCTTGGCAGGGTCGTAGCCCGCGTCTTCCAATATCTTCCAATATGAATCCCGCTGGGCAATCGGTACCGCGGATTTGAGTGTCCAGCTCGTACCTGTTTTTTGGTAAATCATCTCAAAGGCGCTCTTCGCCGCAACCTTTTGGTAAATGGCATCGTCGACATGCTCAGGCAGGGGCATGAAAGAATAAATAGGGACATAAAGGTTGCGGCCGACATCGCCTTCAGAGGCGCCGAAGGTCGTCGAGAGCGCATTGCCCATCTCGATGCCCTTATACGTCACCGTTCCCGTACCGCCGGCCACCCCCGGTGTAGTTCCGGTACCCCCGCCCGAGGCCACGGGAGATCCAGCGCTGCCGCTGCCGAATTTCTTGGTCGTCGTCGCGCCGGAACTGCGCGCGGCCGCGGCGGCGCTCGCTGCCGCGTTGGCCTTGGCGAGCGCCTCTTCGTAGGCTTTCTGGGCCGCGATTTCTTCGGCGGTCGGGCCCGGGGGAACTTCTTCGGTTTTTGCGGCCGCATCGGGGATGGTCTTGGCTGTTTTAGGCGCCGTCTTGGGCGCGGCGGGTTTCGGCGCCGGAGTGGTCTTTACCGGCGCGGGAGCCGTTTTTACCGGCGCTGGCTCAGGTATCGCGGCCTTCGCGGCGGGTTCCTCCGCCGCAGGGGGCGGCTCTTCCGTGGCTTGCGCCGGCAGGGGCGCGGCGCCCGGCTCCGCGTCCGGCGGCCTATCGGGGGCGTTGGGCAGGCCCAGGGGTATGTCGCCCGAGGCTCCCTCGGTGCCGCCGAGATCCACGACGATGATCCCCGCATGGTCGGAGAGCTGTCCCGGTGAAAGAAGTCCGGCCGCCCAAAAGACCACAAAGGCAAAAACGTAGATCCCGCCGGTCGAGGCCGCTGCGACAAGGGTGCGCTTACGGTCCTGCGCCCGTCTCCACGGCGTTGTCACGGCGCCCCCTGGCCCACCCTTGTGCGCAGGCCGACGGACTCGATCCCGCTCTTTCTGAGCGCGTCGAGCACCGAGACCATGAGCTGGTACGTGGCCGTCCTGTCGCCCTCGACGGTGGCTTTAAGCCCCGCCGGATCGCCCGAGCCCGTCCTTTGACGCAGAAGATCAGGGAGGCGGTCGAGATCCGTCCGCGCCTTATCGACATAAATCTCGGATTCAGACACCGCGATGATACGCAACACTGAACTGGAAACATCTTTCGATGTCGTCGATGTCGGCAGATCGAGCTGTATGCCCGGCGAGAGCTTGAAGGTCGTCGTGACCATGAAGAAGATGATGATGAGGAGCAGCACGTCGATGAGCGGGATGAGATTCACGCTCGCGACGGGCTCGAGCCTCCGGCGCTTCCTCATGGCCTCGTTCTCCTCTCTTCGCCGGACCAGGCGGTCTTGCTCTTGTTGATCATGAGAATGAGCGTGTTGACCTGGCCCTCGAGTTTGAGAATGAGGTTGTTGACCTTGTTCGTCAGGTAGTTGTGAAAGATGACCGCGAACACAGCGACGATGATGCCGCCGACGGTGTTGATGAGGGCCTCTGACAGGCCGCTCGCGAGCACTGAAGGATCGCTGATCGCGCCGAATTTCCCCAGAACGCCTAAAGAACGCATGGTCCCGATGACCGTGCCCATGAGGCCGATGAGGGGGGCGATGTTGGCGATCGTTCCGATGGTGGCGATGTTTTTTTCGAGCCGAGGCTCCTCCTGTGCCGCCGCGTCCTCGAGAAATTCTTTCTGAATGGTGCGCGGGTAGTCGCGGTTCTCGATTCCCGTCTTGAGCAGGGCCGCGAAGGGCGACATGTTCTGCTCGCAGATCGCCAGGGCCTCCTCGATGTGCCCCTTCTCTATCGTGACCTTCACGCGCTTATACAGCTTGGCCTCGTCGACCGTTATTTTCTTGAAATATAAAAGTCGTTCGATGATGAGGCAGATGGTCAGGGCCATCAATGCCATGAGAATCCACAGCACCAGACCGCCCTGTTCAAGGAATTCCAGCATGATTCCTCCCCGTCCGCGCGTGCGGCTTATTGGGTTTGGTTCGTACGTATGGTATCTCGCATCGAGCCCGAGTACAAGACATTGAGCCTCGTATCGAAAAAAAACGACTCCTCCTGCGGTACTGCAAAGTTCCGCGACAACGGGGGCCGCCGCTGTACATGGGTGGAATGTCTTTCGGAGTCCGCTCCGATCGAGTATACTTTTCGCAATATGAAATCATATAAACACATTATCATATTGAATCCGATCGCGGCCAAGGGGAGGGCTTCACAGCAAATCCCGAAGATCGAGTCGCTCTTTAAGGAGCGGGGCATAGACTACGAGCTCCGTGTCACACAGGGCGTCTGGCACGCCGCCGAGCTCGCGCGCGACGCCGGCCGGGCGGGCTATGATGTGGTGGTGGCGGCAGGCGGCGACGGCACGGTCAACGAAGTGCTCAACGGCCTTATGCTCGCGCGCGAACGCGGCGAGCGCCTGCCGCTCATGGGAGTGCTTGCACTAGGCCGGGGGAACGACTTCGCCTACGGCGCCGACGTCCCCTCGGATCTTGAGCGCTGTGTCGACGTAATCGCCTCGCGCTCAGCGCGGCCGATGGATGTGGGCAGGATAACGGGCGGCGATTACCCGATGGGGAGATATTTCGGCAACGGCATCGGCGTCGGATTCGACACGATCGTCGGCCTGGAGGCGGCCAAGCTCAAGCATGTCCACGGCTTCATGGCATACGTGATAGGCGCGTTCAAAACCTTCGCTATGTATCCCGAGGCGCCCCTTGTCCGCCTCGAAGAGGACGGTGTTCCGCTCGAACAGCAAAGCCATCAAATATCGATAATGAACGGAAAACGCATGGGCGGAACCTTTTTCATGGCCCCCGATTCCGACAATCACGACGGCCTTTTCGACCTCTGCATGGCCGAGCGCTGCAAACGGCGCGAGATGATCGGCCTTATCGCCCGCTACGCCACGGGGACTCAGGCGAAAAGCCGCAAAATCAGAACGGGACGCGCCGCGCGTTATTCGATAACAGCTCCGAACGGCGGTCTCGTGGTCCACGCCGACGGCGAGACCATCTGCACCGACGGCTCCTCGATCGTTGTGGAATGCCTGCCGTCGCGGGTCCAGATTCTCTGCGAACCCGCCGCCGGAGGCTCGGCTGAAGATCGATCATGAAGACTATCGCTCGCTATATCGCGCCCCTTATCAAAACCGTCCTCGGCCTCCTATGCAAAGTCGAAGCCGATGAGCTGTCAAAGGTCCCTAAAAAGGGGCCGCTCATCATTGCGATGAATCACATCAATTTTCTCGAAGCGCCCCTCCTTTACGGCCGCCTGTATCCGCGTGATATTTCGGGTTTCGCAAAAGCTGAGACCTGGGGGAAACCGATCCTCGGAGCACTCGCGCGGGCATGGGAATGCGTTCCCGTATACCGCGGCGGCAACGATATCGGCTCGATCCGTCTCGCGGTCGAGGCTCTCGGACGAGGAAAAATCCTGAATATAATGCCAGAAGGAACTCGGAGCCACTCGGGCGTGCTGGGCCGGGGTCACGCAGGCATCGTCTCGATCGCCCTGCGGAGCGGTGCGCCGCTCCTTCCGATCGCGCAGTACGGCGGCGAATCCTTCTGGCGCAATCTCAGGCGGGGACGGCGCACCGAGGTGCATTTCCGCGTCGGCCCGATGTACCGACTCCGCGATCCCGGCCCCGGCGAAAGCAAATCCATGAGAATCGAAGCAGCCGACGAAATCATGCGCGAAATAGCCGCGCTTCTCCCCGAACCATATCGAGGCGTCTACGCAGCCCCCTCTGCGCCTCCCAAACACCTCATACGGATGGATGCCTGAGCATGTCGGCCGTCATTCATTTCTTCGATGTCGATCACACGATCACCTCGGGTTCGACCGGCAGGCGCTTCGCCGAGGCCGCCGTCCGTCGCGGCATCCTGAAACTCAGACATCTCGCGATCATACCGGTGAACTATCTTCTGTACCGCCTTGGAAGCGGAGGGACATCGCTCTTCGAGGGTGAGTTTCCGATCATACGCGGCATCGAGCGGCGGGAACTCGAAAGAATCGCCGAGGAAGTCTTTGAACAGCGAATCCGCTCGACGCTCAGGCCAGTCCTGCTTCGGCTCATCGAATCGCTCAAGACCGAGGGGAATCTCATCGTCCTCGCGACCTCGTCGCTCGACTTCATCGTCGAACCGCTCGCCCGAGCGATCGGCGCGGACAAACTTATCGCGAGCAGTCTCGAATACGAAAACGATCGTTGCACGGGAAGGCTTGCGCGGACCATGTTCGGTGCGAAAAAGCGAGACGAGGCGAAGACCTTCGCGGCCGAGCGGGGCATTTCGCTCGCCAACTGCTCATTCTATTCGGACTCGATCCATGATCTTCCGCTTCTCTTGGAAGTCGGCGCCCCGGTAGCGGTCGATCCCGACGCCCGACTCAGGCGCGAGGCAGAAAAACGAGGCTGGCGGATCCTGTACTCGGACAAGCAAGGCCGCGTGTTGTAAAGTATATGCGTATGAAACCATCTCGCCTTATCATGCTCTCGGGTCTCGCCTCCATCGTTTTTCTACTCGGCGCCTGCGCGACGTCCTCGGGTTCGGCCTACTCGAACTCCGCGTCTTCGGAATCGACCGCCGCACGGACGAACAAACCCAGTCAAAGCGAACCAAGTCAGGAAACTCCCTCGAAGCCCGACAACGATTCCACGCATGTCTTTGTTTGGATAAGCCACGAGAGCGCCCTGCCGAAAGGCAGGCTCATCCTGGACAATCTGGAAAGCGGTGCTTCGGTCTATGTCGACGGGGCGCTGCAGTGGGGAACGACGCTTTCGCTTCCCATCGGCAGCCATCAGATCAAAGTCAGCAAATTCGGGTACGAGGATTTCGAGGCTGATATCGATATCTTCACGAACACCGATACTCACCTGAATGTCACGCAGTACCCTGCGGCCTTCAGGATTGTTTCCACAAAGACCCTGCCCTCCGTCTTCGATCCGAGAGATCCCGGGCATCTCGGCTCCTGTGCGATCAGAATAGAAGTAACCGCGCCGGGCGAGGCTTCGGTGATCGTGCTGAACGATTCCGCTCAGGAAGTGAGAAGATTGGACACCCTGAAGCTCGCACAGCGATCGACCGAAGTCTTCTGGGACGGCCGCGGCGACGATGGACAGATACTCGGCTATGGAGAATACACCATACGCATCGAAGCGCAGGACGAATACGCGACGGATCGGGCCGAAGCGAGGGTCCAGCTCGTGCCTAATCGCTTTTCGCGCTCGGCTGTTCTGCACAATGGAGTTTCGGGCGCCCTCTTCGCCCCCGACGCCCGCTGTCTCGATGCGGGCCGCCTTGAGACAAACGCCGGTTTTCTTTTTCATCTCAGCCCCGAGGGTTCGATCATGGCGGGGCTCGGGACGGTCGAATGGGGAATACGGGTCGGCATTCCTCTCAAATCCTCAAGCCTCGAGCTCGACAACTCCGCGATGGCAGTTTTGTGGCCCGGCGATCCCATCGCGAACTCGGCATCCTACTCGATCGCCCTCAAACTTCCACTGCAAAAGCCGGGAAATCGGAACGCCGCGGCATTCTATGCAAAAGCCACATTCGCCTCGTTCATCGACGAAGAGGCGGGGGATGTACTGCCCTCCTGGGACGGCGCGACACGCTATAGCGGCTTCTCGATGGGTCTTCCTCTCGAACTCGGCTTCGAACATTCAAGACTCTTTGTCACGCCCGAGATCGAAATCTCGGGTTACTATCCCTACTGGGCGCGTCAGCCGCAGACCTGGTCCACGCCGGGTCTCTTCGCCTGGGCCTACCTCAGGCTCGGGATCGAGGCATCGGTCGGCAGATCGATGACACTCGGCTTTTCGAGCGCCCTCCGCAGCGAACCCTTCGGTTCAGGTGTAGCGATCAGGCCGCCCGTGCCGCTCGGAGTCGAGTTGCGCTGGCACGCCCCCTCGGCGCCGGTGACGCTCTCCATCGCGGCCTCAGGCGAGATCGAGAGTCTCGAGTCGTACTATTTCGGCGGCGGCGTCTTCGCGTCGTTTAAACTGTGATCGGCAAGACGCCATCTTCTTTGCGGAATCTCATAGACCCCTCCGCGGCTTGACAGCGATCCGACGAGGCATCTACCCTGGATGCCCGAGGAGCGCAGCCCATGTCCATCAGCGTTGAGCGATCAGATTCGGCGAAGGTGAGCCGGGAATTTATCGATCTGCCGTACACGATCTATCGCCGAGACCCCAACTGGGTGGCTCCGCTCAGGATCGACGAGAAGACGAAGCTCGATACCCGCAGGCATCCCTTCTGGAAGCACGCCGAGCGCTCGATCTTTTTGGCGCGCGACGGGCGGGGGCGGGCGCTCGGCCGCATTGTGGCGATACGCGACGATCTCTGGGAAAAGACCCATGGTGAGCGGGCCGCAGCCTGGGGTTGGTTCGAATGTGTCTACGACATCGCTGTCGCGCGCGCTCTTTTCGCGGCCGCCGCCGAGTGGGCCCGCGAGAAGCGGTGCGTCCGTCTCATCGGCCCCATGAACCCGAGCGCCAACGATGTGGTCGGAACGCTCATCGAAGGCTTCGACGGCCCGCCGGTCGTCATGATGGCCTACAACCCCTCGTATTACGACATGCTCATCTCGTCTTCGGGCAATACAAAATGGAAGGACCTCGTCGCCTGGCTTCTCGACAGCCCCGAAATACCTGAACGCCTCGAACGCATCATGCCCCGGATCGAGGAGCGCGGTCGTTTCAAGCTGCGTCCCATCGACATGCGGAACTACGCCGGCGAAGTCAAGCGCTTCATCGAATTGTACAACCACTTCGAACAGGTCAACTCGATCTACACTCCAATGACCGACGACGAGGTGATGCTGCTCGCCAAGGACCTGAAGACCGCGCTCGACCCCGACATCGTCTTCTTCGTAGAAGTCGACGGCAGGCTCGTCGGCGCATCCTTCGCCCTTCCCGACATGAACATCGCGCTCAAGCAGGCGCGCGGCCGGCTTCTGCCCTTCGGCATATTCAAGATACTCGCCGCGCGAAAAAATATTCACCTTATCCGCGTGCTCAGCATGGGCGTGCACAGGGATTACCGCAACCGCGGTATCGACCTCGCCATGTACTACCACAGCTACAAGCGGGGCGTGCCCAAGGGCTATTTCGGCGCCGAAATGTCCTGGGTCGAGGAGGACAACATCGCCATGACCAACTCGGCCGTCAAGCTCGGCGGAAAGCCCTACCGCAAGTACCGCATCTACGAGATGAAGCTCTAGCAGGTTGATGACAAACTCGATGCTTGCCATCAAGCTGTTAAGAGGCGGCAAGAAAACACGAGGCGCGGCTCGAAGTCAGGCTAGGCCGGACGGCGGTACAGGGTTTTTCCGCCGACGACAGTCTCCTCGACGCGGATATCGGCGATGCGGTCGGGCGGAACCGCCGTCGGATCATCAGAGAGCACCGCGAAATCCGCGGACATTCCGACGGCGAGAACACCCTTGCGCTCCTCAGCGAATTCGGCGTAGGCGCCCCCCTCGGTATAACAGCGGAGCGCTTCCTCCGGAGTTATACATTCATTGCTTTCACGGTTTACGGCCATTGAAATCAGCCTTAAAGGGTCATATACCGCCTCGCCGGGGGCGTCCGAGCCGAAGGACAGACGCACGCCCGCGTCGATGAGCGAGCGGTACGGATAGGCGCGCCGCGCCCGTTCGCGGCCGAGGATACGCTCGTCCTTTTCAGGCGTTCCGAGGGCGGAAGGCTGGGCCGCGACCAGGACCCCCAGACGCGCGATACGTTCGATGTCCTTCGGCTGTATAAGCTGTGCGTGTTCTATTCTGATTCTTTGCTGTTTCAAGTTCGGATAACGCGCACTCACTTCCTCGTAGGCGTCGAGGAAAATTTCGACCGCCCTGTCCCCTATGGCGTGGAAGGCCCCCTGGCGGCCCCGCCGCGCGAGAAATGCAAGCTCGGCCCTCGGCGAAGGCGGTTCGGGACAGAGCGGAGCGCCCTGCGCGTCCAAAAACGGCTCGGAGAGGCATGCGTTGCGCGACGAGAAGCTGCCGTCGAGGAAATACTTGACCGGGCCGGGACTGATCCAATCGGGGACGCCCAGGCCGAGGGCGAAGGCCGCGTCCATGGCCGCCCGCGCCCGAGGCTTGCGGCCGAGGGTCCAACAACAGACGCGTGCGCTCAGGCAGCCTCGCCGGAAGCGGGCGCGCAAGTTCATAAGCTCGGGATAGTACCAGGCATTATCCTGGATCGACGTTACGCCGAGCGATGCGAAGCTTTTCAAAGCGATATCGATCCGCCGTTCAAGCTGTCGCGCGTCGTAGTAGAGGGCCCGGCTGCGCATGCGCGAGAGTTTCGTCTCGCCGAGGTCCCGGACGATTCCTGTCGGCTCTCCGTCCGGACCGCGCAGAACAGAGCCAGCGCGCGGCCCATGACTTCGGTCTATACCGATGAGCCGCAGAGCGGCGCTGTTCAGCCATTGACCGTGACCTCCGTATTGGCTTAAGACGACGGGGTTATGGGGGAAAGCGGCGTCCAACGGCTCTTTGCGCGGATCGGGACAGGCGGGGTAATCCCAGTTGAAGGCGCGGATCAGCTCGCCGGGCTCGGGATGGGGATACGTTGCGCGCAAGAGCTCGACGATCTCCGAGGCCGAAAGACCGCCGAGGTCGGGCGCGAGCGCGTGGTCCCCCAGGTGAACGAGGTGGACGTGATTGTCGTTGAAGCCCGGCACCACCGCCTTTCCGCCGAGAGATCGTATCTCCACATCGCCGCCGGCCCGCTCGAGCACATCGTGATCCGATCCGACGGACTCGATCGTATCGCCTCGGACGAGCAAGGCCGTGGCCCGAGGGCGGAAACGGTCCATCGTCAGAATAGTTCCGCTGATCCATGCGACGCGCCTCATACCCGAGTGTCCCCCTGGCGTGAACTCCAATGCCGATTCCAAAAGTAACCGACTTCGCCGATCGGCTCAATTCGTCGACACGGCCGCTCTAGGTATCACATCCGGCCACGGTCTCGAACACAGTCTCCTCTTCCTGAATGGGCTCGGCATTGGCTCCTCCCGGCGGAACCATCGGCAGAACCTTCGTTTCGGCGCATATCCCGATGCACAGAAGACGCGGCCCTCTTCCACGCATCGATCGATCGATCGCGTCGGTAATGTCACCGCCTGCAAGAATAGATTCCGCCCGCAGCCCGAAGCCCCGCGCGACAGCCGCGAAATCCACGCGCGCCTCGAAGAGCGAGGCTGAGTATCGCCTTCCATAAAAAAGTTCCTGTTGCTGCCGCACCAAACCCAGACTTCCGTTGTCGAAAACAACGATCGTGACATCGAGATCGAGTTCGGTCAAGGTCGCCAGCTCCTGCACATTCATAAGCAGCGACCCGTCACCCGTGATGCAGAGCACCCGCCGCCCGGGGTTGGCGAGCGCCGCTCCGATCGCCGCGGGCAGGCCGAAGCCCATGGTCCCCAGGCCGCCCGAGGTCAGGAAGGAACGCGGACGAGGGACCGGATAGGATTGGGCGGCCCACATCTGGTGCTGACCGACATCGGTCGTGACGATGGCATCAGGTCCTGCGGCCCGGGCGATGGATCTGATAATAGCCCGCGGATGAGAATCGGATCGAGGCTCGTTAATAGAATATAATAAGCTCATCGATTTCACCTCTTCGGCCCAACGAGTTCCTTTCCGTTCGTGGACAAAACCGGCTATCGCACTGAGAGCCGAGCGGGCGTCGGCCTTGATCCCGAGATCGGCCTTCCGTATCTTGTTGATCTCCGCGGCGTCGGCGTCGATGTGGATGGTGCGCGCACATCGCGCGAAGCGCCGTATATCTCCGGTGGCGCGGTCGTCGAAGCGCGCGCCAACAGCTATAAGAAGATCGGCCCGCTCGACGAGTTCGTTCACCGCCCTGCTGCCGTGCATACCGATCATGCCCAGGTACAAGGGATGATCGGATGACAGACAGCCAAGGCCCATGAGGGTCGCGGCCGAGGGGATTTCGGCTTTTCGCGTCAGCTCGGCCAGCTCTTCATGGGCGAGAGCCGCCGCGACGCCGCCGCCGAAATAGATAAAGGGCCGCTCCGATTCGTCGATCATCTTCGCCGCGAGACGGGCCTCTTCGGTCGAGATCGGCGTGGGAGGATCGGGGCGTGAGGGATCGGGCCAGGACTCGAACTCGACGAGCTCGAGCTGGACGTTCTTCGGGACATCGATGAGCACAGGGCCGGGCCTGCCCGCGCGCGCGATGCGGAAGGCTTCGGGTACAATTTTCAGAAGATCAGCAGCCGAATAAACAAGATACGAATGTTTCACGATCGGCAGGCTCATGCCGTAGGTGTCCACTTCCTGGAAGGCGTCGGTGCCGAGCAGGGAACTCGGAACCTGTCCTGTTATGGCGACGATGGGCACTGAATCGAGCTTCGCGTCCGCCAGGGCGGTCAAAAGGTTCGTCGCGCCGGGACCCGATGTGGCCAGACAGACGGCGCAGCGGCCGGTGCTGCGTGACATGCCTTGGGCTATAAAGCCCGCGCCCTGCTCGTGCCGGGCGAGTACATGTCGTATCCCCGAACCGTACAGCGCGTCATAGAGAGGAAGGTTCGACCCGCCGGGTATACCCGCGACGACATCGACACCCTCGCGCTTCAAAAGCTCGACAATGATTCTTGCTCCGGTTTCTTTCATGATACTCCCCTTTCGCGACGAATAAAAAAGGCCCCCGCGGCGTCGCCGCGGGGGCCTTCTGATATCGATCGCTCTACAGCGCTCGGTTTACGGCCTCGTCGGGACGCACCACGGGCTTGACCCGAGTACTACTACGACGAGGACTACGTTTCCGATCGCGGCGCCGAGGGCGCCCTGTGCCGTTATCTTCATACTGCTCTTAGAGAATACCCCGACGGCGGAACATCGTCAAGACAGGGTGGTTCCCGACCTGTTCCCTTTATACAATCAATGACACGAGGAGTTCCTATGATCAAAGCTGACTCCATATCCATCCGCTACTTTACGGGCACGGGCAATTCCTGGTTTATCGCGAAGACCTGCGCCGCCGCCTTCGATGAAAAAGAATGGAAGACCGACATAGCGCCGATCGCGGAAGCTGATCATCCCGCTGGAACGCCGCCCCTGGATCGCGCGGAGGCCGCCTGTTTCGTATTCCCCGTGTACTCACTCGACATTCCGCGCGTTGTGCGGCGCTGGCTTTCGTCCCTGCCGCATCGCGGTCATGCTCCGGGCGGCGGAAACGATGCGGCGGGAATTCCCTCCCTTATACTCGTCACCGGCGGCGCCCCCGACGACTGCGGTTGGGCTCTCATCGAAGCCTCTCGTATCCTCAGGATGAAAGGTTACGATCCTGTCTACGCCGATCTCGTATACATGCCGAACAATTGGGGAACATTTTCGATCGTGCCCTCAGGCGATGAGGCCTCGAATATCGTCTCCGCAGGAGAGCGAAAAGCCAGAACGGCGGTGCAGGCGTTTCTCTCGGGCGAACGCTATTCGAAACCGCTCAGCCTGAGCACATTCGGCCCCCTCGGCTCGCGTCTTTTGCGCGCAGGATTCAAGCGCGGCGTCAAACGCATGTGGAAGATGTACCGAGTCGCTCCCTCGTGCACGGGCTGCGGCCTCTGCGCCCGAACCTGCCCTCTGGGCGCCATCGAGATGAAAGCCGCCGGGACCGAGGGAACATCGAGGCCTAGCTGGACCGCATCCTGCGAACAGTGTATGCGATGTTTCAATATCTGTCCCTCGCGGTCAATCCTTCAGCTTGAAGCTGTGGGACATGGCTCCCAGCGGGCGAGGTGGATGGCGCCCGGCTTTGTGCCGCCAAGACGGGGGGCCCGCTGATCGAATTTGTTGTCCAGAGAGTGCCTCGAAGCTTGTTGCAGATCGATACAGCCAGCGACTCGATTCTCTAACTATCGATTAGAAAATCAGATACAATCGCAACACGCTTCGAGGAACTACAGGGAAGCAAAAAACCAAGCGGGTTTTGAGCTTCCTTATTGTCTTACTTCTTTAGTGTCGCTCTGAGCTTATCCAAAAAGCCGCCCGGCCCCCGATAGGCCTGCACGGCGGCCGGATCGGGCTGGACCGTCTTCCCGGGCCGCGCTGCCACCGCTCGGCCCTGCGCGGCCAGGGCCTCCCGCTCGGACTCGCTCACCAGGGCGCAGGCTGCGGCGACGGCAGCACCGGCCGAGGCTCCGGCGTTCGCGATCGGCGTGGCGGGAACACCCCAGATAGCAGCGATCCTCGCCATGATGCCCGGGCTTCTCGCGGCGCCGCCGGTCACGGCGATCTCGTTTATCTTCCCGGCGAAGGGCTCCGAGGCCACGGCGAGAAGGCCGAGCCCCGAATCGACCGCCGCGCAGTAATCTTTTTCAAAACTGCCCAAGGAAGGCGGAGTGCCTGCGGGCGCGGGCGGCAGGATCTCGGGATCGAGATGCACGGCGCGGACGGCCGTCGAGCCCGGAGCGACCGAAGCCAGCGCCTTCTCGGTCGGCGGAAAATCGTCGGGCCGCAGGCCGTGCGCTATAGCGACCGCCTCGAGGGCGAGCGCGCCGTTCTGCCGCACGCCGAAAAGGAAGGGTCTGCCCAATCCGTCGTACATCGCGTTGGCCATGACATGCGGCTTCGAGCCCTCGACCATGAAAACGAAGCTCGTGCCCAAGGAAAGGAGGGCCCCGTTCGCCAGTACTTTGCTCTGCGGGTTGTCGCCCGAGCCCGCGACAATGGCGCAGTCGGGCGAAAGACCGTAGCGCTCGACGAAATACGCTGCGGCCCTGCCGATTATCGTCAAAGGATGCACGAGCTTCGGCAGGCGCGAAGACAGCCCCTCGGCCCCGCCGGGAAGACCTGCGGAGACGGCGGCTATGAGGTCTTTGTCCCACTTCCGCCCGGACCAATCCATGAGGCTCGTGCCCGAACCGTTGCCCCAGTCGATGGGCGCGTCGGGATCGCCGGCGAGCACGCCGGGCAGAAAGGAGGAGATGAGGTGGGCGCGGGTCGTGCGCGCATAGACCTCGGGAAAACGCTTGGCGACACGGCGCAAAACCGCGCCGGAAAAGCGCAAAGGGGAATCCGAACCGGATCGCGCGGTCACCGCCTCGCGTCCGCCGAGCGAGGCGCGGATTTCCTCGGCCTCGACCGTCGTATTAGTGCTCATCCAAATCGGGGCGCGGTCGTAGGCGAGACCTGGACCGATCAACGCGGCGAGGGAAGGCTTCCCTTTCGCGCCGCATCCGCTCCCGCGCAGGGCGGCGACGGCCTTGACGCCCTCGGCCCCGACCAAGACCTGGCCGTGCTGCTGGGCCGAAAGATTGATCGCGGCGACGCGCCCCAGCACCGCGGGGCCGATATCGGACAAAAGCGCCTCGAGCGCGTCGAGAAACAGAGTCGCGGGCTGATCGGCCTCGCCTGTCTCCCTCGGGGGGAGAATCGGCGCGCCGTCCGTGAGGCCGTACTTGGCCAGCCGCGGGTCGTCCCGATACTTGATTTTCACGTCTGCGACCGTCTCGAAGGTCTTCCGATTCAACACCACCGCCGAGGTACTCTGCGTACTCGAGTCGATCCCCATGACCAGGTCCAGTTCGCCCATAGGTCCTCCGTTCATCTGTTTATTCTGAGGATTTATAACCCGAGAGCGCGGGGCAAGGCGAGCCCCTTCCCTTGTAATAAGCAGGGCAAGCGCCGGGCCGGCGGATCCGCAGACGCGGCGATGGCTCCGCCCCTTCATCCCCCCAAGAAAAACGACTTTGCGAGCCCGATGAAGACCTCCGGCTTGTCGATGTGCACGGTATGGGCCGCACGGATTCTGACATATTCGCAATGAGCCAGGAGGGAGACGGCCCGGTCGGCGTCGGCCTGGTTCATGGCGCCGTTCAGCGTACCGTCTTCGAGGGTATCGAAGTCCGCGTGGAGAAGAAGGACCGGGCATGTGATGCGCTCGAGGGCATCGGCGTGATTGAAGCCTTCGTTCCAACGACCGTCGTAGAAGGCGTCGCCGAAACATGGATCGTAGCAATTCATGCCGCGGACGAAGAGCCTGAGGATGTCAGGAAGGAAATTGAGTTCGACCGGCCGCCCGGGGTTCGCCCTTCGATATTTTCCGATACTTGATACGAGCATCTCGAGTGAACCGGGGCCGCCGCGGTTCTTGATAAAACCTTTGTTCGAGTCGAGCCAGTAGAGGAGAAAATCGCCCTCCCCGTCGTTGTTCTTGAGATACTCGTGAGCCGTCGTGAAAGTTCGGTAGGCGATAGTGGTTTTCGAGCGGGGATACTCGGCGGTGAAAAGGGGTGGATCCTCGAGCAGGACAGCCCTGACCAGGTCTGACCTGTTGGCGGCGAGCCAGGTCGCCAGGAGCCCTCCGGAAGAGTTGCCTGTAACGTAGGCCGGCCCGCCTATGACCGTCTCGATGAAGACGGCGAGATCGCCCCCGATTCGCGTCGCGCTCATGAAATCCGCGGGCGCCGCAGTCTTCCCGTGCCCGTGATAAGAGACCGCGAACACGTGAAAGCACGTTGACAACTCGGGCAACACGCGGCTGTAGCTGTACCAGTCCATGTGCTGGGCGTGGAGCAGAAGCAAGGCGGGGCCCTTGTCGGGACCCTCGGCGTAGTTCATCACGACGCCGCCGATTGCAGCGCTTTTCTCGACGATGCCGGCCGCGGCGAGCCTATCGTGCCATGGATCCGTATACGATGTGTTCACCGGCGCGCAGCCGACCGCGGCGAACGCCGCAAGGCCGCCCGCGACAAAAACTGCGAGCGGCGGGATAGCGCGAAAGATTCTCGTCATGTCGATCCTCCCCGGCGACGTCGCCTTCGCGAGGAAACGGTGTCGGAACTCTCGACACCGTCCCTCGGAATCGTCGCCTGTGCGGAGAAAATAGCGGCGAGGAAGTCACCTTCCGAATATACGGAAGATCATGGCCGAGTCACATTCCGAGGACCCTAGATAAGTCCCAACTCCCGAGCCCGAAGTGCGGCATTGCCTCTATCGCGCGCGCCGATCTTCTGCAAAATCGATGTCACGCGATTCTTGACCGTACCCTCGGCCAGGAACAGACGCTCGGAAATCTCCTTGTTCGAAAAGCCCTTCGCGATAAGCCCGAGTATTTGTAGTTCCCGCGCCGAGAACTCGGGCCTTCCCGATCCCGCGGCTGTGGCGGTTCCCGCTCTCCCCGGAACGAGCCTCGACGCGCGGAGGACAGCGAGAATTCCCCCGGGAGAGGCGCCGTAATCAAGTACGCCGAGCGCGCCTTTCTCCCTCGCCCCGGCCTCGAGTTTTCGATCGGGCAGAGAGGAAAGGATAAGGCAGCTTATGTCCGACCGCAGTGACAGGACTCGTTCGAGAGCCGCTGTCCAACCTCCGGGAGGCAAGTTCTCGTCGAGTAAAACCAGGTCACTGCGCTCGCGTTCGCAGACGCTGATCAAAGCTTCTGTATCGCCGACGGTCGCCGCGATCTCGAAATCATAGCTGGAAGCGATTATTATCGATAAGGACTCGGCCGTCCCCCCCGTTCGAATGCGCGAGGATCACGCGAGACGGGAAGCCCTGTGCGCCGCTTTCGTCTATCGAAGGATGCTCGCGCAGAGCGCTTAACGCGGCGCGCATAGTCTCCTGCGCCTTGTACAAAAGCTGAGCCGCCCGGTTTTGGTCGAGAGGCCAGAGCTCTCTCGTCCCCTCGACCTGGAGGGCCGCCCTGGCGATCAGTTCACCTATGTTCTTCCTGATCACGGCGCCCTGCCCCGCCGCCTCGTTCGCGGCCGCCCGGCGCTGCGCGGCGATCAGGCCCTCGAGAAGTTTCGTGTTCTCCTCCATCGCCTCATAGTGTCGGCAGGATGCCTCCGTGAAGGCCGCGACGCATCCGATGCAAACGAACTGACAGATCGGCACGATCGGATCGATCGACAGGTAGAGCCGCCGGACTAGATATACGCAAGCGAGGGCGGCCGCCGTCACGAGCCAGGCCGCGATCCTATGCGTGCGCGGCATCCTCGCGGTAGACGGGATCAGCACGAAGTAAAGGATGCCAGGCAGCATCGGACGATCGTCGATCAGCATGAGACCGAAGAGAACAAGCAGGGACAAATACAGCGCCAGTGTCTCCGACCAGGGCGGCATCCTCTTCGTCACAGTCAAGGAGAGAAACCCGAGGATCGTCAGTGCGCAACCGGCGATAATGATAAGAAGATGCTGAACATCCCGGGCCTTGATCGACATCAGCGAGAAAACGAGTGCGATTAAGACGAGCCCGATAGTCCGCATCCTGCCTGTGATCATTTTCCTTCAATCCTTTTCCCCGTAGAACGGTACTTGATCCCATTATCCTTCCAGCCACGCCTCCTTTTCAAACGAAAAAACAACACGAAATCTTCAATCGCCGCGCGCCTCTGGGTGCGTAGTACGCGTGCGCGCTGCATGAAACGCGCAAGGAGGCGTATGTGAACTCACTCAATTCCATCCTGCTCGAAGGGAATCTCGTCAGGGATCCAGAGAGCAAGACGACGAGCACGGGGGCCCAGGTCTGCGACTTCACTGTGGCCACCGACCGCTATTACAAGCAGAACGACACGCTCGAAAAGGAAGTCTCCTACTTCGACGTGGAAGCATGGGCGAAGCTCGGCGTCGCCTGCTCGCAGAATCTCAAAAAAGGAAGGGGAGTACGCGTCGTGGGCAGACTGAAACAAGACCGGTGGAACGATTCAGACGGCAAATCCCGCTCAAAGGTAAAGATCGTCGCCGAGCATGTAGAGTTTAAGCCGATCCGCCAGCCGGCGAAGCACGAGGAGGAAGCCGCAAAAGTCGAAGAGGCAGAGGTCACATTCTGAACAAAAAAGGGGACGGCGGGGCGCTACGCCGTCCCGCCATCTTCATCCACGCTCAGTATGACCCACGACCACGTCCACGCCGGCTGCGGCCTCCAGCGCGGTCTGGGCCTCGGCTGCGGCGCGCGACAGTATCTGCAAAAAACGGTCGCGCGACGAGGGATCGAGAATTCGGGCCGTAGGACCCGAGACACTGATCGCCCCCGCGAAATCGGAGCCGGGGAGCCTCAGGGGCTTCGCCATGCAGGTCAATCCCGTCTCGTACTCCTCGCGGTCAAGGCCGTAGCCTTGCTCGCGGATCTTCGCGATATCGCGCAGAACTTCCTCAGGATCGGTGATCGTCCGCTCGTTGATGCGCGGGAGGGGGCCGGCGCCGAGAATCGCGCGCGCCCGCTCTTCGGGTAAAAGCGACAGAATAGCCTTGCCGACGCCCGTACAATACAATGGTAGACGATCGCCCGGCGCGGAGCGCATCCGCAGACTGCGGTCCGCTTCGGCGCGGTCCAGATAAATCGCGCTGGCTCCGGCGAGGCAGGCGAGATTGGCGCTTTCGCCCGTATCGCGCGCAAGCCGTTCCAGGAAAGGCCTGATCCGATCGACAACGATCGAGCGGATGGGAACATGCGCGCCCAGTTCGAAGAGGGCCAGTCCCAGCGACCATCCGCCGTTTCGTCGTTCGGCCACGCCGCGCGACTCGAGCACCGACAAATAGCGCAGAGCAGTCGCCTTGTTCATGCCGGTCTCGCGGGACAGGCGCGCAAGGCTGACCTCGCCGTTTGTCCTTGCCAAGTAAAAAAGAAGATCCAGCGCCTTTCCGGCTGATTCGCTCATATTCTCCCGCCAGATACCGTATAGAAATAGTAGAGTTTCAATATGTGAACCAGTCCAGAATAGCACCAGCCGAAAAACGCGTAAAGATACATGAGTGTGTTTTTTCAGGAGGACTCAGCCCTGCCCAGGTCTCGATTCCTCATCCCCCCGCCAAAAGCCGTCCTTCCAATTAAACCGACTCGTCTCGGGGATCGGCCTACCCTCTTCAGCCGCTTTCATCACCTGTTTATAAAACGGTTTATAAAGGCGGACCCGGGAAAAATCGAAGATATACTTGCCGATACCTTCTTTCTGAAAGGAGGGGATCCGGTCGACGAGCGAGAAGGGCAGCGAGGGCGTCACGACCGAGCCTTCGCCGGCGGACGAGAGGCTGTACCGCGAACCTTCACGATCAAAAAACTCAGAAAAATCGTATCGGACCGCGAGATCTGAACGAGTTCTGAAAAGAGCGGGGAACGAAAAGACCACCGGCATCAGCGTCGATGAGGGGATACCCTCGATCAGCTTCTGCAGATTTTGCTTCGATATCTCGAGGGGCGGCACGATGAAGCGCACCCCCTCCCCGAGGAGGAATGCAGCCGCCCAGCGATTGAAGGCGTACAGCCAGGGGCCGGCGATAACGGTAAGGGCCGCGTCATCTTTCGAAGAACCGCGCCGTTCGGTCTGTGACCGGAGCTCCGCCACCTTCGGGTTCAGCTGCCGGATAAGCGCAAGATGCCCCGGGTTATTGGCCGCGATGATGCGCTGGCCCCGTCCGATCCAGTACTCGAGCTCGGTTTTGAGCCATTCCGAATCGGATTCGGGGAACCAGGGGTCGAGCCAGAGCACGAGGTTGTCCCGTTTGAACGGAAGCGTCGGCTCCTCGGTTCGCAGCTGCCGGGCGCTCGCTCGGTCGAACAGAATCATCGCCTTGACCGGCCGGGCCGCGTTAAGGATATGCAGATCGGAAACCGATCGGACGAGCGCGTATATTCCATCAGGGAGATCTGATGAATCAACGCGTCGCCCGCGGGCGGGGTCGGCGGATTCGACGCCCCTGATCCGGAGATCAGGCGCCGGCTGCCGGCTCGGGAAGGCGTGATAGCGGCTAAGATCGCGCGGCAGGACGGGTGGGTGACGCTTTGTCATGGACCGTGTCTGAACGAGATACACGAGGTCGCCCTGCTTGAAATCGGCGTCGACCCGCACATACAGACCGTTCGGAGCTTCTTTGACGTCGCGGACCTTGGCGGTCCAGCGCGAGGAATCGTCGGCGCGGTGAAAACGGACCGAATCGCCCTCCGCGAGGCCGTCGAAACTATTCAGTAAGGCGTATCGCCCTTCGGGCAAGGCGCGGATCTCGCGGACCTTGCCCAGGGGAAGGCCGGTGCCGCCCGCTTGATCAGGCCTGATGAACTCCGGGTCGAGCCTGCCGTCGATAAAAAGCCGCGTCTTGGGACGGGCGAAGTCTGACTGCAGCATGGCCTTGGCCTTGGCCAAGGCGCGATCGCGGTCGAGCTTCCAATTATCGATCATGTAGCGATAGGCGGCGGTCACGGCGCCGACGTACTCGGCGCTCTTCATGCGGCCCTCGATTTTGAAAGACTCGACACCCGCCTCCATGAGATCGGGGACATACTCGATGAGCTCGAGGTCGTTCGGCGAGAACCAATAGCCCGATCCGGACTCGTTGGAATACAGGCGGCGGCAGGCCTGGGCGCAGGCGCCGCGGTTCGCGCTCTTGCCGCCCAAGTAGCTCGAAAAGAGGCACAGGCCCGAGACGCAGACGCAGAGCGCGCCGTGCACGAACACTTCCAGCTCGAGATTGGTCGAGCCGCGGATCGTCCGTATCTCCTCGAGCGACAGCTCCCGCGCGAGCACCGCGCGCTTAAAACCGTGACGCGATAATAAGTTTACACCCTTCGCCGAGGCGACGTTCATCTGGGTGCTCGCGTGCAGGGCGAGCTTGGGGAAATGCTCGCGCGCCATCTTGGCGACCCCGAAGTCCTGGACGATGATGCCGTCGGGGCCTACGCGCTCGAGATAGCCCAAAAACTGCCACATGCGGTCGGCCTCGCGCTGTTCGAACACGGTGTTGACCGTGACGTAGACTTTCTTCGCCTTTTTGCGGCAGACATCCACAGCAGCCTCGAGCTGATTGTAGGCGAAGTTCGCGGACCTCATGCGCGCGTTGAAACTCCGGGCGCCCAGATACACGGCGTCCGCACCCTCGCCCAGCGCGGCGTCCAGGGCCTCGGGATTGCCCGCAGGCGCGAGCAGTTCGACTGTCGGCATGATGAAGACTATAGCAGCTTATCGGCTTTCCGCTAAGTACGAGGCGGCGACACGGTCGAGCTTCTTCTCGGAGATACTCCATTAAAGAAATTCGAAGTTCATCCCCTTTTCACGGCGAAGCGCTTGACCGTCTTCTTGGTCGTCTCGGCGAGCTTTTCGCGCAATACGGTGACCTTCGTGATCTTCTGGTAGGGCAGGAGCTTTTGATTCACTTCCTCGACGATGGACTTGAGCCTCGCCTCGACCGCTTTCCAATCGAGGATGCCGGAGCTCTTGTCCTGTCCTTCGGCCTTGAAGCGCTCGGCGTTCGGGTAGATCATCGCTTCGATGAGTTCGCTCTGGGTCGAGGGGTCCTCGACATAGCCGCAGACCATAACCTGCTCGACTTCGTCGAAGAGCTGGAAGCGGTTCTCGATCTCCTCGGGGTAAACGTTTTTGCCGCCCTCGGTGACGATCATGTTTTTCGCGCGGCCTTCGAGGTACACATAGCCCGCCTCGTCGACGCGCCCCAGGTCGCCGGTCCTGAACCAGCCCTCGGCGTCGAGGACTTCGGCTGTCTCCTTGGGCATCTTGTAGTAGCCCTGCATGACCATGGGGCCGCGGACCGCGATTTCGCCCACGCCCTCGGCGTCGGGATCGAGGATTTTGATTTCGACCTCGGGGATGATTTTGCCGACGCTGGTCACAATAAAGGCGTCGGTCGGGTTCAAGGTGAGGATGGGCGCGGTCTCGGTGAGGCCGTAGCCCTGCACGAAATCGATACCGAGCTGGTTATACTGCCTGAAGACGCTCGGAGCGAGCGGGCCGCCTCCGGATATGCAGATGCGGATGCTGGACAGGCTCGCCTTGTCGAGCACTGAATGAAAAAGCTTTTTGCCGGGATTCACGCCCGTGGCTTTTTTGATAAAGCCCGAAACGGCCATGAGCGCCCGGATGAGCGCGTAAACGAGGACGCCTTTCTCGCGCACACCGCGCATGATACCGGCGAGTACTTTATTGAAGAGCATCGGTACGCCGAGGAACATGGTTATCTTCGCTTCCTTGAGGTCCTTGAGCACCTGCTTGATAATCATGCGCTTGGCGAAGACTATCTCCGCCCCTACGGACACCGCCTCGATGAAAACGGCCAGCATGGTATAGGCATGATGAATCGGCAGGAGGGCGTAGAAGACGTCGGAGCTGTAGATGGGCAGGTTCGCCTGGGCGAGGTAGCAGTCGGCGACGAAGTTCCGGTGGCTCAGCATGACGCCCTTGGGCGTCCCCATGGTGCCGCTCGTGAAGAGGATCGCTGCGAGGTCGCCTTCGGACGCCTTCTCGAAGGCGGGGGCCTCGGGCGCATCGAGATCGTAGATATAGCCGGCCCTTCCTGCGGCCAGGGAGAACACAGCCTTGAGGCCGGGACAGGCGGCCGTGAGATCGGCTTCTTTTTCTTCATCGACGAAGAGTGCGCAGACATCGCCCGCGTGGATCAGGTTCGCCAACTCCGGAATTGTGAGTTGGTAGTCGAGAGGGACAACGACCGCGCCGGCTGTCAGAACCGCGAAGTAGGCCACCGCCCATTCAGGGCTGTTCTTTCCGGTGACGGCGACCTTGTCGCCGCGTCCGATTCCTATAGATCTGAGCTTCCGAGCGGCCGCCTCGACTTTGGCGAGCGCTTCACGATAACTCAAGGACAGCCTGTCGGGTTCGTATATAGTAAAGGCGGCGCGGTCGGGATAGCGGAGCGCCGTCAGCGATAAAAGCTCGGGAAGGGTCGGCCAGCGACCCGTAAAGTATTTGCCGCGATAGTCATCGAGAAAAGTCCAAGGTTGTTCGCGCTTCATATAGTCCTCCGGATTTATCGTATGCTGAGGTTTATTTGAGTGATAGACATCTTCGAGCGAATTCGGTTGCAGTAACTCTGTGCGGATGTTGTATGTTACCTAGAAGTATGAATACACCGAAGCGATCCAGCCTCATCGACCGCGGCGAGACTGTCCACGCGCCTCGAATCCTCTTGATCCTCGTGGCGGCCGCCGCGTTTGGAGCCCTCGTTCTAGCCGCCGCCGTCCTCCTCACAGGATGCTCGAGCGACATAGCAGCATCCCTTAAAGCCGACGGAGGCGCCCGTCTTTCGATCAAAGCCGAGGTACCGGCCCCGCTGGCCGCGAAATTCCGCAAGCTCGCCCAGGCCGGATCGGAGGCGGCCGTCGATCCCTCGGCTCCGCTTTTCGATATCGACGCAGTACGCCGATCGACCGCTGAACGCCCCTCGCTCAGGCTCGTTTCGATATCCAGGCCGAGTCCCGAATCGATCAAGGCCGAGTTCGACATCCTCAGCATTACAGAACTGGCCTCATCAAAGGACCTTGCGGAAACAGGTTTTTTGTCAGTACAGAAGGGGACGGGCTGGACTCAGATCACCATCAGGCTCGACCGGGGGGCGGCGGCCGCCGCCGCGGCCTTGTTCCCCGGCATCGATCCCTACCTTATGGAGGCCTTGTCGCCGCCTGCGCTCGAAGAAGATCCTGTGACCGCCGCCGAGTACCGGACCATGCTCAAAAGCGTTCTCGGCGAAAAAGCGATGCCCTCCATGGAGGCAGCGGCGGTAAGCGTAACTGTCACCGCGCCTGGAAAGGTGCTCGACTATTCCGGCGGCTCTCTGTCGGGAACTGTCCTTACGGTAAGAATCCCGATAATCGACGCCCTGGTCCTGGAGCGGCCCATCGAGATCAGACTGCGTTGGTCGAACTGAGCGGATTCCACGCGATTTACCGGCAGGTTCGACGGTACTTGATCCCGAGCGGCGCGCAAACGTAGGCTCTTCACCATGGTGCTCGACGTTTCGAAAAGCTGGTCCATCGTACAGCGGTCGGCGTGTCAACGAGACGATTGCCCCGAAGCTTACGCCGCGGATGAGTTGGCCGCCGTCATCGGCCGCATGACCGGCGCCGCCCCCCTGCGTTCCGATTCCTTACCGCAGACGCGGTTCTTTGTCCTCGACGCCGGCGCGTCGCCGCGTTCTCCGGGCGGCAGGCGGCGCGGCGCGCGTTTTTCATGGCGGGCGGCCGAGGATCGCGTGGAAATCTGGGGCGAGGACGGCCCCGCCCTCGTCCAATCCGTCTATGATTTTATGCGCGCTCTCGGCGTCCGCTGGGTCGCGCCGGGGGCGCGGGGCGAGCGCCTTCTCCGAGCTCGGCGTCTTGAACTGGCGCGCACAAGCGGCGCCTCATCTGAAAATCCGGCGGCGGCGGTTCTCGTCCTCGGCCACAGCGCGTATCTCGAGCGCTGGGAGGAAGAACTCGCCTGGGCCGCGCGGGCCGGCTACAGTTCGGTTATTGTCCGTCTTACGCGCGATCCGCTCGCGCTGGAAGCCGCCCCCTACGATTATTACCTTTCGATCAAGCAGGAGCTCTCCGCATTCGCCCTGAGGGCGGGCCTCGATATCGAGCTTGCGGGGAATCTTCCCTGGGAGAGCCTCGCCGAGAATCATCCCGAAGCGAGGGTGTTTCACTTCTGGCCCGAGGAGCTCCCGGGCGGCGGCTGGCGGTCTTCAGGGCCGCGATCCGCGCCCCCGCCCCTCGCCGAGCGCCTCTCAGTAGCGTGCAAGCTCGCCGAAAAACTGTCCCGCGTCCGCCCTGATGCTGCAGCATCCATTCTCATCAAGCCCGGAGATGATGCGCTCGAGGATGCGATCGGCGCTTCAGGCTGTGAGCAGATTTCGAATCTCGAGCTTCTGTGGGCGCCGCGCTCAAGGACCTGGGCTCGCGCGTTAGGCGACGCCGAATCCCGGATCAACGCCGCGGCCCTCGAGTCATTCGCCGGCGCCGCGTCCTTCTGGAAAAAAGCCGGGGGCGGCCGCATCGCGGTCGTGGAACGCTGGGAAGACGGTCTTCTGTTCACCGGCGCCGTTCCGCCCCTGAGCGCCGTCCTTTCAGCCGATATCGCCGCCTACCGCGCGGCGGGGGCCGAGGCCGTCGGCGTGCTCCGCGCAGGCTGCCGAAGAAGCGAGGCGCCGCGGCCTAACGCATATCTTGTTCCTGTTCTCACTGCACAGCCGCCTTCGACCGAAGCCGGGGCCGTTATCGCCGACTGGGCGGCCGCCTCATACGGCGCGGCTGCAAGCGCCATGCTCGACTATTGGCGCGGGATTGAAAAAGCATGGGCCGTCGGCCTCGATATCGAGGAGGGCGAAACCGGCATCCGCGATTCGGGATTCGGCCTCGATCTCGCGCGCAGGGCTCCTGCGGACTGGGGAGATCCGTGGAAGGCCGACGCCGCCCGCCTCGCCTCGAGGAGGGCCCGCTGTGAAGAGCTCTTCGACCATCTCCGAGCGGCCGAAAAAGCTCTGGAAAAGGCTCGAGAAACGACAGCGGACAATGGGGAAGCCTCGGCCGCCGTATGCGCCGAGCGGAACGAGTACGCCGTCTCCGGCACCCTGCTCGAACTTATGTGCGCGAGACTGTCAGCCTATCACGAGCTGACCGCCGGCGACGAGCGCGCGGCGGCCGATATCGCGAACCTGGCCCTTTCGATCTCCGGCGCCCTGAAGACAAAACTCAAACGCTGTCCCGACAAAAAAAACCGCGCCGAAAGTATTTTCCTTGTGCGATCATTCTATGATCTCGGACTTCGGAGCCTTCGGCGCGCCTCAGCGCGGAGCGGCCTTCGAAGAATGATCGATGCATGGGCGCAGGCCGCGATTATAGCTCTTTCGGCCGCGCGGATCCGGCGGGTCAAAGCCGGATTCTTCCCTCGATAAACATCGACCGGACCTGTTTTTCGCTATTGCGGACGCAGGCAAGCCGCGTTAGGCTACGATGCGTATGCAGCCTGCTGATCTCGGAAAGAAGATCTTCTTTTTGTACCCGCCCCATGTTCTGACTCAGGTTGTGGAAGAACTCGCGCGGCTCGAGTTCGAGGTTTATCTGGCCCGGGATCACGAGCGCTTGAAGCGGGCTTTGGCTTCATTTCCAAGCTCGATCGTCTTCATCGATATCGACGAGCGCCTCAGCGAGGCGGAATGGGAATCCTACGCGCGGTCCCTGCGCTCCGACCTGCCGGGCGTCGGCCTCGGAGTCGTTACGCTCAACGATAATCAACACCTGCGGGAGCTGTATCTCATGGACCTCCAGGTTCCCTGCGGCTTCGTGGTGCTGAAACTCGGAGCGGCGAAAACCGCGGAAATACTGGCAAAGACGCTGGAGGCGAACGAGGCGCGGGGCCGGCGGAAATTCGTGCGCGCCGCCTGCGCCCCCGGCTCCGGGCAATGCAACGTCGAGCACGAAGGGCTTACACTTCGGGCCGAGCTCACCGATTTGAGTTCCGTCGGCATGGCCCTGCGCTTTGAAGGGGAGCCGAATCTGCGCGTCGGCTCGGTGCTCAAGAGCATAGCGATCTCGATAAAGGGACAGCGCCTTATAGCGGACGGTGTCGTAGTAACCAAACGCGAGGGACCCGAGGGTTTCCCCGTCCACGTTGTCATGTTCGCCCCCTCATCGCTCGACGAAAGCCGCAGGGACAAGCTCAAGACACTCGTCTTCAAGATCAACCAGTCCGCGATGGACCGCATCTTGGAGAGCGCGTGACGAAGATCAAGCCACCGTCCAAGGCGCGCTCGAGAAACATCCTGGCGCCGTCTCGCATTACGCGCTCCTATGCCGCCCTTATCCGCCTTCTCGGCGGTATATTCGCCCGCGTAAGTCTTCGCATAAAATCGATCGAGTTTCGCAAACCCGAGCTGCTCCTCGACGCGTGGCGGGGCTTTCAAAACAAGGAATCGCGGCTCATTCTCGCCTTCCGCCACCCCTACGGCGACGAACCGCAGCTTCTGTCCTACGCCTTCGACACCGCGCTCAAACGCGAGGCCGTCCGGCTTGGTTATCGTTTTGTATCTACACCGAGGGCCCGCTTCGTCCACGGCTTTGAAGTTCCCCTGTGGAACGGCCCCCTGGTACGCTGGATACTGCCGCGCTCGGGCGCCATGCCCGTCTACCATGCGAAGATCGACCGGGCGAGCATCGAACTCATGCGTTCGACGCTCCGCGACGGACCCTATCCCCTGGCCCTCGCGCCCGAGGGCCAGATCTCGTATCGCAGCGAGACCCTGCCCCGGATCGAAGAGGGAGCGGCCCGCCTGGCCGTCTGGTGCGCCGAAGAACTTGCGGCCGCCGGAAGGAAAGAACGCGTCCTCATCGTGCCGCTTTCGGTTCATTACCGTTTCGACGAAGGCGACGCTCGGTCGCTCGAGTCTCTTCTGGCCAAGCTCGAAACCATCTGCGGTCTGATTCCACACAAAAAAGCGGCGATGCCCTCCCCGAAGGACGAGGCGTGGCGCATGGCGACCGCCGAACGAATCGCAGGCTTGGATATACGCCTTATCTCCATTGCCGAGAATTATTATGGAATAAAACCGAAGGAAGGCGCTTCCCGCGACGAACGCCTGAACGAGCTTCTCGAGGAAGCCCTTCGCAGGGCCGAGGCCGTCTTCGGACTGGACGGCGACGGCGATAGAATCAACCGAGTGTACAGAATCCGCCAAGAAGGATGGGACCGCCGGTATCCAGAGATCGATCTCAAAGCTCTGCCGCCTCTGGAACGGCGCCTCGCCGACCGACGCGCCGGCGAAGCCTGGTACATCATGCGCCACATGGAACTCGTCGATCTGGGCCACTACCTCGATTCACAATACCTCGCCGCGGACGGGAAGGAAGGACCTCCCTTCGACCGCCTCGTCGAGGCGGCGTACAGCGCCGGAGATCTCGCCTCGCGGCTCGTCGGCGGCGATATCACATGCAGACCCTCGGTGCTCGGCAAACATGCGATCATCTCGGTTTCACCGCCTATAGACGTGGGATCGATCCTCTCGGAATGCAGGGGGGAACGCCGCGCGGCGTCCCGCGCCGCGCTCCTTGCCTTGGAAAACGCCTACATAAAGGAAATCGAGGAGTATACTGATGAACGCAAAAGTCGGTAGTCCGCCGTCGGAACGCCTGTCGGTCAAGACGAAGCTGGGATTCGGCGTCTGCGACCTCGGCGGCAATCTTTTTTTTACAGCGATGGGCTTCTGGTCCCTCTATTATTTGACCGATGTCGTGGGCCTTTCGGCCGCCGCGGCCGGCTTCGCGGTGATGATCGGCAAATTGTGGGATGCTGTCACGGATCCTGTGATGGGCTTCATATCCGACAGGACGACGACGCGGTGGGGGCGGCGCAGACCCTACCTTCTGTTCGGGGCCGTCCCGCTCTTCCTCGCCATGTGGTTCTTCTTCACAAACCCGAAAATCGAGAACCCCGTCCTCTTGACGGTTTGGGCGGCTTTGGCCCTCTGTTTTCTCAACACGGCCTACACGGTCGTCAACATCCCCTACAGTTCACTGACGCCCGAACTCACCACGGACTACCACGAACGATCGAGCCTCAACGGCTATCGCTTCGGCTTCGCGGTCTTCGGTACCATGATCGGAGCCGCAGCCGTCCTGCCCTTCGCCGACATATTCGCGACCAGGAGCTTCGGCTTCTCCATGGTCGGGGCGCTTATGGGGGCTCTCATGATGGCGACGGCCCTCATCACCTTCGCTTCCGTGCGCGAAAGGGACCGCAGAGGAGAGCCGAAGCCCGCTGAAGGGTTTTTCGAGACATTCGTCACTGTGTTCAAGAACGCTCACTATGTGAAGGTTCTGCTGACCTACGCGCTCAACCTGACGGCATTGAATTTCATCCAGAACATACTCGCCTACTATTTCAAATATCTGTATCGAGACGAATCGAAAACCTCGATCGCGATGGGGCTTCTGCTCCTCGTCGCCATGATCTGCATTCCAATCTCGGTGCTCGTCTCGAAGCGCATCGGGAAAAAGCGCACCTATCAATTCGCGCTCCTCGTCCTGACGATCTCGTGCATGACGATCTTCTTCCTCGGCCATATCCTCGGTCCGACCTTCTTCCTGGCGATGATGCTCTTCGCGGGCGTCGGGCTGGGCTTCGGCTATGTCGCGCCCTTCGCCATGGTCCCCGATGCCGTCGAGTACGAGGCGGCGACCACGGGAAGGCGGAGGGAAGGCGCGTATTACGGCATGTGGACCTTCACCTCGAAGATCGGCACCTCGCTCGCGGTCGCTCTCTCGGGGTTCATTCTCGAACTTGCGAAGTACATCAAACCGGATGCGGCCGCCGCGCTTCCCGTCCAGCCCGAGTCCACGCTTTTCGCGATACGGCTTCTGATCGGGCCGATCCCCGCCTGCGTGTTCATCGCGGCGATCGTTCTTATCGAGACCTACAAGCTGGACGAAAAGGCCTACAAAGAGGTCCTGGACAGATCGCGCGGCGCCTTGAATTAGGCCGCGCGCCTTAAACTAAGCCGCGGCGGCCTTGAGCAAGGCTATGATGAGACCCACGAGGCCGCCGACCACGGCGCCGTTCACGCGGATGTACTGAAGGTCGTTCCACACGGCGTCCTCGACACGACGCACGAACATACGCTCGTCGGTCGATCTGAGCAGCCCCGCGAGGTAGTCGGTCAGGCCCTCGACGATGCGGCCCTGCTCGATGACCCTGCACAGGATCGAGGCGACGAGGGCGTTGAGATCGGCGTGCAGAGCCTGATCGTCTCTGATCCGCGAGATCAGGGCGCGCTCGATGCGTTCCATCGCGTCCGCGGCGACGCTGTCCGGCGACAAGAGGTCCTCGCCGAGCGAAGACAGCAGTCTACCGGCGAGGCGTCCGAGCGCCTTGCGCAGCCCCTCGTCGGCGAGGGCGGTCGCGAACGCTGCTTCCAGCTTCGCGCGGTCGCCCGCGGGGTCGGGGGCCTCGCCCGCGAGCCTGGCGGCGGCCTCCGATACCGCCTGAAGAATGAAGCGGCGCGCCTCGTTGGTCTTGTCGTTCTTGATTTCGGTCAACGCGTTCTGAACACCGGTGAGCACCCGCTCGACGGTGCCTGCGCCCATAAACAGGCCTTGCCAGCCGGCGTTTTCCTTGAGAATAGGCGTGAGGATCCGTATGAGCTTGACGCGGTTGCGTCCGATGCCGTCGCGCAGGGACTCGGCGATGGTATCGAGGATTGTTTCGTCGTATCGCTCGGAGCGAGCCCAGCGCAGGAGAGCCGCGACCGTCTTGGGAGCATCGATCTTTTGCGCGAGAAAGCCGAGGACGCCGGCCGCGAAACTTCTGAGCGTTTCCTGCCGCCTGTCTTCGGTTCCGCCGTAGGACTTGATCAAGTCGGAGACGCGGCGCCTCACGGCCCCGCCTATTTCTCCATTGCAGATCGCTCCCTCGAGAAACTGAGCGATCTTCGCGGCGAAATCCACCCGGCCGAGTTCGGTCCCGATCGCCTCGCGGCTGACGAAGCCCGACAAAAAACGCGGCACGGCGTCGGCGATGGCATTCTTGTTTTTTGCGAGAATATCAGTATGAGGAAGCCTGATGCCGAGCGGATTCTTGAACAGGGCGGTGACCGCGAACCAATCGGCCAGGGCGCCGACCGTGGAGGCTTCGAAAAAAGCGGCCAAAAGCCCTTTTATCGTCAGGCCGCCGAAGACGATCAGCGCTTCGAGATCGATCCAGGGCTGGAACTGAACAATGATAAAGCCGGATACCGCAAGGGCGAGGGAAATGCCGCCGATCTTCTTTCGGGATTTCGGGGCGCCGATCGTACCGCGTTCGATAGTCATTATCGAAAAAAGATATCGGCGGCCACCCATCAAGGCAAGGTGGAATTGGGGAGATATGCCTCTCTGCACCCTTGCCGCCGCCTCCGAGACGCGGCATAGTCTATTTGCGGAGGCACGATGCCGGACGAACTACAGCCGAAGCATTCCATGGACGACCTCATCCGCCTTTCCGTTTTTTCCTCGATCGGGAAGAGCATTGTCGCCGAAAAAAGTATCCGGGGCGTCCTCGATCGCGTCATGGAGCACATCGGCGCTTTCTTCGGACCGCTCAATTGGTCCGTCCTCCTGGTGGACGGTGTGCATGACGAGCTCGTTTTCGCGCGGGTCGTCGGCAGGGCCGCCGACGCCTTGACCGGCCAGCGCCTGCCCATCAACGAAGGCGTGGCGGGATGGGTCGCGACGCACGGTGTCAGCGCGGTCATCGAGCATCCTTCCGAGGATTCGCGCTGGTCGGACCGCATCGACAAGCTCACCGGCTTCAAGACCGAATCGATCATCGCGGTGCCGCTCCGCTCGGGCGACAGGATATTCGGCGTGCTCGAGCTTCTGAATCGTCTGGACGGCGGCTTCTTTTCGGCTTACGACATGCGGGTCCTGTCGACTATCGCGGACTTCGCCGCGCTCGCGATCGAGAAAGCCTACTATCTCGCCGAGGCGAAGCGCATGTCCGAGCGCGACCCCCTGACCGGAGCGCTCAATCGGAGGGGTCTCGCCAAGGCGGTCGAGCGCGAACGGGCCCGGCGCGAGCGCTACGGCGGGGATCTGTCCGTCATCGTCGCGGACGTGGACAAGTTCAAGGCCATCAACGATAAATACGGTCATTCGACGGGCGACGAGGTGCTCAAGGCGGTCGCATCCGCGTTGTCCTCGGCCGTCCGCGCCGTCGATTCGGTCGCACGCTACGGCGGCGACGAGTTCCTCGTCCTCATGCCGGCGACCGGTTTCGAAGACGCGGAGATCGCGCGCGAACGGCTCCAATCGGTCCTGGAAGCGGCGGGCTCGACACACGTCCCGCCCTTCAGCGTGTCGCTCGGCGTGCACACCTCTCGCGAGGCCGACTTCGACGAGCTTTTCCGCGAATCCGACAAGGACCTCTACCGCCGTAAACTCGGGCCGCTGGTCATCGGGGAAAATCTCCTGGCCGCGCTCGACGACGAGGTGAAAGACTGATGCACGTAGACATCTTCACGCTCTGCGACTTCGCGCAGGAAAGCGCCGGAAAACTGACCGTCGTCGGCGCATTCGACACCGTCTATGCGCGGTCCTTCCCCGCCGTGCATCCCTTCATGTCGCTCGCCATGCGGCTCCGCTTCTACATCCACGAAGGCGGCGCCCATCCCATAAAAATCGAGTTTTTCGGACCTGACGGCAACGAACTGGTGAAACCGATAGAAGGGGAGCTCACGGTCGGCGACTTTTCTGGCTCATCGCGGGTCGTACACAGCGTGTTTAATTTCGTCAACACATCGATCGAACGGGAGGGGGCCATCGGCATCACCCTCTCGGTCGACGGCAAAGAGGTCTGCACCTCGCCCTTGTATATCCGCAAAACCTGAAGCCCCTCTGCGTCCGCCGATCTTATTCATCCTCCGGCCCGGCCATGACCACGCGGTTGCGCCCGCCGCGCTTGCCCCGATACATCGCCATGTCGGCCGAGGCCAAGGCACGACTCAGCGGCCGGCCGCCGAGCGCGGCCACGCCGATCGTGACCGTCACGCCGTAGCGCTGATTTTCCGCGCCGAATTGCAGGGCGGCGATATCCTGACGCAGGCGTTCCGCCGATGCGAGCATGCCCTCGTCCGACATGCCGTACATGACCAGCACGAACTCCTCGCCGCCCCACCTACAGCAGATATCCTGCTGTCGTATCCCCTTCGCGAGAGTTTCGGCGACCGCGGCGAGGATACGATCCCCCTCGGCATGGCCGCGGCTGTCGTTGACCGCCTTGAAATGATCGACATCGACAAATGCGATATGAGAAGGGCTCGATCCTCGATACCGCGCGTCGGCGACAGCCTCTTCGACACCTCGGCGGTTCAGAAGTCCGGTCAGCGGGTCTTTTTTTGTCATGTTCGCGAGAATCTCGTTCCGCTTTTCCGCAAGCTCGCGCGCCTCGGCTATGACATCGATCGGCTTTGAGAGGCGCAGAAGAAAAAACGAGAGAAAAGCGATCAACAGCGCGGCGGCAACGGCCGCGGAACGCAGAAAGGACGCCGCTGCGCGGGCTTCGCGTATCTTTCCCGCGGCGTCGTCGCTTGTGACCAAAATCCATCCGACAGGGCGTCCTTCGGCATCATCGATCTCGACGCCCGCTCCTCCGCTCATCGCGAAAGGCCTCGGGGGCCTGTCAAATCGTTGCGGAATATCAAGCGGAGGAGAAACGGCGTCCCCCGGGAGGGCCCCGAGCGGCGGTACAGCACCGATCCGTCCTCCTTCCTTCGATTCCCCCTCCACAGGATCGACCCTCTGTACCCCATCGGAAACAGGCAAGGCCCCAACCCCGAATTCGATGAAGGTATCGGGGAAAAGATACTCGGAAAGCGCGAGACGAATACGGTATTCCTGCCGGACAAGGTCCTCAACGCCTTTGTACAGACGTTCCCCTCTCGCCTGCCAGTCGCCGGGGATCTCAAGCTCGATGTAGAGCTTTACGAGCTGGGCAACCGATATATCGCGCAGTCTGCGCGAATTTTCGTAGGAATTTCGAAGTGTTTCCGTTTGGACGATGATGAATGCGACGGCGCCGAGAGCCACCGTTGTAATAAAAAGAAAGAGGAGCTTAGATCTGAGTGTTGAAACGCGGCGTCTCATGTAAAAAGGCTAGTTTCCATACATGGCATCTGCAAGGCTGATGTGTCATATTTCGCCGTGGGCTCTGATGATTATCCCCGCTCCGGCCTTCAGGTCACTCCGAAATCGGATCGCGGCGAAAGAATAAGGTCAACTGCTCGTACACGCTCGGATACTCGGATCGAAGGAGCGCCGGCCGTTCGAAAAAATACTCGCAGCACACGGCGAAGAACTCGTCCGGCGACTCGGCGGCGTAGGGGTCGATGCGCGCCCCCCGGCGCGGCGCACCCGTGCGGGACTTCGCGCCGCGCGGACGCCGAGGCGCAGGGCGTTCCAGCTTCGAGCGCAGATCGTCGAAGGCGGCCGAAAAGCTTTCGCGCCACAGCTTGTAGTCCATACCCCGATGCAGGGGCGGACAGCCGTCGAATACGCCGTCGCGGCCGTCGAGCTTGTGCGCCATTTCGTGAATGACGACATTGTAGCCGTCCCCCCATCCCGAGGCCTCGATATCCACGCGGGAAAGCGCGACCGGCCCCAGATCGAAGGCCTCGCCGGCGAACTCGTCCTCGTATTCGTGCACGACCCCTGTCTCGTCGCGCTCTTGCATGCGTACATCGTATTCCTGCGGCGTGATAATGATCGTGGACCAGTCGGAATACCAGTCGAGCCCAAGTTCGAGGATCGGCAGACAGGCCTGCGCAGCCACAGAAAGGCGCAATTTGTCGTCGAATTCGACGCCTCCGACGGGGTCGAAGACTTTCTCGGCGAGAAACACGGTCGTCAGCCCGCGTAATCTGTCCAGCTCACTCGTTTCACCCGCCGCGCAATCAGATCTCAGTCTGCGGAGGATCGGATGCTCCCGAACCGCCCAATTCCAGAGATCATCGGCGATCGGACACCGCTCGACAATGCGCCGCCGGCGGGCCTCTCTGAATCGGCCGAAAAGATTCATACCCCAAGCGTATCCGGATTCGGCGGCCCTGTCTGCCGGTGACACAACGAGCCGCGCGGCGGGTTAGATCACATGCAGAGTACAGGCAAAGAGAAAAGCATTTGCGCTTTGTTTTCACCGCGTGCCGAGGTATCTTGTCGGCAGTGCGCCCCGGTATGGGGGCATTGCCCCAATGTGGGGCATCGGAAATTTCTCGCCTATATGGGAGAAGGTCATGAAAAGAGTCATTCTACTTGCAGCAGCGGTGCTGTTCACTCAGGCCGCAATCGCCCAGGACATGGAAGAGCCTTCCGAAGAATCCGTTCTTGACAAAGCCCGCGACAAGTATTGGCAGGATCAGCAGCAGTCCGATTCGAACCGCGACGCGGACCTGAGTGTCAATATCACGGTCGATGTGCGGGACGAAGAACCCGGAAACACAGACACGGAAAAGAATCCCGATCAGGTCCCCTACACGCCGTTTCTCATTTCCTTTGTGCCGGCTCTTTCAGTCCCCTTCGGATACTACGATGTCTCGTTCGCCGCGGGGGCGGTTGGCACCATGACCCGGGATGTCACCGGAGCGGAAGGTTCCGGCGTCTTCAATATGGCCAGAGACGTCAGAGGCTTCCAAGGCGCCGGAGTCTTCAATATGGCTCGGAAGGTCAACGGATTTCAGGCGGCGGGCGTCTTCAATATGGCCGAGGATCTCCGCGGCGCCCAGGCGGCCGGGGTCTTCAATATAGCCCACGACGTATCTGCGCCTGTCCAGGCGGCCGGCGTTTTCAACCTCGCCGAAGGTGTCCACGGATTCCAGGTCGCCGGGGTCTTCAATATCGCCGACGATATCTCGGGCGGCCAGGTCGCCGGAGTCTTCAACATCGCCGACACCGTAAAGGGAGTCCAGATCGGAATCGTCAACATCGCCGACGAGATCGACGGTATGCAATTCGGCCTCATCAATATCGCCGGCAACGGCGTCAACAATCTGGGAATCCTCTACGAACCTGACACGGGTTGGTTCTTCGCGCAATGGCAGTCGGGTTCTCCGCGTTTTTTCTCGACCCTCGGACTCGCAGCGCAGCAAGAAGACTGGTTTGTCGACTTGAGAGGGTTTTCGCTCTACGCGGGCTTGGGGACCCGAGCGCATGTACTCAGTCTGAATATAGACGCCGAAGTGTACGCGGTACAACCCGTCCTCGATCTTCCCTTGGACGAATCCGCCTGGGAGTACGAAGGCTCCTGGAGAAACCTTCGGCCCTATCCCGCGCTCAGGCTGACCGCTGGACTTCCTCTTTTCGGCTCGCGCAGCCAACTGGTCGGCGGAGTATACCTCGATATCGAAATCGACTCCCTCGGCGAGCGGGTCCCCGAAGCGCGCAAAATCGGCGAATCGTGGACCGACTGCTGGTTCGGCGAGCGCTTTACGGTCTGGCCGAAATGGTTCTTCGGAGTTAAGTTCTGAGACTTTTGAAGTCCCTCGAAGCTTGTTGCAGGGCCTAAACGAGGGGAGGGGAAAAGGCAAGGCATCTTCCCCGCCAAAACAGCCGCGGCGCTCGCTTGAACGCCGCGGCTGCGTTATACTATTCACATGCCCACGACGCGCGCATTGCGCGACGGCCGGATAAAATATAGTTTAAAACGCTCGACGGGCGGTTTTTGCACGCCGAATGCAAAGGGAGCCTTTTCTATGAAACGTCTTTCTTTTTCGCTTTTGATGGCCGCATGCACCATGGCGACATGGGCGCTCGCGACAGCGGAAATCGGCAGTATCGATTATGTGGAAGGAAGCGCCTCGATAAACCGCATGGGGAAAACCATCGCCTATCCCAACATAGGGGACCCGATCCTCTCGGGCGACTTAATCAAAACATCGAGCGACGGGCTTTTGGTCATCGCCATGGGCAAGGGAAGCGGGATGAGCGGCACGATCACTGTTCGCGCGCGATCGACGCTGTATATCGACCTTGAGAAGATCAAGGGCCAGCCGAGGACCAAGATCGATATCATCACCGGATCGATAGGCTCGAAGGTTTCAAAACTCGCAGGGGCAAATGGAACAATGACCGTCGCCTCGAGCAGCGCGGTCATGGCCGTACGCGGCACCGAGTTCGAGATATACATCTCAATCAACATGGACGATGCGCAGGCCGACGGAGGACAGGCGGTGCTCGTAACCTGCACCGAAGGCGCGGTCGCGCTCAACGACGGCACATCCGAGATCTCGGTCCCCGCGGGCAAGGTCGCCGAAAAGCGCCCCGGCAAGAGCCTGAGCTACATCCCGGTGGCCGTATCTTCCATCCGCGAATACGGCAAACGATGGATCGCCGACGAGATCACCGCCTTCAGGGCGGACGCGGTCAGGGCGCTTGCGGCCTACGCAAAACGCTACGACGATCTTTCGGCGCGGTTCGCGAAAGCCTACGCCCGCTTCAAAGCCTCCCCCATACCGAAAAAATGGGCGGACGAAGACCGAGCGGGCGCTCCCATCCGACCCCTCGACGCCGCGACGCTGCGCGAGAAAAAAGAGATCGTGTCGATTCTGTTCGACATCCGTAAAGTTCTTTTCATGTTCGAGCGCATATACTATCGAGCCGATGAAATCGCATCCATTATTGCGGGAACAGATCTCGAAAACAGCCTCATTCGAAAGGGACTCACGGCCGGCGATTTCATAAAAAAAGTGCAGGCCCAGCGCGCCGAACTCGAAGAGCAAGTCGCACGATACCGGTATATCGTGGCTCTGTACGCTCAGCGCTCCCCCGACGGAGGCGTCTTCGAGGAAGACGACGATTTCTTCGGTTCAGATGATGGATTTTAAACGCCGTCCGCGACGCCATTTACAGGTCCGGCTCGCGTGAAGCTGTCGAAACGGTCTTTCCCTCCGCACCTGCGCCTGACGGCGAGCTTCGCGGCGGTCGCTCTCGTCGTGCTCGTCGTCTTCGTGGTCGATATCATCGATTCGAGACGATTGATCCTTGAGCGTTCGAGCAGCTCCTCCGAAGACCTGTGCCGTCTCTTGACCGAGCGCCTCGACGTCGCGCTCCGCGAATCCGGGCGCTCAGACGCCGTACAGGCCGAGGCTTCGATTTTCATCCGCGAACTCGACGCCCTGACGCTCGGCGGCGACAGGTTCGTCGCGGTGCTGGGCAAAGACGGCGATCTCATAATGAGACGGCCGGGTCCGGCCGCGAGCCTCGGCCGCGGTGAAAAAGACGAGGAACTCCGCCGTCTCATCACGAATATCGCCCGCTCGGGGATCATCGCCGGGGTGCTTCGTTCGGGCTACGGAGAATATGTTTATTCTGCGCTCGAGGGGCAGCGGGGCTTTGTCGTTCTCGTCGGAGAATCGCGCTCCGGTATCCTGGCCGAATGGCGGCGCAAAGTCGCTACGTATGCGATCACCTTCGCCGTTATAACCGCACTCATGGTGATCCTTTCGCTGAATGTCGCGAGGGACCTGCGTCACAGCGCCGAACTCGCCGCCCGTCTTGTCGCGATGGAATCCGCCTCCGATATGATCGTGATCGCCGATCTTCAGGGCCGCACGGAATACGTGAACCCTTCGTTCGAGCAGATCACGGGCATAAGCCGAGCCGATGCGCTCGGCTCGAGGACGACGATTTTCGGATCGGCCTCTCTCGAGGCGGAGGCGGCTCTGCGATCGGCCGCCGAGGGGAAGCACTGGAGGGGGGAAATCTCACTCCCCGGCCTAGATGGAGCATCCCGCATCGAGGAAGTATCTCTTTCGCCGGTTCCCGGACCGGGAGGATCGCCGCTGGGCGTCGTGGCGATAAAACGCGACGTCACCGAACGGCGCCGTCTGCAAGAGCGGCTCGAGCGGCTGGCCCATTACGACTCGCTCACGGGGCTTCCCAACCGCGCGCTTTTTTTCGACCGCTTGAACGGCGCAGTAGCGCGGGGCAGGCGCGAGGGCCGGAAGTTCGCGCTCCTGTTCATCGACCTCGACGGGTTCAAGGCGATCAACGACCGATACGGACACCAGGCCGGAGACGAACTCCTCGTCGTAACCGCCCGTCGGCTCAAAGACGCAATCCGCGACTCAGACACGGCCGGCAGGATGGGAGGCGACGAGTTCATCGTGCTTCTGGACAACATCGCGAGGAGCGAGGACGCGGCGGCGTTCACCGAGAAGATTCGAGCGACCTTATCCGAGCCGATTACGCTTGATTCCGGCAGTACTGTCTCGATCCGTGCGAGCATCGGCGCGTCGGTCTACCCGGACGACGGCGAAAGCGGGGACGCCGTGCTCAAGGCCGCGGACGCGGCCATGTACGAGCGGAAGATCAAAAGAAACAGTCGTCGTTGAGATGCGACGGAGCCGCCCTCGGCACCACACGGCTTTACCCCCGGACCTTGCGACGGGTATGATCTAGGGCGGAGGCCGAAGATGACGACCGTACTTTCGCTCGGCGGCTCGATTGTCGCTCCCGAATCCCCCGACAGCGCCTACCTCGCATCCTTTTCTTCGCTGATCAGGGAATACCTCGCGGCCGACCCGGGCCGCTCTCTCGTCATCGTCGTCGGAGGAGGAGGCCCCGCCCGCTCCTGGCAGCGCGCCTATCTCGAGGCGGGCGGACCCGCCGATGACCACGCGGCCCAGGATTGGATCGGCATCAAGGCGACCCACCTCAACGCCCAGCTCGTCAAGGCCCTCATGGGCCGCGACTGTCCGCAGGATGTCGTCACCGATCCGACCGCGGTAACGATCTTCATGGGCCGCGTTCTCGTTGCCGCGGGATGGAAGCCCGGGTTTTCCACCGACTTCGACGCGGTACTACTCGCCGAGCGCTTCGGAGCCTCGCGCCTCGTCAATCTCTCGAACATCGCGAAAGTCTATGACGACGATCCGCGCAGCAACCCCTCCGCAAAACCGATCGACACCATTTCATGGAAGGATTTCAGGGCGATCGTCGGCGACGAGTGGATCCCCGGCAAGAACAGCCCCTTCGACCCGATCGCAGCGAAGAAGGCGGCTGAACTCGGGCTTGAGGTGATCTGCGCCGACGGCAGGAATCTGATCAATCTTCGGTCGATTCTCGAAGGCGGATCCTTCGTCGGGACAGTTATCGGCCCGAACTAGAAAGCTTTTCGAGCATGGCCGAGTAGCGCGCCTCGTCGGCCCTCCTCCCCAGGCCGGCGGCGAGTTCGACGAGAGCCTCCAGGGCGGTACGCACGGCCTGCGCGTCGTCTATCGCGAGCGCCGAGTCCAAAGACCTTCGCCAATAGCCCCAGGCTTCGGTATCGCGACCGAGCCGCGTCGAAAGCCGCGCGCAGGCCGCGAGGTCCTGCGGTATGCCGCGGGCGTTCTCGCCGCGTTTGTCCGCATCGAGCGCTTCGAGGGCGGCGCCCAAGGCCCCTTCCAGATTCCCCTCCCCTGCAAGAATCGAGGCGAGCACATAGCGGTTCGACGCCAATTCGGACCAGCGCTTGGCCCTACGATTCAAGGCCTCGGCTTCGCCGAGATCCGTCTTGGCCCCAGCGATGTCGCCCAACGCGGCTTTGGCGACGGCGCGGTCGTGAAGCGCGACCGCCCGAGCCTTGTCCGCGCCGCTCTCGTCGGATCCGGAGGCCGAAGCGACCGCCTCCTCAAAAAGCTCGAGCGCCGCCTGGTAGCGTCCGGCTGCGTACTCGAGTTCCCCAAGTCCCGCCTTCGCGGCCGAGCGGGCGGCGCTCGACCCAGCCATCAGCGCATACTCGAGCGCCGTCTCGTACTCCCGCCGCGCGTCCTCGGCCTGGCCGGCCGCCGCATAGGCCCGGCCCATCGAGACGCGCGACGCCGCGACGCCGGGAAGGTCGTCCACCGAAGAACCTGCGTCCAGTGCCTCCTCGTAGTACCCAAGCGCGGTCGCATAACGCCCCTCGGCCATAAACTGATCGCCGAGCTTCGCGTATTCCGCCGCCTTGTTTTTCGTCTCGTACACGGCGTCGGCGGGCTTCGGCGCCGAGGAGCAGGCGGACACCAAAGCCGCGACGAAGAAAGGAACGAATCGTCCCGCGGAGGGCAGACGCATCAGAAGCCTCCTTCCCGCATGCTCTGGCTCAGCGGCTGACGCTCCTGGCGCTCGGGGATGCCGCCCTTCAAAAGCGGGTTGTTCTTAAGTCCGGTCAAGACATCCTGGGCCTGCTTGATCGCCGTACGGCCCTCCTCGATCGTCAGCGAAAGCGACGGCATCTCCCGGTTGAGCGAGGCGGTTATCTCCTGTATATTTTTTATAGCTTTTTGCAGCTCCGAGACGCTCGCGTTGATCTTGTCGTAGAGCGCGTTCTTGTCGTCGAGCAGGGTCTTCAGCGACCCCTTCGCGTCGAGGAGCCTGGGCACAAGACCCGTCGGATTTTGTATTTCAGCGCTGAACGCCTCGAGATTGTCCGCAATCGCATTCACGCTGCCGAGAAGCTCATCGGCCTGTGTCGACACATCGGCGATCATTTCATCGATTCGTGCCGCCGCGTTCGAAAGCTCGGACACGATCCTTCCCGCCGGGCCCGAACTCTGCCCCGCGAGGGCACGGTTGATTTCAGTCAAGGTCCGGTTGATGGTGACGATCGTCTTGTTCGCGTTCTCGATAAACGGATTGACGCCCGCGATCAGGCGCGTGATCGTGTCGTCCTTGAGCGGCAGCTCGACAAGTCCCTGATCGATGAGATCGAGCCCCTCCGGGCTGTCGGCGAGCGGGACGAACCCTCCTTCGGGGATGAGGTCTTCGCCCTTGCCCGGATGAAAGAGCAGCTGAGGGGCGAGCCCGATCGGGGAGGTGACCAGTTCGAGGACCGAGTATTCCTTCGCTTTCGAGTAGTAGCTGTCGAAGATGACAAACTCTCCGTCCACTTCGTTCTTCTCGTTGAGCCTGACCTTGACGACCTTCCCGATCTGAAAACCGCGCATCATGATGGCGGTGCCCTCCTGCGCCCCGGCGGCCGACGAAAATTTCGTGACGAAGCGGACATCCTTCGCGAACCAGCGTTGGTTCGCTCCGAGGACTACGATGCCCGCGACCAGGACGAGTGCTGCACATACCACGAAGAGGCCGACGAGCTTGTCGGCGTGCCTGATTCTGAATTTCATTCCTCCTCCTCGGGAATGACGAACGAATCTTCGGAAAGAGTGCGTGCCCATTCTCCCGCGAGCGTCGATGTCCAGGCCGGAGTCTCGGCGCGACGCGGCTTAAGCCTTCCCACAATCGAGCGCAGTTCGGGATCCTTCCATGCTGTCGCTTCTTCATAATTTCCGGAAGCCATGACACGGCCTTCCTTGAGGGCGACGACCCTGTCGGCCAGGCGCGAGACGCAGTCCGAACTCGAACTGACCGCGATGATGCTGCGTTTCCGCTCCTTCAGCGCCGCCATAATCTCGAGCACGCGCTCGGCCGCGGCCTCGTCGAGATTGACGGCGGGATTGTCCATAAAGACGAGCGGCGGGTCCAAGATCAGGGCCCGTGCGAGCCCGATAAGCCTCCGCTCGCCCGACGAGAGTTCCGCAGGCCTGACGCCGAGGCCGCCGGAGAAACCCACAAGCTCGGCCGCCCGTCTGACCGCACGATCGATCTCGGCCTTGTTCCATTCAGGTTTATGCACACGGACGGGGAGACTGATATTCTCGTACAGACTCTGATTGGCCCATAGTGCAGCGTCCTGAAAAACAAAGCCTGAGTCGCGCCGAAATTCGGCCTCCTCTCGGGCCGAAAGACGATTCAAGGACTTGCCCTTGTACAGGACATCGCCCTCGGAAGGAAGACGGATACCGGCGGCGGTTTTCAAGAGGACGGATTTGCCTGAACCCGCTCCGCCCATGATGAACGCAGCCTCATGCTCATAGAACGAGAGCGATACGGAACTCAGCATCTCTGCATCGCCGCTGCGCACACCGACGTCGCGCAATTCGATGATCGGGACCGTCTCCATGCTCTATCTCAGGTATTGCGCGGCCAGCATCGCGAACTCCGCGACAATGCACAACATGAATCCCGAGCTGACCGCACGTATACCGGCCACCGGGACCTCGGTGATGGCGCGCTCGACCGAAAAACCGCGGTTGAGGGCGACGACGGAGATAATCGATCCATAGACGAAGCATTTAAGAAGCCCGAGAAGGACATCCCCGGGGGTGAGCGCGGCGAAGAGGCTGGTGAAATACTCGCTCACGCCGATGTCGAGGAAAAGCCGCACGACCACAAAGGAGCCGAGGAGGCCGAACACATTGAAATACACATAGAGCGTGATCAGAGAGACGACGACGCCGAGAAATCGCGGCGCGGCTAAGTACGCGATCGGATCGACGCCGACGGCGACGTAGGCCTCGATCTCGTGCGAAACGACCATGCCGCCGAGTTCGGTGGCTATCGCCGTACCCGAGCGGGCGATGATGATGAAGGCTGTAAGCAAAGGACCCAGCTCCTTCGCGATGACGATGATGAGAATCGAGTACATGAGCTGGCTTTTCACAAAATCGACGGGCAGCGAGTGGCCGATGCCGATGATCGCCGCGCCGATGGCGAGGGCCATGACGGCGGTGATACCGAGCGCCTCGATTCCCGTGAACAGGATCTGATACACGAGGACGCGCCGGCCGACCTTTCTTCGAACGGCCAAGCGCAGCGCTTCGGCGAGGACGCGCGCGAAAAAACCCAGTCCGTAGAGGAACTCGTCGAACGAACGAAGAACTGCGCGGCCGATTCTCGCGAACATGGGTCCTCCGACCTCGAATACTAAGCCCTGAGGAAACCAAGGTCAACGCCGAGGGAAACTCCACTATATCTTGTCGATGAGCATCGAACACTTGCCCGAGGGAATCGGCAGGGTTTTTTTCTTTTTGCCCAAAACATTGATCGTAAAGTAGTACAATTTCTCGCTCTCCATGTGGATCTCCCAGCCGCGGCCGGATTTGTTGGAGAGTATGGTCACGAGGTTGCGCTTCAGGCTCAGGTTTTCGATGCCCATGATCTCGAGATTGGGGATGATCCAATCGACGGTCTTGCGCGGCAGGGAGATCGACAGGCCGACGATGTTCTCGATCATGAGGGCGACGGTCGACAAGCCCGCGAAGGCCAAAAGCTGAGGCCGGGGCCAGTCCTTCCGCTCGGGCCAGACAGCCTTGCCCTCGCCCTGCGGCAGATAGGCTTCCCATACCGTAGGCTTGCGATCGTGGCGCGTCGTCGAGCCCTCGCCGAATTCGTCCCGATCCTTGTCCTCGCCGTTTTGATGCATCGAGTCGAGGACGAAATACAGGTGGCGGATGGCGCAGTCGCGGGCGAGTTCGTACTGATGATACTTTTCGAGCCCCTTGATGACCATATAGGTAAAGGGCGGCACCACCGAACCGCGGTAGCCCATGCCGCGCTTGTCGTAGGCCTTCTGGTCGGCGGCCAGGGTCGGGAAGGGGTGCTCGGTGCCGAACACCTCGGGATCACGCAGGTGGGCGATCAAGCGCTCCGAGCGTTCCTCGTTGGGGATCTCGGCGAGCAGGGGCCAGTAACCGCCGATGGTTTTGACCGGGATCTGCGAACCGTTTTTATCGAGATCGTAGTAAAAACCGTCGGCCGCGTTCCACATGTGGGAATTGATCCTGGTCTTCAGCGAAAAATACGCGCGCTTGAACTGAAACGAGGCTTCCTTGTCGTTGAGAATATCGCCCAGAGCCGAAAGGTACAGGGCGTTCATCGCCATCGCGGCATTGAAATCCGACAGATACACCGCATTGCCGCGCGGCGAATTCTCCATGCCTGTGGCCGCGACCGGCACTCCGTACAACCCATTATCGCGCCTAAAAGTGGATTCCACCCAATTCCAGTACCGTTGGAGGATGGGCATGACATCCTTGACGCGCTTCTTGTTGGCAGTTTTATGGTAGAGATTGTATTCGGCCCAGGCGAAGAGCGGCAGCCCCAGTCCTTCGGGGTTTTCCTTTGTAAAAATCGGCGTGCCGGTGCGGGCATCATAGCGCGATCTGATGGCGCCCGAGGGCTCCTGAAGAGCGTACAAGGCGTCAAGGCCGGCCGCGGCTGAATAGATCCGGTTCGAGTAGACGAGAAAAAAAGAAGCGAAGACCTGCTCCATCATATCGAGGACATCGCACTCGTCATACCGCAGGTATTTATGCTTCTCGATCGGCGTCCCTTGACCGCCCTGCGCCCAACAATCCGCCGTCCACGCCCAGGTCCGGTCGTATACCTCGACAAAATCCTGATCGTAGAAATGAACCCGAGGGAAATCTCGTTTATTCAAGACCGAACCCCTTATATCAAACGCCGCTGCTGCCCCGAAGCGCGCGAGAGAGCGTAGGCTTTTCTATAATTTTCTTCGATATAGCACTTTACGAATAGTTACTGAATATAGTGTTCTTTCGATGCTTTGTCAAATTGAATGCAGAGTCCAAGCAACATCTATGCCCCACGCCTCATTCCTTTTTTGGTAAAAACTGTCATTGGGACTTTTTTTGCTCTTGAAATGCATGCGCTTCGATATAGTTTTTATAGGGAGGAGGCCACATGATGGACGCTCCGCCCGAGAGGACCGGGCCGGCTTCGGCAAACTGAGATGCGCCGAGGGCGCCGGCCGCGGTCGATACAGTCAGAGAGTGCGGCGGAATAAAGCCGCGTGAATACAGGTTCGGCCTGTGCACATGCTGCAGTGTCGAAGAAGCGTTGATGGTTTTTATAATAGACTGGAGCGGTTTTTAACGGGCTGCAGTGCCCGATAATGCTTTTTTCAAAGCATTGCCCGCCGCGAAAAACACAGTCGATCCGGAGCGGATCTGGCGATTCAGACAGGATCGAGACGCGGCACAGGCAAGGCGGGGGCCGGCGGTGTAAACCGGCCCCCTTTTCCTGTTCCTCATCAAGCCATGTTTCCGCACGGCCGATAATTTCGACAGATGATCATCACCCTATACAAGACCGGTCATGACGGCAGGATCCATTACTACACGATTCACGACCGACAACCGGTTCTTGACGCGCCCTTTGCACTCTGTTCCTCATGGCGGATAGGCACGGGACGCGAGCGCGAGCGCCTCCATCGATTCGAAACCTCGACCGAGCGCGATAAAGCCGTCAGATCATTGGTCGCGCGACGCATCAAGGACGGATACAGGATTCTCTATTTCTTCTCCAGATCAAAGTTTGCGATCGACCTGGCTGCATCGTCCCAGAGTTCGGCGACAGAACCGACACGAGGCATGGACGCCGCCAACTAACAAGTTGCTGACAAGCTCGATGCTTGTCAGCAATCTGCTAGCCTTGCGCCTCGGCGATCTGCCGAAGGCGTTCGCGCATCCGTAAAACACAATGAAACTCATCTGCTTCCCCTCGAGCGATATCCTCGGCGAGGGCCCGGCAGGTCGGCGCCCCGCAGGCCCCGCAGTCGAGGCTCGGGAGGCGCGTGACCATTTCCTCGATCTCCTCCATCATGTGCAGGGCTCTCTGTGGGTCAGTATCGAGAGCAAACGATGTGGAACCCCTGAGATCCTCCGTCCACAACAGTTCTTCGAGCCGCGGCGGCGTGTACGGTCGATTCGTGCTCACAGCCGCCGGCGCCTCGGCCTCAAGAACTCGGAGCCGCGCCTTGGCGACATAAGGGTTCTCGACGGTAAGCGGGCCGCCGAGACATCCCGCCGGACAGGCGAGGGCCTCGACATACTCCAAGTCCCTCAGCCTTCCGTTTTCGAGCTCTTCAAGCACTGCGATCACATTTCCGATCCCGTCGACCGATATCGAGTTCGGTTCGCCGAGCGACTCGGCCTCGCCTTCGATTCTGGCCCATTCCAGACCGACACGGCTCGCCCGGGCCAAAGATTTGCGCGGAGAATCCGCGATCGCCGCCCGCAGCCGCAAATATATATCCTTGAGGCCGATGACGCCGTCGAGGGCCGAACGAGCATAGCCCAGAGGCGAACGTGTAACGGTCACCTTGCCGGCGCAGGGCGTTATAAAAAAAACACCAACATCGCCCGCCGCAGAATCGGAAAGCTCCGCGCCTCCGACATGGAGCCGCTCCTTGACGATGCGCGCCGCAACCTCCATGGGAGGTAAAAGCGGCGCGAGGTGGGGGATGAGACTCGGAAATCGGAGGCGGACGAGGCGCACGACCGCGGGACAGGCGCTCGAGATCACCGGACGCGGGAGTTTTTTTTTGCCTTCCGCTCCCTTGAGCAGCTGTTTTGTCGCGGCGGAGATGATTTCCGCGGCCTCGGCCACCTCGAACACCTCGTCGAACCCCATCGTGAGAAGTCCCGAAAGGGTCTGATCGACACTTGTATGGTCGAACTGGCTGACGAGGGTCGGCGCAGGAACCGCGACCTTCCAATCGAAATCCCTGATTATTGAGATCGGATCGGATACCGCCCGCTTGGCGCCGTGCGGGCAGACACGGATGCATTCGCCGCAATCGATACAACGTTCTTCTATTATGTGCGCTTTTCCGCCGCGGACGCGGATCGCCTCGGTCGGACAGTGCTTGATGCAGGTCGTGCAACCGACGCACTTCTCGGAATCGAGGCGAACGGAATGAAACAGCTCTGAGCTCATGCTGCGCCGCCTCCCGTTTTCTGACCCGCAGTGAAGCGGACCGTCATCGAAACACGCGTTCCCCTGCCGACTTCGGTATCGATCGACATCTCGTCGACGTTGCGTTTGATATTCGGCAGTCCCATGCCCGCACCGAAACCGAGCTCACGATAATGCTCGGACGCCGTCGACCAGCCCTCGGTCATAGCCAGATCGAGATCGGGGATCCCCGGGCCGGCGTCAGTCAGCGTCATACAGACGCAGTCCGCCCCTATCTCGGCCTCGGCGATCCCGCCTCCGGCATGGATGACCATGTTGATCTCGGCTTCGTACATCGCCACAGCCGCGCGCCGCACATGCTCGGGGGCGACGCCAAGTCGACCGAGCGCGCGCTTAAGCTCGGTTGAGGCCTTGCCGGCGAGCGAAAAATCCTCACCCCCGACCTCGAAGCGCAGTTTCACGGTAAGAACACCGCCTCAACCGATATCCCGCACCCCTCCGCCCCGAAGACCGGCCTCGTAGAGCCGGCCGCAGGCGAGGAACATCGAGTACCGTGTCGACAGCAGGGCCATGCCGCTCTCACGCGCCATCCTTACGAGATCCTCCGTCGGACATTTCCCACGAACCAGAACGACAACCTTGATATCCAAAAGATCAGCGGTTCGTATGGCTTGAGGATTGACGAGACCCGTAAGCAAAACGACCTTCTCCTTGACAAAGGCCATGACATCGCTCATGAGGTCGGCGCCGCAGGCCGCGCTGACCTCGAGGTCCAATAACTCTTCTCCCGTGACCAGCCTGGCCTCGAGAACTTCCATGATCCGTCGTACTGTCATGCTTGATACCGAGAGGAGTCTAGCATCGTCGGCCTCGCCGCGCCTACGGTCCCTTGAGGCGCAACGCCGCTGCTCAACGCTTTTCACTAAAGCGCGGCCGCCCGCTGACGATACTCGAAATGAAGGAACGCCCGTATTCTGCGGTGACGCCGTTTCGGCGCAGCCGGAGTCTGCGGACTTCCCCAGCGTCGACGCCGCGTGAGGAATCGCGGAGGACGCGAGCGGAACCGGC
>CAZINN010000001.1:1864-177609 GCA_964540615.1 uncultured Treponemataceae bacterium | reverse complement strand
ATCATAAACTCTTTGTAGATATGCTGTTATATGTTTTTTCAGGAAGCCCTATGTATTTCAAGAATAATAACGCAATTGGCATTTATATCTTCCAAGGAAACGAGAAAATAACCAGAGACTAGCTCTGTTGTGGTGATTCTGCGGCCTTCGTTCGCGGAATCACCACAATAAAAAATCGAAACTGAGGACGTTGAACACGAAGCTCAGGCTTTCGCTTTCGATCGAGTAGAGTACGCCGACAGTGAATATCCTCTCCCGCCTGCCGTAGTACCGACAGCCGATCGCGAGCGGTGTGAGCCTGAGCGAAAGATAATTGTTCCCCTCCGAAATACTCTTCGACAGATCGATGCCGCGAAGATAGCCGATGCTCACGAACATATTGAAGTAGCCGTCGAAACGGGATCCAAGGAAGGCGATTGTCGCGTCGGCGCCGACAAAACAGCCGCGAAAGGGATCGGGAGCTAGTTCCATGATAAGGCAGGGTTCGAGCTCGAGGCGGGAGAAAAGCCCGAGGATGGAGCCGCCGCGGACATAGAGGCCGGGTAGGATGCCTGCGCGTTCATAGTCGGTCGAGCCGAAGGATTGACCGGAGGCAGAGAAGCCGAAATCGAGGGCGCTCGCGGACCCGGATGCGATTACGGAGAATACAAAGACCAGAAGGGCGGAGAAGTTTCGCGTCCTGTTCATCACGGAAATCCTCTACATGAAAAAATGTGTGAACTCGAAGAGTTCGACCGAAAAGGCTCGAAAGTTATATGCCGCATCAGGGGAGATGCCCCTCGTCAGGACCGTAGAGACCGCGAAGAAGGAATACACGCCATCCCCCGTCCTGAACACGAGCGGTCTCAAAGCGAAGCCCGCGAAAACTTTGTCTCCGGAGAGTGCTGAATAGTACGATGCGCTGACTGCGGGAGCGTACTCAGCGGGACCGTTGTAGAGACTGTCGAACATGCTCGGACGCAGGGTGCACAGACGGATATCGAGCCGAGCCTCGAAAAGTGTTTCGGTGGGGTTCCAGGGGAAGACCGGAACCGTAAAGCCCGCGGCGAGCGAGGGCACGGCGGTCTTCCAGTGAAAAGGATCGAGGACGAGCGAAAGAGAAAAACGTTCGCTCTCTCCAAGACCCGAGTCTCCGCCGAAGGCTTCGGATGCGAGGGCGATGCCGAGGAACCAGGGAGACCGGCCCCGCGACGATGCACCGGCCTCGGCCTGGAGCGTGAATGCGATAAGGCTCAGTAAAAGCGCACTCAGGATTCGCTTTTTCATACTCAACCCGCCACCTGCATGAGCAGGAAATAGAGTAGATAGGGCAGGCCGCGGTATCGTTCGGCCTCATCCATGTCGACTTCCCTAAAATATGGGCGAAGTTCTTCCAGGTTTTTTTTGACTATGTCGAGCGACCGGGGGTCGTCGAAAATTACCGAGATGTCGCGCTCGAGGGCCTGGGAACGGAAATTGTAGTTCGCCGAACCGATCGAAACCATCTCGCCGTCGGCCATGATCATTTTATAATGCAACAGGGATCCGCTGGGAGACTCATAGAGATAGACATGGGCTCCTGCCTTCAATAAATCCTTGATTCCGTAATACGAGCCCATCTCGGCACGTTCGGAAATGTGACCGCCGGACAATATGAAATCGACGCGGACCCCTCTTTCGACAGCCTTCTTCACTCGCTTGACGAGGGCGGGGGTGATATAGGTGTAGCACTGTATAAAGAGGAGTTCTCGGGTCGCTCGGGCGAAAAACGCGTCGAACATGGCGGTGACCCTGCCCCCCTTGCCCATGCCTTGATCGACGAGACGTATTCGAGTTTCTTGGTCATCTGAGCGAATCGGGAAATCCTCGGGATCGAGCCTCTCGACAGAATAGGAGTTCCATGTTTTGATAAAAGAATCACGTAGTTCGGTGAGGGCCCCGGCCGAGGAGAACTCGACCATCGCGTCGACGCATCCGCCTTCGCCTGCGTCGCGCAGGGAATCCCAGTCGATGTTCTGCCCGCCTATGGCCGCGACGCGGCCGTCGATCAGCCAGTACTTGCGGTGATCGCGGTCGAGAAGTCCGAAGAGCGTGAAAATTCTCATGCCTCGTATTGGATTGTACTCTGCGACGGGAATGCCGCGTTTCCGAACTTCCATGATGATCGCAGGTTCGGGCACGGTGCTCATGGGATAGGCTCGGTAATAGGATGAGGAGTCGACGATGAGGTAGACGCGCACCCCGCGTCTTTGCGCGGCCGCCATCGCGTCGATCACGGCCCGGGCGTTCGGATGATCGGTAAGAAGAAAGGAGGTGACGAAGACATAGTCCTCCGCCCCCTCGATCAGCTCGATGGAGCGGGAGGTCCAGGCAACCCCGTCCATAGAGAGTCGTGATATGGAACTCGATGCATATTCGTGGATACCGGCTTTTCTCAGTATCTCGGATGAACGCGCGGCGGCGTCCGGAGAACTCGGGGCGGCGTGGCTCTTCGGAGCAATACTTGCGCACGAGACAAAGAGGATGGCAAGAGCGGTGAGCAAGCTGCCCGCCCTCATCGGTCTGCATGGAAGCATGGTTCGGCTACTATACCCCGACAGGGTGGAATGCGCTACTGCAATGGCTGCGCGGCCTCTTTACTCTGACGGCCTCGATTAACTAGAATTGGCCCGCCGTACGTACCCCCTCGTCACACACAAAGGAGTCGCCATGAGATCGTACTATATCGCCGGTAACTGGAAGATGAACAAGACCCCCTCTGAGGCCGCAGCTCTTGCGCGCGAATTGGTCGAGGCTCTCAAGGACTGCAAGGAAAAGCTCTGTATCGCCCCCGCATTCGTGGCCCTCGAAGCTGTGGCAAAGATTATCAAGGGAACGAATATCCGGCTCGGATGCCAGAATATGGCTCAGGAGGAATCGGGAGCCTTCACTGGAGAGGTCTCTCCGCTCATGCTCAAGGAAGTCGGCGTCCAGACGGTCATTCTCGGCCATTCCGAGCGGCGTTCGATCTATAAAGAAGACGATGCGCTCATAAATAAAAAGCTCAAGCTAGCCTTGAAACACGGCTTCGAGGTGATTCTGTGCGTCGGAGAGACGCTTGAGGAGCGCGAGGCCGGTAAGCTCGAAAAAATTCTGTCTACGCAGGTCACCGAAGGTTTCAAGGACATTCCCGCATCGAGCCTCGGGAGCATCGTCATCGCCTACGAGCCGGTATGGGCTATTGGAACGGGAAAAACGGCCACGCCGGAGGATGCGGACGCCGCCCATGCATATATCAGGAAGGTTTTGTCCGGTCTGTACGGCGAAGCCGCCGCGAAGTCCATGTGCATCCAGTACGGCGGTTCCGTGAAGCCGGATAACGCGGCAGCGCTCATGGCCAAACCGAATATCGACGGTGCCTTGGTCGGCGGCGCGAGTCTCAAGGCCGAGACCTTCGTCCCGATCGCTAAGTTCAGATGAGAGCTGGTGTACGGCTTGAGCGAAGGGTGGTCGGTACTTGATCACCCGGAACATCCTGCTATAAAATCTCTAATCCGCGACGTGTACGCTCGTGGAACTGGATGCGTCTGCTGCCGCGAAACGATCGCTTTGGAGTGACGACTATGGGTGTTTTAAGCATATTCATTCTCGTGATCTTCGTTGTTTCATGCCTTCTTCTCATTCTCATGGTCATTATTCAGGATTCCGATTCCGATTCGCTGGGCGGAGTATTCGGCGGCGGTTCAGGAAGCGCCTTCGGGTCACGGTCATCGAATGTCGTCGTCAAGTTTACCAGCGTGCTGGGAGCGCTTTTTTTCGTCTGCGCCTTCAGCCTCGCCCTGATCAACAAGACATCCCTCGGTAATGTCGAAAAGGCAGCCGCTCAAGATACGTCGGCGGCGACGACAGAGTGGTGGAATCCTCAGGAATCGGGCTCGACCCCCCAGGCGCCCGAGGAAGCTCCGACTCCGGACTCTTCCGCCTCGTCCGGAAATTAGCAGATTGATGACAACATCGAGTTTGTCATCAACTTGTTGCACAATTCCCCGCTTTTTTTTCGCAGCGGTTGTGATGATTGAGCTGTCCGAGCACATGTAACATTCAGGACAGCTCATACAGCGGCTCAGGTTTTTGCGTTCATACGTGAGCGCAGGGACTTGTATAGGTTGTCCGATATCGCTGAGCAACGCGGCGGACAACCGGAGCCTGTCAAGGAGGCTCGATGCTTCTTTCGCAGGTCGTTTCGCCGTCGAGGATCGATATCCGGCTCGTCTGTTGTCGGAACGCGGGGACGCGTCCGCCGAGGGGAGCGGTGTATGTCCTCACATGACCTGCTCGAGGGTTTATTCGACACCGAACACGAAGCCGCGCGCATCGTAGAGACGGCCCGACACGAGGCGCGCGCGAGGGTCGAAGCGGCCAAAGCGCAGGCTCGGGAGGCCGTTGAGGCGGCTCGGGTCCGGGCCTATGCCGCATCCCGCGAGGCCGAGGCCGAGGCGAGGGCCGCTCTCGACGCCGAATATCAAACGAAGCTCGATGATTTCAGGACCAAACTCGCCTCGAGCCGCATCGATTACGAGCGTTTCGCGCGGGAGTGCGGCCGGGCGATAGATGAATTGTTCCCCGGATGACGGAGTCATCGATGACGAGGTCATTCGATTTCGCCTATATCTATGCGCGAATCTGTGGAAACCTCGCAGGTGGTTTTTTAGGGCCGAGGGCGGCCTCTCTTGCGCGCTGCAGAAAAGTCAGTGAGGCGTGGAGGCTTGTCTTTGGCGATGAGCCTCCCGCTCTTCCCCTCCGCGGTCTTGTCTCGGCCGCAGACGCTCGTCTTGAAACCTCGGCGATGGAATCTCTCAGGGCGATAGCCGGCCCGGCGGCGCTTTACGATCCCGTCTTCCGTGCGCTTGCGCGGCGCAGAGAAATGTCCTGTCTCAAGCGGTTGATCGCAGCTGCGGCTGCCGGGCGGGATTGTCCGGACATGCCTGTCATTCCGGATTCACCTGTGGGCAAATTCGTCGAGGCATATCCTGATATTCCTCGCATGGTCGAAAAAACGCCCTACGAGTGGATCGCGAAAAGCAAAAATCTCGGCCTCGACGAAATCAAGCTCGCTCTCGACAGGCAGTATTTTCGGGACATCTTCGCAGGCACAGCTCAGTGTTCGGATCATGCCGCACGATCCAGGATCGCTTCCCTGGCGTCGATTGAGGTGGAACTCCTCGATATTATTTGGGCGTTCAGGCTCGCGCGGTATTACTCGATGGACCATTCCCATATCCAGGATCGTCTCATCGACGCGCCGGGGCGTGATGTCAAGGCGGCCGCCATGACCGCACTTTCGTTCAGACAGGATGTCAGAAGCGATTGGCAGCGCTGGAAATGGAATCATCTCGTTCCCGACACCCGCTCGGAGGATTCCGGATCCTGGAGCTTCGACCTGCGGGAATTCGAGACCGCCGCCGCGGCGTATCTCTACCGTACCTTGAAGCGGGCCCTTCATATTGAAAACGGCTTGTTCGTCCCCCTGTATTCGTATTTCAAGATCAAGGAAATCGAGGCTTCGATCCTGCGGGGCGTCTTCGAGGGCATTGTACTCGAAGCGCCTGAGGAAGAAATCGCCGCGTTCGCGCTCCAGGTGACGGGAGGGGCGGCATGAGTTGTGTCGCTATGCGGAAAATAGCGATAGCGGCCGTCTTAAGCGACATCGATGAAGTATTGTACGTGTTAGGCGGACTTGGAGTATTTCAAATTGCGCCTCCGAGGGCGGAGGGGGAGGAAGCTCCCGGAGTCAGGATGGCGGCAGGGTCGAAGGCATATAGAGAGCAATGGGATGCGCTCGAGGAAATTCGCCGCGGCCTCGATCTGGAATATCCGGTTTCCATACCGCCGGGAACTCGGATGCCGCGACCGCGCGACGCCGATCTCCTCGTTTCAATGCGGACAGCCGCGGCGGAACTCCTTGCCGAAGAGCACCGCAACCTCGTGCAAAGCGGAAAACTGCGTGACGCCCTCGAAGAAGCGCTGACGTTCGCAGGATTATCTATTCCATTTAAAGACATCGATCAGCTTTCATTCCTCACGGTGCGGATCGGAAGAGTACAAGACGAAAAGCTGGAGAATCTCAAGGCCTCTGTCGGAGAACGCGCTGTCGTGATTTCCGTCGGAGCGCGGGGCGCCATCGTCGCGGTCGCGACGCGGAGCGGGAGATTCCTTTTGGATGCGGAACTCGCGAAAGCAGGATTCGAGCCGAGAAAGTTCTCTCCCGATTTCAGGGGCGTTCCGCCTGAACTTCCCGCCGCACTCGAACAAGATTTGAGAAGATTGGAGTCTGAACGCGCGGAACTTTGGATGCGGAAGTCCGAGCTCCGTTCACGGATGGCCGGCCCCTGGAAACGGATAGCCGCGTCCTATGCCGTCGCGTCCAGCATCGAAGAGGCGAAAGGCTCGATCAGACGTTCGAGCGCGGTGTGTACGCTTGAAGGCTGGGTCCCGGAGACCGAGATTCAAACACTTGCGCGCGCCCTCGAACGTCATGTGCCCGGACGCGTCGCTCTCAGGTCCTTCGAGCCGGGCGAGGTCGAGGGCGTCGCATCGGGCGCTGAAGATGTCCCCATCGTGCTTAGGAATCCCCCCCTCGTGTCGAGCTTCGAGCGAATGGTAACCGCCTTCGGGCTGCCCGCCTACGGCAGTATCGATCCGACACCCTTTGTGAGCTTTTTCTTCATCCTTCTGTTTTCCATCATGTTCGGCGATGTGGGGCAGGGGTTTCTCATATTTCTGTCGGCGGCCGCGATTCATTTCGGGTGGCTGCCGAAGCTGTCGCGATGGAAGCAGTTCGCGCCGATAGGCATGGCTGCGGGTGTCGGATCCATGATCATGGGATTCCTGACGGGCTCTGTTTTCACCTTTGAAGATCTGCTTGTTCCTCTGACGAGATCGATCTCCCTTGCGCTCTTCGGGACAGGTGTCGATCGGTTCTTGACGCTTCTGCCGAGCGAGGGTCCTGAACGGGCCGCGGCGTTCTTCGGTTTTACGCTCGCTTTGGGCTCTGTCGTGAATTCGACGGGGCTGATACTCAATATCGTGAATAAGCTGCGGCGTGGGAATATCTCCGAAGCGGTTTTCTCGAAAACCGGAATCGCCGGAACTTTGTTTTTTTGGTGGTCGCTCGGCATCGGGCTGCGCTCGATGCTCGGCATGCGGCCCGCGTGGTTCGACGCGATCGGATTGGGCCTTCCGCTGGTCCTTCTCATGTTCGAAGAACAGCTTCATCACACCGTTGATGAGATGCAGCGGCGCAATCGATGCCGGTCGGCGGGCGCTGGGCGTCTTTCCGGCGAGGCCGCCGCGCCTGAACAGGGCGATGGCGTTTTCGCAGCCGCCGTCAAAGCCTTCGTCGCGCTCCTCGAGTCTGTTTCTTTTTATTTGTCTGGAACGTTCAGTTTCCTCCGCGTCGGCGCTTTCGCGCTTTCGCACGTCGTGCTCTCGTTCATCGTCTTTGAGCTGGGGGAGATGCTGGGACATGGATCGCCCGCCGGCATCATCGGAAGAATCGCGGTGGTTCTGATCGGCAATGCGATCATTCTGCTCCTCGAGGGATTGGTCGTCGTCGTTCAGGTCGTGCGTCTTCAGTATTATGAATTCATGTCGAAGTTCCTGACTGAAAACGGCAGTCCGTTCGATCCATTCAAATTCAGCTTTCGCAAGGAGTTCTCATGAAAAAGTTCGCTGTGTTCTGTCTTGCATCGGTTTTCTCCGTCTGGACGGCTGTTTCTATTTTTTCCGAACAGACCACGGTCTCTGAAGCTGTCGATTCGGCCCCCTCTGATGCATGGAAATACATAAGCGCCGCGCTCGCGGTCGGCTTCGCCTGCATTGGAGGCGGCATCGCCGTCGGAAGGCTCGGCGCCGCGGCCATGGGGGCGATCGCCGAGGACCCGAGTCTTTCGGGGAAGGCTCTCCCCTACGTGGGCCTCGCAGAAGGTATCTGCCTCTGGGGCTTCCTCGTTGCGCTCCTCATTCTCATGGTATAGCGCCTAAGCGCGGCGTTGATGGTATGGCGGATTTTTTTGTCATAGCCGAGGAGGAAATCGTCCTCGCGTTCCGCCTGGCCGGCGCCGATGGGCGGGCCGTTTCGGGACGCGACGAGGCGCTCGATGCCTTCGGTGCGGCGATACGGTCGGGGGCGAAAATTCTTGCAATGACCGATGAAGTATCGGATATGATTGCTTCCGAGGTCGATCAATGGCGGATGCAGGGGAAATATCCGCTGATTGTGGAACTGCCGGGTCAATCTAGGCGCGGACGTACCAGAACGAGTCTGTCGGATGTGCTGCGCGGCGCTCTCGGCGTGAGCCTTTGACCATTTTCGAAAGCAGGGCTGAGGGATGGAAGACCTGATCGCTGTCGACTCGATTCGGCGTGAAATAATCTCGGACGCCGAAAAAAAAGCCATGCAAATCCTCACTGAAGCCGATGCTGAGGCTGAACGCGAGATTGCGGCGGGCCGCTCCCTCGCAAAATCGACGGCCGCCGCCATCGAGCGGGCCTGCGCGGATCGCATCGCGCGACGGCGATCCGAGGCCGCGGCGCGGGAACCTCTCGATCGGATGCGGCTTCTCGTCGAGTTCGTCGATCGGAACGTAAAAGAAGCTCTCGACAGGTATTTCGACGCTCTATCCGAGGAAGCGGCTGTCCGTATCGCGCTCGCCCTCGTCTCCAAGGTACGGGAGGTCTTCAAGGGGAGGAGACTGCGGGTGGGTCGGCGCGGACTTCCCGAACGCGCGGCGGTTCTGGCCGCCGAGAGCCTGGGGCCGCATGCGGCGGTCACAGCCGGCGAGGACTTTTCACTGCCGTCGCGGGGCTTGTCGATCGAAACCGACGATGGTTGCGAGCGCTATACCGCGACGCTGGACATGGCGAAAGAACGGCTCCTTGATGAGCGGCGCGGCGAACTCGCCCAAGCCCTGTGCGGAGAGGCGATGGGAGGCATGCATCGGAACCAGTCTCCGCTGGAAGGGGAGATGGCGGGAAATGGCTGAGATTTCGTCGTCGGTCTTCTCTCCCATCGTAGGACGCATAACGCGCGTATCGGGTCCGGTGATCGTCGCCGAAGGGCTCGCGCGGGCGGGCTTGTACGATGTGGTCGAGGCGGGTGAAAAAAAACTCATAGGAGAGATAATCAGGATAGATGAACAGGGCGCGGTGATACAGGTCTACGAGGAGAATACCGGCATGAGCCCGGGCGAAAGCGTCGTCGCCTCCGGAAGACCGCTCTCTCTCAAGCTCGGCCCCGGGCTTGTCGGGACGATCTATGACGGCATACAAAGGCCGTTGGACCGACTTAAGGCGAAGAACGGCGCCTTCATCCGCGCCGGGGACCGCGAAGAGCGTCTGCGGAGCGACACGAAGTGGAGCTTCATCCCGGCCGTGAAAGCGGGCGAGACTGTCGAGCCTGGATCTGTAATCGGCCGCGTCGAAGAGACTCCGCTGGTCGAGCATAGGATCATGATGCCGCCCGGGCGGCGGCCTGTGCGGGTCAAATGGATCGCACAGGCGGGGCGGTACGGCGTCGATGATGTCGTGCTTCACGGGGATGACGGGCTCGAGCTGACATTGTCTCAGGAATGGCCTGTCCGAACGCCGAGACCCTCGCGGCGCCGTCTGCCGCCGACAGAGCCTCTCCTTACAGGAAGACGTGTCATCGATGTGCTGTTCCCTTTGTCGAAAGGAGGGACCGCGGCGGTCCCCGGCGGATTCGGTACCGGAAAGACGATGGTCCAGCACGCCATCGCGAAATTCTGCGACGCCGATATCATCGTGTACGTCGGCTGCGGAGAACGCGGCAACGAAATGACCGATGTGTTGACGGAATTCCCGCGTCTTATCGATCCGCGGTCGGGACGTTCGATCATGGAGCGGACGATACTCGTCGCGAATACATCGAACATGCCGGTAGCCGCCCGCGAGGTGTCCATCTACACGGGGATAACGATCGCCGAGTACTACCGTGACATGGGTTACGACGTCGCCGTCATGGCCGATTCCACCTCGAGATGGGCCGAAGCGCTGCGGGAACTCTCGGGCAGACTGGAGGAAATGCCGGCGGAGGAGGGTTTCCCCGCATATCTCCCGACGCGCCTTGCCGAGTTCTATGAACGAGGGGGGAGGGTGGAGACGCTTTCCGGCGGCACGGGCTCGGTGTCCATTATCGGCGCGGTGTCGCCGCCGGGGGGCGATTTCTCCGAACCGGTCACCCAGCACACGAAGCGGTTCATTCGCTGCTTCTGGGCGCTCGACCGCGATCTCGCGAACGCCCGGCACTATCCGGCTGTCTCTTGGATCGACTCGTATTCCGAGTACGCGGATGAGCTTCTCGACTGGTGGAACGACAGGATGCCGGAATGGAGGGACCTGCGCGCCGCCGCGCTCGATCTGCTCAAACGGGAGGAACGACTCGAACAGATCGTCAGGCTTATCGGCCCCGACGCGCTTCCCGACGACCAGCGCCTTGTGCTCATCTCGGCCGAAATCATGAAGGCCGGGTTCCTTCAGCAGGATTCTCTTCACGCCGTTGACAAAACATCCTCGCCGGAGAAATCCATCGCCCTCCTCAAGACGATACTCGGATTCCATGCGCGCGCGGAGGAGGCGATACGGGCCGGCGTCGGCATCGCCGAGATTTCTTCGATGGGGATGCGTGAACGGCTTTCGCGTTTGAAGGACGAAATTCCGGACGATCGATTCGAGGAGATCGCGGCATTTCAGAACGAGATGAATGCATCCTTCGATGAGCTGATCGCGCGCTGTGGAAGCGGGAAAGAACCATGAGAGGACTCGAGCACAGGGGCCTTAAGGGGGCCGAGGGGCCGATCATTACGGCGGCCGCGAGAGAAGAGGTCGGCTACGGCGAGCTCGTGAGAATACGGGACCGGGACGGGTGCGAGCGCGCGGGACGAGTGATCGAGGTCTCCGACGACTCGGTGTCCATTCAGCTTTTCTCTTCGAATGCAGGTATTTCCCTCGACGACGCTTTCGTGGAATATCTCGGCAGGCCCCTTGAATTGCGCGTAGGCCGGGGACTTCTCGGCCGGGTCTTCGACGGACTCGGAAGACCTCAGGACGGTTATCCTGCGGTCCTTTCTTCCGAGCTGCGGGATGTCAACGGCAGTCCCATCAATCCCGCTTCGCGCGTATATCCGCGCGATTTCATGCAGACGGGCGTTTCGGCCATCGACGGCATGAACACGCTCATACGGGGGCAGAAACTTCCGATTTTCTCCGGCGACGGCCTGCCGCACAACCGGCTCGCTGCGCAGATAGTACGCCAAGCGAGGATACTCAGCCGTCGTCAGGAGGACGACCGGGACTCCTTCGCGATCGTATTCGCGGGCATGGGGATAAAATACGATGTCGCCCGTTTCTTCATCGATTCATTCGAACGTTCGGGGGCTCTTTCGCGCGTCGTCATGTTCCTTTCGCTGGCCGACAGCCCCACGATCGAGCGGCTCATGACGCCGCGATGTGCGCTGACCGCTGCCGAATACCTCGCCTACGATCTCGGCATGCATGTGCTTGTCGTCATGACCGACATGACGAATTACTGCGAGGCCCTGCGCGAAGTGTCTTCGTCGCGCGGGGAGGTCCCCTCGCGCAAGGGTTATCCCGGCTATCTGTATTCTGACCTCGCCTCCATCTACGAACGGGCCGGTCGGATAGAAGGATGTGATGGATCTATAACACAAATACCGATTCTGTCGATGCCGAACGACGATATCACGAATCCGATACCTGACCTTACGGGATACATAACGGAAGGACAGATCGTGGTGGACCGCGAGCTCCATCAGAAGGCTGTGTATCCTCCGATCGCCGTACTCCCCTCGCTGTCACGGCTCATGAAAGACGGCATCGGCGAGGGTATGACGCGGGGGGACCACAAGGAGCTCTCGAGCCAGCTCTTCGCGGCCTACGCGAGGACAAAGAACGTCCGGAACCTTGCAGCCATCATCGGCGAAGAGGACTTGTCGGCCGACGACAAGCGATATCTTCGTTTCGGGGAGCTTTTCGAGCGCCAGTTCGTCTCCCAATCCGAATACGAAAACAGAAGCGTCGAGCAGACTCTCGATATCGGATGGAAGCTGCTCGCTGTTCTTCCACGGGACGATCTTGTCAGAGTGTCCGCGTCGTCCTTGGAAAAACACCTGCCCTCGGGGGGCTCGGATGCCGGCGCATAACGTCGCCCCCACGAAGTCCAACCTCCTCCGAGAAAAGGAGCGGCTTGCCCTCGCGGAGGAGGGCTATGAGCTTCTCGAGCGGAAGCGCGAGATACTGATGCTCGAGCTTATGCGGAAGATCGCCGAGCTGAGGGACTTGGAGCGGCGGCTGCACGAGGCCGCATCACATGCATATCCGATGCTGCGGCGTTACCTCATGGCCGGAGGGATTGGAACGGCGCGCGAGGCTGCTGCAGGAATACGTCCGGACTGCTCGCTCGTCGAGAGGCGGGTGCAGATCGCGGGTATTTCGATTCCCGTTCTCGACGTCGTTCCCGTGCAGCGGGGACTTCAAGTCGGGCCGCTTGATTCGACGGTCGATTCCGACGAGCTTTCTCGCCGTTTCTCCGATATCATGCATAAACTTGTCGACATCGCCAGCCTGTATTCGGTAGTATTGACTTTGGCGAGGGAGGTGAGAAAAATCCAGCGTCGCGTAAACGCGCTTGAGAAACTCATAATACCCCGATCAAAGGAAGTCAGCCGATTCATCGAGTCATCGCTCGAGGAGCGGGAGCGCGAGGCTGTTTTCTCGACAAAGCGATTGAAGGCGCGGGCGCTGAGGGATCGCGTGAAACGCGTGAAATGAGCGGCGCCGGCCTGCGCTGCGTGAATATGGAGGTGACATGAGGATAGCGGTTGTCTATCTGCCTGTGAAGGATAGAGAAAGAATACACGGATTCGCCGAGAGCATGACGCGGGCCCTCGCGGCCAAAGGACACATGGTGGATCTTTCCGAGGCCCGGCCGGACGAGACTCCGCGGCTCACCGGCTACGACTATGTCGTCGTCGGAACCGAGAGCTCGAGTCTTTTCGGGAAAATATCCGACAAGATACCGAAATTCCTGGCCCAGGCGGGCACCCTGACCGGCAAGCGGAGCATGGCATTTGTCCGGAAGAGCGGACTGAGATCCGAGAAGGCCCTGGCTCGGCTCATGCGCGCGATGGAGGCCGAGGGCATGGTCGTCAACTGCGCGGAGATCATCGGAAACGACGATGAAGCGGCGCGGGCAGCCCGCGAAGCGCCGGTGGAGCGGTATTAGCAGGTGGAGAATTACTATGATGTCCTCGGCATTCCGGTCGACGCCAGCTCCAAGGACGTAAAGAGCGCATTCAGAAAGCTCGCTAAAAAGCATCACCCGGACCTCTCGGCGGACCCTTCGGGAACCAAACGCGAAGGATCCCGCGCCGCGGACGCGGCCATGAGGCTGCTCCTCGAGGCCTATCGAGTGCTGTCCGACGCCGAGCGACGGAGGATGTACGACCGCAGTCTGCGGAAAAAGGCCGCCGAGGAGGGCGGCTTCGATTACCGCCGCTTTCTCAAGTCGCGGCAGGACGATCCCGAAAGTCAGGCGAAACTCATCGTATTCGATCTTCTGCACGGATTCGAGGACGAGGCCCTCGAGATATACGAACGCGCACGATCATTCGAGGATTTCAGGCTCGAACGGTATCTCGATCGAAGCGAGGCGATGGATGCGGAGTTCTGCATCGCGGAGGAGTACGAGAAGCGTGAGCGTTGGGTTAAAGCCTATTCTCTGTATCGCAGGCTCATCGTCATGGAAGCCGAACGGCCCTGTTTTCGATATTTTTTCGATGTCGTCGCGCTCACCTTCAGAAATCTCGTCCTTAACAAGCTTCCGAAGGCGCTCGATGCCGAGGATTACGGCGACCGATTGGAAGAAGCGGCCGCTCTCGAACTGCCGAAGCGCGATCGAGCGCAATTCCTCCGGAAGAAGGCGGAAATTCAGCTTCGCGAGTCGGATTACGGCGGGGCGGCCGACTCGATTCGGAGGGCGGAGGAACTCGAGCCCCGGCTTGCAGGACTTGCGCAGCTCCGCAAAAGGGCCGGCTTGCAGGTATAGAGTCGGTGAGCTATTGTCTTGCGCAAGGGACTTTTTTCGTATACTTTTCCCACAGCACGTTGTTTTGTAACCATATATTCGAAGAATACGGCCTCATCGCTTTTTGCATGTCGGCCGACGAGAGAAGGATGATATGAACATGCGCAGCAGTCTTTACGTATTCATTATGGCGGTTGTGCTGACGGCCCCCATCGCCGCCCAGACTTCCGGCGGAAAGTCCACTCCGCTTACCACGAGGAAGATTCTGGCGAAGGTCAACTTGACTTCCAACGAGATCATCTATGTCGATGAGCTCAAGGCCGCCGTAGACGAGATTGAAAAAGCGGCGAAGGGGCAGAAAATGTCCTCGAAGGACAAGCTCAACGCCATGCTTCAGAGGATCGACGATGTGCTGTTCAGGCAGTTCGGCGAGCGCGAATCGATCAAGATCACCGACAACGAGATCAATTCGAAGCTGGCGGAGATGAAGGGCCAGAACACGACCGAAGCAATGATACAAGCGACTCTTCTCTCGCAGGGCATACTCCTCGATCTGAAGAGCTATATCCGCGAAGAGCTCATTTTCAGCCGCTATGTGATGGCGAAGAAGCAGGATGAGCTGAAAGCGGCTGGGAAATACGAGGTTCAGGAGTTTTTGAAGGCCTACGACGACATGAAGTTCAATCTCCGCAGGCCCGACCTCCTCAGATTCTCGATGATATTCGTGAATATCCAGGGGAAGAGCGACGCCGATAAAAAGAAGGCCGCGGAGCTTATGGAGTCTATCGCCAAACAGCTCAAGGTCAACGCCTCCCGTTTCGACGAGTTCCTGATCAAAGGCCTCGTCGATCCGAGCGCCGGCTACACGACCGCTCCGTCGGGCACGATCTACAAGACGCAGGATTCGAAGAAGCAGAATCCGGCCATTTACGAGGCCGCATTCGCGCTCAAAGAGGGCCAGATAAGCGATGTCATTACGGACGACGTGAGAATCTGCATCATGCGGGCCACCGAATTCCTTCCCGAGAAACAGCTCGGCTTGACGGACCGCATCGACACGCTCCCCGCGAGCGGAACCGCGGGATATCTTCAGTCGCTGAGCCCCGGCGCGACCGTCCTCGACCTCATCGCGTTCGAGCTCCGCAATACGAAATCCGAAGCTTTTTCGAAAAAGATTCGGAACGAAATATTCTCCGATATACGAAAGAAAGCATCGATCAAGATCACAACGGCGGCGCTCTCTGATTTCCTGGACGCCGCGGAGATCGAAACCTTGAAATCGATGAAGAGCGACTATAATTTCACATTCGAGTGATGATTCGAAGGCCGCGGCGTGGCATCGAGACGAAAGGCGAGAATTCTCGCGTTCCAAGCGCTGTACGCCTGGGATTGCTCCGGGGGCTCCGCGGCGGACCTCTCTGAGTTCCCCTGGCTCGAAGAGGAAAAGCGCATCTCGCTCGACGAGGAGATGAAAACCTTTGCACGCCTTATTATCGCGGGGACGATCGAGCGCATTCATGATGTCGATGAGGCGATACGGGCGCATCTCGAGAATTGGACCTTCGAGCGCTTGAAGCGCGTGGATCTCGCGGTGTTGAGGATCAGCGCATATTCGCTTCTGTTCCAAAAGGATATTCCGGCTCAGATTACGATCGACGAGGCGATCGAGATCGCGAAGGAGTACGGTTCCGAGGACTCCTATCGTTTTATAAACGGAGTGCTCGATGGCATCTGGAAGTCGTCCATCCGGCAGGACTGATTCGACGCCGCGTCCTGTCCTCGGTCCGAGCGGCGGGACGATTGTCCTTGCGGTTTTTGCGCTTCTTTCCGCGGCGGCCGCCGTTATCCTGACGCTGTTGATTCGAGGTCCGGCGTTCGCGGCCTCGCTCGCGGAGATCGACGCAGCGCTCGCGGGGGGGGACGTCAAGGCCGCGCATGCGGCGTTCCAGAGCGCCTGCCGAAACGCGGACGGCGCCGACGAGTGGTTGTCGATCCTGAAGCGGGCCCGAACTGCGGAGGCTCTCGGTGATACGGGCTTGTATCTCAAGACTGCGATGCTGGCTCTGAGGAGAGAACCGAGCTCCGAGCCGATCGCCGCGGCGGCGGCGCATGCGTATCTCCGAAATGGAAAACCCGACGAAGCATACGCATTGTTTTTGGATCGGAATATAAAGGCGGACGAAAGGCGGACCGCGGCACGAATTTCGCCCGCCGACCGGCCGGCGCTGTGGGCGGAGGCTTTTTTGCGTTCGAGCGCCGCTCAACGTGCGACGATGAGAGATTACGCCGCTCTTGCTTCGATCGTCGATGACGGGGCGCCGTATCTTGGGGCTGTCGTTCTTTCATTGGCCGAAGGTGATGTGGCTGCCGGACGGTATTGGATGCAACGAGCCCTCGAGACCGGCCTGTCTCCTCCTATTTCGCTCATGTGGGACTGCGGCTTTTATGAGGAGCTTGCGTCGCGGAACGCCGTTTATGCCGATGCGCAAGAACTCGCGATTCTAGGCGACGCCGCCTGGAAAGTGGGTGATGTCGAGCTTGCGCGCGAGTACTGGAAGCGCTCACTCGCGGATGAACCTCTTCGGTCGTGGAAATGTTACGCCGCGCTGGCTCTATCGTCGGAGGACCGGGAAACGGCGGAAAGTTATTGGGAACGGATGCGGGCCGCGTTTCTATCGGGACCGCGGAGTCAATTGCGCGATGGAGCTCTCCGCGCCTATGCTTCACATTTATCGCGGAAGGGCCTGGACGCGGAAGCCATTCGAATCATTTCCGACGCCGGGTCTTCTCCGTCTGCGTCGCTCCGTATTTTGGAGACAGCGATACGCGCGAAGACCGAGCCCGAGGGCCGGGTTCTGTCGGAATTCGCGTCGCTCGACCAGACGATGCCGAACGAGGGCGAGGTGATCGGCGCGCGTCTTCGGCTCCTTGCGGAGCGTGGGCGCACCGAAGAATTCATTCAAGCATTCGAATCGGCGGAGAAACGCGGCGTAGAGCCGAAGTACCGCTGGTTTTATGAAGCCTGGAGCTTGGCTGCGCGGGGGATGCTATCCCAAGCCGCAGATCTGCTGAGCCGGGAGGGCGGTGATGAGGCGGGACCCGCCGCAGCCTTCGCGCTCGGCGCGATCAGGTCCGCACAATCGAGGTTTTCAGAAGCGGCCGGGCTTTTCCAGAAAGCGGCTTCTTCGGCGGCGGACAAAAAGGCTCGGGCGGCCGCGCTGAAAGCCAAGGGGAGGGCGCTTCAAGCCGCGGGTGATCAGGCTGCCGCGGCGGCGGCCTATAAAGCCGCCGCCCTTGAAGATGAGAGCGACGCTGAGGCCGCCGTGCTCGCACGAGGGCTCGGCGCCGCACCGTGAAGATCCCAAGGAGCACGTAGGTGATACGACTCAAGAACAAAGAACAGCTCAAGGGAATCCGCGATTCATGCGCGATGCTGTCCGAACTTTTTTCGATACTTGTGCCGATGGTCAGGCCGGGAGTGAGGACGGAGGAACTCGACGAAACCGCACGGGAATTCATAGAAAAGCGCGGCGGGCGGCCGTGGTTTCTCGGATACGAGGGCTATCCCGCCAGTCTCTGCGTTTCGATAAACGAGGAAGTCATACACGGCATTCCAGGAAAACGTCGCTTGGTCGAAGGCGATATCGTCGGCCTCGACTGCGGTATCGATTTTCGAGGCTTTTTTTCGGACGCTGCGATAACCGTCAGTGTCGGGAAAGCGAGCGAGGAGGCGGAACGGCTCATGCGAATCACGAGGGAGTGCCTCGATCGCGCCATCGCGGCGGTGCGGCCGGGGGCACGAATACACGACATATCCCGCGCCGTTTTTTCGCACGCGACAGCGGCGGGCTACGGCGTCGTCCGGCAGTACTGCGGACACGGCGTGGGCTTCGCGGAACACGAGGATCCTCAGATTCCGAACTATGTCGGAGCAGGGCCGAATCCGAGACTCGTTCCCGGCATGGTGCTGGCTATCGAGCCGATGATCAATCTCGGGACGGGCGAGGTCAAGGTGCTCGCGGACGACTGGACGGTCGTCACGCTCGATGGGGGGCTGTCGGCGCATTATGAGCACACGGTGGCTGTCGTGCCGGAGGGGGTCGAGGTTCTCACCTCGTGGACATTCCCCGGTTGATTGTAACGAAGGTAAATTCCGAGCCGCGCTTCTTCAGAGGCGGCTGGAATCGTAACCTCGGTGTCAGCGGCAGTATTATATTATGAATACATACAGCTAGGGATAAGGAGTCGGATATGTCGTTCCTGAAGAGACTCTATTCGAAGAAATTTTTCATCGCGAATTTGGTTCTCGTGGGCGTAATCGCGGGCTTCGCACTTGCGTATACCGGATTTTCGAGAGCTGCCGCCGGATCGACCCGCGAAGCCGTCACCGCCCTCGCCGAGTCGCCGGCGACGCCGGCCGACGTAAAGGCCGCTCTGTCTCAGGCAGAGGCCGTCCAGGCGGCGTTTAGATATGTGGCCGAAAAGGTAAAGCCCTCGGTCGTTGAAATTCGAGTGGTGGAGCGTCAGACGAAAAAGACGAATCCCCTGGATCAACTGCCCTGGCGTTTCAATTTCCCGGATCAGGAGGGAGAAGAGGATGACTCGAATCCGTATTACCAGCAGGAAGGTCTCGGCTCGGGTATCATAGTCCGCCAGGACGGAAAGACCGTCTATGTTCTCACGAATTTCCATGTGGCCGGATCGGCGTCGAAAATAACCGTCGTCACCAGCGACGAAAAAGAATACGATGCGACTCTGGTAGGCAAGGGCGACAGTCGGCGTGATCTGGCTCTGCTGAAATTCGAATCGAAAGAGCCGGTCACCGTCGCTACTTTGGGCGACTCATCCAAGGTCATGGTGGGAGATTGGGCCGTCGCGATCGGCAGTCCCTTCGGCTATGTGTCTTCGGTCACAGCGGGCATTATCAGCGCGGTCGGGCGCGACTCGGGCGGTCCCGACGATAACATCAGTGATTTTATCCAGACCGACGCGGCCATCAACCGCGGGAATTCCGGTGGACCGCTCATTAATATCCGCGGTGAAGTCATCGGCATTAACACCTGGATCGCTTCGACGACCGGCGGAAGCAACGGCCTCGGCTTCGCGCTCCCCATCAATAATGCAAAGAAGGCCATCAATGACTTCATCGAGACCGGCGAGTACCAGAGCGGGTGGATCGGGATCGGACTGTACAACATGGATAAGGCGACGGCCGAGGATCTCGGCGTCGATCCCAAGAAGGGGGCCCTGGCCGCATCGGTGTTCAAGCAAAGCCCCGCCGACAAGGCGGGCATTCTCCCCGGCGATGTGATATTGAAGGTGAACGGCCAAGACATCAAGAACACCGAACAGCTCGTCAGAATCGTCGCCGATCTGCCGATCGGCAAGGCCGCGGGCATCGTCCTTGTCCGCGACGGCAGGACGATGACGGTCAATGCGACGATCGACAAGCGGGACGAGAAGGTCGCGCAGGCCGACGGCAACTATTTCCCCGGCATTATCGTAATATCGCTGAAATCAGAAGATTTGAACAAAGACAAGCTTCCCAAAGACGCGAAGGGCGTCTACGTCGTGAACGTCAGCGACAAGTCTCCAGGCTCGATAGTCGGCCTGGAAGCAGGAGATATCATTACCGAGATCAACGAAAAGCCGGTGGCGGGTATCAGGGAGTTCTATAGGCTGCTCAACGACACTTCGGCCAAGAAGATAGCTTTTACGGTTTTGCGGGACGGACAGACCGTAACGACGCTTGCCTATGTGAAAAAGTGAAACTATAGTCAGGGTGGCCGCCGTCGGCGGCGTGGAGTCTCCCCTCGGGGGCTCCACGCCCGGCGCCCGAAGTACCGGTCGGGATTCCGATGCATTGGATGGCCGGTAGCGGGGTGTTTTCGTGCGATGACGCGCGTGCCGATAATAGTATCGTGCCCGTCCTGCCGGTTTTTTGATCTCCGGACGGGTCCGAGCGAGGTCGCCCGTGGTCAAGGAATTTCTGCCGTACAACGTCGTTCGCAACAACGCGATCAAAATGGCCTACCGGATATTCCGGGAAGGCTTCATCCCGGATGTCATCTATGTTTCGCTCCGCGGCGGCGCCTATATCGGGAATGTCATAAGCGAGTACTTCAAGATAGTCCGCAAAGAGGCCGCCCGGCCCGTCTTCTACGCGGCCGTCGTAGCCCGCTCCTACGCCGGAATTCATCAGCGAAGCCAAGTACGCGTCGATGGATGGACCTACAGTCCGGAGTATCTGCGCACGGGCGACAAGGTCCTTTTGGTCGACGATATCTTCGATACCGGCCGAACGATCAACTATCTGGCGGAGATAATCCTCGAAAAAGGTTTGCCTCGGCAGGACGTCAAAATCGCTGTCCATGATTATAAGGTGTGCGAGTACCGTTCCGAACGTATGCCGATCGAGCCGGACTACTGGTGCAGGCGGCATGTCATAAAAGACCCCTCCGACGAGATATGGATTCACTATATGAGCCATGAGCTCGTCGGTCTGTCCGACGATGAACTCGAAACAAAATATTTCGCGGACGATCCCGATCTCCGCGAGGCCTTCGGGCCCATCAAGGAATAACCGTGGTGGTCAAGATGTCGAAATCCGCGGCGGGCATGATACTGGGATGTGCGTTCCTCATTCGTGTCGCCGTCATCGCCGGCGCTCAAGATATGACGCCCGCGCAGACCTTCATTTCCGGGAAGGATATCATCCTCAATCCGCCTGAGCGGGGATACGCGCAGTTCCGTTTCCTGCCGAACACCGAATGGATAGCCTTCGACCGCAATCTCGAACTTTCGGCGGTATTGGGCGAAGCGCGTGTTTATCTTGTCCAGGTCGACTCGGGCGAGGGCGGGGATGCTCCCGTCATGGCCTATGTCATCGACAAGCGGCGACCCGCGCCTCCCCGGGCGGAACCGGGTACGGGGGTGTATCGGGAAGATATTGCGCCTGTTCTCACTGCGGAGGAGGGTGTCGATATTTACTGGTCCCTGATCGGCCCGGGATCGCCCATGAATTCGTTTTCTGTTTTTTCCGACGAAACACGGCCTCGCATGAAGCCCCCCGCGGCCGGGACCGCCACCTACAGCCTTCTGGCCTATGCCGTGGATCCCTACGGAAATCGGAGCGAGCCGGTCCGCTTCATATATCGGCTCGCCGAAGCGAATCTTCTCGCCGAAGCGCCCACTGAAACGCCCGCTGCGACGGCGATTGCGCCGAAAACGGATCTGCCAGCTCCGGCGCTGGAGGAACGGCGGGGGGGGGCCGACCTCATCTTCAATCTTCCCGCCGGGGCCGATCTCTACGTCGATGTGGGACCCCTCGATCCCCCCGATTCCTTCGACGATTTTACGAAATTGGAAGTATCAGGCGGCGTAGCCCGCCTTAGTTTGAACTGCCCCTACGGCTGGAGCGGAGAGATACCTGTATTTTACGGCTATTTGATGTCGGGCCGCTTGGTGTACGCTCCGGACCCAATCGCTGTTTCTTTGTCCTATCCGCCCGATGAGCGGCCTCTTCCTCTTCCGCCCGCCGCTCCTGAGATCGCGGCGGATTATGCGGGACGCGGCGCGTTCTGCGTCTTCCCCGCCTACGACGGAGAAATTTATGTCTCGATCGACAGAGGCGCCGTCGAACTGTACTCGGCGCCGATACCGATTCAGCCGGGCAAGGACACGGTGCTTCTTTCGTGGTACGGCATTGACGGCTCGGGGCGCCGAAGCGAAACACGCGAGAAGACGGCGGATCTTCCGACGAGAGTCCAGGACATAACCTTGATCGGAGTCGAAGAAGGCGCTGTCGTCGGAAAGGATGTAACGCTGAAGCCTTCGTCTCCGGCCCTTATCCGATACGAGATCCGCGTCGATGGTACATTGCCGCCGGAGCCCAGCGCTGCGTCCAAAGCCATAGGCGAATCGCTCGTCGTTTCATGTCCTCCGGGGGAAGAACGGCAGGTCGTGATCCGCTACCGACCGTTTATCGGCGCGACAGCGGGAGAAGGGAAGGTACTTCGATTTGCGATAGATCGAAGGCCGCCTGAGCCTCCGAAGCCATCGGAACTGCCGCCGAGTTATACCGAGCGTTCGCGATCGATCTCGATAGAGCCGGGACCTGGAACGAGCACGGTGTATGTGTCGGTTTCCGCAGACGGCAAGTCCTCGGGCTTCACGCCTGCTTCGGGGCCGATCGAGCTCGCCGGAGCCGAGAGCGGACCGGTTTCATACATGATCCGGGCGTACGGCGTCGATGCTGCAGGCAATAAATCCGCGGAGATGAAGGCGATATCCCTCATCGTCGACCGATCATCGGTATATGCGGCCGAGGATGGATTCGACCGCGGCGACGGAAGCCCTGATCGACCGTTCCGCAGCCTCGACGACGCGATCGCCGCGGCCCTCGCATCGGGCAAGCGGAGCGTGAATCTCCGCGGATCGCTCGAGCTTCGTTCGCCTGTCATCTCCACGAAGCAGATCGATATCGTCGGCGGCTTCGGAAAACAATGGATCCGCGATACTTCGGTAAAGGCCTCGATTCGTATTTCCGTGCCCGGTTCGGCCAGTCCGTTCTCGCAGTCGGGATCATCGCTGACGATTCGTAATGTCGAAGTATCCGCCCCGCGTTCGGGGCCCGCGCCCTTGATTACGGGGACGAGGGCTCAAATCATCCTCGATAACTGCTCGATAAGCGCCGGCGGGGACGGAGACGTCGTCGTTCTTTCCGCGATGGAATCGACTATATCCGCATCGAACGTCCGCATAGCGGCTTCCCGCGCCATGTCCTGCACCGTCTTCGCATGCGAGTCGAGTTCTCTGAGGGTCGCGGAATCGACAATCGAAGCAGCTGCGGCAACACGGGTTTTTTGCGCGTTCGACATGTATCGAGGATCGCTCGACGTCAAAGGGACGCTTATCGAGAGCTACGCCGATATCGCGCTCAATATGCTTTCTATGCGTGAATCTTCGCTGAGCATCGACAGAAGTCTCTGCCGGGCGGATGCGGGATCGGGATTCCTGAGGATAGGTTCCTTCACCCAGACGAAGGGCGAGATCCGTAACACCAAGATTCTTGTTTCATGGAAACAGACGGGGACCTTGTTCGAGATTTCCGACGGGGGGCCCGACTTCCGCCATGATACGGTCATAGCCGATTCCGAACGAGGCAGAATCAAGTTTTTCGAGATAAGCGGCCAGGTCCCTCAGCTTTGGAATTCGATATTCGCCTGCACAAAGGGCGGCTCGGATTTCATAAGCACGCGTTCGGTCCCGCGCCAGGGCTCGATTTCGGCGAATTGTATCTGGGGCTTCGAGCGACTGATCGCCGGGGCGGTTGAAATACGATCGCTTATGGAGCTCAACACCCTCAACGCCGCCTCGGCTCTCAACTCATCGCGGCCCAATATTTCGGAGCCGCCGAGCGAGACATTCGCGTCGCCGGTCAAGAGTTTGACTCCGATCAATCCTAAGTCTCTCTGCGTTGACGCCGCAATTCCCCTCGACGGGATTGCGTATGCCGTTGATTTTCGAGGTCTTCCACGGCCTGCACCGGGAACCCCGCCGGACATCGGCGCGGATGAGTCATCAAAGTAGGAAACCATGAAGTCTCTTATCTCGACGGTATTTCTTTCGGCCGCGGTCATGGTTTCCGCGCAGGGTTTTAAGGCCTACTTACCGGCTGCATCGGCTGCCAAAGCATCCTCGTATCTCGCCGTCATCGATTCGGCGAACTCAAGTATACGCACAAGAAGGGCCGCCGTCCGATCCGAGCTGCTCGAGGCCGAGGCCCAGGCTTTGTCTGCGTTCGCAGTGCTGATCGCCGCCGAAAACGGCGAGGAATGGGCCGATCCCGAAGGAACATTGACGAGTTCTCGGGCGAGGGACGTCTTTGTGGAAGCACGCTCGAGAGCGTTGAGGGCGGCTTCGGCCTTGTCGTCAGGCTCTGCTTCGGTCAAAACGCCGGGAATTGAGGAACTCGAGACCAAACGAGCGGAGGCGGCGGAAAAACTGCGGACCCTGCTCAGGACCGCGTCGCTCGGGCTTAAATCGGCCGCGGGTGTGGATCGTTTGTTATCTGAGAGGATGGCTCGCGGGGGCGGGCTGTTTCCGGAGATACTCGAGGTGCAGGCCTATCTGCGAAAGGCCGGCGCGAAGGGTTGTATTCTTTCCGCACGGGCGGTTGCGGAAGGCCGCGAGGACCTCGCCGCAGCGGCCCTCCTGTCGGAGACGGACGCGATTCTCGCCCTGGTCCCGGCTGCGTCGCCTGTCATGGAGTCTCTCGCCGCCGCCTATGGTGCGTATTCGGCGTGGGTAAGCGGATTCGCGCTTGCATCATGTCCGGGCATGCTCGGTTCATTCGAAATTCCCGAGCGGGAGCCCTTTGCGCAGGGAATCGCCGCTCTCGCTTCGCTCGAGCCTCAGCGCGCATCCGCGCTCATAGCCGCCATGGAAAAGGGAGACGGCAGAGACGCCGCAGCCGCATCGGCCGCGCGGAGACTTGCCGCGGTCTGGGAATCGCTCGGGGCCGCGCAACGCCGCCGCGTGTCGCTCGAATGCGCCGTCCCTGTCTCGACCTTCGCGTGCTTCGCATCCGCCCTCGCACCGCGCGCCGGCAAGCCTGCTGCGGTTTCCGTTCCAAGTCCTGAAGCTATTCTTTTATCGCTCAACGCGCTGGCGGCGGCCATGGCAGATCAGGCTTCGGCGGCGTCGGTTCATGCGGCCGAACCTGCGCTTCTCCTCCTCGAAAAGCCCGAATTGGCCGCCGCCGCGCGCACCGAAGCTCGTTATGCGTCGCTGTACGCCGCATGTTCCGGACGGCTCGACGCGATATACCGGCGGTCTGCGGAGGAGTCCTCCGGCCTCATCGAAGGGCTTCCCGCCGTCAAAAAAGCGGCGGCGAAGGCCCTCGGCTCTGTTCCCGCCTCCATCGTCGTCGAAGCGGTCGATATGAAGACGGTGGACTCTGGTTTGGAAAGACGGCTTGCATTCGTCGCCGTCGCGAAAGACGGTGAAGGAAGGATCGTCCGCTTCCCGGTGAAAGCGGAAGTCGCCGCCGACGTATATGCGCGGAGTTTCGCCAAGGCGGCGGGTGTCTCCGGAACCTCGGCCGCGTATGCGCAGAAGTTGCTCCAAAAGTACGGCACCTGTCTTTTCACCGCCTATGATCCCGCGCGGACGGGCGATAGGCTTGTTCTGTCTTCATATCCGAGCAGCCCCGCCGCGCCGACGCTGTCAGTCGTCGATATGGAACGCGAAATTCTCGAGGGATGGAAGCAATGAGGGGCAGGCGTGCAGTTCCGGCGGCGATTGTACTGGCGATACTCGATGGTGTCGTGTTTTCTGCATGCGGAAACCACAGCGACACGGGGACGGATGCGCAACAGCAGGGGTCCCAAGCGGCCCCGGCCCAGAGCGAAAGTCCCGGTGCCGATCCCCGGGCAGCCTTTGAGACTTCAAACATACTCTCCGGTATGAGCGCCGACATACAAACGCTCCGTATATTGAAAAAAAGCATAGGAACACCGCGTTCCGGTGTTGCGCTCGGGTACGGTTCGCCGTCGATGAGCGCGGTCGCCGCCTGCGCGGTCGCCGGTTCAAACGAAAACCAGCCCTCGCCGGCTGCAGAGAAACTGTTCTCCGCCGGAGGCGATTCAAATACCCTTCTTCCGGGTCCGGCGCTCGCGCTGACCGTTTCAGGCGAAACAATTGTCGTCTCCTGCTCGACACGCCGCGGTTCCGGAGTACTAATGGGTTTCCGTTCCGGAGATTCGTCGGGAGCCTTCACCGAGTCATGGAAGCGCGGAGACAGGCCGAAAACCAGACTCATTCCAATTCCAGGCGGTCGAGTGGCGGGAGGAGGCGAAGACGGTGTCCTAGCGGTCAATGACGCCGCCGACGGACGAGAATTGTGGCGCGGCGTTTTCACCGGCCCCGTCGCCGACCTCGCGTATGCGCCGGGCGTCGTGCTTGCCGCCTCGGGCGCCGTCGTCTCGGCCCACGACGAGACCAGCGGCAAGGTCCTGTGGAGCACCACGCTTGCAACACAGATAATATCGCTTTCCGCAGGCTCCGGAGTCGTCGCCGCCCTGACGAGGGACGGCGCCGCGGAGGCGCTTGTGCTCGCGGACGGGGCACATCTATGCAAATCGGGCGGTCCCTATGATTCATCGCTGCGGGCCATCGTCGACTCAGGAAGAATGATCGTCGCTCTCCCACGCGGCGGCGCGCGTGAAATCGAACTCAAGGCCGGAACAATCCTTCGTTCGTGGACATGGGAGGGTCAATCCTCATTTCTCGCGGCGGATTCCGAATATCTTTACGCGGGGGCCTCCGGAGCTGCCGGACCGCGGATTCTGATCGCACCTCGTTCTGCAAGCGGCGAGCCGAGGGTAATCGCCCTGCCGGCTCCTGTATTCGACACGCCCGCCGCCGCTCACGGCTCGCGTGGAGGATTGCTTGTGCTTCTCCGAGACGGATCGATAGCTCTCGCCACCTCCGATGTCCCGCAGAATGCCGAGACATCGGTTTTGGATAAAGCAGCCGCTCCGCCCGAACCTGCGGCGGCTGCGATAACGACCGCCCTTGGACGGTTCCGGCAGAGAAATCCAGCCGAACCGGCATCGCGCTATATCAGATTTGATCTTTTTGTATCAGGCATGCCGGTTGACGCGGCCGTGGCATTCACGGTTTTCAAGTACACGGCGAAAGAAAGCAAAGTCGAGCGCTTCATCGCCGATCCTGCGACACTCGGCGTCATCGTAGCCGCGTATGACGATGAGGGATCAGAGCTGGAGGCGAATATCGACGAACTCGGAGCGAAGGCGGGTGTCGATATCCGCGTCCAGAAGGGGAAAACGTACTGGATCGCCGCCGGCCGTGCTTCGAGCGCCGAGGGGGCGGCCTTCCGCATCTTCGCGAGATGACACCTGAACACTGATACGGTGATGCCGCCTCAGATCACCGTGCCCGAAGGTATCACGCCTCCTTTGGGGATGATGATGATACCGTCCACGATATAATGAGTGGAATAGTCGCCGTCGGCCCTTTGGCGGGGATCGACGCCGATGCGACAGTCCTGCCCTATCCGTGCATTCTTGTCGATGATCGCGCCCTTCACAATTGTGCCTTGAGAAATCCCGATATCCGGAATGCCCGCAGCCTTATTCGCAGCCTTTTCCGCCTCGCTCTCGTAGTAGTCCGCCCCCATGCAGACAACACCGTCGAGGCTGGCTCCGGACTCGATAATGGTGCGGACGCCGACGATCGACCTCGTGATCGAGGCGTTCGTGATGATGCACCCTTCGGCGGTAAGGGCTTGGTTGATCATGCAGTAGTTGAGCTTCGACGCAGGCAGATTGCGCTTGTGCGTATGTATCGGCAGGTCCTCTTTATAGAAGTTGAAACGAGGATTGATTGACGCGAGTTCGAGATTGGCCTCGTAGAAGGACTTAATCGTTCCGATATCCTCCCAATACCCATCGAAGACATAGGCATTGACCGGCGCCTGAGAGAGGAGACTCGGTATAATCTCTTTCCCGAAGTCATTTTCCGATCCTTCGAGGGCCTTTTCGATCATGGCTGTATCGAAGATATAAATTCCCATGCTGGCGAGGTAATCCCTGCCGCCCCGTCGATCGGTCTGGAGTTCTTTTGGGATCCGATATTCCTCAATATTGCGAGATGGATTTGGCTTTTCGATGAAGCTCGTTATGCGATGCCGATCGTCGATGGACATGATGCCCAAGGACGATGCGGCCTCGCGGGTGACCGGCGTACAGGCGATGGAAAGACCGCAGCCTGACTCGATGTGCTTTTTGAGCATATCGGCGAGGTCCATTCGATAGAGCTGATCGCCCGCCAGAATTACATAGTAATCCGGTTTATGCGGGCGGAAATGCACAAGGTTTTTCCGAACGGCGTCGGCGGTTCCTTCGTACCAGCCTGAATGAACCAAGGTCTGCTCCGCGGCGAGAATCTCGACAAAGCCCCGCGAAAATGAGTCGAAATTGTACGTGCGCGCTATGTGCAGGTGGAGCGACGCCGAGTTAAATTGCGTTAGAATATAGATTTGGTTAAAACCCGAGTTGATGCAGTTAGAAATCGGTATATCCACGATGCGGTATTTGCCGCCGAAGGGGACCGCTGGTTTTGAACGGTCCTTTGTCAGCGGAAACAGGCGGGACCCCTTGCCGCCGCCGAGCACGATGGATAGAACCCTGGCCATTGCCTCCTCCTCCCAGGTGTCGAAAGACTGTGATGTCGTGTAAAGTATAGAGCATGAGCAGCGGGACCGCTACGGAAATCATCGATAGACTGCTGTCTGATCCGGAAATTGCGCCGTGCATCACGCATGTCGAGCGGATACCGGCGCGACCGGCTTTCTGGACGGAACTACCCGCCGACCTCGCGCCTGAACTCTCCGCGGCGCTTCGCTCTCGGGGGATAGACCGGCTGTATACGCACCAGGGGCTCGCCTACGAGCTGGCGCGAAGCGGAAAAGACATCGTCGTCGTCACGCCTACGGCGAGCGGCAAGACGCTCTGTTACAATCTTCCCGTCATTCAGTCTTTGCTCGAAAGCCCCGAGTCCCGCGCCTTGTACCTTTTCCCCACCAAGGCCCTCTCTCAGGACCAGCAGTCGGAGCTGAATGAAATCGCCTTAGGCGGCAAACTCGGCCTCAAAGTCTTTACCTACGACGGCGATACGCCGAACTCGCTCAGAATCGCGGCCCGCGACACGGGAAGGATCGTCATTTCGAATCCAGACATGCTTCATTCCGGCGTTCTTCCCAACCATGCGAAGTGGATACATTTTTTCGCGAACCTGCGTTATGTCGTGATCGACGAAATGCACGCCTACCGCGGCGTTTTCGGCAGTCATGTCGCGAACGTCCTGCGGCGTCTCAAACGTATAGCTGCATTCTACGGATCTTCGCCCGCATTCATTCTTTCGTCGGCGACCATCGGCAATCCCGGGCGGCTCGCGGCCGCGCTCATCGAACGGGATGTCGAAACGATAACCGAGAACGGGTCCCCCCACGGCGAGCGCGTCGTTGCCTTCTACAACCCCCCGCTCATAGATCCGGTGCAGGGCATACGGAAGAGCACGGCGACCGAATCAGAGAGGCTCGCGGTCCGCCTGCTCCGCTCGGGCGTGAAGACCATCCTTTTCGCCCGCTCGCGCCTGAAAGTCGAGTTGATCGCCTCGTATATTTCACAGGCGCTCGCCAATGTGTATACCGACAATGAAGGAATTCGTGTGAGCCCCTACAGATCCGGGCTCCTGCCGAGCGAGCGGCGCGCGATCGAAAAGGGGCTTCGGGAAGGTGTCATTCAGGGAGTTGTTTCGACCAACGCGCTCGAACTCGGTATCGATATCGGCGGACTCGACGCGTCGGTCGTAGCGGGATTCCCCGGCGGTTTTGCCAGCTTCTGGCAGCAGGCCGGTCGTGCCGGACGACGAGGCTCGACTTCGCTCGCCGTTCTTGTCGCATCCTCTTCGCCGCTCGACCAGTACATCATCGCGCATCCCGAGTATTTCTTCCGACGCACGCCCGAACATGCCTTCATCGATCCCGATAATCCGTATATTTTCATGGATCATCTGAAGTGCGCCGCGTTCGAACTGCCCTTCGCCGAAGACGAGGGTTTCGGGGGGAAGGACAAAGCGACTGAAACCGACGAGGGTCTTTCCCTGCTTGCCGAAGAAGGCATTGTCAGAAAGACAAAGGGACGGTGGTATTGGTCCGCAGACGGATACCCGAGCGAAAAAATTTCACTGCGGTCGGCGACCGCCGACAATGTCGTCATCATCGATGAGACCGGGGGCGGCAGGCGGGTTATAGGCGAGATGGACAGACCGAGCGCCAAGGAGCTCGTTTTCGACGACGCTGTCTATATTCATCTCGGACGGCAGTACATCGTCCGCAGACTCGACATAGATAACCGGACCTGCCACGTCGTGGAAAAAGATGTGGAGTACTGGACGGACGCCGTCGTCAAGACCGACATCGAAGTCCTCACCGAGGACCGCTTCGGCCTCATCGGAGGCGCTTCGAGCGCCGGAAATCTCGAGAATTTCGACGAATCATTTTCCCATGTTCACGAGCGGAAGGAGGGCGCGGCGGGCTGTTGCATGGTCGTCGGCGATGTCCTTGTGCGATCGCAGGCCGAAAAATTCAAGAAGCTGCGCTTCCACACGCACGAAAACATAGGCTACGGCGAGATAAATCTTCCGGCCGAAGAGATGCAGACACGCGCCGTCGCATTCATTTTCAAACCAGGCACGATGGCGGGCGATGAACTGGCGCGCTCCCACGAGGCGCTGAAGGCCGCCGTGCTCGCGGGGACGGGGAAACTGCTTCATGACATAGCGCCGGCCTTTCTGATGTGCGATCCGAGGGACATCGGGCGTGTCGAACGCGTCCGCGATCCGCATTTCAAAGACCCCGCGATCTTCTTCTACGATATGTATCCCGGTGGGACCGGCCTCGCCGAGGCATTCGTGAGTGTTGTCTATGATACGATATCGGCGGCGGCGGAAAGGTTGAAGCGATGCGCCTGTTCAGGCGGCTGTCCCTCGTGCATCGGCGTGGATTTCGCCGCTCACGGCGAAACAGCGGCGCCTCCTTCCGCTGTCGACGGAGCGGTCGTCAAAGCTCGTATATTCGACGTGCTTTCCGCTCTTCTGCCGCATGACCGGACATGAGCAATGGCCGGATCGCTCAAACGCCGTCTTTCGCGGATGCGCGAACTTGGCCTTACACCTGCCTCGAAGTTGAATGCCGGGCGGCCCTCGACGCGAGGAGGGGGGGCGGAAAATGGGCCGAGCCCGCGCCCCGCGCACGCCACTCCGGATTTTCTCGCCGCTTGGGAGCGTGCTGCCGAATTCGTTTGGACGCGCACCATCGTCAAGCCCGATCCTTTGCCGGCGTTCTTCGATCCCGCGCCATTCGTGGCTTCGACAGGTCGGAGATCTTCGGCGCCTCCCGCAGAGTCGGCGCGAAACTCGGCGTTCCCGTCTGGAAAGATCGATACAAGCCGCCTCGTTTTTTTCGACCTCGAGACGACGGGCCTGTCCGGCGGTGCAGGAACGATCGCATTCCTCGCCGCCGTCGCGCGGCGCGATGGCGGGTCCCTCGAGCTGCGGCAGTTTTTCCTTGCTGATTATCCGGGGGAGCCCGAGTATCTCGATGAGATTCTGCGGCAATTCAGCGAGGAATGCATTCTCGTCACCTATAACGGTTCTTCGTTCGACCTTCCGCTCCTGCGGACGCGATGCGTGATAAACGGCCGCCGACCGCCTTCGCTGCCGCACATCGATGTGCTATTCGCGGCGCGGCGGCTTTGGAAGCGTGTCTACGGCGGGGCCGCGCTCGGCCTGCTCGAACGCGGACTTCTCGGTCGGGAGCGGGAAGAGGATGTTCCAGGATCGATGATACCAGGCCTCTATTTCTCCTATCTGAGAACAGGTGAAGAAAAACTCATGAACGCGGTCATGTCGCATAACGCCGACGATGTCTCATCCCTGGCGGCCGTCCTTTCGCGCGCTATTTCGGTCTTCGACGATCCGCGAAGGCATTGCGGGTCATCGTTGCTGGACCGGGCGGGGCTGGGGCGGAGTCTCGTCGCCGTGGGCAGATGCGACGAGGGCGAGGAGCTTCTCGAGGCGGCATTGGGCGATGGGGACGAATCGGCGGGTCTTCTTCTGTCAAAGCTCTACAGACGGGCGGGGCGTTACGACGATTGGGCGCGTATCGTCGCCATGCTCCCGGACAGTTTCAGGGCCGATCTCGAACGGGCTCGTTTTTTCGAACGATGCGCCGGGGATTTCCATTCCGCACTTGCATGGGCGCGGAAAGCCCGCAGGCTCGCGCCTACCGAGGCGAAGGCGGCCCAGCTTGACGCCAGAATCTCCCGCTTGAAGACGCGGCTTGGCGAGAACCGCCCGCCGCGGAAATGACTTTGAGAGAAGCTGTCCGGAAATCTCAGGCCGAAAGTGTATCGCCGAGCTGGCCGCATGCCCCCATGATTCCCCGTCCGCGTCGCATCCGTTGAACGACGGTGATGCCTGCGTCCCTGAGCGTCCGCATATATGCCTCGAGTTCCTCGCGCGAAGGCTCACGGAACGGCATGCCCGGTATCCGATTCCATGGAATGACGTTGACTTGAACGGCGAGCCCCTGCGCCCACCGCACGAGGGAACGAGCCTCATCGACCGTCGAATTGACCCCGCCCATGATCGCCGCTTCAAGCGTTATGCGCTCTCCGGACGCCTTCTGATACGCTTCCAGGGCGGCCTTGAGGGCGGACAGGTTCCATCTTCGGTTGACCGGCATGAGGCGGGAACGGATTTCGTCGTTTGCGGACGTCAGTGAGACGGCGAGCCTGACCGAGGGGCCGTGTTCCGCGAGGTCGAGAATTCCGGGAACGATTCCGCATGTGGATATTGTGATCTTCCGGAGCGAGACGGCGATGCCGCCGGAAAGCAGAGCGACCGCCTTCCTGACCGCCTCCAGATTAGCGAGCGGCTCGCCCATGCCCATGAAGACGATGTTCGAAATAGACCCGGTTCCGCCCGATCTATCGGCGAGGTGGTGGTATTGCTCCATTATCTCGCCCGGAGAAAGATCGCGGAGATAGCCTAGGCTTCCTGTCTTGCAGAAAGCACAGCTCATGGGGCATCCGACCTGCGACGAAAGACAGGCCGTCCTTCTCCCCTCGATATCCTCCAAGAGGACACACTCGACGGCGGCGCCGTCCGCAAGGCGTATTTGAAGCTTGAGTGAACCGTCGGCATCGTTTAGTTCGGATGTGCATGTCGAGGAGCGAATCGAGGGGAATCGTTCCGAGAGACGCCGGCGCTCGTCCGCCGGAAGGTCGGTCATATCGTCGAACGAAAGAGCCCCGCGGTCGAGCCAACGGCGCACTTGTCGGGCGCGGTACGCAGGGCTGAGGTCGAGTGCGGCCGCCAACTCATCTGCATCCATGCCCGAAAGCGGGTTCACAGAGCTTAAGCCCTCTGGAGCCTCGCGACCGCGTCTTGGATGTAGATGTTGCGGATACCGAGGTGCTGGAATTCCGACAAAACCTCGAGCGCTTTCTGCCGGTCGCCCATAGCCTGATAGCACTGAGAAAGTTCGAGGTAGAGGCGGTAGTTCTTCGGGTCGTTTTGAATGAGCCTTCGGAGCGAAACGACGGCGTCCTGATATTTGCCCTGCATCCGCGCTATGACGGCGAGCCCCAGCACGGCGTAGACGTCGAACTCGATATTCAGCGCGCGCTCGTAATACTCGGCCGCCTTGTTCCAGTCTTCCATTGTCCGGTAGGCATCGCCCGCACGGGTCAATATGACCTTATTCTTCGGATCCTTTTTAAGTATCCGATTCCAGTACTCAAGAGACTTCTCCGGCGTTCCCGAACCACGGTAGCAGTCGGCGAGCCCAAACAGCGCGTAAAAATTATCCGGCTCTTTTGCAAGGGCTTTCTCGAAATAGGGGATGCCGTCGGAAAATTGTTTGAGCTTGCGGAAGCAATTCCCTATAGACGTGAGAACTCGGATATCGACGGTGTCGCCCTGAAGTTCGACCATCCGCCGCCAGTAGCCGAGTGCGTCCTTGTATTCTTTGAAGTCGTAATGAAGGTGCCCCAGCCCGATGAGGGCGTAGGGATTGTCAGCCTCCATCTCGAGGACGCGCAGGTAAATCGCCTTGGATTTTCGGAAATCGCGGACTTTCCGATACGCGTCGGCGACGCGGGTGAGGACGGTGATGTTCTTGTTGTCGTGCAGGAGATATTGTTCCCAGATTTCGATGGCTTTCTGGTACTGATTCAGGGCCTTATAGCAATCGGCGAGTCCGAAGAGTGCATAATTGTTGCCCGGGTGGTAAACCAGACATTTCTTGTAATGATCAACGGCTTCGCGGAAGGCGCCGCGTTTGCGTGCCGCATCGCCCAGCCCGACGAGGGCGTAATTGTTTTCGCGATCCCGTTCCAATATCCGCGCGAAACACTCTTCCGCTTCTTCTACACGATTCTCCTTGAGGTACTGGTAGCCTTTTTTGGAAAGTTCTGCGATCTCGACGAGTTCCTGACTCGGAGAATCGCGCTCGGGATCCTTGGGAACCGGACCCTGGCCGATGTCTTCGCTCACTTCGCATCCTCTTCTTTTACTAGATTCTGTATTACAAGCGCAGCCAGGCTGACGAGCCGTTCTTTGCGCTTTTCGTCTTTTGCGAGCCAGTACATCTTAAGAGCATCGACCGGCCTTCGATCGGCGAAGTACCGATCTCCGACCCTGATAAGCCCGTCGGAATATCCCGTCGTTTGAAAAATCCGGCGAGCAGCCTCGATATCCCCCTGATTGAAAAGCTCGTTCCCCTTGCGATTCAAATGCGCCTTTTTGTCCGAGTCGACACCTGCTGTCGGCAAATCGGAGGATTTGATCAATCCTTCGCCGCGGAAACGCTCGAACAATGTTGTATCCATATTAAATCACCGTATGGCAAAAATATAAGGGTAAAACGAAGTTTAATCAACCCGAGGGAATCGATACAAACTGATTCCCGCACGAATACGCGGTATACTTGTATCTATAAATGGAGTCGGGAAATGAGAAGATCGTCGCCGCGGGGGTTTGCAGTCGCCGGGGAGACCTCAATCTCCGCTGTGCAAGGCTGTTATGCATCGGATGACGAGGAGGTGTTTTCCTTCGCTCTTCCCGCACGGTCGGGGGGGAGGTACCGACTTGTTCGTCGGCGGAACCGAGACGTTTCCTCCCGCCCTGATCTGCTTGAGTCGTATCTGCGGTCCATCGATCTGTAGCGGAACGGAATAGGATTCACGTTCGTGAGAACGTGACGGCATCCATAAAAGTCCGGATACCCAGTCATATCTTTTTCCTATAGAATCTTACGCGTGATCGCCCAAATTCGCGTTCGTCCTCGGCGACAAGCGAGCCCACCATATCCGGCAGAGTGTCCTCCGCGGGATAATGGATAAGAGCGATACCCTCCGGAGCGAGCGTCGGCCCCTCCGACAAGGAAACAAGAAGTTCGCGCCGGTATTTATACGGAAAGGGCGGGTCGCAAAAGACGATCGAATACCCCGTTTTATTTCTCAGCAGAAAGCGCTCGACGGGCATGGAGCGGCATTCAATCCGCTCCTCGGCGAACGAGACATTTCGGACGAGAACGGCGAATTTCCCGGGGTCCTTTTCCACACAGGAAACCGGGGATGCTCCTCTGCTTGCGGCTTCGAGCGCGAGTATCCCCGAGCCGGCGAACAAATCGAGAAACGACCGTCCGCTGAGATCGCCGAGTACGGCGAAGACGGATTCGCGCATGCGGTCCATAGCCGGACGAATCTCGAGATTCCCCTTTGGTATATCGACAGTGCGCCCCCGGTACTTGCCGCCGGTTATCCGCATGGCTATCCCCCTAAACGGTCGCGGAAATCACGGCGCATCTCACGCTCGACATCCCGTTCCTTGATATCGGCGCGTTTGTCGTATTGTTTTTTGCCCTTGCACAAGCCAAGCTCTATCTTCACGAGTCCGTGTTTCAAGTAGACCGCCAGCGGAACCAAGGTATATCCCTTTTCCCTGACGCGGCGGTCGATCCGCTTTATTTCGGAAGCATGCAGAAGGAGCTTCTTTTTCCGGTCGGGGTCGTGCTGAAAAACCGAAGAAAACGGATACTCGGCGATATGGAAATTCCTCAGCCATATCTCTCCCCCGGATACTTCAGCGAAAGAATCGGGGAATGAGATCCTGCCGTCCTTGACGGATTTAACTTCAGTGCCGAGAAGGCTTATACCGCACTCGAAGCTTTCGTCGACATGATAGTCGAAACGCGCTCGTCGGTTGAGCGCCACGATCTTCGATCCCTCGGGGACGCTCATGGTCGGTTGAGTATATGAAACCGCGATCCGACTTGTCAACGCGCGGCCGAAATGCTACTGTCGGACATCGATGGCGCTGTTGACACGACGAAGATCATTCACGCAGACAGTCGAGGGGCGCAGGCGACTCGCGCGGAGAACGGCGGCGGTATTCCTCATTTTTCTCTCGTTCGAGCTTGTGTCGTCCTTCTTTTTCGCGGCATATTCCACACGGTCCGTCTCTATGGCCCCGACGGTTCTTCCGGGAGACAGGCTCATAGCAACGCCGCTCGCCTTCGGGCCGCGGACCATCTTCGGAAAGCTTCCCGGCGTATCAAAGCCGGAGCGCGGCGATATCGTGATCGTCGATCCACCCTACGTCGAAAAGCCCGGATTCTGGGGAATGCTCGCAGACTCTATCGTGCGCTTCTTCACATTCCAGCTTGTTTCGCTCGAAGGCCGCGGCGGCGGGCGTTCATTGTCCGGTCCCTCGCTTGAAAGGATCATCGGCCTGCCCGGCGACACCGTCGAGATGAAGGACTTCGTGTTCTTTGTCCGGCCGGCGGGATCGGAATCCGCACTAACGGAATTCGAAGTCGCACATACCGCATACGACATCTCCGCCGAAGAGCCGCCGCTGAATTGGAACACTGCGCTTCCTCTGTCGGGCACGCTGCCCCCCCTTGTTTTAGGTGAAAACGAGTATTTCGTCGCCGGCGACTCGCGCTCGGTATCCGGAGATTCCAGACTCTGGGGGCCGATCGGCATAGAAAACCTCAGAGCCAGGGTGATTCTTCGATACTGGCCGCTGAAGCGATTCGGTTCTCCGTAGGAGCGGACTCATTCCGCGTATGGAGTTCGAAGCGCCTGGATCGCTGTATATACACATTCCGGTCTGTACGCGAAAGTGCTCGTACTGCGATTTTTTTTCGCTTCCCGCCGCATCGTTTTCTGATTCTTTCCTCGACCATCTTGTCGAAGCGACGATCGCGAGGGCCGAGGTTTTGGCCGATCGATTCGGCTCGTCGGGCTTTTCGACGGTGTATGTCGGAGGAGGTACGCCGACGGCGCTCGGCGGCGGAATCTTCGATCGTCTGCTTGCGGGTATCTCCCGCATCGCGCCGTCTCCGATCGAGTGGACAGTCGAAGCGAATCCCGAAAGTCTCGGCATGCAGCACATCGAAAGCATGCTCCGCCATGGTGTCACGCGCGTCAGTATCGGCGTACAGAGTTTGAACGACGAAGAATTGCTGATTCTCGGAAGGCTTCACGACAGCGGTCGGGCGGTGCAGGCCGTCCGTGCGGCGGCCGATTCCGGCTTGGTTGTTTCCATCGATCTCATCGCCGGCGTCCCCTGGTTTCGTTATTGCTCGAGGCCCTCGACGGCTCTTTCAGATACAGCGCTCACGCTGATCGACGCCGGGGTGTCGCATTTCTCTGTCTACGATTTGACGCTGGAGGAGGGGACTCCTCTCGCACGCGATACCTCGATGATGAATTTCTCCGGAGAAGAAACTCTGTGTGCGGAACGATCGGCGCTCGATGCAGTACTTGCACTGAATGGGATACGGCGGTACGAAGTCTCCAATTACGCCGCCCGAGGCATGGAATGCCGGCACAATCTCGTCTATTGGCGCATGGGATCGTATATAGGAGCGGGGCCGGGCGCCGTGTCGACGCTCGTCGCAAAGGCGTCGGATTCGGCGAGGGCCGGGGTCGATGGCGCTTCTCTCAGGATTGAGGAACACAAAGAGATCGAACGGTACAGAGAGGATCGAGGAGGGACGTCGATCGAAACGACGATAACTCCTCGAGATGCGGCCTTCGAAGAAATAATGATGGGCTTCCGGACGATCTTCGGCCTCGATACCGGGCTTTTCCAGGCGCGATTCGGCATTGAGGCGGACAGTCTGATCGCAGAGACGCTCAGGTCGTGGCGCGGCCGAATCGTTCCGGGAGAGGTTCCGCCCGGAGGATGCGGAAGCCGCGGACCGGCGCTGAATTACGAGGGGATGGATCTTCTCAATCGTTTTCTCGGAGACTGCCTCGCCGAGCTCGAAAAGAAATTCCCCGCCGGCTGCGCCGCCGCTCGAAACCGCTGATGCGCAGCGCAAAAATCCGGGCTTGCTCGGACACTCCCCTACACGAAAAAATCGTAGCGGTTGTTGACGCGCTCGGCGTATCCCGGATCGAGTCCTACATTGAAGAGGCGCTCTGTCAAGACCGTCGAGGGCGGGCCGTGGCCTGGCAGGATGATGCACTCATCGGCCTGGTCGAGGATGTTTGCGCGCAGGCGGGTCAACAGGGTGGCGGTGTTGTAGCTCGAAAGTGTCCTGCCGACCAGGCCGGCATGAAGGGCGTCGCCGGTGAATATGAGCCCGTTCGCGAAAAAAGCGAGGGAGTCGGGCGAATGACCGGGTACGGAGTAGACCTCGACCCTGAAGCCGCAGGTGTCGACGATATCGCCGTCCCGCAGCGGCGTACAGGGAAAGCCGAGAACCTGGGCGTTTGCGGCATACACGCGCGCGTCGTAGATTTTCAGGAGTGTCTTGAGCCCCCGCACGTGATGCGAATGGTTATGCGTGATAAAGACAGCCTTCAGCGCGTAGCCGTTTTTTTCGATATGACTCAGAAGGGCGGCGTTCATCTCGGCCGGGTCGACGACAAAGGCTTCATGCGACTCGTCGTTCCCCAACAGATACACATTGGAAAAGCCGTACAGCGAGTAGTGGTGGTACAGTTTCATAAGTAAAGATGTTCCAGGTCGCGGATGGCTTCCATCGTATTGGAACCTTTGAAGGTCACGCCGGATTGTTTGTTTGGAATGAAATACACGCGCTTCAAGTCGCAGTTGTCGAAGGACGATTCCTCGATGCAGCCTTTTATGAACCGTGAGTCGTAAAGATTGGAACCGGAAAAAGTGGAATCACTGATGTGCGAGCCGTCGAAATTGCAGTGCATCAGCTCGGCCCCTTCGAAGGACACGTCGTGGATATCGGAACCGCCGAACGAACAGAATTGAGCATTGATGCCGGAGAAATCGCAGGACTCGAGGAGCGAGGCGTCGAAAAAGCATAAAAGGAGAGTGCTGCCGGTGAATAGCACTCGTTTCATCGTCGATCCAATGAACGAACAGCCGACAAAACGCCGGTGCGAAAGATCGAGTCCCTCAAGTACGACCCCGGCGGCGTTTATATCCTTGGCGCCGCCTTCCGCGGACAGAACAGAAACCGCGGCCGCCAGGGCCGCCGCGCGGTCCTCATGATGAGAAAGGCAGGTCGTTGAACCGTAAAAGACCACCGATCGACAGCCGGGGGCGGAACAACGCACGAACGAATGCATGGCTATAGACTATACGATGGCTTGTCAGGGCACAAGCGGCCGAGCTTGCACCTCATGAGCGCCGATCGTATTATACCGACATGTGCTCATACTGCGGTTCAGCGATGCCTTCGGATCGGAAGCCGGGATTCAGCGAGACCTGCGAGCAATGCGGCAAGGATCTCCACGTCTGCCTCAATTGCCGATTTTACAAGCCCGGAGCCCGCTACGACTGCGCCGAAACGGTTGAAGAACACGTGATCGATAAAGAACGCCGAAACCGCTGCGACTGGTACCAGACGAATCCCTCGTTTTTCGCGGCGACCGAGGGCCGAAGCGGGGCCCGGTCCGCGGCGTCGAAGGCCCGCGCCGATCTCGATAAACTTTTCGGCGGATGAACACATGAGCGATCTCGAAAATCCTATCGCATTCTGCGATTCGGGGATCGGCGGTCTGCCGTATCTCGAGTCGGCGCGGCTCGAATTACCCGGCGAGCGCTTTGTGTATCTCGCGGATCGGGAAGGTTTCCCCTACGGCACCAAGACACGCGAGGAGGTCCGGGACCGCGTGCTCGGCATCGTGGACGCCCTTGTCGAGGAATACAGGCCGAAGGCCCTCGTGATCGCGTGCAACACCGCCTCGCAGGCCGCGCTCGGGGCTGTCCGCGCGGACTTCCCCGATCTGCCCGTCGTCGGAACCGTGCCTGCGATCAAGCCCGCGGCCGAGCAGACGAAAACGGGGACCATTGGAGTCATGGCCACGGAAGGGGCGGTCGAGGATCCGTATCTCGACGAACTCGTAGAACATCACGCCAAAGGAGTCACCGTGCTTCGAGAGGCGGCCCAGGAACTTGTCGAATTCGTGGAACATCGGAGCACCGTCGCCGATTCCGAAGAGCGCCGCAAAATCGTCGAACCCTATGTCCGCCGGCTCGTCGACGGCGGAGCAGACCAGATCGTCCTTGCCTGTACTCATTTTTTGTATCTGCGAGATGATATAGCGTTCTGCGCGGGAGATAGGGCGAAGACGGTGGACTCGCGCCTCGGCGTCGCAAAACGGCTGGCCGAAGTGCTTGAATCGCGGCGCCTGCGCAGACATGAATCCGTAATGAACGCTGAATCGCTGTTTCTCATCTCCGGCGAGCCCCCCTTCGAGGATCGATATGCCCTCTTTGCGCGGTCCTTCGGACTCGAGGGGCCGCGGCCGTTTTCGTATATACGACGAACATGAAGGGCCTCGTTCTTTCGGGTTCGAACAACTTCTTCAAGGTGCTCTGTTCCGACGGACAGGAGCGTCTTTGTTCGATCAAGGGGAAACGGATTCGTGATCAGCACGGCGTGTACAATGCGCTTGCCGCGGGCGACGCGGTCGAGATAGAGAGCGCGGACGGCGCCGGAGGACGTATTGTCTGCATGTTGCCGAGGAAGAATGTATTCGGCCGCTACAACGAAAAAGGAAGGGCGCGGCAGGCGATCGCGGCGAACATCGATCTCGTCGTCTGCATCGCGTCTCCGATCCTCCCGCCCTTCAGACCGCGCTTTATCGATCGAGTCGCCGTGCTCGCAGAGGCCGCGCATGTCCCCCTTCTCGTCGCACTCAATAAAATCGATCTCGGGGAGGACGAGGAGGTCGCGGAGCGCATGACGTTGTATGCATCGCTCGGGTATTCTATCCTCAGATGCTCCGTGCGAAGCGGGGAAGGTATCGGGGAGCTTGCGGAAACCCTGCGCGGAAAAACCTCGGTGTTCACGGGACAATCCGGGGTCGGCAAGTCGAGCATTCTGAATGCGCTCGACCCGCGATTGTCGCGCAAAATCGGCGACGTCTCCGAAAAATACGCGCGAGGACGGCATACGACCACAATGGCTGAACTCATCTGCATGAATGACGGGGTCACGAAGATCATCGACACGCCGGGAGTCCGCCGTCTCGCCCTCCGCGGAATCGAGAGCGCCGGGCTCGATGCGTATTTCCCGGAGATGACCTCGCTTTCGCCCCTATGCGCTTTCGGGCTCTCATGCACGCACCGGAGCGAAGAGGGATGTATGATCGTGAAGGCGGTGCGTGAAGGCCGGATACACAGGGATCGATACGAGAGCTACATCAGGATACGGAATGAACTTCAGTCAAACGAGGACTATTCGACGCGCGAAGGCTGGAGCGCGGCCGCGAAACGCCGCGGCGGCGCCCTGCGCGGCGATGGAGTGAGAAAGAGCGCCCGCGCGCGGGGAGTCGACGAAGACGATGAATGAGCACAGCCTTGATCTTCTCGAGTTTTCCCGCATAAAAGAGTCGGTGGCGGGGTATTGTCTTTCCCCCGATGGAAGAAATTCGGTTCTTGAATCATCACCGAGCACAGACGCCGATGAAGTCTCTGCGAAAAAAATGAAAGTGACGGCGGTCATAGCCGCCCTGCAGGAGGGGGACGAAGGTCCATCGCTGTCATTTCCCGACATACATGAAGCGGTTCGAAAAGCTTCGAAAAGCGGTTCCTCGCTCGAGGCTGAAGAAATACTCGCGCTCGGCCTCTGGGCCGAGGCGTATCACGAATTCATCTCGTTTATCAGGCGCGTCGAGAAAAAAGGCATCGATCTGGGAGCGTCTGATGCGCCTGATCTCGGATCGGCGGCGAAAATCGTTTTCCGCATATTCAACAAAGACGGGGGCTTCCGTGATATCCCCGAACTCAGGGAGGCTCGATCTCGGATTGCGCGCGTCAATCGGGAAATCGCCTCGATCACCGACTCGTACTACCGAGATCCGGAAATCCGATCGATCCTGCAATCCGACGAGCCGACGATGCGCGACGGCAGAACCGTGCTTCCGGTCAAGGCGAATTTCAAGGGCCGTGTCCGCGGTATAGTGCACGAAGTCTCTGCGACGGGACAGACCGTATTCATCGAACCCGAGGAGCTTGTTCAGAAAAACAACGAAATAGTAGAGGAAGAGGCTCGCTATAGACAGGAAATCGCGCGCGTGCTCCGCGAAGCGACGGAAGCTCTGCGTGCATACGTCGAATCCTTTTCCACCGCGCGGACGATTGTCGCCGAACTCGACGGTCTGTACGCTCGGGCGCGGCACGCGCGAAGCGGCGGCTTGTGCATGGCCAGGGATCTTGATTCAGGTTTTGTTGTACGAAAGGCAAAACACCCTCTTCTCGGATCGAAGGCCGTTCCCATCGACGTCGATCTGCCGGAGGGGACGCGGACACTGATCATCACCGGGCCGAACACAGGCGGCAAGACCGTCACGCTCAAAACAATCGGGCTCTTGGCCCTCATGAACCAATTCGGTCTCGCCCTGCCTGCGGCGCCGGAGACGGGCTTCGCCGTCTTCGACGCAGTGTACGCGGATATCGGCGACGAGCAATCCATCGATCAGTCGCTCTCCACCTTCTCAGGGCACATGCGCATCATCGGCGGTATCGTCGAAGCGGCGACGGCCGGGAGTCTTGTGCTCCTCGACGAGCTTGGATCAGGAACCGATCCTGAAGAGGGATGTGCGGTCGCCATGGGACTTCTCGATTGGTTCATCGAGCGCGGCTGCCTCACCGTGGTGACGACGCATCATGGGATACTCAAAAACTACGGTTACTCAAAACCAGCCTGCCTGAACGCGTCGATGGATTTCGACGCTTCGAGTCTTTCGCCGACGTATCGCATCCTCATGGGAGTGCCTGGAGAAAGCCGGGCGCTCGAGATCGCCGCTAAAAACGGCCTTCCTGCCGTCATTGTCTCAGGAGCGCGCAAATATCTCGCCGAGGAACGGGCGGACGTAAGCGAACTCATCCGCGGCCTCACCGAGAAGCACAGAAAGCTCGAGGATATGGAGAACGATCGTCTGCGCCGATTGCGCGAGGCGAAAGAAGAACAGCGGAAGGCCGATCTCGGGCGGCTCCGTGTTCGGCGCATGGAAATCGAGCTGCGTGAAAAGGGTGTCGCCGATCTGCGGCGTCTCTTGTCCGAGGGCCGAAAGACGCTTGAAAATCTGGTCAAGGAACTCCGCGAGGGGGAGCTGACGTCGGAAAAGACGAAGGCCGTCAAGAATTTCCTGGCCGAACTCTCACAGCAGGTCCAGAGCGAGGAGTCGCGGCTGGAGGCTCTTAAGCATGAAGAAACCGAAGAAGCCCTGCGGGCATCCGAGCCTGTTCCTGATCGTAGAATCTCCGCCGGGACTAAGGACCGTCCTGTTTCGATCACTGAAGGCGGCGAAGTTCTCGCAGGTCCGGCCCGCAAGCGCGGCATCGTCGTACGAGCCGCGAAAAAAGGGGCCTGGGTCGTCGAGATCGAATCACTTCGGATGACATTCCCTGAATCGGAGCTTGTTCCTCTGCAGAGCGCTCGAGGGACGATTCAAAAACCGCAGGTCCAGGTCGAGTTGGCGCCGCGCGGCGAAGGCGGGCGGGCCCTCGCCTCGTTCGAGCTGAATCTCCGCGGGTATCGGCTCGCCGAGGCCATCGACGCGGTCGAGCGCCAGATCGACGCGGCGAGTCTCCAAGGCCTCACGCTCTTTCACATCATTCACGGCACCGGCGAAGGCGTACTGGGCAAGGGTATCCACGAATACCTGCGATCCCACCCCGCCGTCGCCGACTTCCATTTCGCGCGTCCGGAGGAGGGCGGCTACGGCAAGACGATCGTCCGGCTGAAATAACACTCGCCGGCGGTCGAATCAGGAGAATCCTCCGACATCGGCCCACTCGATCCCTTCGCCGGCGGGAATGCTGCGGGCGGCTCGGCGGCCTAACAGGACGTCGAGTAATTCTGGCGGAAGCCCGGGTCTGAGGATTTTTTCGGTGCGAAGAAGGGCCAGGTTCCCTTCAGAAAATACGGCTCCTCTTTCGATGTCGACCAGCGCATGGATCGTACGGTTGGTTCGGCCGTAATTGCTTTCTTCGCTGAGAGCGAGACGTTTGACCCCGTCGCCGAGCACCGCCTCGACCCTCTCCTCTCCATATCGGGCGGCGATTTCGGCTATCGTCGCCTCTGATTCCTGCGATTGCGCCCTTCTGACCGCGGCTGTCATGCGCGCAAAGTCCTCCGGAGGAAGGGCGATGGGATCGTCGAGTCCCGAATCGTTTCTACTCAGACAGATGTGCTTTTCGACGATGACGCCGCCCATGGCGACGGCGAGGGCGGGTACCAGCACGGGATCGAGCGAATGGTCGGAAACACCGACGGGGAGACCGAATATGCCCGAGAGATTGGGCAGAATCCGCAGATTGTAATCCTCGGCCGGAGCAGGGTAGGCGGTTACGCAATGAAGGAGGGCGAGATCATGCGGACGTTGAGCCGGCGCCGCGGCGCCGGCTTCGGAGCCGCGCGGCGTGGATCGTCGGGCCGGCCGCAATCTCGTTATGGCCTGCTCGATATCGCCGAGTTTCGACACCCCCGAAGACAGGATGACAGGCGATTCGTACGAGGCGATCTCGTCGAGCAGCACCCTGTGGTTCAGCTCGGGACTCGCGATCTTGAATAATTCCGAGCCGATATGTCGTAGGCTTCGCGCGCTTCGAACGCCGAAAGGCGTGCAGAGAAAAACAAGCCCCCGCCTGATACATTCTTCACGGACACTTCTATAAAAATCTTCACCTGCTTCGAGGGCTTTGAAGCGGTCATAGATGCGGATATCCCCTCCCGGAAGCGGGACGATTCCGGTGGCGGGGTGCACTATCTCGTCGGCGATGACGTATTGGAATTTGGCGCAATCCGCTCCGGATTCAGCGGCCGCGGCGATGAGTTCACGGGCTTTTGCGAGATCGCCGCCGTGCCCGGTGCCGACCTCGGCGATGATGAACACACGATCCCGACCATAGTTTGCGCCGCAGGCCGCGAAGAAATCGCTCATCCTCTCTCCATCTTATCGCTTGCATGAGCTGCAACGATGCGGTATCATAGCATTACAATACAGCCGTTCGCAAAGGAGAGCGACATGAAAGTTCAGTATTGTGATGTCTGCAAGAAAGAAGTGGCCGATCCGATCCCGTCCAGGACTTTTTTCTATATCGCCAATGTCGATCTGTGCGAAAGCTGCAAGGACGACCTCGAAGCCGCCATGAAGTACGTTGTCCGCGGCAGGCAGCCCTTCGATATCCATTGGTACGACGATCTACAGACCAAAATCATGAAGGAAGGCATCCAGCGCGGCAAGATCGTCGCCCCTAAGCGATAATCCGCTGCGGAGGGGGTAACAGCATACACAATTCTCGATCAGAATCGGGAATTGAGTATGCTTTTTTATTTTGTGGATGAAAAGAACTGAATCAAGCGCGGTTTATTCAAAGCAAACGCGCAAAAACGCTCTATAGTTGACAGTTTTTTTTTCGCCGTGCTATTGTTTTTCGGCAATTGAAATCCAAGGAGACACTATGTCCGGCCACAGTAAATGGGCGACTATAAAGCACAAAAAGGGCGCCCTGGACGCAAAGCGCGGCCAGATGTTCACGAAAATCATCAAAGAGATATCCATAGCGGCGCGTATGGGCGGCGGCGATCCCGAGGCGAATCCACGACTGAGGACCGCCGTACTCAAGGCCCGCGCGGCGAACATGCCGAAGGATAATATCGACCGCGCGATAAAAAAAGGCACCGGCGAACTCGAGGGCGTCAACTACGAAGAGCTCACGTATGAGGCCTATGCACCCGGCGGCGGCGCGCTGCTCATCGAGGTGCTTACGGATAACAAGAATCGGGCGGCCGCCGAAATCCGGAATATCCTGACCCGATCGGGATCGAGCCTCGGCGCCACCGGCTCGGTTTCCTACCTGTTTAAGCGCAAAGGCGTTCTTTCCTACGACGGCGAAAAATACACCGAAGACAAGATCATGGAGGCCGCCCTCGAGGCCGGAGCCGACGATGTGCAGAACGAGGACGGCGAGTTGGTCGTCTATACCGCCCCGGACGCCTTCGAATCGGTGCTCACCGCGATGAATGCAGGCGGTTTCGAGCCCGACGGCGCCGAAATCTCCATGGTGCCCGATACCTATGTTACCCCGGACAAAGAGACGGCGCTCAAGGTGCAGAAACTGATCGACAAGCTCGAAGAAAGCGAGGACGTCCAGAACGTCTATCATAATGTCGAGATACCGGAGGGGCTGGACGAGTAACGCTCGGGTGAAAAACTCGGCCGTCATGCGGGCCGGAGCTACCGAGCGCCGAATGCGGAGGGCCTCGGCGGCTCCGGCCCTTCGCATACTCGGAATCGACCCCGGACTCGCCTCGGTCGGCTACGGTATAGTCGAATCTCAGGGCGGCAGACTTCGCCACATCGATCATGGCTGCATAGAGACGCAAAAAGACCAATCCACGGCGGACAGGCTGTGTGCGATTTTCGACGGAATAAGCGGACTTATCCGAAAGTGGAAGCCGAACGCGGCCGGGATGGAAGGCCTCTATTTCTGGAGAAATGTCAGTTCTGCGCTTCCGGTTGCCGAGGCGAAGGGCGTCATCCGCCTGGCCTTTGCGAGATCGGGCGTCGATCTCGTCGAATACAGTCCGACGGCGGTCAAGCAGGCGGTGAGCGGTTCTGCGCGGGCCGAGAAAGAGCAAGTGCAGGAAATGGTGCGCATTTTGCTGGGTCTCAAAACCAGGCCCAAACCCGATCACGCCGCCGACGCCCTCGCCGCCGCGATATGCAGGGCGAATCATTCGGTTCTAATCTGACAGTCTACGGATGGATTACAGGAATGATCTCTCTTCCTGCCTTGCCTCGATCGTTCTGCAAACCGTATACTTCCGCAAATGTTCAACAGTATTCGTGGAGAATTGACCGAGAAGCGCTCTGATTCGATCTGTATCGATTCAAGCGGCGTCGAATGGGAGTTGTCCGTCCCCGCTCGGTCGGTGGACGATTTCGGCGGGATCGGCGAAGAGGTGCGGGCCTTCACCTGGCTTCATCACTATGAAGACGGCATGCGTCTGTACGGCTTCCCGACCGAGGCCGACAGGGCGGTGTTCCGCGAACTCATGAAAGTGGAAGGCATCGGTCCCAAGCAGGCCCTGCGCATCCTTTCCGGAATACGAATCGAAGAGCTCGAAAAAGCGCTCGATGGCGACGATCTCGCGGCGCTCCAGGCGATACCGGGAGTTGGTCCCAAACTTGCGTCTAAAATGCTCTTGTCGCTGAAAGGGAAAGTCGTGCGGCCGGATTCGGCGCAGTCTGTTCTGGCGGGGGTGAAAGAGGCCGGCCCATGGGGCGATGTCGTCCGCGCCCTCGCCGATATGGGCTACGATCGCAGGGCGGCCGAGAAGGTCGTCGCCGAATTGGCGGTCTCCGTCGCCGAGGGGCCCGAGCGCGAACGGGAAGTATTCCGCAAGGCCCTGATTACTCTCTCAACCGGCGGCTGATATGGCACGGAAGATGGATCCTGCGTTCGATCCCGAGGAAGATGAGCGCGAAATCTCCTTGCGGCCTCGCTTCCTCTCGGAATTCCAAGGGCAGGAGGCCTTGAAGAAAAACCTCGGCGTTTTCATCAAAGCCGCGCGGGAACGAGGAGAAGCGCTCGATCATCTTTTCCTGATGGGGCCGCCCGGCTTGGGAAAGACGACCCTCGCCCTCGTCGTCGCCAATGAACTCGGCGCCGACTTCAAGCCGACGAGCGCGCCGGCCCTGGAAAAACCCAAGGACCTCGCCGGTGTCCTGACGACCCTGCGCGAACGAGCCGTGCTCTTTATCGATGAAATACACAGATTGAAACCCGCCATCGAAGAAATGCTGTACATCGCGATGGAGGACTTCGAACTCGACTGGATGATAGGGCAGGGGCCCGCGGCGCGCACCGTCCGCATCCCCGTCCCACCCTTCACCTTGGTGGGAGCGACCACCAAGGCGGGCACAGTATCCGCGCCGTTGGCGAGCCGCTTCGGCATTTCGCTTAGATTCGGCTATTATGAACCCGCTGAACTGGAGTCCATCATACGCCGCTCAGCCTCGATACTCGGCGTTGAAGTGAGCCCGGCGGCGGCGAAGCTGCTTGCGGAATCGAGCCGAGGTACACCGCGCATTGCGAACCGTCTCTTGCGCAGGATGCGCGATTTCGCGCAGGTCGAAGGCGCCGGATATGTCGATGAGGCTGTCGTCCGTTCCGGTCTCAAGCGGCTGGAAATCGACGAACTCGGCCTCGAGCGTCTTGACCGCGAGATTCTCCGGGCGGTTATCCAGAAATACGCCGGAGGTCCCGTCGGCGCGGAAACCCTTGCAATCACCGTCGGCGAAGGCGTGGACAGCCTCGAAGATTTTTACGAGCCCTATCTCATCCAGGCGGGACTTCTCGCGCGAACGAGCAGGGGCAGGGTCGCGACCGCGGCGGCGTATCGGCATTTGCGAATGGAGATCCCCCGTGAGGACGGACGACTTCTCTTTTGACCTCCCCGACGAACTGATCGCGCAAGAACCCTCTCCGCGGCGCGGAGAGTCGAGACTCATGGTCCTGGACAGGTCGAGCGGCGCGATCGAGCATCGAGTCATGTGCGATATTGTCCGCTATATCGAGAGCGGCGCGCTCATGGTATTCAATGACTCGCGCGTCAGGAAGGCCAGGATATTCGGCGTCGCCCGCGACGGCGGATCTCAGGTCGAGTTTTTACTCCTCCGCCGCCTGGGGGAGGGGCGGTGGGAGGCCGTCGCCTCAAAACTGAATCGGCAACGGAGGGGCAGACTCTATGACCTCCCGGGCGGCGTTTGCGCGGAATCGCTTGGAAGCGCCGAGGCGGAGAAAGCCTTGCGGCCGGATAGTATCTATCTCGCTTTTTCCCCTGACATCGACGATGCCTATCTTGAACGCTACGGCCATGTCCCCCTGCCGCCCTACATCAGGCGCGAGGACGTACCCGAGGACGAAGAGCGGTACCAGACGGTCTATGCTCGCGAAACCGGGTCCGCGGCATGTCCGACGGCGGGTCTGCACTTCACTGAAGAAATTCTGCGCTCGCTTGATGCTGCTGGAGTTCGAAGAGTCATGGTCACCCTCCATGTCGGACTCGGCACCTTCCTTCCCGTGCGCACAGAACGAATAGAGGATCATCTGATGCACGAAGAGGAGTACGAGCTGTCCGAGGAGGCGGCGCGTGAAGTCGCCTCGGCAAAAGCGGAAAGACGCCCGATTTACGCCGTCGGCACGACAAGTCTGCGCACCCTCGAATCGGCATGGAGCGATGAATGTGGGCTCAAAGCGGGGCGCGGGGCGACCAGAATATTCATCTATCCGGGATACACCTTCAAAGTGGTCGACGGGCTCTTCACTAATTTCCACACGCCCCGCTCGACGCTCCTCATGCTGGTTTCGGCTTTCGCGGGGCGGGAGCGGGTGCTCGCGGCCTATGCCGAGGCGGTTCGTGAGCGCTACCGCTTTTTCAGCTACGGCGACGCCATGCTCATTAGGAACATGACGAGCATGGCGAGCTATGCTCATTAGGAACATGACGAGCATGGCGGCGCGCTAATAGGTGTTTGCGTCCATTTTCTCGAATTGCGACCTGACCTTCTCAAGCCTGGCGAGTTCGTCGGCGATGATATCCGCGTAATCGAGCTCACCTGCGACGATGCGGGAGGCCTCGTCGATCCAGTATTGGACCTCGGGAAGCATCACGAACCGCATTGTCATCGCCTTCGATGCGAGTTCTTTTGCCTCCGGCCAGTATGCCAGGGCCGCGCGGTATGCGGTTTCGGCGGTCTTTATGCTTTCCAGATTCTGGCTCTTCCAGGGCGCGTTGAAGAAGTAGGCAGCGCGTTTGTCGAATTTCGAACCGAGAACAAGATGCTGCTCGATCAGCTTGAGGTTCACATGCATTGCGAAGAGATACCGATACCGTTCCCAGTGTTTTTCGTCCGGAATAGCGGCGAGAGCATAGAGCGGGTTGCAGAAATCGGCGTTCTTTGCTTTTTCGAGCCAATAGATGTTCTCGATTGAATCATCGGGGTACTGAATGTAGTGAGTATGAAAGAGACGGTAGAACTGTTCTTTATAGTAAACCGGATAGGCTGATAAAAAAACCGCTGACACAGCGAGGATCAGCGCAAGGGCGAAGCGCTTATTCATACCGATAATACTATCGGAAGTTTGTTGCGCCGAGTGTAGCGGACGAAACTTCCCTCTGCGGAATTTGTTTATCCTGCATGGTACCGATGCAGGTCAATTCCAAGTTCGACACCCGTCGCCTCGAGCACAAGAGCGGTTACCTGATCGAGGGGGAGTGAGGCGTCGATCCGCACGATCTTCATGGACCTGTCTGCGAGACGTTCGATCGCCGCGGCATAGGCTTTAGCGACTTGTTTTTGAAACTCGAGTTCTTCGTAAATTTCATGGTTCGAGCGGCCGCGGATTCTTGCGAGCGATATCTCGGGCGGTACGTCAAAAAAAAGGAGGAGGCTGGGAAGGGGGAAGTCTTTGTTCAGCGTCCAGGGAAGATCGAGGCCGCAGGCGACGCCTTGATAGGCGAGGCTTGACAGAATATACCGGTCGCAGAGGACGACCTGCCCTTCCCGAAGGCGCTCGAGAATGCCCCCCTCGCCGTAAATATGTTCGGAACGATCGGCGGCGAACAAATGGGCGATTGTCCTCGGATCCCGCTTGACCCTGCCGGAGAGGATGGACCGTATGAGCACGCCTTCTTCTGCATCGGTCGGCTCAGAGGTCATCCACGCGGGGATGCCGGCGGCGTCGAGAACGGTTTTTACAGCTCGAAGCTGAGTCGTCGTACCGGCGCCGTCTCCTCCTTCGAGGACGATAAAACGTTTGAGCGTCTCCATCATGTAGTGTTCCCTGTTTCAGAGACTAGCCTTGATCGGCCGAATTACGCAAGCGCGGTGTGTCGAATGGAAAACAGGCGCAGACATGACTGGACGAAGGCGGCTGTGGTATCGTTAAGGTAGGATGATGAATACTGTCAAGAGAACGCCGATCGCGGCCGGCATGCTGATCCTCCTTGCAGCGGTCCTTATCATGCTGCCGACTCTTGACCGATCCGTCCGAGAAGGCGTTGAATCCGCGGTCCGGGCGGTGAAAACAGGATTTGAGAACATAATCGGACTCGAATTATCCTTCGACTCCTTGTCGCCCTCGATACTGCGTTCCGCCTCGATTACAAAACTCGAAATATCTGCACCCGGAGGCCGGCATCTGCTCGAGGCGCGGAAAGTGCATGTCTACTATGATTTTTTCGCCCTCATTACGGGAAATACCGCGCGCGCGGTGACAGGGCTGGGATTGGTCGACGTCTCAATGAATCTGCGGATACCGCAGGATCTGCCGCTTATCCGACGGCTTTCGGCGTTGTTTTCCGGAGAAAGCGGCGGGCCGATGCCGAAAATCCGCATCACCGGTGAATCCGTCGATGCCTCAATCGCGGTAGACGGCGTAGGATTTGGCGCCATCGAGGCGGAAAGTCTAAGCTTCTCGACACTCGAGGATGACGTTGAAATCTCGCTCGACGGCCGAATTGCTGTACAGACGGAGGGCCGGCAGGCGATGGATGTCTCGGGGCCCATGACAGTGTCCGGACGCATATCGAACGAGTTCGATCGCGCACGACTTCGGGTGTCGCTCGCCGCTGAGTCCCGGGACTTCAGTCTCTCAACGCAGCGCTTCGAACTCTTCTATGCCGACGGATGCCTCACCCTCACAAAAATCAAGGATAAGGCGCCGATAGACGCGGAAATACAATATTACCCCGCTTCCGGGGATCTGAATGCGGCGGTTCGGATGGAAGGCTTCGTCCCGTCGAAAAGTATAAGCCTCGGCAAGAACTTCGAAGGGCTTAGGCCGTGGCTGTCCATCCCGTATTCGGGGACGCTGAGTCTGAAAGTTCCCAAAGGCGATTTCGGGAGGCTGTGGTACGGTGCGGATGTCTCGGGATCGCTACCCGAAGGCTTCCTTGCGAAATCTTCCGCGGATACGAGGCTGGACGCGGAAATCAAGGCCCAAGGTACATGGTCATCCATCGCGATAGAGCGCGCGCGTATCGAAAGCGCTGATCTCAAGCTCGAATACCGGGGCGATGTTCGTTTCGCCGATCTTTCGATAAACGGAACAGCGGACCTTGAGGTCGGTCTTCTTGACGGCAGGCTCCCGGTAAAAATCTCGTTGCGGATCGAGGAACTCGACGGCGAGTACTCGGTAGTGGCGGACAGCGCCGATGTGGCGGGTGTCCTTTTTTCAGATATCGTCATACTCGCCTCACGAAAGGCCGAGGTCGTGGATTTCAGGGCCTCGGCGCGGCCGCCGGAGATCGCCCGCTATTCCGAACATCGTCAGGCGGCTGGTTTCGCAGGAGAAGCCGGAACCGGCGGCGGGCGGCTTCCCTCGATTATCGTCGAAGGAAGCGTTTCATTCGGTGCTTCGCCGAGCCTCGAGCTCGCCCTGAATGTCGGCGAGCTGTATACGGACCCGCTTGGGGGCATTGTGGCGGCGGTGACGGGCTCGCACGAAATCGCCGCAATAACGGAGGGGTTTTCGATCGATTTCGAGCTTTTCGCCACGAGCGATTTCAAACGCCTTTCCTGGTCCGCCCCGGAGATACGTATTTCCTCGAAAAACGATGCACACATCTCTGCGGTGCTTTCGCTGGCCGGCGGCGGTCGGTCGGTTTCGATCAAGAACGCCGTACTATCGCTCGGGGGCTATACCGTCAAAGGATCGGGATCCTTCGATACGGACGCTGAAAAAGGCGTATCATTCGATGTCCGGCTCGATTTGGAGGAAATACCGTATTATGTGCAGGGGAGGATCGACGAGGGGGGTGTCGCTATAAAAGGCGATTACGAACTTGAGATAAATGCCACGACGGGCGGCGATGATGTTTATTTCAGCGCCTCGACGCGGGATCTGCCGCTGTCGGCCGCAGGGAGCGTATTCCTCGCGTCGATCGATATAACCGGCAGATTCAGAAATTTGAGTGATTGGAATATAATGCTGTCGCAGCTCGATATCGTCCCCGTGGGCGAGCACGCATCTGATTACCCTTCGGTTGGGCTTTCCGGTTTTTTCGGACCGAATGGAGGGTCCCTTGCTTCGATTCGGATTTCCGACAAGATTTCGACAGTCACCGGTGACGCGACGGTGGATTATGATTTTGAGGGGGGACTGCGTGGCAGTCTCGCCGCGGTGCTGAACGGAGTTTCTGCGAAATCAATGAATGCGGGCGGCGAATCGTACGCTGTTTCCGCGAAATACGATGACGGCGGTTATCGAGGCGAGATCGAAATACGGGGATTCCCATTGGCGAGACTTAAGGGAATACCGATTTCAGGGGCACTGGACGGCCGCATGTCGTTCTCGGGGCAGGATAAGACTCCGACTATCGATTTCAGCGCTCGTCTACGCGAGGGTGCTTTTCAAGATCAAGCCCTGAGTCTGTCGATTTCCGGTACCTACGCGGACGAACAACTCGCCGTGACCGCACTCGACGCTGCGTACCAAGGATACCGGCTTTCAGATGTTCGTGCACGGTATTCCCCGCGCAGCGGCGGCGCCGATATAGAGTTCGTCGCTTCGGGGTCGTTCTTCGGACAGCCGGTCTCGTATTCGATCGCCGCACGAGGACGCGGCGCCGCCTCTGGAACAGGCACGACCCCCTTCGATTCGTATTCGATCGACGGCTCAGTGCGGCGCGTCGGCGCAGACGGGGACCCCTGGCCCTTCGCCGTCACGGTCGGAAACAGCGGCATTGTGCTCAGGGCCGGCGGTTCCGACGAGTTGCTGATAGATTATAGCAGAAGCAGCAGGCTTATTGTGCGTCTCGGCGCGCCCCTCCCGATCCGCCTCGATGCCGTCGGCACCTTCGACGGGAAGAATATCGATGTCGTCGCAAAGGACATCGATATCGACATGAAATTGTTCCAGTACTTCGTCGACACACGCAATCTGGTCTTCGAGTCGGGGAAGGTCCGCGGCGCCTTCCGCGCCTACGGTCTCGCCGCCGATCCCGAAATCGAAGGCGAGCTTGCGATCGATGACGCGGTGCTGCGGGTTCCGGAATGGATTGTCGATCCCATCGGCCCCTTTGACGCACCGGTCGTCATGAGCGAGAGAAGTTTCGGGGCCGCGGCCAAGACTGTCCCGGTCGGAAAAGCTTTTGTCGACGCTCAAGCTCAAGGGGTGTTCGATCATTGGCTGCCGTCGGAACTGTCGGCATCAATCAGTTCCGCTAAGGGATCGTTGGTGAGGCTCGCCTTTGTTGTCCTTGGCATCAAAGCCGATGGCGAGGCGGTGGTGAACCTCAGGGGGAGTCTCGACGGAGATGTCTTCCATTTCGATGTCGATGTCGCCTTCGACAAGGCTGTGCTCGTCGTTACGCCCGAGGTGCTGGGGCCCTCCGCCGCGCCCCCGCCTCAGGAAAATATTCCGGTCTTCCTCGATTTGTCCGCGAGGCTGCGCTTCGGACGCGGCGTGCGCGTCTTTTTCCCCTACAAAGACAACCCCGTCGTAACCGCGTATTCGGAGCCGTCGAGTTCGCTGCAGGTTATGTGGGATCAATCAACCCAGGAGTACTCGGTCAAAGGCGAAGCCGATCTCAGAGGAGGAGAGGTTTTTTATATTCAAAGGAATTTTTTCTTGAAAAGCGGAAAGCTGGTGTTCAACGAGGAAACCGGGATGTTCGATCCGCGCGTCACGCTCCTGGCCGAGCTACGCGAAAGGAACGACGAAGGCCCCGTCCTCATAACCCTCCGCGCGGACAATATGCCTATTTCGACCTTCAAGCCGAGGCTCCTCTCCGACCCAACCATGTCCGAGGCGCAGATCGCTCTTCTTCTCGGACAGAATCTTCTCGGCATTTCGGAGAACGAAAGCCTCGATCTGCGGAAAGCTATTATTTCTTCCAGCGAGTTTCTACCTCAGCTTGATATCGCGAAGGCCTTCGAAAACAAGGTCCGCGACATGGCGGGTCTCGATATCCTCTTCCTCCGGACGCAGGTCCTTCAGAGATGGCTTATCGATATGTCGGGATCGGGCGAGGGCGGGGACTATTATGAGAATCCGATCGGCCGATATCTTGATCGAACCGAATTATACGCCGGCAAGTACGTGAGCGATTCAATATTCGCGTACGGATCGGCCCGTCTCCGCGAAGACCCTCTTGCCGGGGCTCTAGGATTGAGAATAGACTCCGAGTTCGGCGTGGAACTGGATACGCCTTTCGGGCTGTTGCAGTGGACCATCGCTCCGAACCATTGGGATGATCTATTGATAAGCGATCAGAGCTTGAGTCTGAGTTGGAAGCTCTCCTACTAAGAGGAGTATCATGAAGCGATTTGTTTCCATTGCAGCCCTGTTGATCTCTGTCGTCGCCGTCTTCGGCCAGGAAGCCGAAGATTGGTATTGGAACAAACCATTGGCGGCCGTCCAGTGGGAGGGGGTCGTTCACGCCGACAAACGCGAGCTCGACGCGGTCGTGAAGAAATACATAGGCAGAAATTTCACTCCCGAATTGTGGATGGATATTCAATCGAGCGTTTTCGAACTCGATTGGTTCGAAAAATTCGAGCCGTCGGCCGTCGCCGCCGATGAGGCGAAAAGCCGTGTCATCATCAAATTTCATGTAACAGAAAAACCATCTATCGAAGCGATCCGCGTCGTAGGCAATTCGGGGATCAAGACGAGCGATATTCTCGAGGTCGTCTCCGAAAAAGCGGGCGATATCTTCAATCAGTCGAAAACCAAGGTGGACGAACTCGCGGTGCGCAGACTGTACCTCGAGCGCGGCTATCCGGACGCCGTGGTCTCGTCGAGTTCTCAGCAGGGAAAGGACTCGAATTCGGTCGTACTTGTCTTCAGGGTCGAAGAAGGTTCCCAGGTTGCGGTTCGGGAGATTCGATTCACCGGCAACACGGCGGTCTCATCCAAGACGCTTCAAGGGAAGATGGGTCTGAAGACCGCTGGTTTTCTGCAGTCGGGTACGTTCCAGGAGACCAAACTCGAAGAAGGCAAGCGGGCGGTCGTCGATTACTATCGGAGTCGGGGCTATGTCGATGCAAAAATCGTCGATGTCGTGCGCAGTTACGAGAAGGACGAAAAAAGCGGCAAGACATGGCTCATGCTGGATGTCGTCCTCGAAGAAGGCAGGCTATGGACCTTCGGCGGCATACGATTCGAAGGCAACGTGATTTTTTCGACGGAAAAGCTGCAGTCGATCGTGACGCTCAAACCGGGCGCGGTGCTCAACTACATGAAACTGGAAAGCGAAAAAGCGAAGATCGACGACCTGTACTACGAATCAGGTTATATTTTCAATACCATCGATCTCGTCGAATCACGCGACGACGAAAAGCAGTCGATCTCCTATGTCGTCAAGATCGTCGAGCGCGACCGTGCGCACATCGAAAGCATATCGATCAAGGGTAACACCAGGACGAAGGACTATGTCATCTACCGCGAGCTCCCCCTCGAGGTGGGCGATATTTTTTCCAAGTCGAAAATTTACGACGGCCTGCGGAATCTATACAGTCTGCAGTATTTTTCGATGATATCTCCGGAACTGTTCGCCGGTTCTGCGGACGGGCTCATGAATCTTGTCATCGCCGTCGAGGAGCAGAGCACAGCCGATATACAGTTCGGTGTCACGTTGAGCGGTCTCGGCCAGGCGGACACGTTCCCGATCTCAGGGCTGATCAAGTGGAATGACCGCAATTTCCTGGGGAACGGCACCGACTTCAGTATCGAACTAAACGGGTCCCCGACAGCTCAGACTTTGAGTTTCGGGTACACGGACCGGTATTTCTTCGGAAACAAAATATCCGGTGGTATCAACCTTTCTTTCGCGCATAAAATTCTCACGACAGGGCAGGACAGCATTTCTCCGATTTATCCCGACGGAGTACCCGATCCCTTCACTGAACCGCAGGAAGGCGGCTACTCGATCAGCGAAATACCTTCGGCGTATCTCATGCCGTATCACTCCTATTCTTTCTCGCTTGGATTTTCGACGGGCTACACCATGCGGACTCCGGTCGGGGACCTCGGATTCGGCGGAGCCGTGTCGTTGGGAATCGGCATGAAAACCTTCGAAGAGGGATACAGGCCGGCGTCACAGGACCTGCGGGAGAACGTGGACGAATGGATCCCCGACAATCTTCTCGTTACGCGCGTGTATCTCAATAATTTGGACCTATGGTATTCGCCGTCCCGTGGATACTATCTCAGCCAGAAATTCAGTTGGGCGGGCCTCATTCCTTCGGAACCTCAGCATTATATCCGTTCCGACACCAAAGCGGAGGCATACCTCACGTTGTTCGATATTCCAATATTCGAGAACTGGAGCTGGAAGATGATTCTCGGCGCCCATTCGGGCTTCTCCACGCTTATAGCGAAGCCTTGGAGCGAGCTGGAGGTGACCGACGACTGGCTCTACCTGGACGGAACATTCAATGCGCGGGGATGGAACGACCTATATGGTTTCGAGGGCGACGGACTGTGGGAGAACTGGCTGGAACTGCGGATGCCGGTTTTCGAGCAGTTTATTTGGATCGACGGCTTCCTCGATGTCGCAGCCATGCGCACCGTCGGCGGCATGATCAATATGGACACACTCGATATCGACGAAAACCGACGCGGCTTTTTTGATATGGGGTGGGAGGATTTGGCTATCAGCGCCGGGTTCGGATTCCGCTTCTCGATAATGCAATTCCCGTTCAAGTTTTATTTTGCAAAACGCTTTGTCTTTGACGGCTCCGACCTGATCGACAAAACGGGGGAAGGTATGGACATCGTAATCAGTATCACACAGTCTCTGAATTAGGGGGATCGATGAAGCTCAGAATGACGGCCGTTGTCACGGCAGTTTTGATCTTCTCGGCTTCGGCCTACTCGCAGCAGATAACGCGGGTCGCGGTGATAGACTTGCCGCGTGTCATATCCGCGTATAACAGCCAATCCAAGGATGTACGGGACTTCGAGGCGAAAAAGGCGAAGGTGCAGGCCGATATCGACCGGATGAGTTCTGAAATAACGACGCTGTTGAATCGCAAGGCGGAGGCAGACAAGGCGGGGGACAGGACCCTGTCGGCGTCCATCAAGTCAGAGATCGATGAACGAACGAAAATACTGAGCGATTATGTAACGGCGAAGCAGGCGGAACTCGACGCGGAGGCGTCGCGGCTTCTGGAGACGGATGTCTTCACGCAGGAGCTTTACAAGAAGATCCAGAGTGTCGCGGAATACAAGGGGTTCTCCCTGGTATTGAACATAAAAGGCCGCGACCAGATTATGAACTCTGTGCTGTGGTACAGTCCGATGATCGATATCACCAACGATGTGATACAGGCGCTCGGGGCCGCAGTGCAGTAGTGCAGCCGCGGCGGATCGATTTTACAGATCGGTCGCGCCGCTTTCAGATTCGAGGACGCTTTTAAGAACCGTTGTCAACGTGGAAAATCGCCTGCGGTTTTCCGTCGATAGATTCGACAGCTCCTCGTGCGCCTCGAGCAGAAAGCGCGCACTCGCCGCCTTCGCGCCGTCGGACACGCGTTCCATATCCGGCGGCAGATCGAGCGATTCTTCATCGAGCGAGACAATACCGATTATGCCGATCGTCCGCAGCAATCCTTTGCATGAGTCGTTCGCCCTGTGGAGTCTGACTTTTGCACCGGGCGAGCGCAGCGCAAGACGCTTCTGCGAACCGACGATGAAACCGAGGAATGTCGAATCCATATATTCGCATTCCGAGAGATCAATGCGTACGCTGTTCACGATCGGCTCACGGTCCAGACGCGTGAAGAGCCGTTCTTTGAGCGGAGGGCAGACCAAGGCCGTCACATGGCCGGTCGCTTTGACGTATACGGCCTCCTCTGTTTCTTTGTAATAGACCGCCTCTTCCACGCTTCCCTCCGATGCATCTCCTTGTAGACTACCGTTTCGAAGCCTATAATGCAACGCCATGGCCGAGCGTGCGACAATGATGGACCAATATAAAAGAATCAAGGCGCAGTATCGCGACGCCATTCTTTTTTTCCGCCTCGGCGACTTTTATGAAATGTTTTTCGAAGACGCCGTCGAAGCGAGCGCGCTCCTGGATCTGACCTTGACGCACAGGCAGGGCGAGAGCATGTGCGGCGTCCCCTATCATGCGGCCCGCTCCTATATCGCTCGGCTTTTGAAACACGGGAAAAAAATAGCAATCTGCGAGCAACTCGGTGATGGTTCGAGTTCCAAGGGATTGATGGAACGGAGAGTCGTCGAAGTCGTTACGCCGGGGACGACGGTCGAGGAAGAGTATCTCGAGCAGCTCTCGAACAACTACATACTCGCCGTCTGCTCATCCCGCACAGCCGGCCGCTCGTCGCTCTGCTTCGCATATATGGATGTATCGACCGGCGAATTCAGGGCGTTCTCAAAAGCAGATCACGATGGCATCGAAACGGCTGAGTCTTTGAGATCGGAGTTGTTCCGGCTCGCGCCGCGCGAACTGCTCATCCAGCAGTCGCTTCTCGACCGCGGCGGATTCGCCGAAGCGATCGAGGAATCCGGTATTCTGGTCGTCAATCGATACCCCGATTGGAGCTTCGACGCCCTCCAGGCGGGGCGTGAAATCGCACGGCGCTTCGGGCTCCAGTCCTTGAAGGGCTGCGGATTCGAAGAAGCATCTCCCGAACTCGCCGCGGCCGGCGCGCTCCTCCGATATATCGAAGAAAACGCGCCGGGATCTTCGCCGAGTCTCTCGCCGCCGCTTCCCTACCGCGAAGACGAGTACGTCTCGATTGATGAAGGCTCGCGCAAAAATCTCGAGATCATACGCAGTCTGAGCGATCAGGGAACTGCATACACCTTGCTTGCGACACTTGACTGCACACGCACCGCGCCCGGCGCGCGGCTTCTCAGACAGTGGCTTCTTCAACCGCTTCGTGACAGGAAGGAGGCCGAGGAGCGGCTCGACGCCGTCGAGTTCCTCTACCGCGATCAGAGTCTGCTGAGCAGGCTGCGCGGGGAACTGGCGAACATCCGGGATATCGAGCGTCTCGCCTCGCGAGTAGCTATGGATAAGGCCCACGCCAAGGACCTTCTCGCGCTCGCTATGTCGATTCGGGGATGCATTTCCGCGAGAACAATCATCTGTGCGGCCGTCGACGCGCAGAGCGGCACGGACGCCGAGTCGGTCAAAACAGGAGTGCGGCGCCTTCTTGCGGGGGATGTCGAGGCATCGGCGATTCCGGCCGCTCTCGATTCCGCCGCCGCGATCGAGGCTGCGCTGCTCGATGAACCTTCTACACTTTTAAACGAAGGGAACTTGATCCGCGATGGCTTCGACGCCGAGCTCGACCGTTTGCGCTCGATCAAGGCCCACTCGAGCGAACTCCTCGACGCGTACGTGGAGGAGGAGCGGGCGGCAACGGGAATATCGACGCTTCGAGTGCGGTATAACCGCATCATAGGACACTATCTCGAAGTGACCAAGGGCAAGCTTGAATCGGTTCCGAAGCATTTCATACGACGGCAATCCCTCGTTTCCGGCGAACGATTCACGACGCAGCGCCTCGAAGAGCTGGAAAGCGAAATCAACGGCGCGACGGAGCGCATCATCGAGATCGAGCGCAGGATTTTCCTCGACCTGAGAGACCGTGTCAAAAAAACCGTCGAGGACATACTCGCGCTCGGCAGGGCCGCGGCGGTGCGTGATTGCCTCGCCTCGTTCGCCTGGACCGCCACCGTCCGTGGATATTCGCGACCCAGACTGGTCGATGAACCAGTCCTGCGCATCGTCGAAGGCAGACATCCCGTCGTCGAAGCGCATCTCGGAGCAGGTGCCTTCGTCCCCAACGGAATCCGTCTGGACGCGCGTCATGACACGTCCCATGGGACAAGCGGCGGCGATCCCGCCTTTGCGCTGATAACCGGGCCGAACATGGCCGGCAAATCGACCTTTCTCAGGCAGACCGCGCTCATAGCACTTATGGCCCTGTCCGGTTCCTTTGTTCCTGCGCTCGACGCTGAAATAGGAATGATCGATAAAATCTACTGCAGAGTCGGCGCGCAGGACAATCTCGCGCGGGGGGAGAGCACATTTCTCGTCGAGATGCACGAAACCGCCTATATACTCAACACCGCCGGTCCCTCGAGCCTCATCATAATGGATGAAGTCGGCCGAGGCACCAGTACAATCGACGGTCTCGCAATAGCATGGGCTGTCAGCGAACGAATTCTCGACGGTATCGGCTGTCGAGCTCTTTTCGCCACGCATTATCACGAGCTCACGGCTCTTTCGCATCCGAGACTGCGCAATTTCTCGATGGCCGTACTCGAAGACAATGAGGACGTCGTATTCTTGAAGCGTCTCGAGGAGGGGCCGGCCCGCGGTTCTTACGGTATTCATGTCGCCAAGCTCGCCGGTCTCCCGGCGCCCGTCCTCGAACGTGCGCGGCAGATACAGGCCGCTCTGGCCCGGCAGGAACAGGAGCTTCCTGCTTCACGACAGGTTCTCGATTCGGACGACGACATCAGGACGGGCTCCGCACGCGAAAAAAGCGAGCGACAAAAAGTTCCCGGCGCGCAGGAGCTGTTCAGCTCGGGCGATCTCGTCCTTGCCGAGCTTGCCTCGCTCGACGTCAACAGACTCAGTCCTCTCGAAGCGCTCACTACGCTCGCCCGTCTTCAGAAACGCCTTCAATCATAAGTGCAGCTATACGGCGTTCGGTATGCATGACGGTACTGCTTCGAGCCCTGCTCGACGGGATAATGCCCGGGAGCTGTGTCCTCTGCGGGACTGCCCTCCTCGATCAACATGAACGCGGTCCGGTCTGCCGCTCCTGTCGAGAGGCTCTGAAGCCCTGGACCGGGCTTCGATGCGAGGCCTGCGGATTGCCCCTCATATCCGAGGAACGCCGCTGCATGCGATGCCGCAACGTAACGTGGGATTTCGACTCCGCGTATCCGCTTTTTTCATACTCGGGGGCCGTCAGAGATCTCCTGGCGGCGTATAAAAAGCAAGGACGACGAACACTTTCGATCCCTCTCGCCGAGGCGGTCGCAGAAATACTGCGCGAAAGATTCCCCGGCAGGATCATCGTTCCTGTGCCGCCGCGGCCGGGCAAGACGGCGAAAGAAGGCTGGGATCAGGTCGAGGAGATATCGCGTCGACTGGAGAAGAGGGGGTTCAGCGTCAAGCGGATCCTGGCGCGCGTGTCGGCGGCCGAGCAAAAGCACCTGGACCGTGCGGGGCGGACGCAGAACGCACGATCGTCGTACGTACTGCGGCGAGGATCATGTCCGCCCCGGCGCGTTCTATTGTTCGACGATATCATAACGACCGGCGCCACGGTAAACGCCTGCGCGCACGCGCTCAAATCCGGCGGGGCCGCCACCGTGGATGTTCTCACGCTCGCGGCGGATTGAGCGCGACCGGCCCATATCGGCTCAGGGGGACAGTTGACGAGAAAAGGCCGAAGGGGTAGTATTGAACCATGTAAAAACACCGAAGATTCTCCTTAGCGATAAGAAGAGTCGTGAGAGCGACTCTTTTTTTATAGGCATTCGGGAATGAGCGATGGTGATGCGCTGTCGGAAGAGCTCAGATCACTTCTCGAACGATCGGGCTTGAAACTTGTCGAATTCAGCGTGAGCCGCCATCGGGGATCGGTCACGGGAAGGGCGACCATATACGCCGCCGGCGGTACAGGCACAGAGGAATGCGCGCGAGCCCATAGGATCATTTATCCAAGGCTCCAAGCTCTCTACGGCCCGCAAGCCGGGCTCGAAGTCATGAGCCCCGGGATAGACCGGATCTTGAAATCCACGGCTGAGTGGAGAATTTTCGAAGGCCGATGGGTGCGGGTCATGGCTCGAACCGTCATCGGCGAGGCCGGAACGTGGATTCAGGGACGCATTGAGCACGCGACGGACGAGGGGGTCGTTCTCGCGACTGATATGGGGAGGCGCGCGCTGCGCTTCGACGAGATCGCAAAAGCGCGGCTCGATTCTACAAGGGAGGGAGATTAACGCGATGGCTTCCGAGATGGCAGAGGCTATACGACAGCTCATCAACGAGAAGGGCATATCCGAAGACCTGATCATCAAAACGGTCGAGGACGCCCTGATGGCTGCGTACAAAAAGAAATTCGGGACGAACGAAAACGCAGTCGTCCGCTTCAGGGACGACTACGAGGGTGTCGACGTCTACGCCAAAAAAACGATCGTCGAAGAAGTAGACGATCCTGTGCTTGAGATATCTCTCGAAGAAGCGTCGCAGATGGCCGAAGGCGCGGAAATCGGTGATATTCTCGAGCTTCCGATCGATCCCCGCGAGTTCGACCTTCAATCGGTCATGTTGGCCAAACAGACGACGCGGCACTCGCTCCGCGAGATTTCCCGTGACACGCAGTACGCGGAGTACAAGTCGAAAGTCGGCGAAATAATCATCGGGTACTATCAACGCGAGAAGAACGGCAACATCTTCGTCGATCTGGGCAAGATCGAAGGCATATTCCCTAAGAAGTATCAATCGCCGCGCGAAACCTACCATCCGAACGATCGAATAAAGGCGATGATCGTCGAAGTCGAGAAAGGCCGCATGGGGCCGATGATCATCCTGTCACGAACCCACGCGGAGTTCGTCAGGAAAATACTCGAGCTTGAAGTCCCGGAGATATACGACAAAACCGTCGAGGTTTTCAAAATTGTGCGAGAGCCCGGCTATCGTACCAAGATCGCGGTGATGTCAAATCGGGACGATATCGATCCTGTGGGAGCCTGCGTCGGGCTCAAGGGCATCCGCATTCAAGCCATTATCAGAGAGCTCGAAGGGGAGAAGGTCGATATACTGAAGTACGAGGTCGACCCCAAGCGCTTCATCAGAAACGCCCTTTCGCCGGCTGAAGTAAAAGACGTCTACATACTCGACGAAGCGAAGCATCTTGCCCTTGCGGTCGTTTCCGAGAGTCAGCTTTCGGTCGCGATCGGCAAACAAGGGCTCAATGTGCGTCTCGCCAACAGGCTCTGCGATTGGAGCATCGACGTAAAAACCGAAGAGCAGTTCATGCAGATGGACCGCTCGAGCGAACTCAGGCGCGCTGTATCCGAGCTTTTCGGAGAAACAGAGCCCGAGACTTCCGCCGCTTTGGCCGACTTGCCTGGAATGGAGAGCGCATGGGCCGGAGCGCTCGAAGCGGCTGGAATCAGGACGGTCGAAGAGTTCCTCGCGATGCAGCCGGGACGACTGGCGTCGATCGAAGGAATCGATGAGGCCGCACGGGAGAAGATTCAGGCGATCATCGACGAAAATGTCGAAGTCGTGGAAGAAGAAGCCGAGGTCCAAGAAGGGGAGTCGGGCGCTTCAGACGAGGTTTATGAGTGCCCGGACTGCGGGACCCGCGTCACACCTGATATGACACGGTGTCCGAATTGCGGCGTCGAATTGAGTTTTGAGTACGAGGACGACCAGGAATCGTAAAGGAAGCGTATGACGGAAAACACCGAGAATCCGCAGAAGAAAGTTAATCTCATAAAACAGCCCAAGGCCAGGCCCCAGCCTTCTCCGGAATCGGAAGAGAAAGCCAAGACGGCGGCCGCCCACGGTGGTGAAACAGATTCCTCCTCAGAAAAGCGGAAAGTCGTCGTCGTCAAGAAGAAAGTCGTCGTCAAAAAAGTCCAGGCGCGCGTCGTCGCCCATCACGAGGAAGATAAGCCTGCCTCGGTCGAAAAAGAAAAAACGAGCCTCGATACGCCGAAGGTCGAGTCGACCAAGGATGAGCGTGCGGTCGCGCCGGAAAAACCTGCGGCCGCGGGCGGGCGCGAAGCTGGCGTTGATTCGACCCCGACCCGTCCGGCATACGGCCAGCACTCTCAACCTGCTCAGCGCTCCGGCTACGGCGACAACCGCTATTCAAGCGATAGAAGCTACGGGCAGACCCAGCGTCCTTCAGGCTACGGCCAGCAGGGCGGATACGGAAATCAGAGGACGGGCGGCTACGGCGCACAACGAACAGGAAGTTACAATCAGCAGGGCGGATACGGAAATCAAAGGACGGGCGGCTACGGCGCGCAGCGTTCGGGCGGTTATGGAGGTCAGCGATCGGGCTACGGGGGGCAGAGACCCGGAGGTTTGGGCGGATCACGCCCGGGCGGTCCCGGGGGCTCGCGTCCCGGCGGCTTCGGCATGCAGGGACGAGGAGGGCCCGGAAGGCCGATGGGAGGGCCGCCCCCCATCGGCTCGGGAAAGACAGCCGTACGCAAGCCGGTTTCGAAGCGGAAACAGGTATTCAATAAGCGCGAGGACGAAGCCGAGAAGGCCTTGCAGCTCAAGAAAAAGGCGGAGGCCCGGGCGCTCGCGATACCCAAAGAAATCGACATCATGGAGAGCATCTCCGTTTCAGAACTCGCCAAAAAAATGAACATCAAGCCGGCCGAGCTTATCGGCAAATTGATGTCGCTCGGCGTCATGGCCACCATCAATCAGAAGATCGACTCGGATACCGCGACCATACTGGCGGCGGAATACGGCTGCGAAGTCCATATCGTCTCTCTCTATGACGAGACGGTCATAGAAAAAGCCGAGGATAAACCGGAGGAACTGTCGCCGCGCGCGCCTATCGTCACCGTCATGGGCCATGTCGACCATGGAAAAACCAAGCTTTTGGACGCCATCCGGAAGACCGATGTCGTCGCCGGAGAATTCGGCGGCATCACCCAGCATATCGGCGCGTATCAAGTCGAAACGCCCAAGGGCAAGATCACCTTCCTCGATACGCCGGGGCACGCCGCATTCACCAAGATGCGGGCCCGGGGAGCCGACATCACCGATATCGTCGTGCTCGTCGTCGCCGCGAACGACGGCGTCATGCCGCAGACCCGTGAGGCTATCGATCACGCCAGGGCCGCCGGTGTTCCTATCATCGTCGCGATCAACAAAATCGATCTTCCCGAGGCCAATCCCGACAGGGTCAAGACTCAGCTTTCGGAACTCGGTCTCCAGCCTGAGGAGTGGGGCGGAACCACTATTTTCGTCGAGATATCCGCCCTCAAAAAGCAGGGAATAACCGAACTTCTGGAAGCCATTTTGCTCCAGGCGGAAGTACTTGAGTTGACCGCGAATTTCACGCGAAGAGCTGAAGGAAAGATCATAGAATCGAGACTGGATCAAGGACGCGGAATCGTCGCCACCGTCATCCCGCTCCGGGGGACGCTGCGCATCGGCGACTCCTTCGTCGCCGGCGTCTACCCCGGCAAGGTGCGTGCGCTTTTCAACGACAAGGGCGAACGCATCGAGGAGGCTCCGCCGTCCATGCCCGTCGAGGTCATCGGCTTTGAGGGCATGCCGAACGCAGGCGATCCCTTCGAAGCGGTCGAAGACGAGAAATTCGCCCGGTCGATATCGATCAAGCGCCAGGAACTCAAGAAATACGAAGAGGCGAAGAACGTCAAGAAGGTCACGCTCGACAACCTCTACACCACCATCCAGGCGGGCGACGTAAAGGAGCTCAAGGTTCTCATCAAAGCCGATGTGCAGGGCTCGGCCGAGGCGCTCAAGGGCTTGTTGGAAAAACTGTCAACCGCGGAGGTCCGCCTAACGGTACTGCGCGCGGCGGCCGGCGCCATAACAGAGGACGATGTCATGCTCGCCTCAACCTCGGACGCCATCATAATCGCATTCAATGTGCGTCCCAGTCCGGCGGCGAAGGCCCTGGCCGATCGCGAAAAAGTGGATATCCGGAAATACAACATCATCTACCGCGCCGAAGAGGAAATCAGGAAAGCGATGGAAGGCATGCTCGCTCCGGAGCTCAGAGAACAGGAAATCGGCAAGGTCGAGGTCCGCGAAATATTCAAAGTACCGAAGATCGGCGTGATCGCGGGCTCCTTCGTGCTCGAAGGCGCTGTCAGACGGAATTGCTCCGTCCGCGTGATTCGGGACGAGATAGAGATATTCCAAGGGAAGATATCCTCGCTCAAGCGATTCAAGGACGACGCAAAGGAAGTGGTCGCCGGTTATGAGTGCGGTATCGGAATAGAGGACTGCAACGACCTCAGGGTCGGAGATACTCTCGAAATCTTCGAGACGGTTGAAATCGCCCGAACGCTCGGATCGTCAACCGCGGCTGTCGAGAATGCCGGAGTCGGCGACAATGGACGAGATCCGTCGTAAGCGCGTCGAGGAAGAGCTGCGTGACATCATCGCATCGCTCATTCTCGGCGGGCATGTTAAGGACCCGCGGGTCGGCCCGCTCATTTCGGTGACACGTGTCGAGACGGCGAAGGATCTATCGACCGCCCGGGTTTTCGTCTCCACCTTCGCCGGAGCGATGGAAACCGCCGGACAGCAGGAGAGGAATATTGACCTGACGACGGCGGTTCGAGGATTGCAGAGCGCGGCCGGCTTCATTCAGGCGCAGATAGCGCGGCGGATGAAGACGAGACTGACGCCGAAGCTTACATTCATCGGAGACAGGGGCATCAAGGAAGGGTTTGAGCTGACCGAGAAGATGAAGGATATCATATCGTGAGCATGCGCGCCGTTCGTTCGGCGCGATACGGTCTGGTCCTTCTGCGGAAGCCGGAAGGCGTGACGTCGTTCCGGGCGCTTGGACCTGTTAAGCGCCGTCTCGAGCTCAAGAAGATCGGCCATGCAGGGACACTCGATCGATTCGCCGGCGGTCTTCTCGTTGCGCTCTGCGGTTCGTATTCACGATTGGCCGGGTTTGTCCAATCAGGCGCGAAACTGTACCGGGCCTCCGCGTGCTTCGGCGCTGAGACAGACATGCTCGATCCCGAAGGCGCGGTCATTGCGGAAGCGGCCCCGCCGTCTCGTGAATCGTTATTGAATGTTCTTCCGCTTTTCACCGGTGATATCATGCAGGCGCCTCCGGCGTATTCGGCTCTCCATGTGAACGGAGTCAGGGCCTACGAACTCGCCGCGGCGGGGTACAATCTCGAAATGAAAAAGAGGCCGGTGAGGGTCCACTCGCTGAAGTTGATTTCATACGAGGGCTCGACAGCCGTCTTCGAGATATCCTGCTCAAGCGGTACGTACATACGGTCCCTCGCGCGCGATATCGCCTTGGCCTGCGGTTCACGTGCGCATCTGACAGCCTTGGAGCGTCTCGCGATAGGCCCCTACCGACTTCAAGATGCCGTAAGGCCGGAGGATTTCGACCCCGACCGCGATCTCCGACTGTTTTCTCAGGCGGACGCCGCAGGGCTCGGCCTTGGTGTCGCTGTCGTTCCGAAATCATGTGCAGAGAGATTCCGCACTGGTTCGAAACTCCGGGCAGAGGATCTGCGAAAACCTGGTCCTGCGGGCGGAGCGGCGGATACAGCGGTATTCGGCGAGGACGATTCCTTCCTGGGCATCGTCCATATCGATGCCCAGGCCCTGCGGTATCGTTTCGTTGTAGCCGACCAGGGGAAGTGAGTGGATGAAAGTTTTTTCATGGCACGAGCTTGTGCGTGATCCAGGCGGACTCCTAGGTCGCTTCGCCTCCGCCGTCGGCGTCTTCGACGGCATGCATATCGGGCATCAAGCCCTCATCCGCGCTGTCAAAAAACGGTCGGAACTGACATCGACGGTAGTGACCTTCATCGAGAATCCCAAACGCTTTCTCCGCCCCTCGCAATTCCACGGGGATATCATGACACTCCGTCAACGGCTCGAAGCGCTGGAGGCTTCAGGCGTGGATGTCACTATCCTGATTGACTTTTCCAGCGATTTCAGTAAACTGGCTGGAAGGGAATTTCTGTCCTTATTGAGCGGTGGAAACAGCCTGCGGTTTCTCGCGATCGGTCAAAATTTCCGTTGCGGACACGGTCTGGATACGGGTTCCAATGAAATACGCGCATTTTGCGCTGAAAATGGAATCGAAATGGAACTGATCAGCCCTATACGGGTCGCCGGGCATCCCGTCAGTTCGAGCAGAATACGGACCGCAATCAAAGAAGGTCGTCTTGAAGATGCGGCGGATCTGATGGGCAGATTGTTCGAACTGGATCTGCGAGACGCGGAAATCACCGCCGATGGAAGGATAATTCCTAAGGGAACGCAGATCGCTCCGCCGGGCGGAATATACACTGTCGAGCTTGGAAGGGGCGGCTCACATGTCACGACGCGCGCCGTCTTTCATGGCGGCTCGTGGAACGCGCCGGGATCGCTTGTCGACGGCGCCGATTTTTTTCGCATCGTGAACTTGGTATCAAGAGAGTAGAAGGAGATAGAAAAGATGGCGTTGACCAAAGAGGACAAGGCCCGCCTCGTGCGCGAGTACGGAAAGAACGAGAAGAACACCGGCTCGACCGAGGCACAGATCGCGCTCCTTTCCGAGAGGATCGCGACGCTTACAGAACATTTCAAAGTTCACAAAAAGGATACGAATTCCCGGCGCGGCTTATTGAAGCTCGTCGGTCAGCGCCGCCGCTTGTTGAAATACATGCAGCGGAAGGACCTTAATGGTTACCGCGAGCTTATCGAAAAGCTCAACATCAGGAAGTAAGGCGCATCAGCGTCCTAACGCGATCAATCAGAAAAGGCCCGCACCGGTGACGCATCCGCTCCGGTGATGGGCCTATCGGTGTTTATCGAACCGAGAAGGGAAATATGACACACAGACTATCATACAAAATCGGGAACGAAGAACTCGTTCTTGAAACAGGACGCATGGCGAAGCAGGCGAACGGGGCCGTGTTCGCCACCTACGGCGGGAGCGCCGTCATCGCCACGGTTTGTTGTTCGCACGAGCCCAAGGAAGGGCTGGATTTCGTGCCGCTCACCGTGGAATACAACGAGAAATTCTACGCCGCGGGCAAGATTCCGGGGGGCTTCGTCAAGCGGGAGACGAGACCCAAGGACCGGGAGATCCTTGTTTCGAGGATCATCGACAGGCCCATGCGGCCGCTCTTCGACAAAGCCTTCGGCCGGGAGATACAGATCGTTCCGACATGCATATCCTTCGACGGCGTCAATCCTCCCGATATCCTCGGCGTCATCGCATCGAGCGCCGCCGTGCACATTTCGGATATTCCGTTCAACGGTCCGATAGCCGGCGTCCGTGTGTGCCTGGTCGACGGGGAATATATTATCAACCCGACTCATGATCAAATAAAAACAGCCAAGCTTGAAATCGTCGTCGCAGGCACCGCCGACGGGATCACCATGGTCGAAGGTCACGCCGACGAGGCTTCGGAAGAGGAGATGCTCGCCGCCATAGAGGTGGCGAAGAAGCCTATTGCGGAAATCTGCGGAATCATTGTCCAGCTCCGCGAACTCGCCGGAAAAGAGAAACTTCCGCTCCTCGTGTCTGCCGATGTACTTCAAAACGAGGAAGCGATCCGCTCGATGGCCCGGGAACTCCTCGAAAAGGCGCTCTTCACAAAGGTCAAGCAGGAGCGCTATGCCGCCGTCGCCGCGGCGATAGCCGAGGTGAGGGCGAAATTCGCAGAACAGCTCGAGGACGAAAAGCAGGCGAGGCTGTTTGCAGCCCTCATGGAGGAACTGCAGTACCAGATTCTTCGCTCGAATATCCTCGACAAAGGTAAACGCGTCGACGGACGGGGACTCGAGGATATCCGCCCTATCACCTGCGAGGTGGGGGTCCTGAAACGAACGCACGGCTCCGCGCTCTTCACCCGCGGGGAGACACAAGCTCTCGGCGTCACAACCCTTGGCACCGTCTTCGATGAACAGATACTCGACGATATCGAGGGCGACAGGCGCGATCGGTTCATGCTTCACTACAATTTCCCGCCCTTTTCCGTGGGGGAGGTCGGCAAGCTCGGCACCGGCAGGCGGGAGATCGGGCATGGGAATCTGGCCAGGCGCGCCATCGAACAGGTGCTTCCTCCGAAGGAGAAATTCCCCTATACGATCCGCGTCGTTTCCGAGGTTCTCGAATCGAATGGATCATCCTCGATGGCCACGGTCTGCGCCGGCACGCTTTCGCTCATGCACGCCGGCGTGCCGCTGAAAATGCCGGTCGCGGGCATCGCCATGGGACTGGTGACTGAGGGCGACCGCTATGCTGTCCTCTCCGACATACTCGGCGATGAGGATCATCTCGGCGACATGGATTTCAAGGTCGCCGGATCCACACGCGGAATAACCGGCTTCCAGATGGACATAAAAATCGCCGGTGTATCGACGGAAATACTGAAGAAAGCCCTCGAGCAAGCTAAGCGCGGACGACTGCATATTCTTTCCATAATGGAGAAGACGATCGCCGCGCCCTCGCCGGATATTTCTGAGTACGCCCCCAAGGTGGTCTCCGCAAAGGTCGATCCCGAGAAGATCGGCGCGATCATCGGCCCCGGCGGCAAGAACATCAAGGCGCTCTGCGATAAGTACGACGTACAGATCAATGTCGACGACGACGGATCGGTCACGATCTACGGACGGAATCAGAAAGCCGCATACGAAGCAAAAGACGCCGTAATAGGAATAGCCGAAGACCCTGTCGTCGGAGCCGTCTATGACGGAGTCGTCAAACGCGTCATGGACTTCGGCGCCTTTGTCGAAATACTGCCCGGCAAGGAAGGGCTCTGCCATATATCGCGCCTCGCGAAAACGAGGGTCGAGCGCGTCACGGATATTGTTCACGAGGGAGATACCATCAAGGTGAAGCTTCTCGAGATCGACCGACTGGGGCGGCTCAACCTCGCCAGCATCGACGCCCTCGACGAGAACGGCAACGTGCCTTCGCCGGAGCTGCGGCGTCAATCCGGAGACGAGATGGACCGCGGTCGTTCAGGCGACCGGGGCCGAAGGGATGACCACCGGAGGCGCTGACGTGCTTCGAATTCATCGTCTCCCAGGCGGCGCCGCTCTTGCGGTGGATCCCGCCGAGGGAGCGAGGTCGTTTGCCGCGGGCTTTTGGTTTTCCGTCGGTTCCCGGCACGAAAAACCGCAGGAGCGGGGCTTCGCCCATTTCGTCGAGCACATGACATTCAAGGGTACAGGACGAAGAACCGCTGCCGAGCTTTCGCGCGAGATCGAGCGGGTCGGCGGGTATATAAACGCCTTTACCGATCGTGATTCGCTCTGCCTCCATTGCCAGGTCCCTGCAAGGCATTGGAAACTCGCGCTCGATGTTCTCTGCGACATGGCCTTCGAGTCCTTATTCCGCGAAGAGGATTTCGAGCGCGAACGGGACGTAATAATCAGCGAGATTCTCGCCGCCAAGGATGATCCGGAGGAATGTGCGCATGACGAACTTCTTGCGGCGATATGGCCCGGTGATCCTCTCGCGCGGAAGATAGCGGGAGAGGTCGTCGATATCGAGAGGGTGAAACGAGCGGATCTCGAGGCTTTCTACCGCTCGAACATTACGCCCGGCGACCTTCTCGTCTCCGTTTCCGGTCCTGTGCCGGAAGAAGACGTCGCCGAGGAGCTTTCCAATCGCCTGCCCCGCGGCAGAATCGGAGAAGCTCCCCGCCGATCCGTGGAGCCTCGATTCCGAGCCGCTCATGACTATGTGAGCGCGGCGACCGAGCAGGTCGCCTGGTTCGAAGCTGTTCAGATGTCTCCGCCCTTCGACGAGAAGGATTACTTCATATTGTCGGCGGTCAACGGGGCTGTGGGAGAAGCTTCGAGTTCGAGACTCTTCCTCGAGCTTCGCGAACGAAAAGGTCTCTGCTACTCCGTGTACAGTGTCTTTGCGATGAGCAGAAGCGAGTGCCTCTGGCTGGCATCTGCAAATACGCAGATCTCGCAGCTCGGCGAGCTGTCCAAGGCGATGGATGAATGTCTCGACGAAATCGCCGAAGACGGACTCGGGGAGGAAGAATGTGCCGACGCCCTTTCCAGACTCTCCGGGTCTCTCGAACTCGCACTTGAGGATACTGATTTCCGAATGCGTCGCGTCGCACGCCAGATTCTGTTTTCCGGCCGGGCGATGACGGTTGAAGAAATGAGATCGCAGATCGGGGCCTTGAGTGCGGATGATCTGAACGCATCCTGTGCGCGGCTTTTCAAGACCGAGGACGGAGCACGAAGGCCGATGGCCCGCCTGGCCTACGGTAGAAGGCCGCGCAAAGTCGCGAAATCTTTAGGATTGGAAGAGGCGGCGCGCCGTGGGTGAAATAATCGTCAAAATCGTGGCAGAGGACGGCTCCCAGATGCCCGAGTACAAAAGCCCAGGAAGCGCGGGCGCCGATATCCGCGCCTGCATCCAATCGCCGATCCGGCTCGCGCCGGGACAAAGGATTGCAGTCCCCACCGGACTCAGGATCGAACTTCCTGTTGGATACGAGGCACAGGTCAGACCGCGGTCGGGCCTTGCGCTCGAAAAAGGAATCACCTGTCTGAATTCCCCCGGCACGATCGATTCGGATTATCGAGGCGAGATCAAGGTGATTCTGATAAATCTCGGAGGATCCGACGCTGTCATCGAACCGGGTGATCGGATCGCGCAGTTGGTTGTTTCGTCAGTGGAGCGGGCGGTTTTCTCGCCTGTCGAGGAACTCGCCCCCTCCGATCGAGGCCATGGAGGCTTCGGCTCAACGGGGCGCTGATGAGCGTCGATGCCGGAACCGCGTTCGAATTGCTCGTCGCTGGTCATGCTGGACCGAGGCCCCGGTATGCAATAATCAACCGCTACGCCGCCGGCGAGTTTCTTTTCGGTTTCATAATCTGCTTTTTGTTTTTTTTCGCCGTCTTCTTCGTCAACAACTTTCTTCTCATGGCCGAGGAGATTTTGTCGAAAAAGGCGCCCTTCGCGGACGTTCTGCTTCTCCTTCTCTACGCGATGCCGAGGGTGCTCGCGATGGCTTTCCCATTCGCAGCCCTCGTTGGGGCGCTCATGGCCGCCGGAAGATTTTCGTCGGACAATGAAGCGCTGGCGCTTATGGCGTCGGGTGTTCCACCCGTCCGTGTGTTCGCCCCCTTCATGCTGCTGGGGCTGTGCATATCGCTCGTATCGTTTTCGATGAATGACTATTTCATACCACGAGGGAATCTCGAATTTGAAAAACTTTTCAGGAAACTCGCCGCATCTACGCCGGCGCTCGAGCTGAAAGCCTGGTCGACAAAAACCTACGACAAAATAACCGTGGTGACCGCCGAGGTCAAAGGCGAAGTGCTTACGGATGTATTGATATTCGACCAGACCGAGGCCGGCACAGAACGAGTCATTTCCGCCGGAAGCGCCCAACTCAAAATCGACGATACGCGGGGTGATGTCATTCTTTACTTGAATGACGTATGGCAGCAGGTCGTCAGAAAAGGCGAAAACGACCGCTTTGAATGGGCGAAAGCCTTGGATATGGTATTCCGTATCGGCGTCAAAGGAAGCGAAGCGACAAGCTCGGCCAAGGGCCCCGGTGATATGACGGCGCGCGATCTAGCCGCCGTGATCGAAGGGAAGGCGTCGGCGCTCGAAGCGAAACGTCGCCGCCGCGAGGAGGATATCGGCAAAGCCAGGACCGCGCTGGCCGAAGCGTACAGCAGAACGGCGGCACAGGGCGCGGCGTGGCAGAACAGCGCCGATCTCTTGAAACGTCAGATGAGTGCAGTCGCGTCGTATGGAACATCGGAACCGACCGATAGGATGCTCGATGTATACCGTATGGAGTATCACAAAAAGTACTCGATTCCATTCGGCGCTCTATGTTTTATCGTGCTCGCCTTTCCCGTCGGGATGCTTGCGCGCAAGGCGGGGAGGGCGACCGGCTTTGGAATAGGAATACTCGTTTCGGTTCTCTACTGGGCGATGCTTGTAGGAGGCACGAGCTTGAGTTCGCGGCTGCGCTGGTCGCCGTTCTGGTCTGCATGGACGCCGAATTTCGTCATTCTGGCCGCGGGCCTCGTCTTTTGGATCCGCAGACGGACATCGCGATAATACGGTGAAGAGAATGCGTATACTGTGGCTGTATCTCGTTCGAATGTTCCTGCCGGCGTTCTTCGGCGCCCTCACACTGTTCGCGACGATCCTCGAGCTCGTCGATCTTTTCAATAATCTCTGGCGGTACCTTTCGCTGGAAGTTCCCGTTTCATCGATCGCGAAAGTCATGCTCTATTTCCTGCCGACGGCGGTCTCGAACAGCCTTCCTATAGCTCTTCTTTTCGCTTCGACATACTGTCTTGCGACGCTCTACGCGGACAACGAGCTTACGATCGTCTTCGGATCGGGCGTGTCCCTCGCGCGATTCAGCATCCCCCTTTTCAGCATCGCGCTCGTGCTCTGCGGAGCCTCCTTCGCATTCGACGACGGCGTCGTTCTCTGGACCATAAACGAAAAAAACACCTTGTCGAGGACGCTCCTCAACCAAAAAGTCTCGCTCAGCAAGCAGAACGTCACAGTGATTTCGCGTGACGGGAAGATCGTATACAGGGCCGAATACTATGACGACGCCTCCAAGGCTCTTTCAGAGCTCACGATAGTCGAGCGGGACGATGCACTTAATCCTGTTGCGCGCACAATTGCCTCGACCGCAAGGTGGGACGGATCAAAGTGGGTGCTCAGCAGGGTCCGTCGTTTTGAGAAACAACCGGACGAATCGTGGAATGATGTGTCGTTCGGGACTTGGACGGGCGATGGGATCGACGAACCGCCCGACGCGTTTCGAAGTCAGAACAGAGATTTGGCGGAAATGTCCGTAGAGCAGCTCCGTGAGTACGCTGCGTTTTTGCGACGAGCCGGTCTTCCGTATGCCGCAGCGGTCGCGGAGCAACACGATCGCTATAGCTTCGCTCTGACACCCCTTGTTGTCGTTCTTATAGCCGGCGCCGCGGGAGGGCGGTTCCGCAAAAACGTTCTGCTTGCAAGTCTGCTCACGAGCATCGTTCTCGCCACCGGATACTATGTCGCACGGATGCTCACCATGCTGCTCGCGAAGACCGGAGCTATCGACCCTCGTGCAGGCGCATGGATTCCGCTGCTCATTTTCCTCGCGGCCGGAATTGTCATGTTCAAATCAGCGAAGACGTGAACTGCAGGGGTATGAAATGACATCATCGACGATTTTCGAGCTGAGCGCGCGCGATTCTTTGACTCGAGCCCGCACCGGAGTGATGCAACTGCCTCACGGCGCCGTCGCGACGCCTGCATTCATGCCTGTCGGTACGAACGCAACAATCAAATCGGTTGGATTCGACACGATAGAGTCCATAGGCTTTTCCATCATCCTTGCCAACACCTATCATCTGATCCTGCGTCCCGGGACGGAGATAATACGGGAAGCGGGAGGTCTGCACGGATTCACCGGCTGGAGGAGGAACTTCCTGACAGATTCGGGGGGATTTCAGGTCTTTTCGCTTTCCGCGCTCAGAAAACTCGGGGAAGACGGCGTCGCGTTCAGATCCCATATCGACGGCTCGCGGAGATTCATCGGCCCCGAGGACGCCGTCGAGGCTCAATGCGCGTTCAATAGCGACATCCAAATGCAGCTCGACGTCTGCACTCCCTTCGGTATCGGAGAACGCGAGGCGAAAAACGCGGCGGACCTCACGACGCGGTGGGCGCGGAGAGCCAAGGCTGTTTGGCTTCGAAAGCTGGAAGAGGGCTACCGGGGACAGCTGTTTGGAATCATTCAGGGCAATTTCTACAAGGAGCTCAGAACCCGCAGCGCCGAGGAGATTCTCGAGCTTGGTTTGCCGGGTGTAGCGATCGGAGGGCTGTCGGTCGGTGAGAGTTTCGAGCAGTTCGTCGAAACACTCGCATATACTGCTTCCATCATTCCTGACGATAAGCCCAGGTATATCATGGGAATCGGCACGCCCGATTATATTCTCGAAGCGATAGAAAACGGCATCGATCTCTTCGACTGTGTCTTCCCGACACGAACCGCACGCAACGGTCTTATTTTCACCTCCCGAGGTCCGATAGCCATAAAAAAAGCTGTGTACGCGCGTGATTTCGGAGCTCTGGATCCGCTCTGCGGATGCGCTGTCTGCGCCCGATACAGCAGGGCGTATCTGCGGCACCTTTACAAATGCGAGGAGATCTTGTATTCGATGCTGGCGACGGTTCACAATCTTTATTTCCTCAGTGACCTGGTGCGCAAGGCACGATATAGTATCGAGCATGGCAGTTTCACGTCTTTCAAGAAGGCCTTTCTCGCCGACTATGCTTCGGGTGAGGAGTAAGCACCGCCGGAGGCGCCGCAGCTTTGTCGCCTTGTTTTTCCTGTCTATCGTCGTATCGACGGGACATCCCGCCTGGGCCCAATCGGATTCAACGGCATCGAAAACCGGCGCATCGGAATCGGCCGCAGACAAGCGTCGGAATACCATTCTGTACGGCATCGATACCGAGATTCTGGACTTGCTGAAGTCGCTCACATCGGAAAAAGAGACCGCCTATAACGATGAACTCCTGAAACTCCTTACCGCTTCGAAAAGCGACAAGCTTCGGAGTTCAATCCTCGATTTTTTCGCTTCGCTTGAGTGGGCGCAGGCCGAAAGCGCCGCCCTGCGTATTGTAGAAAATCGTGACGAGCAGGACGCGGCTCTTGTGTCGTCCGCCCTAGGCTTTCTCGCTTCCATAAAATCAAAAGAAGCCTTGGCGTTTGTGCCGAAGATGCTCGAAGAGAACAACAAGGCATACACGAAGGGACTTATACGGCTCATGGGAAGAGCCGGCGGCGAAACAGAGGAATCGATACTTCTTGAATGGTTCGACGGTGATTCGACCACGCAGGAGCTTAAAGAAGAAGCTATCAAGGCCTTGGGCGAGATCGGTTCCTCAAAGGCCGCGGAACGGCTCGAGCGTCTTGTGAAAGACGGCGAGGCAGGAAAAGCCGCGCGGATGTATGCCTGCACCGCGCTCGGCAAAATCAAGAATGCGGCATCCGTGTCTGCGTTGATCCAGGCGGCCAACGGCGCGGATCCAAATGTCCGCGCCGCTGCGCTCGAAGCGCTCGAAAATTTCGATACCGCGGACGCACGATCCGCCATTGTTCAAGGACTGCGCGATTCCTTTGTTCAGGCGCGGATTGCGGCCAGCAAAGCCGCCGGAAAGCTCAAAATCGCCGAGGCCGAACCATTCCTCAGATATAAGGCGACGAGCGATCCGGAAAAGGCCGTGAAGACAGAGGCATGCAGGGCGTTGGCGCTTTTGGGAGGCGACTCATTTTCATTCCTCCGCGAACGAGTCGAAGACAAGAAAACGGAGACCTCGATCCGCGTCTTGTGCTTTGGGCTTCTCGCGCGGTATGACGCATCACGTTCGCTCAAATTGCTCGAGGATGTGCTGAGAGCCGAACAGACGCAGAAAGAGCGGAGCTTCTTCACCGCTCTCGTGCGGGAGATCGCGAACGCCGACGACGCACCCGACATCGGGCCCCTCGCCGAAATTCTGCTCGGGGACAAAGACTTCAACATCAGGATCGGCGCCGTGGAATGGATCAGGAAAAACAAGGCGACGGATATGAAAGATGAGCTCGCAAAGATCGCCGAATCAGATCCTTCAGAGCCCCTGCGCAAGCGCGCGGCCGATGCCTTGAAATCATTCTGATCCAAGATCCTTTTCAGTTCAGCCCCGGGACGTCGATGCAGTGAAGGAGGCGGTTTATGCGCTTCGCCGGCTCTTCATATTCGATAAACCGCAGGGTGAGAGGATAGCCCGAGCTCGAAATCATCGGTATGTCCACGCCGAGACAATCCTCGATGGGCCCCGCGAGCGACGGGAATAATTCGAGCCGGAGAGGCACGAAGATCAGCTTTTCGCCGTCAAAGTGTAAATCGGCGGCTCGTCGAGGAACTCGAACGAGAAAGATGAGATAATCGCTGGATCCGCCGCCGACGGATTTGTGCATGCCCGCACCGATCGCGTGTACGTTCCTGAGCCCTATGTGGGGGTTCTGCTCCTCCACGCGCAGTTCAATGCGTATCGTGCCCTGTTTGACAATACGATTCCGATACGGAAGCGCGATGGAAGAACGAAGCGGCGGCTTTGAAGGTGCGGACGGTGTGTAGCGAGGAAGGGCCGAAGCGAGCAGAGCGGCCGATCGTTCGGCCTCGGCGCGCTGCTGGGCCGCGATAGCCTTCGCGGATTTCTCGACCGATGATTCGTACTCGTCCATTTCGCGGGCCGTGGAGCCGCCTCCGGCCGAATCATGTGCACGGCCGTGCGCGGAAGCGTGCGCGGAAGCGTGCGCGAGGAGCTCCGCATCGCGGATCGCGGCATCGCGGCGTTCTCTCGCCATCGCCTCGGCCGCGCTTTCCGCCGCAGACTCCCTCGCGCGTCGGTCGGCGGCGGACCGTGCGGCGGCGCTGCGAAGCAAGGAAGAGTCTCCACTTTTCGGTTCCTTCGCGAATACGGCCGCGGCGATCGGGATGCGGACGCCGGCCCGGCGGATGATCAAAACGATCGCGATGAACGCGGCTATCGCCAGAACAATGACCACAATCAAGATAAGAACGCGCGCATTCGATCGCAGAAGAGAGCCGAGAAAGCTTTGCTTGAGCGTCAAAGAAAGGGAGCCATCGCGGGGGCTTACACGCGCGCCGTGTGCGAACGTAAGCTGAACAGCGATGACCTGGTCCCCCTCGGGAATACTTGAGGGCAGTACGATCGGCACGTTCATGACACCCGATCCCGCGGGAGCGAGATTCAGGACGGTCGGATGCTCGAGTATATCGGCTCCGTCGGACATGACTTCCCTCAACTCGATACGGGCGGGTTCAGATGTGCCGTTTGTTATCCGGAGCGGGAACGAGAACATATAGTCCCGTGTCCCAAGATGACCGGGGAATTCGGCCGTATGCACGCCGAGGGTTCGGAGTGCAATATTTTCTTTATCGTCGCCCTGGAATTCCGAGACAGGCGCTCCCAAGGAGCGGGCCGCGGCGTCGATGAAGGAGCGTCCGTCCCTCTCGGAAGGCGGTGCTTCGCCCGCGGTGGAACCGCCGGACTTCGCGAAGGGGAGTTTGATTATATGCACCGGCCAACCCCGGGCGCGTATTTTTGCGGCGTTCGATTCTATGATCTTCGTGATCTCTTCGTCGTTCAAAGCGTATGTCGGGCTCGATTTAGGTGGATTTTGAATGCCGTCTGTTATGATCACCGCCACTTTAGGCCGCTCGGGCGGCAGATCCGACATATATGTGTACAAGGAATCGAGCGATTGAGCGAAGTCGGAATAAAGCGCCAGCGGATAGAGAAGATAGAGGCGGCCGAGCACAGACTTCACATCGGATTCGGTTTCCATCTTCTGCGCGATTTCGACCTGAGTCTCGCCGCCGAAACCGAGCAGATGAAAAACGTCTCCGCGCCGCACATAGTCGCGCACCACCGAGGAGACGACGAAGTCGGTGACGTCGTGAAAATAGGGGAGGACGCTTTGCGATACATCAAGGAGCACGACGACGTCCGACGAATCGGCGTCGAGGTTCTGGGCGAAAAGACGGATCTCGGATATGACGAATAAAACTGTGAAGACGAGCGCGACTGACAACTTTTTCTTTACCATCTGATCATCCTCCCGCCGGCCGCGGGCGGTGAATGCACGCCCCCGCGGCCATTCAGAGCATCAGAAATCGGCGACTTCTATCTTCTCCACTTTGTATTGGAATTTCCTGTCGTGAATAAGGAATGAGAGGCTCTCGCCGACCTTGTGGTTCAAGAGCTTTTTCCCCAACGGCGAAAGGTACGATATCACATTGCGGGAAGGCTCCGACTCCCACGGGCCGAGTATCGTATAGGATTCCTTTTCTCCGGAAAGCTCATTGGCGAGGGTTACGACGGTGCCGAAGGATATTTTCTGGATCGAGATCGACGATTTGTCGAAAATCTGCGCGCGCTCGATTTCGTTTTTGAGTTTCGCGACTTTTGCGTTGAGCTCGTCCTGCCGCTCCTTCGCCGCCTTGTATTCGGCGTTTTCGCGGAGGTCTCCGAGCGATAGGGCGTACGCGATTTCTTTCTGATTCGCCGGAACATCGACTTCGAGTATATGGGCGAGGAGACGCTGTTTCTCTTCGTATTTTTCGGCGGTGACCATAAGACCGCGCGAGACAATCTGTTTTTCTTCCTCGGCCCCGAAGCGGAACTCGGGCCACTTTTCCATTATCTTCCGCCTGAGCGAAAGCTTGACAGCCGGATCGAGGTCCTTCACGTCGCTTATGAGCGTATACACCCGTTCGATCGTGTCGGGGGATGACTCCATGAGGAACTTTTCGAGCGCGGCGTCCTTGAACAGGATGGATTGCACCTGCTTGTTGATCTTGCGGTTCTCGGTGGTGTCGCGATGATTCTCGATCTCCTTGAACGATATATCGAGAATATGCACCAGGGTTATCAGTATCTTCTCGTATGAGAGGCCGAGCTCGGCGAACCAGTCCTCGTCCTTGAGATTCTTTACGATCCAGATGAAGGCTTCGCGGTGGTCTCGGTAGTTTGCGATGACATCCAAGACCATCCGCTTGAGGCGGTCCACATAACCAGACGCCTTCAAGGTGTCGAGCATCGCGGCGTTCAAACAGTGCGGGAACAGCTTGATGTAGACATCCGGCCAGTCCGGAACGAAGTTCTTGACGTGAGACAGGAACGACTTGCGGAGATCGGCGTCTTTTATGCCGTCATACACCGCGACGGGGTCTTCGATTTCGGCGAAAAGGTCGGCGAAGCCGAGGTTTACGGAACCTTTGAGGTGGGGGTACTTCGCCGCGAGTTCTTTGAGGAAAAGATACGAGGCGACGACCGTTTCGTTGGCTGCCTGGTACGAGCGGACGAAACCCGTGAAAAACGAGAACATCTCGGAAAAGAACTCGGAATCCGGCTCTCCCGCTTCGAGGAAATCCCGGAGATACTGCACCCGCGCGAAGAAGCTCTTTTCGGCTTTGAACTGGTTGTAAATCTTCTCTTCGAAGGAGAGAGGACGGTCGCGGACGATGTATGTGGAAATATCATCGGCTGCGTTGCCGAATATCGGATCGGTTTTGAGAATATCACGGGCCTTCGCGCTCCAGGAATTCCACTCGCTGGCGGTGAGCACGGAGGGCACGATCTCGGCCTTGATACGCCTGAGATCGGCGCGATTGTCGAAACTTTTTATGATGGTGCGAAGCGCCCATGAAGGATCGCTTTTGACTTTCTCCCTGAGCTTGTCCTTGGACCAGACGGCCTTGAGCACCCAGATATGATCCTTCGAGAGCGACGTCAGGCTGTCGATCGCCATTTTGAGCGTCATCTTGTGACCGCGGCTCTTGGCGAAATCGATGACGATTTCATCGCCTTTGATGCTCGATATCCTGCCGATGTTCCATGTCCGGTGGTACACGAAATTACCGGCGTCGAAGGCTATGTGCTTCTCGAAGTCCGCCATCGCCTCGTGCATCGCGCGGTACGACTGCGTGATGTTCGAAAGCCGTATGTAATCCTCGAGATGGGAATGATCTTTGAACTTCCCGCGGTAGCATTCGACGAGGTCTTTTCTGAGACTGGGGTTTTTCTCGTCATAATCGATGACAATCTTCAGAATATCGAGGGCCGTGTTCCAGTCTTCGATGTTTTTGTAGTGTCGATACAGGTCGAGAAGAAGACCCGCGGCCCTGTCCTCGGATATCTGCTTGGCGATCTTGCGCTGAACATGGAAAAAGAAGTCGATATCCTGCGGACAATACTCGACGAGTTTCGCCCATATCTCCTTTACATTGGTCGACAGACCTTTGTTGATGTACCGATAGAGCGCCTTTTTGTAGAAATCCACGGCCTCATCGATCCTGCCGTCCTTCTCGCGTTTTTCGGCGAGAGCCTTGACTATGTCGGCCTCTTCGTAATCGACGCGGACGAGACGCTCCCAGACGGCGAATATCTCTTCGGTGCGGCCGTCGTTTTCATAGCACTCGGCGAGACGCCGCAGGGCGGTGCGGTTCTCTCCGAAATCGAGTATGCGTTGACAGACGAATTCGACGACATTCCATTTTTTGTTGTCGGCGAAGAGGTCGAGGAGGGACACCATGGCGGAATCGTCGATCTGCTGCCGCATAAGCGATATGACGCCCGAGAGATACAGCGCGATAATGCTCGTCTTGGTGTGCGAAAGATGCTCGTCGCAGATTTCCTTCAGCTCGTCCAATGCCTTCTCGGCCGCCGCTTCCTGTGCGATGGCGTCCAGTTCCTTGAGATTGGTGGCGGTGTAGGCCCCGAGCGAAGCCCTCGTCCATTTTTCTTCGTTGAGCATCTGCTGGACTTTCTGGGCCATCTGCGTTCCGGACATATGGATATCCTCCCTAGGCTGTGTACTGTTTGTGAATCGAGGGGTCGAGAAGCTTGATTTTCAAGAGCACCTCGGCGAGCTTGGATCGGTCCTCCTTGGCCTGAACATAGTAATCGATGAGCCAGAAGTACCTGGTGATGAGGCGCGGAACGAGCAGATTGCGTTCGTCACGTCCTTCCCTGACCTCGTTTTCGAGCTGATATATCGACTGCTTGAGTTTGCCGACTTCGATCGTCTTGAGCTCCCGTTTCACCGAAAACAATCCGAGGAGCGTTCCATACACGGGCATCCACTCGAGGAGTTCGGCCTCCGAATAACCGAGCGAGGCGACCTTGGCGGCCAATCTGCGGATCATTTCGCACTCGATAAAATCGATATCGACACGCTGGGCGCCGAGAAAGAACGCTTCTCTGAACAGCGCCTTCGACGAACGCTCGTCGCCGCTGAGCGCATAGGCGTCGGCGAGCTGCGCAAGAACTTCCGGATCGTCGCGGCGGGCTCGAGCCGCAGTCTCGAGCGACCTGAGTGCGTTCGAATAATCGCCCATCCCCTTAAGACACATGCCGACTCTGAGCGCGACATCGGGGGATTCTGACTCCCCTCCTTCGGCCGGCACTTCCTTATACTGCGAGAGAGCCATGGCAAAGGCGAAACCTTTGAAGGCGTAGCGGGGACGATCGAACGGAACTCCGAGCTTGGCGGAAAAGGACGTAAAAGCCTTCCACTGAGCGAGAACATATTCTCCCCGTTCGAATGCGTTTTGAATCGATTCCAGCCGCCCCAGGCGCTCCGACCAGAAATTGGCGCACTTGAGGGACCAGAGCACCTCGGGATGCTCGAAATCCTCGGCGAGCGCCTTGTCCAGAAACTCGGAAGCCGCTTGCAGATCGACACACGTGAGGCTCTCGTACGCGTTCGAAAGAAGTACGTTGACGCTATCCTGCTCGGCCATGCTCTTCCGGGTTATCGGGATTGGGATCGAACGGTTTATAGTACCCGATTGACAGACCGTAGTCAATCGTCGCTGCGGTTGTAATCGCGCGGCGATGTCTGCTAATGCTTTCCGCGGCCAAGAAATTCCTTACTGCCACGTCTAGCGCCGCCGAGGCCGCATATGATATCATCCGCCCGCTATGAAAGAGCCGATCATCGCTCCTTCGCTTCTCGCCGCAGACTTTTCCGATATGCGATCGGCCGTCTCGCTCATCGAAAAATCGGGGGCCGATTGGATACACTTCGACGTGATGGACGGTCGTTTCGTCCCCGAATTGACCTTTGGACCGAAGATGATAGCCGATCTCCGTCCGGTCAGTTCTCTTCCATTCGACGCCCACCTCATGACCGTCGAACCCGAGCGCCTTGCACCTGCCTTCATCGCAGCGGGCGCCGATAGTGTCACCTTTCATTACGAGGCGGCGGTTCACGCGCACAGACTCGCCGCATCGATTCGTGAACAGGGGGCGAAGAGCGGCGTCTCCATCGTACCATCGACACCAGTCTCCGCGCTCGAAGAGATTCTGCCCTACGTGGACCTCGTACTTGTCATGACCGTCGACCCCGGCTACGGCGGCCAGACTATGCTGCCGCTCTGCCTGACGAAAGCGGCGCGCCTCATTGAAACGAGGGAGGAGCGGCGGCTCGACTATCTTGTCGCGATCGACGGCGGCGTCAACGCCGAATCCCTCCCTCAGATCGCGGCCGTGTCTCCCGATGTTCTTGTAATGGGGTCGGCGTTTTTCGCCGCGAACGACAGGGCCGCTCTCGTAAAAGCCGTGAAGCGCTCGTACACCACGCCGAGCGGGGTGCTGGAAAATGCCCCTTGATTTTTTTACATCACTACCAGCCGGAGCTCAGGCGTCTCGTTGAGTTTTGGCCTCTCCAGGCCGATAATGATTCGGAGGCATGCGCCCATGAGGAAACCGTACCGATCCCTCCTGGCAGTGGTTCTCGCTGCTGCGGCCGCTGTACAGACGGCGGTCTGTCAGCAGGCGGCCTCGACATCACCCGCGGAAGCCAAAAACACACTCCTCGCCGGCGTCGAGCTCTTTGGACAGGAAAAGTATCGAGATGCCCTCGATCTTTTTGGAAAGGTCTTGTCCGATCCCCGGGCGAAGACGGAGCGTCCCGAAGCCGCATATTGGTCGATCTTGTCGTATATCGCGCTGGGCGACCTGGCGACCGCGGCATCGTCGATCGATGCCTTCATTTCGGCGTATCCGACCAGTCCGCGCCTTCCCGACCTTCTATACCAACGAGGCAGAATCCTCTATACAAAGGGCGATTACGAAGAAGCGCTGAAGGTTTTCGCGGCATTCAGCGAAGCCGCGCCGGACAGCGATCTTTTCCCATCCGCCCTCTATTGGAGCGGCGAGTGTTTGTACGCGCTCGGACGGCTCGAGGATGCGGAACGGGCCTTCACGGCTGTTGTCCAAAAATACCCACAAAGCGTCAAGGTCGAGGCGGCGACGTATCGGCGTTCACTCATCGGGCTCGAGTACCGGCAACGCGAGCTTCTCAAGCTTCTCACCTGGAGCCATGAGGAATCGCTGAGATCGGTCGAGGAGTTCCGGAGGCGCGAAAAAGCCTATGAAGCGTCGATCTCCCTCTATCAAAAACAGCTTTCCGATACAAAACGCGGCGCCGCCGGCGCATTGAGCGATCAAGACAAGACGGCTGCGGAGCTTCGCACTCAAATCGCCGAACTCAGCTCCCAGCTTGCGGCCCGCGACGAAGAGATATCAAGCCTATCCGCGGAGATAACCCGGCTTCGATCCGCCCTGGACGCCGCAAGCTCTGCAGCGGCTCAGGCAAGCACGACTCAGACCGCTCAGGCGACCCCGACGATTCCTCTCGATGCAGATGATAAAACGAAGGCCCTCGCATACAAGGCCTGGGCCCTCGATCTTTTGGCATTTTATCTCGAAAAAATCGCAAAGGAGGGCGCGAAATGAGAACGCATAAAACCGCGGCCGCCTTTGCGCTGACAGCCCTTTTCGCCGCTTCCGCCGCTTCTCTGGAAATCAAGGAAGGACTTGTCAAACTCGTCGCGAGCGAGAGCACCGGCAGGGTGACGGTTTATCGCCTCATCGATGTCGCGAAAGATAGATACGAGCCGCTCATGTTCGAACAGGACCCCCGGACCAGCCTGGTGACCCTGAGCGTCGACGGCCGTCATGTCAAACTCGGCGATTCGTCGGAGTACCGATTCCAAGTCTCCCGTACGGACGGCGGAATTCGCATCGAATACCGTTCCGCGTCCTGCGTGGTACGCCAGACTTACGATTTCGTGAAATCCTCCGGCCAGGCGCTCGCCGACGGCGTCCTGGTCGGCATCGAGCTTGAAAACGTCTCCGAGCGCGAATCGATGCTGGGGCTCCGCGTACTTATCGACACCTGGCTCGGCGAAAAATCAGATGTTCATTTCAAGACAGCGAAGGCCGAGCGCATCAACGTCGAAACCGCCCTCGGCCCGGGCAGTGATTCGAGCTGGGTCTGCACACCAGGGGAGCGGGCGAGCTTTATGGTGCAATTCACGGGCGAAGGTGTCGCCGGCCCCGACAAAGTGCTTCTTTCGAATTGGAAACGTCTTGCAGACACGACGTGGGGGTATGATGCAAATCCGCAGCGGAATTTCACGTTGATTCCGTACTCGATCAACGACTCCGCGGTAGCGCTTTTTTGGGAACCCGTCGCGGTCTCCCGTGGAGGAACGCGGAAGCTGTCGTTTTTCATGGGGTCGTTCAACGAGCTCGGTTACCGCGCCCCCGAGGGGAAGACGAAGACCGAAGAAATATTCGAAGCCACTGTTCTTGCTCCGGAGAAGCCCGACGCTGCGACATCCATAGCCGCCGATTTGATAGCGGTACGTGATTTGATATCCCGCATCGACCGCTCGCTCGCAGTCGGAGGCGATATCTCGGACCAGGAACTCGACGCATGGAAGAAAATTCTTGACCGCCTCGAGGAGAGGAAGAAAGGATATTGAAAGCCGATGGCGCTCACTGTTCTCGATCGTGCCGAGCGACTTTTCAACTCCGCTCGGCATGCCGAGCTCATATCGCTCCTCGAGCCTCAGGTCCCGGTCTATCGAGATTCTGCGCGGTTCTACTATCTCCTCGGCGCATCCTGTCTCCGGACCGGAGATATCGGAGGGGCCGCGACCTACCTGAAGCGCGCCGAATCTCTGGCGCCCTTGGACATCGACGTTCTGCTCGCGCTTTCGGCGCTCGAGGTCAGACGAGGAGACAGCAAAAAGGCCGTCGACGGCTATCTGCGTGTTCTCGAACTCAAGCCCGGTGAAAGGCGAGCGATCAGGGGATTGAATATCCTGAGGACGGAAGGCGGCCCGGAAGGATTAGCCGCGCTGGTGTCTTCAGGGAGGATACAGAGTCTGTATCCAGGCGCGGGGAGCCTGCGCCCTCTGTTCAGAGGCGCGCTTCGTCTGATACCCGCGATTCTCATTGCTGCCGCCGTCGGCTTTGGTCTGTACCGTGCGGCCCAGGGTATTTCGGTCTCCCGCCGAACACGGCCCGAGGTCGCCGCCGTGTCCTTGAGCTCGGCCGAAAGGAATTCTCCGGTTACAACGAGTGGTTCTTTCCGCTACGCCTTGACCGAAGCCGAAGTCATCTCCTCATTTGAAAAAGCGAAGCGGTATTTCCAGGACTACCGCGACAATGCGGCGGTCATCGAGATCAACAGGATTCTCGGCTCCAATGCGAGTTCTCAGATCAAGGCGAAAGCCGCCACGCTCAAGAACTTCGTCGGCAAGCCGGATTTCCGCACCGTAAAAGATGTACCTGCGTTTTCTGAGGTAGCCTCGGACCCCTGGCTCTACGACGGCTGTTCTGTTGTGTGGAAGGGTATGGCGGCCAATGTCCAGGAGCGCGGAGGCGTCGTATCGTTCGATTTCCTCGTCGGTTACCATGAAAAAAACCGTCTTGAGGGCATCGCGAAAGCCCGGATCGCCGAAGCGGCCGTACCGCTCGACCGGCCGCTCGAGCTGCTCGCGACGCTCTCGACCTCGGGGGGGACGGTCTTTCTCGAAGGCTCTGCGATTCACGAATTGGGAATTACGGGCAGGTGATGCGCGCCGTCGTTCAAAGGGTCGAAGAGGCCGGCGTCGTCGTCGATGGGGTCGTCAGAGGCCGCACGGGACGGGGAATCCTGATCTATCTCGGGGTCGCCGCAGAGGATACAGTCCGCGATGCGCGCTGGATGGCTGAAAAAGCCGCCGAGCTTCGCATTTTCGACGATGACGACGGCGTTATGAACCGTTCCGCCCGGGAAATCGGCGCCGAAGCGCTTGTCATATCTCAGTTCACCCTCCTCGCCGACGCCCGCAAGGGCCGCCGGCCCTCGTATTCCAATGCGGCGAAACCAGAAGCGGCGAAGGCGGTGTACGAGTTGTTCGTGGATGAGCTGAGGAAACTGCTGCCACGAGTTGAAACCGGCGTCTTTCAAGCTGATATGAAAGTGCTGTCGACCAACGACGGCCCCGTCACCATTCTCCTGGATTCTACAAAACTCTTCTAAAAAAAACGCACCGTCCGGTCGGACGGTGCGGTCACATCGACATCAAGACGCGAACGAGGCTTTTACTTCTTCGCCTTCTTTTTCGTGTCGGCTTTCTTGACGGTCTTCTTGGGGGCGCTGCTCTTCTTCGCTTTACTTTTCTTTGCGCTTTCTTTTTTCTCCGCCGCCTTTTTCGTTTTTTTCGCTTGAGCTTTCTCAGCCTTGCTTGGTTTTCCAACGGCGTTTTTTGCGGTCGAAGGTTTTTTCTTTGCAGAAGTCTTCGAAGAAGAGGCGGAAGAAGCCGCTTTTTCCTCTATTACCGCCTGGGCGGCCGCAAGCCGTGCGATAGGCACACGGAAGGGCGAGCAGGAGACATAGTTCATGCCGATTGAATGGCAGAATTTGACCGATTTAGCCTCTCCGCCGTGCTCCCCGCAGATGCCGACCTTCAAGTTCGGCCTCGTCGATCTGCCTTTTTCGATCGCCATCTTGACCAGCTGGCCTACGCCGGCTTGATCGATGCTGACAAAGGGATCGTCGGCGAAAATAGCCTTTCCGCCCTCTTTCTCCGATTTGACATAGTCGGGGAGGAAGCGGCCTGCGTCGTCGCGGGAGAGTCCCAAGGTCATCTGGGTGAGATCGTTCGTGCCGCAGGAGAAGAACTCGGCGGTCTCGGCGATCTGATCGGCGAGAAGAGCAGCACGCGGAATTTCGATCATCGTTCCCATGAGGTACGTGACTTTGGAGCCGGCCTTCTTGATAATGGCGTCGGCGATTGACTTTCCATGGTCGACGAGGATCTTGAGCTCTTTCCGATCGATGGTCAGCGGAATCATGATTTCCGGAAGGACCTTGATCCCCGCTTTTTCGCACTCTACAGCCGCTTCGATTATCGCGGTGATCTGCATCTCGAGGATCTCCGGGTAGGTGATGCACAGACGGCATCCCCGGTGTCCGAGCATGGGATTCGCTTCGTGAAGCTGGTCGCAGCGCAGGCGTATTTTCTCGGGACTCATCCCCGTCACCGCCGAAAGCTTGTTGACGCCTTCATCGTCCTTGGGCGTGAACTCGTGGAGGGGGGGATCGATAAGCCGAATCGTCACCGGTTTGCCGTTCATCGCCTTGAAAATGCCCTTGAAGTCTTCGCGCTGGAAGGGAAGAAGCTTGTCCAGGGCTTTCTTCCGCGCATCGAGAGTGTCGGCAACGATCATCTCCTGGATCGCGAGGCGGCGCTCCTCGGTGTCGAAGAACATGTGCTCGGTGCGGCAGAGCCCGATGCCCTCCGCGCCGAGTTCGACGGCCTTGGCCGCGTCGTAGGGCGTGTCGGCGTTGGTCCTGACCTTGAGCGTCCTGATCTTGTCGCACCAGCCGAGAAGCGTCTTGAACTCCTTGGTCTGCTCGGGCTGCTTGAGGGGGAGGGCGCCGGCGAAGACTTCGCCGGTGGTGCCGTTGAGCGTCACCTCGTCGCCGGCCTTATAAACCTTTCCGTGTACCTTGACCGTGCCTGCATCGGCGTCGATGTCGAGTTCTTCGCAGCCGACGACGCAGCACTTGCCCCAGCCGCGCGCGACGACGGCCGCGTGGGATGTCTTGCCGCCCGTGGCGGTCAGGATGCCCTGCGCGGCGTGCATGCCGCCGACGTCCTCCGGGCTGGTCTCGCGGCGGATCAAGATCACCTTTTCGCCGGAGGCCGCCAGCCTCTCGGCCTCTGAGGCGGTGAAGCAGAGCTTGCCCGCCGCCGCTCCGGGGACCGCATCGATGCCCTGGGCGATCTTGAGTTCCTTGAGCTTGGCGGCGCCGACGGCGGCGACATCGATGACCGGGTAAAACACCCCTTCGATCTGCTCGGGAGTGATGCGCGAAATGGCCTCTTCCTTGGTGATGAGCCCTTCGGCCACCATGTCGACCGCGATCTTGAAGGCGGCCGCCGGGAGGCGCTTGCCGGTGCGGCACTGGAGCATGTAGAGCTTTTCGTCCTCGATCGTGAACTCGAGGTCCTGCATGTCTTTGAAGTTCTTCTCGAGTATCGTCCGGACTTCGCAGAGCTGCTTATAGGCTTTTGGAAGCTTCTTTTCGAGTTCGGCGAGCTTGAGCGGAGTGCGGATGCCGGCGACCACGTCCTCTCCCTGGGCGTTGATGAGGCAATCGCCGTAGAACACATTCGCCCCCGTGTTGGGGTCCCGCGTGAAGCAGACGCCCGTGCCCGAGCTGTCGCCCTTGTTGCCGAAAACCATCTGTACGACGTTGACCGCCGTTCCCTTGAGATCGGTGATTTTCTCGACGCGGCGGTAGGTTACAGATTTTTCAGCCTCCCAGGAATTGAAGACGGCGTCGATGGCGCCCCAGAGCTGTTCGATCGGGTCCTGCGGAAAGGGCTTGCCCATCTTGCTGAAGTAGAACTTTTTGAACTCGGCGCAGAGCTCTTTGAGGTTGTCGGCCGTGAGCTCCGTGTCATGCTTGACGCCGAGCTTCTTTTTCATCTCAGAAAGCATCTCCTCCATGGGTTCCTTCGAAAGTCCCATGGCCGTAGTCGAGTACATCTGGATGAAACGGCGGTAGCTGTCATAGGCGAAGCGGGGATTGCCGGTCTTTGCGGCGAGCCCCTCGACCGATTTGTCATTGAGACCGAGGTTCAGGATGGTTTCGAGCATGCCGGGCATCGAACGCGCGGCTCCGGAGCGGACGGAAACGAGAAGGGGATCCGTCGGATCGCCGAGCTTTTTACCGACGGTTTTCTCAAGCTTGGCGAGAGCGAGTTTTATTTCTTCGACTATCGGTTTAGGGAGTTTCCGACCGTTTTTGTAATACTCCTCGCAGGCGGGTATGCTGATGACAAAACCCGCGGGGACCGGAAGCCCGATCTTCGTCATTTCCATGAGGCCGGCTCCCTTGCCTCCGAGAATGTCCTTGCTGGTCGTGCTGGTGTCTGCGACACCGGCCCCGAATTGATATACATACTTGCGCGTGGCCATCGATTCAGTCCTCCATCGTTTCTATATGTGTCGTGATTGTATGCGCAAAAGACTACCAAGGAGCGCCTCAAATGTCAAGAAATAGAGAAATACGAGAATCGGGGCAAGGAATTTCGCATTCACTTAAAGATAAAGGACGAGCGTGATAACGGTAAGGTCCGAGCCGGCGATTTGATTGACGAGCGATTCGAACTTAACATTGACCTTCTCGCACGCCTCGGAAAGATACGAAAGGTAGTACAGCCCGAGCTCAGCGTTCGCCTCGCCCTCCGGCAGCTCGCGGTAAAAATCCTGAAGGCTTTTCTTTTTCAGATCGGCGCTCTTGCGCTCTTCGAAGGTTTCCTTGACGCTGTGGTACTCGGTCGCCTTGGTGTACAGCGTGATCTGCAGCTTCCCCTGCGTGCCGACGGACACACCGTGCGAGCCGATCTTCCACGATAGGTAGACGAGCTCGCCTTTTCGCGCCAGGGACTCGATGACCTGTTTCCGGATGTTTGGATCGAAGAGAACCGCGTTCATGTCGACGACGCCCTTGAAAATCTCCTTGGCCTCGCGCTTGAGATTCGAGTTTTCGGCGTTCATCGCCAGTTCCATGATCATGAGGGATACGTACTCGGCTATCTTGGATTTTTCCATGAACTCCGCGAGCGATGTGCGTATGTCCCTGATAAGTTGGTCGTAACCCTCGGATCCTTTGAACTTCGTTATGATGAACCAGACGAAGGGGCGGAGATTGTTGAGGAATTTCTCGGATAGTAGAAGCTGAATATTCTTCTCTTCGGGCAGGAGCGAGGTGTTCTTGCTGATGTAGGCGTACATGGGCGCGAGAATCTCTTCTTTTATCTCGGCGAGCTCCTTCTCTTTCTCCTTGAGTATGCCCTGCAGGAAGGCGTCGTTGATCGGCGTCTTTTCGTCGATGATGTTGACGGGATTGACCCGGTTCCAGCGCTTTATGACGTCGCTCGCAAGAACCCGGGCGAAGATATATGAATCGTACTGCCTGTACAGCATCGAATAGACAATGAGCTTCGAGAGGTCCATGACCTCGGAGCGGGCGGACATGAACTCGCTCTTCGATATTTCGACCTTTGAGATATAATCCACGAGCAGCATTCTCTGAAGCGAGGTAGGGCTGAATTCGTCGAGGATGATGCCGTACTCTTCGACGTTATCCGCCAGTTTGAACTTTTTAAGATTTTTCCCTTTACGGATGAAGAAGGAGGTCCCTTCCTCCGTGAGCACGAGTTTGACCGGCAGGTCTATGACGCTCTTCTTCTCCTGCATTACCTCGCCCTTCTCCGCGCTCTCCGAGAACTGTCCGCCTAGTATAGGATATTATCGGCATAACGGTAAACAGTATTGACGCGGTCTCTTTCAGCCTCCTATGCTCCATTCGTGCATCGTCTTGACGCGCTTCTCGGAGCAGCTCGGCGGGGACTCTTCGTCGCCCTGCTCTTGGCTCCCGCCGTTCTCTGCCATGGGGAGAGCGGCTCGATGCTGCGCGAATTGACCGTCCGGCTGGAAGCGGCGGGATCGCGCGTGGAAAACGAGAGCGGCGAACGCGCAGCTTTCGACATCATCAAAACGACGCTCGCCTCCGCCGGCCTTGCATACACCGAGAGCGATTTTTCCGACGCCCGTGAGGGCTATTCGCGCTCGCGGATCGTCGAGGCGATGATATCCGGAACGACAGCGGACGAGCTTGCGGTCATTGTGCCCGTCACGTCGTGGATCGATGCGGAACGGGCCTCGGAGGGGGCCTATGGTATAGCTTCGGCCCTTGACGCCGCCGTCAGGTCGGCCGGACGAACAAATAGTTCCCACCCCCGTCCATTCTCCATCCGCTTCGTTTTTCTTGGAGCGGAACGAAGGGGCATGCGTGCGACGGGAGAGGCCGCGTCCCTGGGATCGAAAACCTGGATCGAACGACATCGGAGGTCCGGTTCGTTGGCTGTGCTTTACTTGAGTATCGACCACGAGCCGGCTGAACTGAGGGTGAGAAACGCCGGCAGGGCTATGCTTTCGCCCTATTGGTATTACGAGTCCGTTCGACGATCCCTGGCGGCATCCGGCGTCGAGTACGATCTCGAAGCGAACCAGATGCAGATTTTCCGCCTCGGGCTCGCCGATGAGTACGGCCCCGCGGCGGCTTACCTGGAAGCCGGCATTCCGGCGATCGAACTCGTCGGGACCGGAGATGCCTCCTCTGCGGTCGACGAGGACTGGCTTGTTTCGTTTCTAGACGCATTCTCGAAGTTTCAGTCCCGCGGATTCCCCGACAGCTGGGACCGTCACTATTTCATTTTTCAGCTCGGCCCGATAAAAAGCGTTGTCCGCGAAACTCCGTATGCGGTCTTCCTTGTATCTTTTACGTTGATAGTATCGGCATCGCTTCTCATCCTGTCGGTTTCGCGGCGGAGCGCCACGAAACTGCTTCTGAAGCGGGCGCCGGTCGTCGCGGGCGAACTCGTGGTGTTGTATGCCGCACTTGCCGCCGCCTTCCTGGCGGGGACGGGCTGTTCCCGCATCGTCGCCGAACTTCTCGGTTCAAGCGAGGCCTGGCGTCTTGCGCCGCGATGGGCGGTATCGGCCCGTTTCGGTTCGGCGTTTTTTATTTTTCTCGCTCTGCTGTCCATATCGGTCGAGCAACGCATTCTCACTCCAAACCCGTATTTCTATGAATTCGCCGCCGTGACCGTTCTGGCATTGGATATTCTCATATTCGCGGCGGTCGATTTGAGCGTCACCTTCTATTTTGTGTGGGCCTTCATAATCGTCCAGATATCCCTGGTCCTCCGCACACGATGGGCGACACTTGCGGCCTATCTTCTTATGTACGCCCCGCTCTCCGTGATCATCGTTCAGCTCATCCAAAGGCCGCAGATGGAAGCATTCGCACGGATCGTCGCGCCGGATGTCGGCGGAATTCTTATTCTTTCAGCCTTGCTCCTGCCTTTGTTCGTCTTCACCGCAAGCCCGCTCCTCTTCTTCGCCAGGCCGGGGGCGACGGCGCGGCGAAGGGCGGCGGTTGTATTCATCGTTCTCGCCCTGGCCGCCGAGACTTCGGCGGCGATCGCGGCCGCTGCGGCCCCCATCGTCTCGGAGGGGCTCAGGATCGATCTCGAAGCGCGCGAAATCATCGATCAGGATTCGCAGTCCTTCGAGGCCGTGCTGAAAGGGAAGCGCCGTTTGGGCTCGGGACTCGTCTACCGCGGCGGAAAGCCTGTGGCCTACAAGATCGAGCGCGATGAAATCCGTGTCGTCGGCGAAGACATCAAAAAGCGCATCGCCGTGGTCGGACAGCGCAGTCTCTTTCTCGAGCGCCAGCAGCAACGGCTTGCCGTCGGGTTCAGCGAGAGCCCCTACGATGTCGTTTTGAGCCTCGAGTCCGAAAATCTATTCATCTACGACTGCAGCCTCCCCTATGATGTCTCACTCGATGGGAAACGAGCGACTATCTACGCCGGCGTGAATCCAGGCCCTTCGCTTTCATTCTCGATAACCGTTCCCGAGGACTTCGAGGCTCATCTTGTCGTCACCGCGCGGTATCTCAGACCGCTCGAGCCGTATTCCCTGCCGACGGGGGAGGCCCCCGCTGATTTCGAGACGGTTCTGAAGGCGAGTTTCGACCTTTCCGGATGGAACTGATGGCGGCGGTCATTTTCCACGTCGATCTCGACGCTTTTTTCGCCTCTGTCGAACAACTCGACGATCCTTCGTTGAAGGGCAAGCCGGTCGTCGTCGGCGCCCTGCCGGGACATCGCGGCGTCGTCTCGACTTGCTCGTACGAAGCCCGGGCCTTCGGTGTCAGGTCGGCCATGCCCATATCCGAGGCATATAGGCGTTGTCCCCAGGCGGTCTACCTTCAACCCCGTGGGTGGCGCTACGCAGAGAAGTCTGCAGAGGTCATGAAAATCTTCGGAGAGTTCACCCCCGACCTCAGACAGATGTCCATCGACGAGGCCTTCCTCGATATGACGGGTACCGAGCGTTTGTGGGGCGCCCCGCCCGAAGCCGCGAAACGACTGAAAACCGAGGTGTGGCAACGTACAGGACTGACGATCTCGATCGGGGTCGGTCCGAATCACTATGTCGCGAAGATAGCCTCCGGCTTGATGAAACCCGACGGCCTCGTGATCGTAGAGCCCGAGCGCGTCGAAGCCTTTATGCTCGAGCTTCCTCTCGAAAAACTCTGGGGTGCGGGCGAGAAGACCCAGCAGCGATTCCGGGAACTCGGCATTTTTACAACAGCGCAGCTCGCCTCCTTAAGCCGTGCGCAACTCGAGTCTTTGTTCGGAAGAGCCGCGTCTGCCTTCATGTACGATGCGGTCAGGGGGCGCGATCCCGGCGTATTCTCGGCGGCCGAAACAGAATCGCACTCCATGAGCGCCGAGACGACATTCGAGCGGGACAGCGCCGACCGCGACTGCATAGAGTCTGTGCTCCTGGCCCTCAGTGACGAGCTCGCCTTCCGTCTTTGGAATGAAGGCTGCCGCTCCCGGACATTGGTCTTGAAGCTGCGCTTCCACGATTTTACGACCATCTCGCGGCGGACGACGCGATCCTCGTATTTCCGTACCTCGGACGAGATGCTGCAAGGGGCGGCGGCTCTCCTCGACAAAGCCTGGGATGGACGGACCGAGATCAGGCTTATCGGTCTCGGCCTGGCTGACGTAGAAGGGGACGAAAGGCCGATGCAGGCCGAGTTGTTCTCCGATGAGAACGAGCGGCTTCGCAGAGCCCAGGCCGCCGTTTTCGAGATCGAGCGCTCGGGACGCGGAAAAATCACGAGGGCCAGGCTGCTGGGGAAGGGAAGGCGGGGCCATCCTGAAAGCGATCAAGATCACTAGCAGGGCGCAAGCGCGTATCGAATATGGAGAGGCCCTTTCAGCGGCGTCCCATCGTCTATTCCGCGGCGAGAGAGCTCGTGATATCCGCAAGACGATTCCGAAGCGCGGACGAAAGCGCCTCGGCCGCTCGTTTGTATGCATCGCTTATGGCCGCGGCACGCGTTCCGCCCCGGCCCTGCACCGGTCCCGGCGCGAGCGAAAGCAGGACGGAGCCGTCCGAGCGCACAAGACGGAAGCCGCATGCAGCCTCGGCGGTGAAGATCGCGTAGGTCTTGCCCTCATACTCCATTTGGCGGGCGTTCGCAACTTCGATGAGGACAAGCGCCGCATAGGGCCGATTCTCAGACAGGCCGAGCGACTCGAGGGCTCCGACTTCTCCGCCGTAGGCGGCGCGGAACCGATCTTCCGAGAGCTTGCCGTTGAAGGGAACGAGGTCGAGCCCCGTCGGCCGCAGCGCCTCGACGACGGCGCTGATAGTTTTAGGGTCGTCGCTCGCGCCGAGTTCGGAACGCTCGAGCGCCGTGATCAGGGCCGCGTCGACGGCGGGAAGATAGACGAAATCGCGGAAGACCGAACTGAAGGCGTAGCTCTTCCCCCTCGCGCGGAATTCGGGGTATGCGCGGATCACCGCCGCTTCGCCCGGCTTATCGAGCTTCTCGATCGTGCTGTTCGCCTTGCCGTAGGCGTCGGTCGTGACCGAGGACAAGAGCGAGCCGGAGTTCTTGATGAACATGAATGAAATCGACGCATCGGCGACTGGGGATTTGACGTCGCCGAAATTCTCGAACAGAAAAACAGCAGGGCTCGGGGCGCCGTCCCTGCCGAGTTTCCGCGAAGGGAAGGTCTTCTGATTCCCCTTCGCGTCAATCCAGTCCGAGGAAGGTTCGAGGCTCAACCGCGTCCCGATCGCCTCGAGGGTCGAGTTCGCCTCCTGGGCTTTTTTTTGAATTGCAGGCGAAGCATTTTCTTCGGCGAGGCTGAGTATCGATACATAGGACTGTATCGCCTCGGAGAGGTGATGCGACTCGATGGCGGAGGCAGCCTTCGCCATGAAGGCGTCGATTTCGGCGAGTATGACCGATTCGCCGCGAACCGGATCCGCGGCCGGGACATAGGGTGATATAAGAGAGGCGAATACAAGGAGTAGACCTACACGCTTCATACCAGCCTCCACACTAATATCGCTCGGAATGAATTTGCGCGTCGTGGACACGAAGACCGAGCTCGTTTTCGACCAGCGCCAAGGCCTTGTGCAGGACGGATTCGCCGAATTCGGATGAATTCGATACCAGGGCTGCCCCTATTTCGGCGAAGGACAGCGAATCGAGGAGGTCGACTTCGGCGACCGAGAGCTTGAACTTGGACGCAAGCCGCTTTTTAAGCGACGCGACGACACTGCGTTTGTCTTTGAGCGATGTCGCCTCGGGAAGTTCGATGATGAGCGATAACATGGAAACAACCATAGCACACGGCGCCGCCGCTTACCTCCGCGATATGTTTTAAGTATCATACCCGTACGAGATGGCGAAAGGAAGACAGCTGGCGGCTCAAGTGCGTATTGTCAGACAGCATCGACTCTCGATCATGCTTGTCTCCATGGCATTCGCGCTGTCGGCCTTCGCGGCCGGCGAAGAGCCTTCCATTGAAACACCCGGCTTAGAAGCGGATACCAGCGAAACTTCAGAACTGCCGATCATCAGCTCGAGCCTGCCTGCCGAGGCGCCGAAGAGCCTTTTTTCGGCGAAGCTCGATAAAAACGGCGGGGACGATGCAGAGCTGTACATAAAGGGTCTGTGGTCGGCCGAACTGTCCACTTCGCTTGTCCTTCAGAACACATACTCAGGCGGCCCTCTGGCCCTCTCCTCAGCATCGCCGCTTCTTTTCAAGCAGGAACCTGATGTCTTTCTCAGCTTTCTTTTATTCAAGAAACTATTTGTCGAGGCGAAGGTATCGGGCCAGATCGAGCAGGCCCGCTACAGCGCCGGTTACCGGGGTGGAGAGGACGAACTTGTAAAAGAAGTGAGGATCGGCAATGACGGCATCTCCTTCCCCTCGATCCCCTTTCTTTCGTTTGGCGAAGGATCCTACCGTTCTTTCGGCGCGGCTGCACGTATAGAATCCGAAAACTTCACCGGCAGGGCCATGATCAGGTACGACCAGGCGGAGCGGGTCACGAGAAAATTCATCGGCGCATCCGAAGTCCTCGAAACGCATATTTCGCCTGAAAAATTTATATCCGGTAAATACTTTGTAACATACTCGCGGCCCGCGCAGAATCTCGAGGTCTATGTCCAGAGCAGTTCGGGGAGCTACAGCGGCAGCGATGGGAACTGGTACCGGAAACTCGGCTCCGACGAGTATTCCTATTCTTCGCAAACAGGCTTTATCAGCCTGAAATCCGCGGCAAGCACGCGAGTACTGGCTTCCTATTCAGGATCAGACGGCGGCTCGGATCCCGTGACCTTGAATGATGTGATTTCCTGCGATCTTCTGTACGAACCGCCGCCCGAGGTTTCTACTGGGACACTCGATCCACGGCGGCAAGTTCTGTGCCGCTATGCAACAACGGCCGACCCGGACAGCTCCGACGCCTATGTGCTCGATACGGCCTCGGGTCAGCGCGACACGAACTACGAAGCCCGCATCGATGAGTCGGGATATATCGAAGTGATCTATTTGGGCGTTACGACTCCCAATAACGTCGTTTATCGAATGCCCTTCGCCGGCGACATGGAATGGCTGTATATAACGGATTTTTCTGATCCCGAGGTCCTGTCCTATGCAGCTGTTTTTTCACGAATGATCGTCGTACGTACATTCTCGGCGGCTTCAAGCATTACAATCGACGAGGATGTCATCGCCGGATCGGTCGAAGTCAGACGCAACGGCGTCCAGGATTATTCATTCACGGTCGATACCGACAATGCCGTCGTGAAGCTCGCGACGCCGCCCGGCCTCGCCGAGGAAATCGAAGTAACATATCTGCGGGAGAGTTCCCAGCGGAAATCGGGCGTCCTCTCGGGAGCACTCGGGGGCTTTTGGAAGCTCGGCGAGGACTGGGATGCCTGGGCCGCCTTGGGAACGAGCTGGTCCGTGCCCGGCATAAGCTACGCATCCGAGGGCTCGACCAATCCCGGCCGGATAACACTGACCGGAGGCGAACGTTCAACGGCCGGATTATTCACACACCGCGCATCGCTGGCCGCGATGTACTCGCGGGACGATGCGACGGGACGCTATCGCATCGAAGGCATGGAGAACTCGGGATCGTATGCCTCGAGCTTCAGACCCCTCGATGAGAATGCAAGACTCACGATCGTCGAATCCGCGGACAGCGCCCTCGATGATCGATTCCCCACGATCGTGAAGGATCTGCACCGGGACGGTTCGACGCAGCAGGCCCTGTCGATCACAGCAGGCGCCACAGTTACGGAGGCTAAAATCGTAAAGATCGTCGAGGCGCCCCCTGTCGAATCCTTCACGACCTTTTCGTTCTACGCCAGTATTCCAAGCGGCATAACACTGAGTCTCGGTTTGGACGATGGCGCGGGCGGCTACGCCCTGCAGATCGACCTTCCCGCCGCTGCCGGGGACGGGACCTGGAAACGGTATTTCTTGCGGTATGGGGCTGGAGACCCGATTATCTACGTTCAGGATTCCGAGACCTCGACACCGCTACCGCTCGCCTCAGCAACATCATCCTACTCTGTTCTCAAAAAGGCCTCACGGATCGTCATCACAATCACCGATCTCGATTCGGAACAGAAAGTTTTGATCGACGAGCTCTGCCTGGAGGATTCGATAGGACGGGCGGCCCTCCTCGCCCAGGCCTCGGCCGACTACACAAACCCAGACCTGAAAGTAGGCGAGGGGCCTCTGCCCTGGCTTGCCGGCCTTGCGTTTTCCACCGACGCCCAGGGCGGGTTTTCGGACGAGTCCTTTGTCTCGGGCGGAGCCTCGTTGAAAACAACGGTAGGAATGCTCGATCTTGGGCTTGCTACGCGGGCCTCGACTTCCACGGAGTTTGCGCCTTCGTTCCGCGGCGGCCACGAGATCGCGCTTCCCTCAACTTCATTCCCCCTGCGGCTCTCGGACGCCTTTGACTACGATCCATCGACCGGATCCTTCGGACGGAAGAACAGCCTGAGTGTCCGCGCCGGCTCGGTCGTGGGCGCCGATCTCGAGCAGAAAACAAGCTGGACGCCGCCTGCGTATCTGCTCGGCGAAGGGCTTTTTGTCCAGGAGTGGGGGGGGAGGCTTTCCATCGCAGGCTCGGTGCTCACGGCGGGACTCGATGCCGCGAACCGCGCGTACATCTCAGCTTCGGCGGCCCCCTCGGGCGCCGAGGACTATTTCTCGACCTGGATCGGCTCCTTCGTGTACGCTCTTCCCGCCTTCGAAAGCGAGTCCGCACGCAGATCGATCAAAGCTACAATCGACCTGCGTCCCCCGAAATTCACTTCGAAGCTTCTAGCACTCTCTGCCGGGACCGGCGTCGAGCCTTCAGCCTCCGCCGAGGGCATACGCCGAAACACTTCGTCGATGCGCCTCGAGATAGCTTTGAAAGGCGCGGATTTCTCGCTGAGTCCCCACTACGAACGTTCGTGGAAGGATGCGCGGGATCAAACAGCCTCGAGCCTTCTCGGCGACGCCGTCCTCTGCTTCGAGGATCTTGCATCGACGCCGCTGTACTACTCCAGCATTCCGCTCGTCGATCTTTTCCTGCCTGCCTACGCCGAAGAATTCAATTCCCAGACCGGATCGAGTACATCGCTGCGCGAGGCTTTATGGTCCTCTGAAATCGGTATAGCGCTTTCGCGGGATGTCGGCTCCCGCTGGACTGACCTCATCATCCCTTCGGTTTTTTCCCTCGACTGCCGGAGGGAGCTTTCCCGTTCAGACGATCAAGTCACCGACGCCCTCGTGATCGCAGGCTCGGGGAAGTGGGCTGCGGTCAATGTATTCGGCAGGCTCGGCTCTCTGCATTCTGAAGCCGTCTTCGACAGCGACGAGTATCTGGGCATCATGAAAACTTCGCTTACCGTGCCGAGGGAGGGCGGCTCGGTCGAGCTGTCGCACCAGTCGCAGCTATTGGCGACATTTTACGCGGGAGCCTCCGATCGATGCGATTTCGAAAACACACTTTCCATCGAGGCTGCCGCCGGCTCAAGCTCCTGGTCGGAAAGCCTGAAGCTCTCGTATTCGCGGCGGGTGCCGCGCCATTTTCTCCTTGATGTATACCGAATGCTTGTCCCCGGCGCCGAAATGCAAAAACCAGCGGCGGAATCCCAGGGTCGTTCCTCCATAGCTTCTGCATATTTCGCATCGCTCGAATCCATCGAGCCCGCGGCCCGATCCATCTATTCGCTCGGACTCGGCCTCGATGGATTATCCAGCGACGAGTCAGGGAGGAAATTCGGATGGAGCGCCTCCGAATCCTATGAGGCGAGGGTCACCGTGCCCGAACGGGTGACGCTGAAGGCCATCGCCTCGCTTTCGCAGAAACAGGATGCATCCACAGGCGTCCTGTCCTTCGGAGTGGAATTGAGTCTCGGCGCAACCATCTCGTTTTAAGGACAAGGCTTAAGCTTGACACTCGGCCGGACTGGGCTCTATTGTGGCACTCTATGAAGAGACGCCTCATCACCTCGGCTCTGCCCTACGTAAACAACGTTCCGCACCTCGGCAACTTGATCCAGGTGCTTTCGGCCGATGTTTTCGCGCGGTTCTGCCGCCTTCGCGGCTACGACACGCTGTACATCTGCGCGACCGACGAATACGGAACCGCGACCGAAACAAAGGCCCTCGAAGAGGGCATTTCGCCGCGCGAACTCTGCGACCACTACCACAAGATCCATCGCGACATTTACAACTGGTTCGGCATCGCCTTCGACAAATTCGGCAGAACCTCCGACCCCCGCCATACCGAGATAACGCAGTCGATCTTCCGCGATCTCGATGCGGCAGGGCTCGTGAAGTCGCAAACCATAGAACAGCTCTACTGCGAAAAGGACGGCCGCTTTCTCGCGGACCGCTATGTCGTAGGTCTCTGCCCGGTCTGCGGCTACGACGGAGCGCGGGGGGATCAGTGCGAAAAATGCGGCAAGCTCCTCGATCCCATGGAACTCAAAGAGCCCAAGTGCTCGACCTGCGGATCGACGCCGAAACCCCGATCGACCACTCATCTGTACATAGACCTGCCGGCCATACGTCCGAGGCTCGAGGCCTGGATGAAAAAAGCGAGCGTCGAGGGCTTCTGGGCGAACAACGCTATCCAGATGACCCAGGCCTGGCTGCGCGACGGGCTCAAGGAGCGGGCGATCACCCGCGATCTTAAATGGGGCATCCCCGTGCCGAAACCCGGCTATGAGGACAAGGTTTTTTACGTCTGGTTCGACGCTCCCATCGGCTATATCTCGACGACGGCCGTCGCAGGAGACGAGCAGGGCTTCGACTGGAAAACCTGGTGGATGAATCCGGAAGAGGTCGAACTTTTCCAGTTCATCGGCAAGGACAACATACCCTTCCACACCGTCATCTTCCCTTCGACCCAGCTCGGTACAGGCAGAACATGGACCATGCTCCATCACATGTCGAGCACCGAGTATCTCACATACGAGGGCGGCAAATTCTCGAAGTCCAAGGGCCTCGGAGTCTTCGGCACGGACGCCGTCGAAACCGGCATACCCGCCGACGTCTGGCGCTTCTACATCTTCTATAATCGTCCTGAAAAAAGTGATTATTCATTTACATGGACTGATTTTCAGGAGAAGGTCAACGGCGAACTCATCGGCAATCTCGGCAATCTCGTCAACCGCACCTTGACCTTCGTAACTCGCTATTTCGACGCCCTGGTACCGCCTGTTTCCGCCGGGGATCCGGATCGCGAAGCCTTCCGAGCCAAGGTACTCGAGATCGAGGAGAAGGCGGCGGCCCACTACGACCGGGCCGAACTGCGCGACGCCTTCCGGGCGGCCTTCGAGCTTTCTGACCTCGCGAACAAGCGCTTCCAGGACAAAGAACCCTGGAAGACCAGGACCTCAAACCCCGAGGCCGCACGTGAGCTGATCGCCGATCTGTGCTACGTTCTCCGCGACCTTGCGGTGATGATCCATCCCGTCATGCCCGCCGCCGCGGAGCGTCTGGCCTCTTTCTTCGGCGCGAAAATAGGGAAGGGCGGACTCGGCTGGTCCGATCTCGGAAAGACCGAGGGCCTTGGCAGAGTATCTCCTCCCGAGGTCCTGTTTACGAAGCTCGAGGATGATTTCATAGCCGAACTGCGCGAAAGGTTCTCAGGTACTCAGAAAGAGCGTCGCGAGCGCCAGGAGCAGAGCGCCGAGCCGAAGTCGAAAGACGTCGCGGCGCATCATCCCCTCGCCGCAGGGCATCGTGCGGCCGCCCCGACTTCAGAAAGCGCGTCTAAAAGTCCGCCGCTTTCCGATCTTCCGGTCGAGGAACGATTCACTCGGTTGATACGGCTCATCGTCGCGAAGATCGTCAAAATCGAGCGGCATCCCAAGGCCGACAAACTCTATATCGAAACGCTCGACGACGGCTCAGGTTCCGAGCGCGTCATCGTGTCCGGGCTTGTGCCGTTTTATAGAGAGGAAGAACTTCTCGGGAAACACATCGTGCTGGTCGACAATCTCAAACCCGCAAAACTTCGCGGCGTCGAATCGCGGGGCATGCTCCTCGCCGCGTCGAAGAAACTCGAATCCTCAGAGGGCTCTTCCGTAACTGAAGTCGTCGAAGTCCTCGATGCGGGTTCGACCGCGCCGGGAACCCCGGTTGTCCTCGAAGGATGCCCTGTATCTCAAGCCGCCGACGAAAAGCCGGAAATAGATGTCGATGGCTTCTTCTCGATTCCGATCGAGGCCCGCGGCGGATGCGCTTACGTCGGTAAACGAAAATTAGTCGCCGGCGACGGACCCCTCTCGCTTCTCCGCGTTCCCGACGGGAAAATCGGCTGAGAGGCGGGCTTCGAGTCGATGCGCGTGCGACCGGCGACTCCGGATGAAACGGGGCGGAGTCCGTCTTCGTTTCTCCAATGCCGTTTCTGGGGCGACTTCAAGTCGCGTTTCGGCTGGCGGAGTTACAGATTTATCATTGAAGACGAACCAAGCCGCCCCCCGGTTCTCGTCCTTGTCCGCGCCATGCGCTTCGGCCTGTCCTTCGCCTATGTACCACACGGACCCGATATCGAGGTACAAAAGTCCGAACGCGGACGCTTTCTCGCCGAGCTTTCCGATAATCTCAGGCGCTTTCTGCCTCCTTCATGCCTGTTTATCCGCTTCGACCCACCCTGGTATTCGATCGGAGGCGGCCTTGACGCGGACGCCGGCCTCGGAGCTGATTCCGCACGCCCTTGGATCGGGCCTCCGCTTGTCCGCGCAGCCGTCGATATACAGGTCCCCGACAGCGTTCTGATCGATCTTAAGCCTTCCGAGGAGGACATCCTCGCGGCGATGAAGCCGAAATGGCGCTACAACATACGCCTCGCGGCGAAAAAAGGAGTCGAGGTCAGTAGTCTCGGCGCCGAGGCCGTCACCGAGTTTTACCGACTCTACCGTGAGACCGCGGCGCGGGATCGGATAGTGCTTCATCCCGAGGCGTATTATCGCAGCCTGTTCGATGTCGTCGAGGAGTATCGGCGGCGCGGTTGCCCTGATGCGCCCGATGTGCGGCTCTGGATCGCCCGCAAGGACGGCGCCGCCCTCGCCGCGATCATCACGCTTTTCAGGGCCGACGAGGCGGTCTATCTGTACGGCGCCTCGTCGAACGAGGGCCGCGAGCTTATGCCGGCCTACGCTCTGCAATGGGAGGCGATGCGTGCGGCCAAGGCTTTCGGCTGCTCGCATTACGATCTCTTCGGGATCCCGCCTTCGGACAATCCCGATCACCCCATGGCCGGTCTCTACCGTTTTAAAACCGGCTTCGGCGGCGCGATCATACGCCGCGCAGGTTCCTGGGACTTTCCATTGAAGCCTCTTCCCTATTTCGCCTTCAGGAAGGCCGAAGGTATGCGCGGGTGGTGGTACAAGGTCGCGCGAAAACGTTCGCGCAAAGTTAAAATAAGGTAATCTGCGACGTCGGCGGTTCAAGCCTGTTCGTGTATAATTCTGCCTTCGAAAACCTGGAATGAGGTCTTCGCGTCCTTCCAGGCCCCGCGGTTGAGCCCCGCCTTGGCGCAGAGATGCTCGAGCATGGTTTCCCTGTCCCATCCCTGCTCGACCGCCACCTGCGGCAGAAAGACAGCTGAATGCCATCCCTGAGTCAGATAGACTCCGTGCTTTCCGATTTCGATCTCGGAAACCGTCTCGATTCTCCGCATAGGGGAGAGCGCCGTGATTTCGAATATGAGATCAGGATATTCGGCTTGTGTCACGGCCGGGAATCTCGGGTCTTCGAAGGCTGCGGCCGCGGCCATCGACCGCACCGTCTCGACGAGGCTTTCGACTGCGGTCATGCGGCCGATGCAGCCGCGTAGATCCGCGAAGGGCCCGGATCGCATGCGGAGGGTGACGAAGGCCCCGCAGGGTTTTTCCAGTGCGGGACCAGCCGGCGGCCACTTCGGCGGCCGCTTTTCGAGCCTCGAAGAGACAGATTCGCGCGCGGTGGCCAGCAAGGCCTTTTCGTCCGAGGCTGAAAGGTCGAGTTCCATGCATGCGCTCCTCAGAACGCGACGGCTCCGTATTCCACAAGTTTCTCTTCGCTCGATTCTCGGACAGCCGAGGAATCATGACGTCCGAGCAGGACCGGCGAAGCGCCTTCGCCGAGCTTCGATCCGAGGTACGCGGCGACACAGCCGGCGCCGCAGGCATAGCCCCGAAGCGAGGCCGTGTCCGCGAGCATCGATGCGGTATCGGAGGCGGAAAGCGCCGACACAAAACGATCCGCGAGTCGAGCGGCCTCGACATCGTCTGAACTCGAACCGAGATCGGATGAAAGGACGACCAGGAGTTTCTCGCGCCGCTCCCCGAAGACGAAATCGAGAGCCCTCGATAATGCCTTAATCGATGCCTGGCTCGGCTTCCCGACGAGCACCGGCACGAGGGATGCCTCCGGAAATACCATGTGCATGAACGGGAGTTGAACCTCGATGCCGTGCTCTTCGAAATGGGGTATGTCGTTCTCGTCGAATAACGTTCCACAATCCCGCAATTCCGCGACGAGCCCCCGATCTACGGGCACTGCGCCGAGCGGCGTATCGAATACGTCAGATTCGGGCAGACAGATACAGGCTTCGTCCGCGCGGTGAATCGGAGAAAGAATGAGAACGGTATCGATGCTGCGCTCCGCCGCAGCCTTCCATGCCCGCGCGGCGAGATCCCCCGAATACTCGAGTCCGGCATGGGGGGAGAGTATCGCAGAGGCTGACATCGAGGGGGCGCTCGAAAGAAGAGAAGCAATTTTCGATTCGAGTTCGACCGGATCGTCGGGATAAAAGATACCCGCAACAGTCGCCTCTCGGAGCTTCACAGGACCGCGCGTGGCTTTCATACCTCAAGTATAGTCATAACAACTCATCGATCAAGATCGTAACAGTGTACAGGGCATGGCTTCTCCGCCACTGTTTCGAGAATGCCGCTGCGGAGTTGAGGGAAGTACGCCGGGGAGAAGCTTACAGCACGAAACGGGAACACATACGTCGACCTGCTCGCCTCGTTCGGGACGCTCGCGCCGCGGCACATCGATTTCAATGACCCCACGCCGATTACTCATATCTTCTACAGAGAGAAGTACCCGACGCGATGAACCGGTCAAAAAACTCGATTCCACCCGGCAGGTAAAACGGTTTATTCCACCTTGCTGAATCCTGGCGAAGGGGAACTCTGTCCTATGAGTTTCAAGTCTCGCCGCGTCACGATTGAAAAAAACCGAACAGGGTTCTTCAGGCTTCACACCCTTCGATGAATCTGTACAGGCGATAGTACCGAGAATACAGCGGGCGAGGATGGCGTCCGCACTTCCTTCGACTGCTTCGACGGGTATCACCGGTCCGCATCCCATAAAAGCGGCCACCCATGCGCTCGGCGGATCGGAAAACAACGACTCGGCATCGCCTGCAGCTTCGATCGCTCCGTCCCGCATGAGGAAAATTCTGTCGGCGACGGCCATGGCCTCCTCGACATCGTGCGTGACGTGCAGGGCGGCGCTCTCTGATTCGCGAAGCCGGGAGGCGAGTTCCAAACGGAGCTGTTTTCGCAGATTCTCATCGAGCGAGGACAGCGGTTCGTCCAGAAGTACGAGACGGGGTGAGGCGGCGATAGTCCTCGCGAGGGCGACGCGCTGACGCTCGCCGCCCGACAAGGCGGCCGGATACCGATCGAGATACCGGGCTATCCCCATCTTCGATGCAAGTTCCTGCGTTATGCGATTTCGCTCGGCGCGGCGAAGCCCGGCGAGTCGCGGGCCGTAGGATATGTTCTGGGCGACGGTCATTGCAGGGAAGAGCGCATAATCCTGGAACACCATGCCGATCCCCCGTTTTTCGGGCGGAAGCTGTGTCAGGTCGCGTTCATCAAGAAATATCCGTCCCGAGTCGGGCCGCTCGAGTCCCGCGATAAGTCTGAGGAGTGAGGATTTCCCCGAACCGGATGGGCCGAGTATCGCTCCGATTTCACGCTCGCCCAATTCGAGTGAAACGCCTAGGGTGAATTCGGGCCAGGCTCTCGCCAGTTGCTCGATTTTAAGCACGAGGTCGCCTCCGATCGCTTATAAAAAACGCAAACGAGGACAGAAGCCCGAGCAGTACTCCGACCGCGCAGGCCTCGTTGAGGCGGTAAGCTCCGATGAGCCTGTACAGGAGGACGGACAGCGGCTCGTATCCAGAACGGCCGAGTACGAGGGGTACGTTGAGATCTCCCGCGGCGACGGCGAGCGCGAAGGCGAACGAAACGCCGATCGCGGGAGCGACACTTCGAAGTTCAACATCGAATACAGCCCTGAATCGTCCCGCTCCGAGCGTTCTGGCGGCTTCGACGGGACTGTGCTCCAAGGCAGCGAGATTGGAAGCCACCGATTTGAGAACATAGGGCAGGGCTCCCAAGGCTTGGGCGAGCGGTATAAGGGCGAGGCCGCCCCGCGGAAACATGAGCGACCAGCCGAGCGAAGCGACAATGCCGGATACGGCGAGGGGAAGGGCGGCCGCGGCCTGCGCGATGCTCCCCCCCCTCCGCAGAGCGAGCGCGCCGATCGATCCGACGAGCGTCGCGATGCAGGCGGCGGGCAGCGCCGTCGAAACGGTGTCCGCCAATGATTTCAGAAAGCCTGCCTTGGCTCCGATCAGTATCCGCTCGAAATTGCCCACACCGAGGGCTGAAGGCCCCGCTGGACCGCTCCGTACCAGAAAGGCCTGGACTGCGATCGACACAAGCGGACCGAAAAAGAACAGCAGGATGAATGCCGCATAGATGCCCAGTCCCAGGGCGGCCGCGGCCCGGGGTTTTTCCAGAGCCGGCGGACTTCCCGCCGCCCGAAGGACCGCCGTTCGGCGGTCAGACAATCCGATCAGGGCGACGACGATAAGCGCGATGCAGGTTTCCGCCAAAGCGATCGCCGCCGCGCCCGAGGGGTCGGCCTCGAAGCGGGAGCGGCGGTAAACCTCAACTTCGAGGGTGGAGCCTGAAAGTCCTCCGAAAATCATGACGACCGCGAAACTGAAAAAACAAAGGAGAAAGACAATTCCGGCGCAATGGGCCAGAGCCGGCATGAGGGAGGGAAGCGTGCCGGTCGCGAAGGCCCTGAACCTGCCGGCACCGAGAAGCCTGGCGGCCTGCTCTGTGTCCCGCGGCAGTGAGGCCCAGGCCTCGCCCACAATCTGCAGGACGAGGGGGAACTCGTAAAAACCATGAACGAACACGATGCCCCAAAACGAATACAGAAAGCCGATCGGCGGCTCTGTGAATCCAAACAGGGCCATGAGCACGCGGTTCACTACACCGGAATTTCCGTAATACAGAACAAAGGCCAGGACGACGAGTACAGGCGGCATGCAAAAGGGGAAGACGGACAAGGATTTCAGGGCTTTGCGGCCGGGGAAGGAATACCGCGCGACGAGCGCCGCGCCGGGTATACCGAGCGCCATCGCGGCGACCGTGCTCGCCAGAGCCTGCGCCAGGGTGAAGGCGAGCGAGCGTAAAAAGCGCGGCTGGCTCAGCAGAGATCCGAGGCTGAGCAGGATTCCACCATCGAAGCCTCGAAGCGCGATAGCGATGAGCGGCGAGAGACTCGCCGCCGCCAGGACGGCGAGGGCGAGTCCTGAGACTAAACTCGGTCCTCCGCGCCCGGCGGCGATCGTAGACTTCATTTTCGAGAAGAAGAGAGAATTTCCACGGCGCTGAGTGCGTCTTCGGTAAGCCCCTTGCTGTCCACCGAGAGCGATGACGCAGGTCGCGGCGCAGCTCGGAAACTCTCGGGCAGGGTGATATCCGGATGCACAGGGTACATCCACTGAGTCAGAGGCAATTCGCGCTGGCACTCGACCGAGAGCAGAAAATCCATGAAGGCTTCCGCGGCCGAACGGTGCGGCGCCCCTGCGAGGATGCCGGCGACTTCGATCTGACGAAGAGCGCCGTCGGAAAAGGACAGGGCCTTGTACCGCTCGGTCTTTTCGTATTCGAGATGATACGCGGCGCTCGAAGCGTATGAAACGACGAGGGGTGCCTCGCCGCTCGTGAAGAGGCCGTATCCCTGGTCCCAGCCGGGCGCGAGCACAAGGACGTTCGGTGCAAGACGCTTCCAGTAGTCCTTCCACGCCTTGCCGTAGACGGCCTTCGTCCATGCCAGGAACCCTAGACCGGGGGTCGATGTCCGGGGGTCGAGGAGTATCAGTTTTTTTGCATAGTCTTTTTTCGTCAGATCTTCGAGACTCTTCGGCGGGTTTGCGAGTTTCGCGCTGTCCCACATGATCGCGAAATAGCCGTAATCGTAGGGGATGAGCCGCGCCGAGGGATCGATCCGCAGCTCGGCGGGAAGAGAGCTGTAGCCCTTGGGCTTGTAAGGGCTGAACAATCCGGAAGCCAGGGCCTTTTCGAGAAGAAAATTATCGAGCCCGAGCGCTATATCGGCCTCCGATTCCCCTTTCTCCAGAAGCAGAGTCGCCAAGAGCTGACCGCCGTCGCCCTTGGCGACGAACTCGACATCAATGCCGCTTGCTTTTTCGAACAGCGGCTCTATGACCGGCGCGGGCCCCCATTCGGATACAAATGAGTCATAGGTATACACGACAAGCTTTTTGTCGAGCGCTCCGAGGCCGAAACCGAGAAAGGTGAAAATAAAAATGAAAAATAAACAGAGATTCGAGCGCCCATGCGCCCGAACGCGCGGGAATGGAATCATCGCTCCCTCCGCCGGCATTACCCGGATCAGGTTCAGCGGGTGTGATCTCAGACGCGGCAAATGTGTCCAACGGACACGCCGCGCCACCCCGGTTGATGCACGCAGGCTATGGCAAAGGCCACGGGAAAGTCAAGAGTTTCGTTTGAGCGACGGCTTTCGTGTCCCGGACGAAGACTTCGCAGTTCCGCGCCGTCCCCTTCGTTGTATGGAGGCCGCGGAGCTTTTTCCGCTCAGGGCCGCCGTTTTCGGCTGAACATTCCGCTTTTTCTTGATCGACGCTGCGGGGAATAATGCCGTGATGGCCTCGGCCGCCGAGGATGCGAAAACGAATTTCGTTTCGGCCATGACTTCAGGAGGCACATCGTCGAGGTCCTTTCTGTTCCCCTCGGGCAGCAGAACGGTTCCGATTTTGCCGCGGTGCGCCGCAAGCACTTTTTCCTTGACGCCGCCGATCGGAAGTACCTTGCCGGTGAGTGTTATCTCGCCCGTCATCGCGACGCCGGGAAGAAGTGGAGTGCCCGTCAAGGCCGACAAGAGGCTTGCGACCAGAGTTATTCCCGCCGAGGGGCCGTCTTTCGGTATCGCGCCCTCCGGTACATGAATGTGAACAGTTTTTTTATGAAAATCACCTTCTCCCAAGCCGAATTCCGATGCTTTTGACCTGATAAACGAAAGCGCGGCCCGCGCGCTTTCTTTCATCACATCGCCGAGATTGCCCGTAAGGATCAGACCTTCGGTCCCATCGAAAACCAACGATTCGACAGGGAGAATGGTGCCGCCCGCCTCCGTCCACGCAAGACCGTAGGCGACCCCGGCTCTACTGTCCTTAAAAACGACATCATCCTCGCGACGCCGCTTTCCAAGAAGCTCGGCGATTTTTTTCTCGGTTATCGTCGGCTTCCAGGCACACAGTCCTTCCGGGCTCTGGGCGAGATTCTTGGCTACAGCTTCCTGAGCCAGTTTTCTGACAACGCGGGCGATTTCCCGTTCGAGATTCCGTACGCCCGACTCCATCGTGTAATGGCGGATGATCTCGAGAACGGCCGGATCCCGGAATTTCACCTCAGCGTCCTTGAGACCGTTCTCGGCCAGCTGTTTCGGGATAATAAATTTCCGCGCGATTTCGAGTTTTTCGTACTCGCTGTAGCCGGGAATCTCGATCACTTCCATTCGATCGAGGAGGGGATAGGGTATGCCGTGGAGCGAATTGGCCGTCGTTATGAACATGACGTTCGAAAGATCGTAGGGGACTTCGAGATAATGGTCGGTGAAGGACGTGTTCTGCTCGGGATCGAGCACCTCTAAAAGCGCGCTGGCGGGATCGCCGCGGAAGTCCGAGGACATTTTATCGACCTCATCGAGGAGAAAGACCGGATTCACCGTTCCGGCCTTCCGCATCGATTGGATGATTTTGCCGGGGAGAGCGCCGACGTATGTCTTGCGATGGCCGCGGATCTCAGCCTCGTCTCGGACACCTCCGAGGCTTATACGCACAAAACTGCGGTCCAGGGCGCGCGCCACTGATTTTCCGAGCGAGGTCTTCCCCGTCCCGGGAGGGCCGACGAAGCAGAGTATCGGGCCGCGCGCTTTCTCGGAAAGCTGGCGGACCGCGATGAATTCCAGTATGCGCTCCTTAGGCTTCTCCATGCCGTAGTGATCTTCGTCGAGTATCGCCTTCGCCTTCGCCAGGTCCTTGTTGTCCTGGCTCTTTGTCGACCAGGGGAGATCGGCGAGCCATTCACAGTAGACACGGAGGACTCCCGCCTCGGGCGAAAGCGGCTGAAGCTTGCCGAGTCGGGATAATTCGCGTTTCGCCTTGGCGACGACGTCGTCAGGTGGATTCTTGGCAAGCAGAGAACGCTCGAGTTCCTTGACTTCCGAGTCCTCGACATCTCTGCCGAGCTCGCGATTTATCTCTTTGAGCTGCTCGTTCAGAAAGTACTCCCGCTGATTCCTGTCGATGCGGTTCTTCACCTTCGCGCCTATGCGCCGCTGGAGATTGACGATCTCGGCTTCGCCCTCGAGCGCGGCCTCGACGGCCTCCAAGCGTTCCAGCGCGTCTTCTGTCCCCAGCAGCTCCTGTTTCCGATCGCTTTTGAGCGGAAGAATGTTCGCGATCAGATTGCACAGCTCATGCGGGTTTTCACAACGTTCGACCGAAGCGAGAATCTCGGGCGGGATTTTTTTGGCGAGCTCGGCGTACTGGGCGAAGCTCCGCTTCACAAGCCTCAGGGCGGCCCCGAGTTCTGTATCGCCTGCGTTTTGCGCCGCAGGTTCATCGGAAATCCGCTCGACCGAGGCGGCGAGATGGTCTTTCCGAAACACTGTCTTTCGAATCCTCACCCGCGACTCGCCTTCGACGAGAAGGCGTATCGAGCCGTCGGGGAGGCGAACTTGCTGGACGATCCGAGCCAGTGTTCCGACGGGGTGGACTTCGATTTCTGAATCTTTTTCATCACCCCCTGTCTTGAGCAGGGCGGCGACGATACGTTTCTCCCCCCGGTATGCTTCATCGACCGCCGCTACGGAGAATTTCGTTGCAGCCAAAAGGGGCGTTATCGACTTAGGGAAAACGACGGTGTCTCGTGAGTAGACGAGCGGGAGTTCCTGGAGATTCCCTCCACGCAATGCGTCAAGAATATTCACACGCTATGCGCTCTTTTTGAGATGCTCCACGGTCGGCGGAGCGAGCCCTTCGACCGTCGCGCGGCTCACGACGACACGTTTCGCACCCTCGATGGAGGGTATCTCATACATAACGTCCATCATGAGCGATTCGACGATCGCCCGAAGTCCCCGGGCGCCCGTATTCCGCTTTATAGCCTTGTCGGCTATGGCGTCGATGGCATCGTCCTCGAACACGAGCGTCACCCCGTCCAAGCGCAGGGATTCCTGATATTGTTTTATTACAGCGTTGCGCGGTTCGGAGATTATGCGCCGCAGGTCGTCGCGGGTCAATTCGTCGAGGGGGACCTGAATCGGCAGGCGGCCTATGAACTCAGGGATCATGCCGTATCGTACAAGATCGTCGGGATGCAACTGCGAAAAAAGGGCTCTGAGATCCTTCTCGCCGCGGGGTTTGACGTCGGCGCCGAAGCCGAGGGGGTGTTTGGCGACGCGGTTTTCGATTATTTTGTCGAGTCCGACGAAGGCTCCGCCGCAGATGAAGAGAATGTTCGTGGTATCGATTCTGAGATACTCCTGCTGAGGATGCTTACGGCCTCCCTGAGGCGGAACGTTCGCCACCGTGCCTTCGATTATCTTGAGCAGAGCCTGCTGGACACCCTCGCCCGAAACATCCCTGGTGATCGATACATTCTCGGTCTTGCGCGCGATCTTGTCGATTTCGTCGATGTAGACGATTCCGCGCTCCGCGGCGCCGATATTGCCGCCGGCGTTCTGAATGAGCTTGAGAAGGATATTCTCGACATCCTCGCCGACATAGCCGGCTTCGGTCAGGGTCGTGGCGTCCGCGATCGCGAAGGGCACCTTGAGCTTTTTCGCGAGGGTGCGGGCGAGCAGGGTCTTGCCGGTGCCGGTGGGGCCTATGAGCAAGACATTCGACTTTTCGATCTCGACGTCGCCCTTGACTTCCGCCGATCGGGCTATGCGCTTGTAGTGGTTGTAGACGGCGACCGAAAGCGCTTTTTTGACGTATTCCTGACCGATCACGTACTGATCGAGGTATTCTTTGATCTCCCGGGGCTTGGGAACATCGCCCGAGAACCCGGCGGTGATTTCGTGGTCGTCCTCCGAAAGTATCTGCTCGCAGACCCTGACACACTCGTCGCAAATGTAGACACCGGGGCCGGCGATGATCCGCCGGGCGTACTCCGCGCTCTTGCCGCAGAACGAGCAGGCGCGGCTCTCGGCGCCGCTATTTTGCCTTTGCTTCGCCATGTTTCCTCCGTTCGAGGATGCGATCCACGAGACCGTAGGCGACGGCTTCGGATGCCGACATGAAAAAATCCCGCTCCATATCCGCTGCGACGACGGACTGATCCTTGCCGGACGCCTCGGCGAAATACTCTATCGTGAGTTTTTTTAGTCGCAGAATCTCTTTGGCCTGAAGACTCACGTCAGAAGCCTGGCCCTGTACGCCCCCCCAGGGCTGGTGGATGACGACGCGCGAGGAGGGGAGGGCGAATCGTTTCCCCTTTGTGCCGCAGGCGAGAATGAGTGCGGCCATGGAGGCGGCCTGCCCCAAGCAATACGTCTGAACGTCCGGCCTGATACACTGGATTGTATCGTAAATCGCAAGCCCTGCGGTCACCGAACCCCCGGGAGAGTTGATATAAATAGCTACGTCTTTTTCCGGGTCCTGTGATTCAAGAAACAAAAGCTGCGCCGCGACGATATCGGCGTTGACGTCGTTGATCTCCCCGTCGATGAAGATGATCCTGTCCTTAAGCAGGCGGGAGTATATGTCGTAGAATCGCTCGGTGTTGCCCGATTGCTCGATAACCTGAGGGAGGGTCCAGACCATCTTTTCGTTCATCGGCGTATACCTCATTCTCGTAACTTACTCAGATTCCTTGAGCATGTCCATGAATGAAATCTTCTTCCCTTTCTTGATCTTGGCTTCGGCGAGTATGGCCGCCATCAGCTTATCCTCCTTGATACGCTCGCGGAGGTATTCCATAGTACCGCGTTTTTCATACTCGGCCTTGATTTCGGCGGCCGACAGGCTGGTCTCCGAGGCCTGGCGGGAGAACTCGGCTTCGAGATCGGCGTCGGAGCAGTCGTAGCCGCCCTCTTCGACAAGTTTCTCGAGAATCAAACGCGTCATAATCGACTTGAGCGCGGAATCCCGCCACTCGGCGGCCAGATCTGCGCGGGTTTTCCCGGAATATGAGAGGAAACGGTCGAATTTCTCGTCTTCGGAGATGCCCAGCTGCCGCATAAAGCTCTTCATCCGCATGGCGATTTCGGCATCGATCATCGACTCGGGAATATCGGCCTTCGAACGGGAGAGCAGGGTTTCGACGACGGCCTGCTCCTGCAGCTGTCTGGTCTTCTCGGCGAGCCGTTTTTCGAGATGAGAGCGGATATCCGCCCGCAGGTCGGCCAGGGTCTGGTACTTCTCGGACACGTCCTGCGCAAGTTCATCGTCCAGGGCGGGGAGCTTTTTCTCTTTTATCTTTGTCACTTTGACCGAAAGCTTCACCGTCTTCCCCGCAAGCTCTTTAAACTCGAAATCGGCTGGATAGGATTTCTCAAGAATTTTCTCCTCATCCCGTTTCATGCCGACGATGTCGTCGTCGAATTTATAGATATTGTAGCCTGTTCCGATTTCGAACGTAAAATCCTGGCGTTCTGTTCCAGCCAGGATCTGACCGTCCTCGCCGATCTCATGGAAGGACAGAGTGACGACATCGCCCCTGGCTGCGGGCACTCCGGCCTCGCGCTCGACGACGATAGCGTTGCGTTCGCGGATATCTTCGAGCTCGCGCGCCTCGTCCTCATCGCTGATCTCGACCTGGGGCAGTTCCACCTCGATTCCCTTCCAATCGCCCACCTCGACCGCCGGAAAGACATCATAGGTGACGGCGAAGCTGAAATCCGCCTCAAGCGAAAAATCGGGCTGTCCGTCGAGGCTCGGGCTCGAGTACACGATAGGCTGTTCCATCCTGTCCGCGTCTTTGAGCGCTTCCTGAACGGCCTTGTCCATAATCCGGCCCATGGCGTCCAATTTAAGGCCCTCGCCGAATTTGCGCTCGAGAACCGAGGCGGGTACGTGCCCGGGCCTGAACCCGTCGATTCGCACACTTTTCGAGTATTCGCGCAGCAGTGCATCGTATTCTTTTTTTACTTCGTCCCGCGGTACCGTCAGGCTGAGCCTGGCTTTTGAGTGTTCGAGTCGTTCGATGTTCTTACTGGAAATCACAGGATGCCTCTCGATGCTGAGATGGGCCGCTCCGGCGGCACGGCTATGACGCTCTCGACCGGCTGATTTTCCCGCCGGTGAGTGAAAAAAAAGGCGATCCGGCCGTTCGGATCGCCTCGTTCTTGAAGAGCGGGAAACGGGAGTCGGACCCGCGACATCCACCTTGGCAAGGTGGCGCTCTACCACTGAGCTATTCCCGCGTGCTGCGTGTCCCCGTCGCATCCGATGATGCGAGAGAAGGGACTTGAACCCTCACGCCTTAAGGGCACCAGATCCTAAGTCTGGCGTGTCTGCCATTCCACCACTCTCGCGTCGCAGTTTCACCCGCATCGACGCGCCGCATGGTAAACAGGGCATATCCCTCTGTCAAGGGTTCCCGCGGCCATCAAGTGACGGCCCTTTATACTTAACGCGATTGGAGGCTTTATCGTCCCCCGACCGCCTTTGAGCCGCGCAGGCATCGAACCTGCGACCCGCAGATTAAGAGTCTGCTGCTCTGCCAGCTGAGCTAGCGGCCCATGTACCTCATGCACGTGCGTCCGACAGGAATCGAACCTGCGACCTACGGATTCGAAGTCCGTCGCTCTATCCAGCTGAGCTACGAACGCAAAGGCGGACCCAAGGCCCTCCGGCCCTTGCGGGCTTGCGACCGAACCCTCGATCGGGTGCAGCCGTAGGGTGGGTGATGGGATTCGAACCCACGGCACCCAGATCCACAGTCTGGCGCTCTAACCAGCTGAGCTACACCCACCGTGCAATAAGTGCGGACACAATGCCAAAGCCGGGGTAAAAAGTCAAGAGCACTTACACCACAATAGGGAGCCGTGCGCCGCAGGATGCACAGGCGGCGGATCCGGAAACAACAGTCAAAGCGCTCGTATCGATGGAGTATGCGCGCCTGCGGATGACCGTTGCACCGCAGTTCGGACAGATCGTATCGGATCCGGCGCCGGGCACATTACCGACGTACACATACTCAAGATGTTTTTTCGCATGTTCGGCGAGCGAGGCCATAAGCGCAGCGGAGGTGGAAGGAGCCTTGAAGCGCCAGGCCGGATGATAGGCCGAAAGATGAAAAGGAATGACCGCGGGCAGAGAGGCGAGAAACATCGCTATCGAATCGATGTCGGCCGCGGAATCGCTCAGACCGGGCACGACCAGCGTCGTGACCTCGACATGGCAGAGTTTCGCGGCCCTGCGGATAAATGCAAGAACCGTCTCCAAATCACCGCCGAGGACTTTCGAATAGCCCTCGGAGGACCAGCACTTAAGATCGATGTTGACCGCATCGGTCAAGCTGAGCAGCTCGAGCGCGGGAGGCTCGAGGAGACTGCCGTTGGTCACCAAAACCGTGCGAAGGCCGGCTTCCCGCGCCCGTCGCATCGACTCACGGACAAATTCGAAATGAACAGTGGGCTCCGAGTAGGTATAGGCGATCGAGGGCGTTCCGGCTCGTTTCGCGAAGGGAACAAGATCGCCGGGTTCGATTCGTCTCGCCGAGGTATCGGGATGCTCCTGTGAAATTTCCCAGTTCTGGCAAAAAGGGCAGCGGAGGTTGCATCCGAAAAAGCCGATCGAAAGGATGCCGCTGCCCGGTAAAAAATGATGCAGGGGTTTTTTTTCGATTGGATCGACGGCGATCGAAGAGGCGACGCCGTAGAAGGGCAGGTTCAGTACTCCGTTTTCATTGCGTCGAACACGGCATACGCCGGACCTGCCGGGGGCGATCGAGCATCGATGAAAGCAGAGAGAACACTCGACACGATTATCCTTCGACACAGCCCAATACGCAGCCTGGGGCCTCGGGGATTCATACTGCTGTTTCGTCTGCCCCTCCCTCACGACGCTTGTCAGAAGCCTGTCAGGTTTCGGCTGTGGGAACGGTATCGGAGCGGCTCGCCGACCTCGAAGGGCTCATAGCGAAGCCCGATACTCCCCCGCCGGACCCAGAGCTTCGAGACGCTCCGCGATGCACCCATCTCGTCCACGATGGACGGCATCTCCTCGACGGCTATGACATCCGCCGTCCGGAACTCAAGTATGGCCGGTTCGGAATCGGGACGCTCGGCGATCAATATGAATTTATCCGATTCATAGGGGTGTTTCCGCAGGGTCCCGACAAAGGCGACGGCGTCCTGGGGTGATCCGGATTTGTAACGTACCAACTCGGACAGCGGATATTCCTCAAGCTGTTCGATGAAGCTCATCCTCACCTCCTTTGCCCGATCGATGCAGCATATTCATTGAAGAAAGCAGGCCTAAATTCCTTTATCATGAGTATAACGGCCGATACGGCGAAAAGTAACACTGCGGCGAGGGCGAACCAATCTCCATAGGCGATATACGGCGTCATCCGGCCTGGATCGTAGACAGGCACCTGAACACACCTGGCTGTCGACTCGAAAAGCGGCAGAGACACGAGGTTCCGTCCATAGGGGTCGACCACACATGAGACTCCTCCATTTGTAGATCGAACGAGGGTATGGCGCGATTCTATCGCCCTGAAACGTGCCGCCGCCCAGTGCTGTATTTCGGCGCTGATGGTTCGGGACCACGAGATATTGGTCAGGTTTATCAATACATCGGCACCGCGCAGATAGAATTGCCTACAGACGTCGGGAAAGGCGTCCTCGAAGCAGATCGGGGCCCCAAAAGAAATCGCAGCGCCGCGAAGTGGAAGTTTCATAATTGTATACTCCGAGCCCATTATCCAGCCCGAAGCGAGCCCCACGACGTTTTGAATGAACTCTCGAAAAAATTTGACATCCCAGAACGGAATCGCTTCGGCGAAGGGCACCGGATGGAGTTTGGCGTATGAATCGACAAGCCTGGCCTGCGGGTCGATGAGGATGGCCGAATTGGTCCCCTCGTAGTTCGCCCAATCGATGATGACCGGGGCTCCCGTCAATAACCAGGCCCCCGAGCTCTTGATGAAGGGGATCAGCGGATCCGCAGTAGGATGGCGCGTATAATACGAACGGAATTCGGCGTAGGGTCTGCGCAGCAGCGTTTCGCTGAATACGACGAGGTCGGTCGGATTCGGCGACGATGCGACCGCCTCGCGGGCGAGTTTCACCGTTATGCCGAGGGCCTTCTCCTCTTCATCCATCCAGGGATCGGCATTGGTCTGGACAAGAACCGCCGAGAAGCTCTCCTTTATCGGTATCGGAGCGGAGAGCCGCCATAGACCATAGCCCAGCGAAACGAGAACGAGGGCCGCCGCCGCCGCGATATAGCCGAGTCGAAATCGCTTGGGCATCGCCGAAGAGGCCGCGGTGGCGGGGAATGGCAATTCGCTGCGCGGCATCGACGTAGAAGCTCTCCAGCCGCCGATACAGGCTTCCGCTATGGCCGCGTTGCACAAGGCCAAGTAGGCGGTGATGCCGTAAATCCCCGTGATATCCGCGATCTGAATAAACGGCAGGGCTTCGGTCAATGAATACGGAAGGAGACCCCAGGGATACCCAAGGAAGCCGACTGACTTCTGGTATTCAAACATAACCCAGAACAGGGCAAAAAGAGCCGGACGGGCCTTCCCGCCGCGATTCAGGCTTAACCAAAGGTAGAGCCCGTATACGGCATACACGACGAAGTAGGCGATGGTCGTCGTGCCCAATGTCCAAAATCGGAAATCCTTGAAGTACCAGAGCCAGAAACTCGTCAGGGCGTGTTGAAGCGCCCCGAAACCACCGGTCACAAGCGCCGCCGACCTGGGAGCGGCGCAGCCGGAGACGGCGATATACAGCGGCACGAGGGCGAGAAATCCAAGAAGAGGGAAACCGTAGTTCATCAATTCATTGGGAACGGCGAGGGTCATGAACAGGGCGGAGCTCGCCGCGAGAAGAATCGCCCGCAGGATTCCGGTGGTATCAGGCTTCGTTTGATCGAGTGTTCTGCTCATAGGCTGATCCTATACTCGCTGCAGTTTCCTGGGAAGAAGTCCGATCCATCTTGACCGGCAGGGCAGGTACGACTAGAGTTCCGCCATGATACGGGCCGCATATCCGGGTTCTTTCGATCCTCCCACCTTCGGACATATCGACATTCTCGAGCGTGCCCGGCGCCTTTTCGATGAAATCTTCGTCGTCGTCGGCGTCAACAGCACGAAAAAAAGCGTATTCTCCATCGAGGAACGACTCGAACTCCTTCGAGAGCTGTGCCATGGCCGGGATGGGGTTTCGGTGCATGCATGTACCGGTCTCGTCGCTGATTTCGCCCTTCAAAATGGGTGCTCGGTTCTTGTCCGCGGTCTCAGAAATTCAGCGGATTTTTCGTATGAGTATGATATTTCGGTCTTGAACCGAGGCATAGGCCATACTCTCGAGACGGTTTTCATCCCCGCCGACCCTCGGCACTGTGCGATCAGGTCGAGCGCGGTCAAAGAAATCGCCATGTACGGCGGTGATCTTTCCGCCCTGGTCCCGCCGATCGTCGCTGCCGCGCTTGTGAAAAAAATGGGGGATTCCCCCCGATAAACCTTAGAGGGTCCCCAAAGGCAGTTCTCCGAATAGCGGCGGGACCTGTCACCAAAGAGTCATGCTTGACAACTTTTGAACATTTGTGTAGGGTACCTATCCGATATATCCGAGAGCTATCCAGAACAATGAGGTTTTGTAATGGCTGTACCCAAATTTAGGACGTCGAAGGCGAGGACGAGGCGGCGTCAGTCAATCAATATGAAATTGACCGCTCCCACCCTCGTCACCTGCGGAAATTGCGGCAACCCCGTTCTCCTGCACCGGGTCTGCCCCAAGTGCGGTTTCTATCGCGGGCGGCATGTGATGACCCCCGAATCAAAGGCATAAGGAGATCGGCATGGACGAGCTGTTCACCAAAATCAAAAAAATCATCGCCGAGAAGCTCGAAGTCGAAGAAGACAAGATCACCATGGAAGCCAGTTTTCGGCAGGACCTGGGCGCCGACAGCCTCGACACTTACGAGCTCGTGTACGGTATCGAAGAAGAACTCGGCATCACGATCCCGGACGAGAAGGCGAACGAGTTCGAAACTGTCAAGGATGCCTACGAGTTTATCAAGACCCAGGTAAAGTAAGGCGGCTTACTCCGCCGGACGACGCATCCGTGCTGTTCAAGGGAAAGGAAGCGCTGTCCCGCGGCAGAAAGACTGTTCTTGCGGCCTTTCAAGCCACGGCAGGGATACGGTTCAGGAGTCTCGAACTCCTGAACCTTTCTTTTACCCACCGATCCTGCCAACATGAGGACGCCTCCCGATCGCAAAACAATGAGCGTTTGGAATTCCTCGGCGATGCAGTGCTCGGTCTTGTAGCGGCGGCCTGTCTCTACGAGTCGCTCGGCGATCGTTCCGAGGGCGAACTCGCCCGGATAAAAAGCTATGTCGTCTCCGAAGACACGCTTTCTGAATTAGCCAAGGATCTCGGGGTTGATGCCTGTCTGCTCATCGGCAAGGGTGAGGAGCAATCGGGGGGCCGCACAAAAAAGGCGATTCTCGCCGACGCGATGGAGGCGGTGATCGGGGCTTACTACCTCGACTCGGGCTTCGATTCATGCTTCAAATTCGTCAAGCGGCTCATCGAACCGGAAATCGGCAAGGTTCTCCAGAACCGCCACCATAAGGACTACAAAACAATACTCCAGGAGTATTCGCAGAAGTATCTCAAGACTTATCCGGTATACCGTCTGACGAAAAAGTCCGGCCCCGACCACGACAGGACATTCTGGGTATGCTGCGAACTGGGAGGCGTCGTCTACGGTCCTGTTTCCGGCAAGAACAAAAAAGAGGCCGAGCAAGGCGCCGCCAAGGCGGCCTACGACGCGATCATGGCGACAGGCGGCATCGAATCCGCGCGAATGCTCCAGGTCGAGCGCCAATAGACCGCGACGACCGACGCTCCGTCCATTCAGTTATACAATTATTCTAGACCGTATTTGCCTTTGAGTTTTTCGGCTATCAAGAGAAGCCTCGTGCGCTCGTTGAGCGAGGGATCGTCCATGACTGTTTCGAGAAGCTCCTTGAGCATCGCTCCCATGACCGGCCCCGGGGGAACGCCTATCCCCGCGAGGTCCCCGCCCTTGACGGCGAGGTCGGCCAGGCCGAAGGCCTGTTTGGCGTCAAGCACAGTCTTGATCCGGTCGCGGAGCGGTTCGAGCGTGCGTGGATCGATCGGCTTACCGATTATCGCGCTGCCGTCGGCGACGCGGAGATCGAGAAGACGATCAATCGATTCGACGCCGACGCGCGCGATAAAGCGCCGCACCGCGGCGTCGCTCCAGGCATCGTCGTACGCAAACATGTGTTCGCGGATGAGGTGGACGACGTCTTTGAGAACTTCATTGGGAAAGCGCAGACGCCTGAGAATAACTTCCGCGATATCCGCCGATATGGACTCGTGTCGATGGAAGGTCGGCTCTCGGCCCGGCGCTTCGACCTTTGCTGCCGGCTTGCCGATGTCGTGAAGAAGCGCGGTCAGACGAAGTACGAGTTCGGGTCGTATCGCGTCGGTGCAGGCGTACAGATGATCGAGGACGTCATAGACATGATTGCTTTTTTGTTCTACGCCTCTGCAGGCCGCCAGTTCGGGGATGAGGAGCGCGAGCATTCCCGTGCTTTCCATGAGCCGCAGGCCCCGCGAGGGAATCGGCGAGAGTAGTATTTTGTTAAGCTCGTCTCGGATGCGTTCGGCCGATACCAGGGCGAGTCTGTCGAGCGAAGCCGGTATGGCGCTCAAGGTTTCTCCGTCGATTGCGAAGCCGAGCTGGGCGGCGAAGCGGAGGGCGCGAAGGGGCCGCAGGCCGTCTTCGCGGAACCGCTCCAGGGGGTCACCGACCGCACGGATCAGCCGTGAACGAATGTCCTCGCGGCCCCGGAATGGATCGACGAAATCTCCTGACACGAGATCGTAGGCCATGGCATTGATCGAAAAATCCCGCCGCGAAAGATCCTCTTCGATGGTCGCGGCGTAGCGTATCGAGTCGGGATGGCGTCCGTCGCCGTAGTCGGCCTCGGTGCGGAAGGTGGTGACCTCGACACTCAGACCCTTCCAGAGAACCGTGACGGTTCCATGCTTGACGCCGGTCGGTATGACGCGACGGAAAAGCCGCATGACCTCATCGGGACGGGCGTCGGTGGCGACATCGAAATCGCTGACCGGACGAGCGAGACAATAATCGCGCACGGCGCCGCCGACCAGGAAGCAGCGTTTACCCGCAGCATCGAAAACTCCCGCGAATTCGCGCATCTCGCGCGGAGGCCGAATAAATGCCATACGAAGCGACGGTACAACGGGTGCGGGGCGATGTACAAGCCTTGACAGTACGGCAGCAGAACGTGAGACTGAGCGCCGATGACAGGACTGTTAGTCTGCGGAGGGGAGGCGCCGCCGCGCAGCCGCCTCGAACATCGTTTCTCGGATTTCGATCGGATCTGCGCCGCCGATTCGGGACTGGATACGCTTATCGCCTGGGGCCTCGAACCGGACATGATCGTCGGTGACATGGACAGCATCTCGGACCCCACGATCATCAAACGATTCCCCCGTGCAACTATATCGATCTCACCCCGGGACAAGGACAAAACCGATACAGAACTGGGCCTCGAGGCCCTCTCCGCTGTCGGGGTCGACACGATCGTACTCGCCGGCGGCGGGGGAGGCCGCCTCGACCATCTTCTCGCGATCCGCGCGCTTTTCGAACGTCCCTCGCCGCGGCCCTCCGAATGGTATACCGCATCCGCGGCAGTCTATCTACTCAAGGAAGGCGAACAGCGCTGCTTCTCGACCAGGCCGGGGGGGACGGTATCACTCTTCCCCCTCGCCGCCGGCGCATCGGAAATGCACAGTGAAGGCCTTACCTGGCCGATCGACGGCCTTCACTGGGGGCCGGGGGACTTCGGCGTAAGCAACCGAGCCGATTCAGGACAGTTCAGTGTCTGTGCAGGGCGGGGCGATCTTCTCGTCGTTCTTGAATTTGCATGAAAACCTTTACCGGCCTGTCAGCCCGGTATTGCCGCCCCGAGAGAGGTCTTCCGCTAGACGCCGGACAACAGGGCGGCAAGTTTCGCCTGCGTCTCCCGCGGATCTTGTACGAGTCCGCGCGAACCGCCGATAAGCTCGAGGATTCCGATCTCGTGCTCATAGCGCGGGATTACGTGAAGGTGCAGATGTTCGATGCTGGCTCCGGCGGCCAAGCCCATGTTATAGCCGATATTGTAGCCCGAGGGCCGCATCAAGCTGTCCAAGGCGTCGAGACTGGCGCGGGTCAGGCGGTCGACTTCCGAGCGTTCGTCCATATCCAGGGCGCGGATATCGACAATATGGCGGCGGGGGAAAATGATGAGGTGCCCGGGATTGTAGGGATAGAGGTTGAGCGAAACAATGACGAGCGGAGTTTCGACGACGACAAGGCGCTCGACATCGGGTGAAGCAGCGGCCACATGACAGAGAATACAGCCTTCAGGTCTCAGCTTCTCTCTGAGATAGCCGAGTTTGTTGAAGTTGAACAGATAATCCATCGCCTTCCAACCTCTGGGAATCTTGCCGGGGACGCCCCTTTGACGATTCAGGGACAAATCGCTTTTATGAGCAGGGGCAGTCTGCTCACAGTAATAGTAGCCGATAATGACTAGGGAAACCAGAATGCAGGTCGACGGCCCCGAGCGAAAAGCCAAAGCCGAGCACAAGCCGCTCTCACTCATCCTCGTCAAACGAGCGGGTCTTTTGTTTCTTTTTGGTTTTTTGTTTTCGTTCTTTTTCTGGGTTGTCGGATCATTTTCGTTTTTTCTTGACGAAACACAGAGGATACTCTTGGGCATTCTCAGAATTTCTTCGTTGCTGCTCATCGTAGACGCCATCATCGGAGTCGCGGCGAGGATCGTGTATGCGATAACCGAACGGCGCCGTCCCGGGATCCCGGCCTTTCTCGGCTATGCCCTGTGCTTCCTGATCGGGACAGCCGGCCTCCTCCTATCCAATGCCCTCCTGATCCTGGGCAAGGGCCTGTCCTGATCCGCTCTTGCGGTAGCGATAGCGGGCGGGGGACCGGCTTGGCCAAGCCGGTCCCCTCCATGGTATTATCGCGCCATTCCTACCGCCAGGAGATCATGATGAGCGTCCGCGTCCGCTACGCCCCGTCCCCGACGGGACTTCAGCACATAGGAAGTGTAAGAACAGCTTTGTTCGACTACCTGTTCGCCCGCTCATGCGGCGGGACATTCATTCTCCGCCTCGAGGATACCGATAGGACTCGGTATGCCGATGAATACGTCAAGAATCTCTACGACACCTTCGCCTGGCTCGGGTTTCACTGGGACGAAGGTCCCGATGTCGGCGGCCCCTACGGCCCCTACATTCAGTCCGAGCGTATTTCGATATACCGAGAACACGCCCTGCGGCTCGTCGAGATGGGCATGGCCTACTATTGCTTCTGCGACGAAGAGCGCCTCGCCAAACTCAGGGCGAGCCAGGAACAATCCGAAAGCTCGGATCTCGGCTATGACAGGCACTGTCGCAACCTCGACCCGAACGAGGCCGCGGCCCGTGTCGCCGCCGGTGAAAAGGCCGTCATTCGGCTCAAAATCCCCCTCGAGGGCTCAACCAAATTCCACGACGCCCTCCTCGGCGATATCGAGTGGAAAAACGAGGATGTGAGTCCCGATCCCGTACTTCTCAAGTCGGACGGCTTCCCGACCTATCACCTCGCCAATGTCGTCGACGACCACCTGATGCGCATAACGCATATCACGAGGGCCCAGGAGTGGATCCCCTCGGCTCCTCTGCACATCGTCATGTACAAGGCCTTCGGCTGGGAGCCGCCCGAGCTCATCCATCTGCCGATGGTCCTCGGCCAGGACGGGCACAAACTTTCGAAACGCCACGGCGCGACCGCGGTCGATGAGTTCCGCAAGGCGGGCTATCTTCCCGAGGCGCTGATCAATTACGTGTCTCACCTCGGATGCTCCTACGAGGAGGGTAGGGACCTCTTCAGCTTGGCCGAGCTCGAGAGGCTCTTCAAAATCGAAAAGCTGAATAAGGCGCCTGCCGTCTTCGATTATCAAAAGCTCGAGTGGTACAACGGGCAGTACATCCGTATGAAGAGCGACGAGGAACTTGCCGACCTTGTGACCCCTTTTCTGACAGCCGCTGGAATATTCGGTGCCGACGGCCCGGACGAACATCAGAAACGACTGACGCGGGAAGCCATGCCGATCGTCAAGGAACGGCTCAAATTCCTCGCCGACGCCCCGCAGATCATGCGCTATCTCTTCGAAGAACCTGCGGTTCCGCCGGTCGAAGAGTTCATTCCCAAGAAACTCGATATCGCTCGTTCCGCCGAGCTTCTCGCCGCGGCCGCGTCTCTCCTTCCTTCCTGCGATTTTTCTGATATCGAGGACTGCGAACACAGGTTCAGAGCGGAGGCCGAGCGCCTGGGCGCGAAATTCGGGGATTTTATGGCTCCGCTCCGCGTCGCCGTTACGGGCTCGCGGGTGAGCCCGCCATTGTTCGAATCGATCCGTCTGATCGGCGTCGAGCGCGCGGTGCAGCGCGTCGAGCGCGCTCTCGCGACATTCCCTCGTTCTTGACCTGCGATCCTCGGGAACGGCATACTCCTTATTCACCGCGCCCCTGAAGCGCGGCAAGGAGTACTTCGTGTCCGACAATCCCGCTGCTTCTTTCAAAGAGTCCGATTCAGAGACCAGCGACTTCATCCGCGAGGCTGTGGCTGCCGACCTCGCATCGGGCCGTTACGATCATGTCCTCACCCGGTATCCGCCCGAGCCCAACGGCTGGCTTCACATCGGCCACGCAAAGGCGATCAGCATCGACTTCGGCGTCGCCGAGGCTTTCGGAGGCAAGTGTAATCTCCGCTTCGACGACACAAATCCGGAAAAAGAGGATATCTCATACGCCGAAGCGATAAAACGCGACATACAGTGGCTCGGCTACGATTGGGAGGACCGTGAGTTCTACGCTTCGGATTATTACGAACAGCTCTACGAACTGGCCGTCAAGCTGATAAAGAAGGGCAAGGCCTACGTCGACGATCTTTCGGCCGAAGAGATGAGCGAATACCGCGGAACCAACGTGCCGGACAAAAACAACATTACGATCACGCCGCCAGGCCGCAACAGTCCGTGGCGCGACCGCTCGGTGGAGGAAAATCTCGACCTTTTCGCGCGGATGCGCGCCGGCGAATTCCCCGACGGATCGAAGACGCTGCGCGCAAAAATAGATATGGCCCATCCGAACCTCATCATGCGCGACCCGCCGATGTATCGTATACGACACACACCCCACTGGCGGACAGGCACGAAATGGTGCATCTATCCGATGTACGATTTCCAGCATCCGCTCTCCGACGCCATCGAGGGGGTTACGCATTCGCTCTGTTCGATGGAGTACGAGATTCACAGGCCGCTTTACGAATGGTTCATCCGCGAGGCCGAGGTCTTCCCTTCACGCCAGATCGAATTCGCGCGGCTCAACATATCGCATTTCGTTCTTTCAAAACGCTGGCTCCTCAGACTTGTCGAGGAAGGCTATGTCTCAGGCTGGGACGACCCACGCATGCCGACGCTGTCGGGACTTCGAAGAAGAGGCTACACCCCCAGCTCGATCCGCGACTTTTTGTCGCGCATCGGCGTCTCAAAGACGAACTCGCTTGTCGATATCCAACTCCTCGAACACTGTCTCCGCGAGGAACTCAATAAGACCGCGCCCCGCGTCATGGCCGTCCTTCGCCCCTTGAAGCTTGTTATCGAAAATTGGCCAGAAGGCAGGGTGGAAGAGCTCGAAGCGGTCAACAATCCCGAAGATCCCTCGGCCGGCACGCGGATGGTTCCGTTCTCGAAGGTCCTCTACATCGAGCGCGACGATTTCGCCGAAAACCCGCCGCCCAAGTACTTCCGCCTTTTCCCGGGGAATCAAGTGAGACTGCGCTACGGCTACATCGTCACCTGCACCGGCTTTTCGAAGGATCCCTCCACCGGCGAGATCCTCGAGGTGCGCTGCAGCTACGATCCGGCCACGCGGGGCGGGGACGCGCCCGACAATCGGAAAGTCAAGGGGACCATCCACTGGGTCTCGGCCCAGCACGCACTGCCGATCGAAGTGCGGCTTTATGAGCATCTCTTCCCGGCTGAGCGTCCTATGGACGTCCCCCCCGGCGTGGACTGGGTGACGACCATCGATCCGAATTCGAAGATCATTCTCGCAGACTCATACGCCGAGCCGAGCCTGGGCGGCGCCAAGGTCGAGGATCACTATCAGTTCGAACGCATGGGCTACTTCTGCTGCGATCCCGATTCGAAACCCGGCAGGCTTGTATTCAATCGTTCCGTCGGCCTCAAGGATACCTGGGCTAAAATCGAAAAGAAGGGCGGCTGAGGATCGAGGAGCGGTTCGGAAAGGCGATTCGCGTTGATCCTCAGTTCCGCTCAAAGGCTCCTTTGAGTTCTTGGACAGCGAATGCTGATACCTGTTTGATGCGCACGGCCGCAGGAACAGCATCCTCCTCGATCGCCGAGGGAGGACGAAGGTTCTGGAGTTCGGTCGATCTCCCAGCTTCTGTTTTGTAGGGCGCCAATTCAGCTTCGAGCGCGGACGCGCAGAGCCTGTTCGCCTCCGCGGCTTCGACCGTCAGAGCGGCCTCCGCAGTGATTATTTCCGCTTCGGACGAAATGGCGCGGAGGCCGTTCTCGATATGTTTCGCCGACTCGAGCAAGTTTCTCATTTCTTCGATAATGCGGCGGCCGCTCGCTTTCATTTCGGTCGATCCGGCGAAGATGGCCTTCGCAGAACTGCCTGAATCAGAGAGTTCTTGTATCGCCGTGCTGACACGTGATCTATGCTCGGACATATCCTCGGCAAGTTCGCCGAGCGCCGTGTTCGCATGAGCGACCAGATCATCGACAGTTCCAAAAGCTTCGCCCACTCTTTGCGAAATATCCACGAGCTGGGCGATTGTCTCTCTGATATCGCGGATGCCCTTCGCCGTCTCGTCCGCCCGCAGAGCGACTTCCTCGGCGAGAATCCGGATTTCATCGGCGACTACCGCGAATCCGCTGCCGCTTTTCCCCGCGTGCGCCGCCTCGATGGCCGCGTTGATCGCGAGTATACTGGTTCGTTCCGCGACGTCGGAGATGAGATCATTGAGTTCAAGCACCGCCTCCGATTTCTTCGAGGTTCGTTCAACGCTTTCCATGGCATCGTGCATAGCCGCCCGTCCTTCCCGCGATGCGTTCGTCAATGTCTCGAAGCGCTTAACGAGATCGAAAACCTTTTGGTTCACGTTATCGATCCCTTTACCGATCGCATCGATCCATCCCTTCGAGGCTTCAATACCTTCAACCTCCTCGGATATCCTACGGTCAAGTAGATCTATCCGCTGCGATATTCTCGAAACCGCGCTGGAGGCTTCCGATACGCTCGCGCTTTGCTCGGCCACTTTCGTGCTTAGCTGCTCCAATTCGGATGATATCCGCTTCACCGACGACGAACTCGTTACGGCGCTCTGCTCGAGCGCCGTGGCCTTTTCGCGCAGTAATTCGGTTTCGGTCTTCATCCGGCGGAATTCACCACGCAGTCTCTCTATAAACGCGTTGAAATATCGGGCAAGTTGGCCGGTCTCGTCATTGCGTTTCGCTTCTATTCTGAGCGTAAGGTCCCCGCCCGCGGCTACGATCTCCTTCAACGCCGCGACCGTGTGCCTGAGCGGCTTGAAAGATGAATGCAGCAATAGAAAACCGACGGCCCCGCCGCTCAGGGCGGCGACGATACTCCAAAGAATCAGCTGCAGGCGGATCTTGGAGAAGCCTTCCGAGATCAACAATTCCACGGCTGCGAGGGCTTGGCCGACCAACAGTGCTCCGATCGTCCTTGATGAATCATCGAGAATCGGTTCCACGACGACAATATATGGATGGGAAGCTATGGCTATACGGCCTTTGAATGCCTGCCCCGACTCAAGCGCGGTGAGCGCTTCTGCGTCGAAGTTTACCGTCATCTCCTCGAGCCGCTTTGAATCAGGGCCGCGGATGCTCGTCTGCACAATAACGTATGCAGAGGCATCGCGTCTGAGGATCGCACAACCGAGCGCCGACTGCCTGCTCACGAGATCGACGACCTGGGAAGTCCTGCCGACATCAATACCGCCCTCGGCCAGCAGCCGACCTCCGTTCAAGGATAACGATCCATAGGCTATCGTCGTCGAGGTCGAGAATGACTTCATAACACCGTCAAGAATGTCTGAGTAAGCCGTCTCCACGATCTCCGTGGACATTGATCTCAGGATGGCCGCTGTGAGCCAGAGAGACATGAGGGCGGTCGCCGTCATGCCGCCTATCGAAATCATGAGAATTCTGGCGAGGAGCGTGGAACTCTTCTTCGGCATGTCGCTGTTCTCCCGATACAGGAGGATTCCGAATGAACGCTCCATTCTCATTAAGGGGCGGTTAGAAAACGATTAATTGGCGCTCAGGACAGTGCTGCGCTTACCGCTAGCGCTCTTCATTCCTTTTGCCATATACTGCCGATACTTCGCTGGAAACGGGCCCGCGGACGGCGGGCTCGATTTCTATCGGATACCTTCGGGACAGGGTTTCGCCACCCCGGGTCGGCGCGGCCCCCATGCCCCGTCAAGGCGCGCCGCCGCATCCGGCGGCGGGGCGGAATCAGGACCCGCGGAGAGCGTACATGGACAGCACCGTGACGATGGAGAAGATCGTCTCACTCGCGAAGCGGAGGGGCTTCGTCTTTCAATCCTCGGAAATCTACGGCGGACAGGCCGGAGCCTGGGATTACGGCCCCATGGGCATCGAATTGAAAAACCGGATTCAAAGATTCTGGTGGAAGGAGATGACCCAGCTTCACGACGACATCGTGGGGCTCGACGCCGCCATCCTCATGCATCCGCGCACCTGGGAAGCCTCGGGTCATGTCGAAAATTTCACCGATCCCCTGGTCGACTGCAAAAAATGCAAAATGCGCTTCCGCGCCGATCAGATAGATCAAGCAAAGCTGGAAAAAAAAGAGTGCCCCGAGTGCGGGGGCGAGCTCACCGACACCAGGAAGTTCAACCTGATGTTCAAGACGAATATAGGTCCTGTAGACGACGGCTCCGGTCTCATCTACCTGCGGCCCGAAACAGCCCAGGGAATCTACGTCAATTACAAGAATATAATTCAATCAAACCGCATGAAGATTCCATTCGGCATCGCCCAGGTCGGCAAGGCCTTCCGCAACGAGATCGTCACGAAGAACTTCATCTTCCGAACCTGCGAATTCGAGCAGATGGAGATGCAGTATTTCGTTAAACCCGGCGATGACGAGAAGTATTTCGAATACTGGCGCGCCGAACGATGGAAATACTACGAGAAGCTCGGCGTCCGCATGGAAAAGCTGCGCTGGCATCAGCACGGCCCCGGGGAACTCGCGCACTACGCGAAGGACGCCTACGACATCGAATACGAGTTCCCCATGGGATTCAAGGAACTCGAAGGAATCCACAATCGATCCGATTACGATCTTTCGCGCCATCAGCAATTCTCGGGCAAGGACCTCCAGTACATCGATCAGGACGACGGCAACAAGCGCTATACGCCCTATATCATCGAAACATCCGCGGGCTTGACGCGTCAGCTCCTCATGATCCTCTGCGACGCGTACGAGGACCAGAAGGTCGCCGACAAGGGAAACGACGACGATTGGCGCACCGTCCTCCATTTCCATCCCATCCTCGCGCCGGTGACCGTCGCCGTCCTGCCCCTCATGAAAAAGGACGGTCTTGCGGAGATCGCCCAGGATATACGTCAATCTCTCAAGGAGGAGTTTACGACCGACTACGATCAGAGCGGGGCTATCGGACGACGGTACCGCCGCCAGGACGAGATCGGAACGCCCTTCTGCGTCACCGTCGATTATCAAACCAAGGAAGATAACACGGTCACCTTGCGCTTCCGCGACAGCATGGAGCAGGTGCGTGTAAAGCGCGACGAGCTCGAAACGACGATAAAGAACGCGATAAAGAACTATAAGCGTTCATAGCGGCCGTCCGCTGAAAGGCCGCCGGCTGATACCTTCGCCGGCGGCCTTGTATCACTGAATGATGGAGGCGCGAGCACGCCGCGGAAGTACCAGACCGCAGACGCCCGCCGCGGCGAACGGCAGGGCCGCCGCAACGACCCATGGTTTGACGAAACCTGATTCAGCGTAAAGCCAGGATGGAAGTTCGACTGCATTCGAAAGCAGGAGTACTGTTCCATTATAGAGAAAATGCACGAGCATCCCCGGATAGATGCTTCCACTCGCCTCGAACACGAATGCCAGATACAGTCCTATAACGAGCAGGGCTCCGAGGCCGAAGTAGTTTTGATGTATCAGCGCGAAATACGCTCCCGGAAGAATCCACGACAGCGGGGATTTGAATCGAAGACTGGACGTGCCTTGAAGATAGCCGCGGAAGAGAAACTCTTCGAAAAGCGCCGGGGTTATGCAAATCGAGCATATAAGCAGTATCCAAGAAGCACCACCAGAGGCCTGAAGAAGACTCTCACTTCGTTCTTCTAGCTCTCGAATAAAAGGGAAAGCACGAGAGAAAATTTCTCCGGCGAGAAGGGCGAGGGGGAAGAGCCCGGCGGCGCCGAGCACGGCCGCAGGCAGCGAAGAAATCTTTGGAAGCGTGAAGCGAAAACGCGTTCGAAGCTCGACGCCATGCCATTTCTTGAATAGAAACCATGCGCCGGCGCCGAAAAACAAAAACTCGAACACCATTGTGGCGATGAGTATCGGACCGCGGTATCGACTGATAATCGTTTTGCTGTACTCGTTCCAATCGATCGAGGTCATGCCGCTCGCGTCTCCGAGCATATAGACGCTCAGAACCAAATTGCCTCCAAGGGCGTAGAGCGCGACGATGAGCGTCACGGCGAGAAAAGCGCCTAAGGCCTGATTCCTTCCCTTTTTCTCCCAGAAACCGATCGAACTCGATTTTGATCGCACATTCGCCTCTTTCACCGGCCGCCGCCGTATACTGCTGCGTTGAATATCCGGGCTTCGACGATGCGGCGTCGCCGCGATCCATGCGGTCTTGGCTTATCGAGACCTAAATCGGTGTTCTCCCCCTTCCTCGCCCTGAGATCGGCGTATAAAACCGTCAAGAACGAGGGCCAGAGTATTCCCTGCACGATCCCGCTGAGGAAGAAATTGACACCAATGGCCCATCCCATTGACGAAAGAAGTTTGAGCATCGATTCCATCGACGGCGAAGAACCCGTCAGAGAATCCTGCAAAAACGAGAAATATCCGGGTGCGGCGAGTCCGAAGGTGATAGGACCCGTCAGTATGCCGAGCCCGAAGGAAATCACCAATGAGACGAGGAACATCGCCCAGAAAATCCGCCAAAAACATTTTGAAGAAAGATGGAGCGAGCGGCCGATGCCGGTGATCGAATTGCACTTCTCGATGACGGATGCAGGCGCGGATACAGAGGTCCTCACTTGAATGAACCATAGCGCGGCGGATGCGAGAACTCCCACAATAAGTATAATCCATACATAACTCAGGGCGAGGGCTGATGGATTATCCTCCACGATGGACTGCGCCTTCACCGCCGCCGCCGCCGCAGGTATCATCGCGGCGAAAAAGACAAGTAGTGATATTGAGTTCGCAACAACGCCGATGGCGGCGTCCTGCACTGCAACTCGAAGCCAAGGCCTGCCCGCGACAGTTTTGAGCAAAGGGAAAAAACGGGGTTTCCGACCCTCGAGCTCCGCGCCGGCCCTGCGGCAAATGAATGCTTTCTGGTATGTGCCGCCCAGGAACTGCAGAACAGAGCCTGCGAGAAGCACAATAATAAAAAAACCGAATGCATCGAGAAACTCCATTGGATTCTCGCTCGGCCAATTGGAATTCTCCGACAAGCCCTCGAACAGGTCGCGCAAGGAACCGAAACACAAACCGAACACCACCGCGGCCGGCGCAGCCGCAGCGATAGATACAGGCAGAGCATCCTTCCAGATACGAGGCAGCAGCGAAAAAGTTTCGTTAAGATAATCACCGAGGCCGCGTGTCCCCCTGAATCGCGATGCCATCTCTCCCTCCTGATTTGTTTATTATACGGTAACACCGATATATACGCAAGCTTGCACTTTGCGCCGGCTGTTATATACTCTTGTATGAGGTGCTTGATCAGTGCCTCAAAAAAGGAGGAATGTCGATGGATTACACAAGCGCGGTTTTGGCCGAAACAATGAGTCAGATGGCATGGTTGTATGTCGTCTCCGGAATCTTCGGTATCGTCGGGATCGTGGCGATGTGGATTATATTCAACAAGGCCGGACAACCGGGATGGGCGGCGATTGTTCCTATCTATAATATTATCGTCTTATTACGCGTGGTGAACCGGCCGTGGTGGTGGATACTCCTCATGCTGATTCCCCTTGTCAACATCGTCCTCATGATCATTGTTATCTTCGATTTTGGGAAATCTTTCGGTAAAAGCGGAGCATGGAGCTTTTTCCTTCTGTTACTTCTCAGTATCATAGGCATGCTCATTCTGGCGTTCGGGAAGAGCGAGTATAAGAAAATAACACGCTGATCGAAGCCGCGTCGGACCTTGCAAGTGCTCGAAAATCTTTCGGTTTTCTACGCAATTACGATAGTAAGCTGCTGATAAAGGCGCTTTCGTCTTTGTCAGCAGCCTGCTGAACCGGGAAGCGGGGCGCCGATACTAGAAGAGCCGGCCGAAAATCCTGCCGCTGAAGAGCTGCTCGGCCATGATCGCCGCGCCCAGGACGAAGACATAAAATGAAAAGAACTTCAGACTGGCCTTGGCGAAAACCTTGAGCATGAACCGGATGGCGAAATAACCCGATACCGCGGCGGCGGCCATACCGACGACGAGGGGCAGGACAGGCAGCACAAAGCCGGAACTCGATTCGACGAGATCCTTCGCATCGACCAGCCCGGCGCCGAGGATGGGCGGTATGGACATCAGGAAGGAGAATTTCAGAGCGAACTCCCGCTCCATCCCGCAGGCGAGTGCTCCGGCAAGCGTGAGTCCCGAACGCGACACCGCGGGAAGGATCGCAAAGCCCTGGGCCGTCCCCACGAGGACCGCGTTCAGGTAGCTCGTCTCGTCGAGCCCCTTCGCTTTGGCCCGCTTCTCGGCCAAGGCCTCTGCGGCGAGGAGAATGAGGCCGGTCGCTATGAACTCGACGCCGAGAGTCCTCCCCGACTCGAAGAGCGACTCGACCGCCTCCTTCAGGGCGAAGCCGATAATGACTGTCGGAATCGTGCCCACGATCACGAGCAACGTGAGCTTGGACGTCGGATGTCGAACCATCTGCCAGATATCCTTGCGGAAGATGGCGAAGACGGCGACGAGCGTAGCGAGATGCACCGCGATATCAAAACTCAGCACGCCCTCGGACAGGCCGAAGAGACGCTGGAAGAGCACGAGGTGCCCGGAACTTGAGATAGGCAGGAACTCAGTCAATCCCTGGACGAGTCCGAGTACGAGAGCCTGGAATGTCGTCATCGCCGTTCTTTCCCTTCAGCCCATAATCGCGACGACGCTGTTCTCGTCCTTGAGTTTGTCGGCCGGGATCAGGTTGCCCTGCATTATCGCTCCATTTAGATGGAGTTCGGCGATTCCCCTGCATACAGCCTTCGGATTGCGCACTTCGATGCTGATTGTTCTGCCCCTGAAGCGCCGAGTCGCTGTAAATCCCTTCCAGTCCGAGGGAATGCAGGGATCGATGCGCAGACCGTCGTACTCGGGGCGGATACCAAGCAGGTACTGAGTCAGGCTGTAGTAGCACCAGGCGGCCGCGCCGGAGAGCCAGGATGTTCTGGTGTTCCCTGCCCGCGGGGAGAAGGTGGAGTAGGTGGTCTGTCCCTGAACGTACGGCTCGCACTGTCGAATTTCAGCGCGGTCGTTATACGCGGCGGGCAGAGCCGCCTTGCAGTACTCGAATGCCTGATTTCCATGTCCGAGTATGGCTTCAGCCATGATCCCCCAGCCCTGCGTATGGTTGAAAATGCCTGAGTTCTCCTTGATCCCCTCATTGAATACGACGGCCCGCATGACTTCGATTGAAGCCTTGACGAAGGGCGGGGCGGCGAGCATGAGCCCGTAGGGTGTCGCAAGTTTTTCTTTAACCGAGTCCATCGCGCGCAGCGCCTGTTCGCTCGTCGCCGCCCCTGAAATCACGGCCCAGACCTGGGTGTTCAGGTAGACCTGCCCCTCGTCGAAATTCTTGGTGCCGTAGACAGTCCCGTCCTCCGCGATCGCCCAGATGAACCACGCTCCATCCCAGCAGTACCGTTGAATGTTTTTGTCAAGCTCGTCGCGGCGCGCGAGCGCCCATTCAGATTCGGACTTCTTTCCGAGACGTTGAGCGATCTCGGAATAGACAGTCAATCCGTATCGAAGCTGGAAGGCGACGAAGAGACTTTCGCCGTGATAACCGAGCCGCAGACAGTCGTTCCAGTCGGCGGAAAGGCCGCAGGGTAGACCGTGTTTACCCATGCGTTCGAGATTGAAGTCGAGAGCCCTGCGGAGATGACCGAAAACCGTAGCCTCGCCCGTATCGGCGTAGGGCAGGACCTTGTCGTAGAAACTGAAATCGCCGGTCTCCGCGACCCAGGCGGGAACCGCATTGAAAAACCATAAGCAGTCGTCGGATCGATACTCGGACTCGGGCGGCGGATTCTCGGATCCGGGTTTGTGCGAGAAAGGCTTAATGACGGGGATAGCCCCGCCGTTGGAGAGCTGTCCTGTTAACATGAGCTCAAGCCGCGCTCGAGCTTCCTCTGGTATGGCAGCGGCCACGCCGAGAATATCCTGCACCGAATCCCTGAATCCCAGACCGTCGCGTTCGCCGTTGTATACGAGACTCGCCGCGCGCGACCAGGCGAATGTTATAAGACAGTTATACAGTCCCCACACATTCACCGTATGATCGATGTCGGCGTCGGGCGTTTTGACGACGAGACTTCCGAGCCTGTCGTGCCAGTGATGTTTTAATTTTTCAAGCTCGGCGTCCGCGCGCTCGAGACTTCCGAATTCAGCGACGATCCTCCTCCCGCTTATCCGCGCGTCCCCGATGCCCAGCATGAGCAGGATATCCCTCGACTCTCCGGCTTCAAGATCGATGTCGGTTTGCAAAGTTCCGCAGGCATTATCGCCGTATGCCGCGCTGTTGGTGCACGAGCCGCGATCCACCGCCTCGGGCCGATCGTAGCGTCCGTAGGTGCCGAGGAAGGCGCTGCGGCTCGTATCGAAGCCTGTAACGCGAGAGCCGACCAAGGCCATCCAGGTCCCCATCGCCGAATCGCCGTCCGTTCCGTCGCTCGGGCGCTGGGCCGCCAGATTATCCTGGATCATGACGCGGAGAAGACCGTTTTCAAAACTTCCCTTTGTGATGAACAATGAATATTGAAGATTCACCTGATCCTGGAACGTATCCCATTGGTTGGTGAATTCGCAGTAGCTGAAAATCGAAAGACGGCGGCGGGAGGGGCCTATGTTCGCCACCTTGAGCCGCCAGTACTCGAAGCACTGGCCGATGGGCACAAAATAGGTTGTTTCTGTGATTATGCCAGAGTATTTCGATGAAATTTTCGTGTAAGCAGTTCCGTGCCGGCACTCCGATTCGTAGCGATCGAGGCTTTTGCCGACCGGCTGCCAGCTCGCGGACCAAAAATCACCTGAATCGCGGTCGCGCAGATAATAATAACGTCCAGGCTGATCCATCGGAACCGCATTGAATCGGAGCCGCAGGAATCTCCCCTTTGCCCCGGATTTATAAAAGCCGTAACCGCCCGCATTATTGGTTATTATCGCTCCGTACTCGGTCGATCCGAGATAATTGCTCCAGGACTGCGGTGTATCGGGCCGGGTGATGACATATTCCTTATGCTCATCATCGAAGTAGCCGTACTGCATCGAAGACTCCTTTTTTATGCAACCGATTGTATCTCTGAGGGATTTTATCGTCTTTATGGAAGCGGGGCAATGGGTAAACGAGGATCTGGGTGTCAGGGGTTGTCAAAGAAACGGCCGGCTGATGAGGCCGGCCGAAAACCGAGCGAAGCTGCTCGTTTTTTCAGGCTCGCTTCGCTACGAAGCCGAACCCTCCTCAGTATTCCACTCCATCGTCCACCTCCTTTCCCAGTTCCATGGGCCCCCACAGAACCAGGTAACGATGTCGCCGGCTTGGCAAACATATCTCCGAGGAGCGCATTCGGAAAAGCGAGAGAATGAATATATCCGACGGGGGCATTCCGATGTCCTTAAACGTCTATACTCATTTTCTCTGTATTTACCCTCCGCAGGGAATATGGCACTATACCGTAACCTATCGTTTAAGGAGGCGCACGATGATTAGTATGAGTACGCGTGATCTTGCCCGTATCGTCGGCGCCGCCTGACGCATCGAGGTCCTTGAACAAGCGCCGGGGCTGTCATGGAATGTGACAGTACTTCCTCGGCTTGTCCATGCAGCATATACACGCTTCTGGAGTACGCCTCGAGCCTCAGTCGGATGTATTTAGCCGATTTGAACTAATCGGCCGGCATTCGCGAGGAAAGGCATGTCCTACATCAACGCAGATTCTCTGTTACCTCCTGAATTGCTCAAAGAGGTGCAGAATTATATCCAAGGTTCTCTCGTGTATATTCCCCGTGAAAATGGAGAGAAACGTCTGAGTTGGGGAGTGAAATCCGGCGCCCGCAAAAGTTTCGACCAACGGAATTCCGAAATCCGCGCCGCAAAAGCCCAGGGTCGACGGATCGACGATCTCGCCGAAGAATATGGCTTATCTCCCGGTGGTATAAGGAAAATCCTTTATGGATCAAAAAAGCGGGAAAAGGCTTGACACCGGTTGCATCGTTCGCTATGATTTTCTCAAGGATTAGCGATGCAGAAGCTCAAATCGATTGAGGATATCGCCCGCCTCGCCGGGGTATCGAAGTCGACGGTCTCCCGTGCACTCAACGACAGTCCCCTCGTGGGCGCCGAGACCAAGGCCCGGATTATCGCGATCGCCAAGGATCACGAGTTCAAGCCGAGCGCCATCGCCCGGAACCTATCAACTCGAAAATCTAAGACGATCGCTTTCGTCAATCATGCGTACTGTAAGTTCGAAGGCGCTCTGTCGGATCTTTTCAGCGTTGAAATCATGGGTGGTGTAGCGCTCGGCTTGGCCGACCTCGGCTACGATATGTTGGTTGTTCATATACATCCCGGCGACACGGGATGGGTGGCGAATTATCTCGACTCAGGCAAGGTAGACGGCTTCATACTCATGACCTCCGAATCGAAGCACGACCATGTCGACCTTCTACTCGCCTCGGGGGCTCCGTTTATCGCCTGGGGCTTCGGCGCGGGCCGCTATTGCAGTGTCGCAGGCGACGACGCCAAGGGCGGGAGATTGGCGGCCGAGCGGTTTGTATCCTCCGGCCGGCGTAAAATCGGCTTTATCGGCGGACCAAAAATCGAAATCGAGGTGAAAGAACGATTTCGAGGTTTCAGCGAGGTGCTTAAGGACGCCGGGATTGATCCCAGGCCGCTCGCATCCTATTGCGATTACAGCGAACACGGCGCCGAACGGGAAATGGCCGCGCTGTTAAAGAAAGAAAACTCTCTCGACGCGGTTTTCGTGGCGAGCGATTTGATGGCCATAGCGGCCATGCGCGTCATCAAGGCGAGCGGACGCCGGGTACCCGATGATATCGCGGTCATTGGTTACGATGATCTGACGATTGCATCGTATCATTCGCCAAGCCTTACAACAGTCAGCCAGAATGTTCCTGGAGCGGGGCGGCTCCTTGCGCGGAATCTTGTGACCTATCTCGAAAAGGGAGTCGTGAGCACGACAACAGTTCCTGTTCGGCTGGTCGAGCGGGAATCCGCATGATTATTTTTCTATTGATTGCAACCGGTTGTAAAAGGAGGACTATATGACGACATCGTGGAAGACCTATGCCGCTGATCGCGCATTCGAGCGTTCGCGGAGACGTGCGCAGTGGAGGCTGTTCAAATCAGCGATCATCGGCAGTCGAAAAAGAGGCGAATACTCCACCGTCCGGGCGAACGAGGAATACACAGTCTCAATCGCGGACATCGAGATGCTCGATGTTGAAGGAAGAGTCGTGCCTCTGCCGCCCTTGCCGATCACTCTGACGTCGAGCTGGGCTCAAGCCTACGAAGAATGGGGACGGGTCGAAGGATGTCACGAAGCGTTTTCTACACGAATCGAAGGCGGTCGAATCATCCTCGAAGGAGGGATGCGCGAGCTCATGCGGCTTGAACTGCAGAGAGAACATGGAGAAACAAACGTTGTGGCAGTCATGAAGCCTTCCCGCGTTTCGATACAGTCAATCGAACGCGTGGAAGACTTTGAACTACCCTCCGAATGCTGCGAGCAAGAAGCTTGTTGACGCTCTTTCAGAACGGCAGAGGCGTCTGGAGACCGAGACGAGCTTTGACGTCTCGGAAGTCCCTCCGCAGAGGCTCGTTGAAGGGGACACCTTTGTCCCTGCGGAAGAGCCAAGTCTCGTACTCTTTTTCGCCGGGCGTGTATATCCTTTGCGCGCCCGGCGCTTTTTTTGAAGCGCGGAGCTGCCTGCAAATATCTCCCGCCTGCTTCTTAAACGCATCGAGCTCGACAAAGGAGTCAATCTTGACGGCCATGAAAAAGTGCCCGAGTTCGATAGGCGCAGGCTTTCCGACAGCGTCGATTCCGCTCAAGGCCTTTAGATAATTCGCCTGCGAAAGACAGGACGACAGTAATTCGCAGACCATCGCGTAGCCGTATCCCTTGTAGCCCGACAGCTCTTCTCCCAAGCCTCCGAGCGGGGTGAGCGCCGCCTTGTCGCGGGTCAAATCGACAAGAACCTGGTGCGTATCGTGACGATATGCGCCGTCCTCTCCGATGACCCAGCCATCGGGCAGTTGTTTTCCAAGCCGATCATAGAGCTCGATCTTGCCGCGCTGAGTCGTACTGGTGGCGCAGTCGATCATAAACGGGAACGCTTCGTCGGTGGGCATGCCCCAGGTGAGGGGGTTTGTGCCGAGCATTGGCTCGACGCCCCAGGTGGGTGCGATAGAGGGTCGGGCGCTCGTGCCGGTGAAGCCGATCATGCCGCGATCGACCGCCATACGGGCATAATAGAAGGCGGCTCCGTAATGCGTCGAGTTTCGCACAACGCTCATGCCCATGCCCATTTTGTCGGCCTTCTCGATCGCCATGTCCATGGCTCGTTTGGCTATGTAGTGCCCCATCCCGTTGTGGCCGTCGATGACGGCGGTCGTCGGCGTTTCGCGCACGACTTCGAAACGAGTTTTGGGATTCTGCGTACCCGCCCAGATGCGGTCGAGATAGATCGGCTTAAAGCGGCCGACGCCGTGAGAATCGACGCCGCGCTTGTCGGCGGCGATAAGGACATCCGCGCAGACGGCGGCCTCTTCGGGCGGGACGCCTGAAGCCTCGAAGCCGGCGCGCATGAATGACTCGACCTCATCGAAGGCCCACCATGTGATATCGTTCCTGTCCATCGCCCCCTCCTCAGTCAGAAGTATTCGATTCTTCTTCAGTATCGTACATTCCGGCGGGCCGAGGAAGATAGGCGCTGTTCACCGCAGACATCGAATCGAAGAGATTCCGTTTGAGGGCGCTCGATCCGCCGGTCAGGGCTTCAATCCGCCTGCGCACCTCGCGGCGCTTCGATGCGGCATCGAGCGTACATTCGCGGGCGATGATGTCGATACCGACCGCCGCGATAAACTCCTCGATCTTGCGTTCCTCGCAGAGTATCAAGGGACGGAGAATTTTCAATGGATACTTCTCGTATTTCAGCACCGGAAGCATCCCCGAAATCTGCCGCTTGTACAGCATATTCATGAGCAGCGTCTCCACCGCGTCATCGAGATGGTGCCCTAATGCGATCGCATTGAAGCCCTCGGCCATGGCATAGCGTATCAGTTCGGTCCGGCGCTGTGTCGAGCACCAGTAGCAGTTCATCGATCTGCCTGGCTTCAGGCGGCCGATGACGGGGGCGCTTACGCACCCTGTCTCGAGGCCCCAGCTGTGCAGTAGGTCGAGGATTTTTTCCGACTCGGGCCTCGTCGGGAGATCGGTTACGATGTGAAGAGCTTTCAGTTCGAAAGAGACGGGCCACCACCTTTGTTTTTTCGCGAGATCGTACGCAAGCGTGAGCGAATCCTTACCGCCCGAGACGGCGATGAGGATCCGGTCGTTCTCGTCGATCATCGAATAACGCCTGAGAGCGACTTCAACCAGCTTTGCTATGGTCGTCTCGGCGTTTTTCACAGGGCGGGGCTTGACAACGTGATTAAGCTGAAAAAAACGGGGACCGATCGGTGGAGCGGCCCCCGTTCAATGCTCACTTCGCGCCGATGATGGCGTCTTTCGCAACCTTGGAAACAGTCATTCTGACCGCGGTCTTCGCGGGGATCTTTATCTGCTCGCCGGTCGCGGGATTGCGGCCCATTCTTGCCTTGCGCTTGATGAGCTTGAGGATGCCGAGGCCGGGGATGGCGAACTTCTTGTTCTTCTTTGTCTCTTTATAGGCGAGATCAACGAAGGATTCGAGAAATGCTGCTACCTGTTTTTTGGTAAGTTCGTTTTTTTCTGCAAGAGCGGCGATGATCTGCGATTTGCTCATCGCTTTTGGAGTGCTTTCCTTTGAACCTGCCATTATCAATCTCCTTAACAGGCTGCTGACAAAGGCGAAAGCGCCTGTGTCAGCAGCTTCTTTAATGTTGCAATTGCGTAGAAAACCGGAAGGTTTTCGAGCAATTGCGTAACAGCTTGATGATAAGCATCGAGTTTATCATCAAGCTGTCAGGCGAGTTTCGAGTACTATAACGCTTCAAAGCCTCAAAGCGCAAGGGAAATCAGCAGCGAAGCGGAAAAAAGGCCGAAAAACAAGGATTCTGAAGCTATATCCGTGATGCGATGCTTAAAGACACGCTTCTTATTGAGCTATCTGATCTTCGTCGTTATAATCCGAGGCCGCTATCACGAGGCAGAATGCGGAGGAGTGATGAACAAGGCGCTTGCAGTTTTACAGGAACGCGGCTTCATCCAGCAATGCACCGACATAGACGGGCTCTCGAAGCTCATGGACGAAGGCCCCATCACGCTCTACGAGGGTTGCGATCCCACCGGGCCCTCGCTCCACATCGGCCACATGGTCCCGTATTTCGCGATGCGGCACCTGCACGAGGCGGGGCATCGCGTGATCGTGCTCATGGGCGGCGGGACCGCGCGCATCGGCGATCCTTCCGGCAAGACGAGCATGCGGCAGATCATCAGCTACGAAGAAATAGACGCGAACACCGAACGCTTTCTCGCGCAGATCGACAAATTCCTCAAGCTCGACGGGGAAACGCTCTTCGCCGAAAACAACAAAAAATGGCTCGCCGACCTCAATTACATCGATTTTTTGCGCGATATCGGCCGTCACTTCTCAGTCAACCGCATGCTTTCTTTCGAGGCCTACAAGCAACGCATGGAGACGGGCCTGTCGTTCATCGAATTCAACTACCAGCTTTTGCAGAGCTACGACTTTCTCCAGCTGTACAAGCGCCACGGCTGCAGGCTCCAGATCGGCGGAGACGATCAGTGGGGCAATATCGTGGCCGGCATCGAACTCATCCGCCGCATGGAGGGCGTGGAGTGTTTCGGCCTGACCTTCCCCTTGGTCATGACCTCCGACGGGAAGAAAATGGGTAAGACCGAAAAGGGCGCCCTCTTCCTCGACCCGAAGATGACCAGCCCCTACGATTTCTTCCAATATTGGCGCAATGTGACCGATGAGGATGTCGAACGATTCCTCCTCATGTTCACCTTCCTGCCCGTCGATGAGTGCAGGGCCCTGGCGGCTAAACGGGACTCCGAGCTGAACGAGTCGAAAGTCAGGCTCGCGTGGGAGGTCACATCCCTCATCCACGGCAAAGAGGAGGCGGACAAGGCCCTCGCCGCCGCGCGGGCGGCCTTCGGCGGGGGAGGGGATTTGAATCAAGTGCCGCATAAGAAAATCCCGCGCTCGGACATCGCCGCCGGCGTCGGCGTGCTCGATCTTTTCGTTCTCGCCTCGCTCGCTTCGACTAAAAGCGAGGCGCGCCGCCTGGTTCAGCAGGGCGGCGCCGTCGTCAACGAACGGAAAATCGACGACGAAAAGACGGTCGTCGACGCTTCGTGGCTCGACGCGGAGGGTTCACTCATGCTCAGGGCCGGCAAAAAACGCGTCTTTCGCATCCTGACCGAATAGCGGCTATACTTGATCCCGATGACTCGCAGGGAGTTTTCCGCTGAGCTCGGAGGGATACAAATGCTTTTACGCGAGCACGAGTACCTCGCGTATTCTCCGTCCCGCGCCAAGGAATACGAGCAGAAAGTCCGCTCCTGCGCCGAGCAGTTCGCATATCTGGTGTTTCGGAAAACGGGCGTGCCGGTCAAGGCCCTGCCGGGGCTCGTCCCGATCGAATCTTTCCGCGACGCGAGTTACGCGGCGGGCAGGGCCATGGCCGAACGCGCGGCGAAACGGGCCTTCGCGCTCGCCAAGAAAAACAAGGGCCTCAACCGAGATTATTACGAACAGTGCGGAGCTCTCTGGCTTAGCGCATGGAAGAAGATGGCCGAAGCGGATTAGCGGGTCGATGACAAGCTCGATGCTTGTCATCAGTCTGTCAGTGCGCCGCCGCAGCTACCTCGACCGCTAAATCACGGATCACCAGCGCCCCGCTCAAATCTCCGCGACAACATGTCCGTGGTAATACCTGTCGCGGAGCTCGGACACCTGCTTATCGACCAGATAATCATCGAAGCTTTGATACCGGTCGATGACGCCGCCAGGACATATTTCGATAACACGGTTGGCGATCGAAGTGACGAACTCGTGATCGTGACTCGTAAACAGCAGAACGCCCGCAAACTCGACAAGACCGTCGTTGAGCGCGGTGATCGCCTCGAGATCGAGATGGTTGGTCGGTTCGTCGAGGATGAGCGCGTTCGCGCCGGACAGCATCAGTTTTGAAAGAAGGCACCTTACCTTTTCGCCTCCGGAGAGGACGCGTACGGGTTTGAGCGCCTCGTCGCCCGAGAACAGCATCCGCCCCAGGAACGAGCGGATATACGTCTCATCGTCCGAATCAGAGTACCGGCCGAGCCACTCGGTGATCGATTCATCGGAATCGAAGAGTTTCGAATTGTCTTTCGGAAAATACGATAACGTGATTGTCTGGCCCCAGGAGTATTCGCCCGCATCAGGCTTCTCTTCGCCGGCGAGAATCTGGAACAGCATGGTTTTCGCGATATGCTCGCGGCCGACAAAGGCGATCTTGTCGCCCTTGTTGACCGTCAGATTGAAATCCTTGAAAAGCTGAAGGCCTTCAGAACTTTTGCTGAGAGCGGTGACGCGGAGCACATTGTTGCCGACCTCGCGCGAGGGCGAAAAACCGACGAAGGGGAAGCGCCGTGAAGAGGGGACAAGGGTGTCAAGCTCGAGCTTCTCGAGTATTTTTTTCCGCGAGGTCGCCTGTCGACTCTTGGACGCGTTGGACGAAAAGCGCTGAATGAACTCGCGGAGGTCCTTCGCCTTCTCCTCGTTCCGCTTCTTCTGGTCCTTCTGCTGCTGGACCAGGATGCGGTTCATCTTGTGCCAAAAATCATAATTCCCCGAGTACATCCGCATCTTGCCGTAGTCGATATCCACGGTATGCGTGCAGACTGCGTTGAGGAAATGCCGGTCGTGCGAGACGACGATGACGATGTTGGGGAATTCGATCAAGAACTCTTCGAGCCACGAAATCGATTCAAGGTCGAGGCCGTTGGTCGGTTCGTCCAAGAGAAGCATGTCCGGATTTCCGAAGAGAGCCTGGGCGAGGAGGACGCGGACCTTGATCCCCTCGTCGACATCCCTCATAAACTTGTCGTGCGCGGGCTCGGGCACGCCGAGGCCGGAAAGGAGGATAGCCGCCTGCGACTCGGCTTCCCAACCGCCCAGCTCAGAGAACTCGGATTCAAGCTCCGCGGCGCGCAGCCCGTCAGCCTCGCTGAAGTCCTCCTTTTCGTAAATCGCCGCCCGCTCGCTCCGCAGCGAGTACAGGCGGGGCCAGCCCATGATAACCGTATCGAGGACCTTCGACTCCTCGAAGGCGAAGTGATCCTGGGCGAGGACCGCCATCCGCTTGCCCGATCCGATCGCGATCTCGCCCTTGTCGGGTTTGATCTCGCCGGCAAGGAGCCTGAGGAAGGTCGATTTGCCCGCTCCGTTCGCGCCGATGATGCCGTAGCAGTTGCCCGGCGTGAATTTGAGATTGACATCCTTGAACAAGGTACGCTCCCCGAAGGAAAGCGCGAGATCGCTGACATTGATCACGGGTGAGCATTATTCCCGCGAAGGGCCGTGCTGTTCAAGTGGAGCGGTGCACAATACAATTGACGTCTTTATCGCATCCCTCGAAAAAAGCAGCGCAATAGTCGATATTATATAGACAGGAGACGAGAAAGGGCCATGCGGGAGATCGGACTCAACAGGCGCGCGACGGAGCTCAGAAACAGGCTGGGGCCCAAGCTTCGCAAGCGGACGCGGACAAGTCAGACCGCCGGCTCTGGATTGGCCCGCGCGGCGAAAATACGGGAAGTGCTGGTTCCCGAGCTTTCGTCTTCGTCTTCGTCTTCGTCCGCGGTGAGCGGGATAAGCGCCGACGACCGCCGGGAAATCGAGCGGGAGATCGACGGCATTTCCCGACGGAGTAAATTGTCGATCGGCTCCGAAGCTTTTATCGTCAGACCGCGCCGCAAGGGCTTTGTGTTTCCCCTCGCCGTCAATGTACTCGCTATTCTGCTCACCGCGGCGACTGTCTTTTTTCTTTCGCAGCTTTTCCACCAGCGCGATCTCGAGATCGCGAACAGCGCCTCGTCCCTCGAAACGGCCGAGGGCAGGCTGCTTCGAGAATTGAAGCGCGAGGCCGAAACCAAGCTTCTCGAGAAGGACAGGGCGATCGCGGATTTTCAGTCGAAACTGCTCCAACTCGACCGCGAGCGCGCCGCCCTCGCCGCGAATATCGACGAGCGCATCAGCGCACGGGAGGCGCAGCTCCGAGCAACGCTGAAGAGCGAAATAGAAGCCGAGCGCGCTCGGCTCGCGGCCGAGCATATTTCCGAGGCGGCGCGCGAAGCGCGGCTCAAAAGCTACGAAACGGAAAAGAACGCCGAGCTCAACCGACTGATCGCCGCGGCGCGGCAGGAGGCCGATGCCGAAAAGGCGGCGGCTGAGAGCCGTTTCAATCAGCTGCGAGAGGAGTACCAAAAAAGCATCGCATCGTTGAGCGATGAGCGGAAAAAGCTTCAAGACGAGGCCAAGCGCCGGGAAGCCGAAATACGAGCCGAAGCCGAAGCGTCGATACGCACGCTTACCGCCCAGAGCGCCGAGACGCAGGCCAAGCTCGAAACCGCGCGGTCGCAGCTTGCGGCCTTGGAGGAGCAGAAAAACCGCAGGTCGGCTGTCGAGGAACGAATCATCGGTCTGTATGAGGGCATACGATCGGCTCTCCGCGAGCGCAGATTCGAGGCGGCGGTCACGAGCGCCGGCTCCCTTGTATCCTATTTGAACGACCCCCTCGTCGCGTCAGATTCATCGCTGAAAGCGCGGCGCGACGCCGACCTCTTTGTCGCGGAGACCCTCGCTGTCTACGCCCGAAACGAACTCGCGCGGGCCGCAATCGATACCGCTAAACTTCTCGAACAGGCTTCGATGCTCGCCGCGGCGCGGGAAGCTTCCCAAGAGGCCCAAAGCGCGCTCAAGTCCGGAGATGCGGCGACCGCCCAGGCTCGATACGCCGAGGCCCTCGCGAAGGTGCCGGAAATACTCGCCGCTCATACCTATTTCCTCGACCGGTCCCGATCTGAAGAAGAAGCGCGCCGAGCCCGACTCATGGACCATCTCGACGCCGCCGATCGGGCCTTCAGATCGAACGACTTTACGCTCATGCTGTCCCGGTACTCAAACGCGCTCGAATACCTCCCGATCAGCCCGGCCGAGCGGCAGGCGCTGATTTCGCATATCAGCCGCGCTGCTGCGGCCGACGCCGCAGCAGCGGCATCGGCGAGCGCAGCCTCCCGTTCCACTGCGGAACCCGCCCTCGCCGAAGAACAGACAAAAGCAGCTCAGCCGCTCGCCGTGGAAGCATCCCGGCGGCTTTCGGCGAAAGAATGGGCCGGCGCGGTCGCAGGCTATATCGAACTCCTCTCGCGATATCCACGCGCCGAGCAGATCGACGAAGCCCTCGCCGGCATTCGGACAGCGAGCTCCGAGATGGCGGCCTCGGCCGAAGCGGAACGGGCGAGGGCGAAAGAGGCGATACAAGCGGAAATGCAGCGGGCCGAGGAGGCGCGGTCGCGCGCTGAGGCAGCCCTTGCGGAACTTTCGGCGGCGAAGCTGTCCGAAGGCAAGCTGAAGGCGGACATAGAAACGCTCCAGCGCCAGCTCGCCGAGGTCCAAGAAAAGACAGCGGCGGCGGCATCGATCGCGCCCGCGGCTTCGTCCGCCGTCGAAGCCGCGCGGGCCGGCAGAATCGCCGATCTCGAAGCCGAGGTCAAACGACTGTCGGTGACCGCATCGCTCTACGATGAGCTCGTATCAAGCTACAAGTCGTATCGTGACTTCGAAGCATCCTATCGAGCCGATGAGAACGAGGGGCTCGTCGCGGCGAGCGCCAGGCTCGATGCCTTCTTGGAATCGGAGGCCGTGCGTCAGACGATGCCGGGCCTTCGCGACAGCATCGCGCGCTACCGCGAGGCCTACATCCGATCGGGGCAGCGGGAGATCCTGTACAACGCCCTCGACATCCTCGAAGGCGCCATGAGGCTCCGCGACGAGGCGGCGCGGCAACGGTATTTCAAGGACCTCGAAAGCCGATTTGCAGATGACGCGGGGATGCTCGCCTTCATCGAGGGGCTTCGGAAAAACATAAAGTAGCGTCTGTTGCAGGGTCTCTTTTCATTCCGCGAGGTCCTCGAGCTCCTCTGTCGGGTAGCGGAAAACATCGAAGCGGACCCTTCCCTGCCATTCGCTTTCGCTGTCGGGAATGCAGACGACCCTCGAAAAGTACGAGTAGTATCTGCCATTGTCGTAAAACTCGAAAATATAGCGAAGGGAGCCGGTCGGCAGTGAAAACAGAAATTGTCCCGCGGAATCATAGCACCGCGTTGTCAGCTCTTTGCGCGCCAGCAGCCTGTAGTCGTGGAGGACATCGGTGATCTGGCAATCGAAGTCGAGGACTTCGGGAGGATTCATTATCTGGTCGGTATGCCAGCGGCAAGCCACCACCTCTCCGCTGTCTTTCGCTCTTCCGATAACATAGTGATACGTTTCGTCGGAATAGTAGAGGGCGCCCGGCGAGAGAGGGGGGTATGAGACGGGATAGTTCAACAGAGTGTTATATAGTGTTACTTCAAAATAATCACCGAATGTATGATCCAAAGAATTATCGGAATTGACGACCAAAGTGTATGTGCCATTTACATCGCCCGCTAGGAGCATATTTCGGTATGAGTTCGTATCAAACTCATCATCGACGCAGAACATCGAGCCGCCGATCGCATCGAGGTTCGAGTTGATGAGAATTGCCACAAGATTGCTATCTACCAGCGTCATGACCCCATCGGGAGAGCTCCAGCCCGTAAGGCCCTCCGACAAGCCTACGGCGCGTATCACGGGACTCGGTGTGGTATTCGTCACTGTGCCGCTTCCGAAGATGATCAGGCCGCGGCCTTCCGCTTGACTGATATCCGCCGTACTGCCTGCGACCGTGGGACTCAGCCCCTGGACGGCGTTCAAGCCGCCCCAGTTGTTCGGTTCGCTTATGTATAGCGGCCCGAGACGCAGCTCAGCCGATACGGGACCGACGTACTGCACTTCAAGACGCTGCGGCTCGGGTTTCTTGACCCAGTAACCGTCGCTCGGCCGTGCCTCGTAGGTCGTGACAAAGTAGCTTTCGGTATCTGGTTTTGTGCCGCTATAGGGGAGGGGGCCGATCGAGAGAACCTTCTCCAGCTTTTTCTCGAACCTCAGTGAAAGAGCAAGCGCGTGGTCGAATGGCGGCGTCCAGCAGGATTGCGTGAGCAAAACCGCCGCTGCAGTCGAGGCCAGGCATGCGCACATCAGCACCATGCGGCGATACCGCGGCAGGCCTACTGAGAGTTTGCTCATAAATAGAACCTCGCGCCGAAGCGAAACGACGGCAGATTGAGAACCCAGCCCTCACCGTAGACATTGAGCGCCGAGGGACCGTCATTGTCCCGTACCGTCGCGGCGTACATAAAGGTATCGGCGAAAAGAAAAAGCGTCGCATACAGCTCGCCGAAGAAGCCGAAACGGGGATTCGGACGCCATTCGAGACCGCCGAAGGGTTCTAGGCTGAGAGGCGCTATCGGATCGAAGAACATGCAGCCGCCCGCAGGCAGGACTATCCGCGCCGTCACCAAAGCGCCCCAATAGGTCCTCGCGCCTTGTCCCGGTCTGCCAAGAAGTCCTCCGCCCCCGATGCCCAGCTGAATCAAGGGTTGGGAAGAGAACAGCGCAGGCTTGTAGTCCGGCTTCTCGTCCCGCAGCGACAATCCGACGAGATACTGCCGACAGCCCGCTCGTATGAAAAAGCGGTCGTTCATGAAACGGTACGAGGTCCAGGTATCGAGGAAGCTGCCGTTATACAATCCGAGATCGACCGTCCAGGGCCGCTGAGGGCGCATATCGACAGCCAGGAGCGTCGGACGTTGATCGATGAGCGCGAGAACGCCGTGCGCATCGTCGTAGCCCTCGGCGCTCGCGGACCATGAATACGTCAGAGGAGTATCGACCGCCACTTCTATAACGCCTTCTTCAGGAATAACGAGTGATGTGTCGCCGATGCCGTCGATCTTCGCCCCGGGCGGCCCCGCCACGAAGAGCCGCACGGCTCTCGGAGGATCGACATTGGTGAGCGCCGCTTCGACCGAGGCGATCAGGTCCATCCAAAAAAGGCCCTGAAGCCGTCGGGCGTCCGGGATATCGGTGATGACAGATCCCGAGCCCAGCTCGGCCCCTGTATTAGCGCTCAAGAGGCTCCACGCGAGTCGTACGGCCTTCTGCGACGGAGCAAGAGTGACAGCGAGCGCGACATCATAGCCGAGACGTCCCGCTTCCCGGGCTGGATCCTCTCCCGCGACACTGAGGTAAACGACATCGACGAACTGCGAACGCGAGAGCGCTGTGGACAGGGCGTCGGCGTATTCAAAAGTATTGATGCCTGGCATCGAGGATGAAAACGATACGAGAACTCGGAAGCGGGGATTCTGCTGGGCGGAACAGAGCGACACAAAGACCAGAGCCGCCGCAAGACAGAAAAGAAGTCGAGGTCTCACCACCAGGTCCTCATGCGTTTCACGTATCCGGTTCGAGGGTCATAGTAGAACCAGTAGTCGCCCTCGTCGTCGAAGCTGAGCGCCTGCATCCAGTCGGAGTCGATTCTGATCGAATCGAGCTCGGCCCCGCTCTGTAAATTGAAGCGTCTGAGCCGTGAATCCCCGCCATGCGTCAAAACGACAATTCCATCCTCGGTCACCCAGCCTTGATCTATGTCGGTGAGGTTAATAGCTGTGGATTTTGAACCAGGGGATTCGATTAATGAACTTGATAGTGATGAGAACCACGTTGTGAGATCTGTTTCGCCGGTATAGGGAAAGCCTACACAAAGGACTTCAGTGCTCTCGAAGGTTCCCGGTTTTGCGAGAAGATATATATGCGGCGAAGAACCAGCAGCGAAGAGCAGGGAGGTATCGAGCAGATAATACTGCCCGCTCGGCGCGAAGCGAGCGTTTGCATACAGATTTCCTGACTGTTTGTCATACAGATTGACCTGCGTGTAGGTTTCGGATCCAGTATCGATTGTTGTGGAGGAAAGAACTAAGTAACTCGTTGCAATATCGAACAACCATTCGTTGCAGCCCAGTTCGGTGTTTGAACTTGTCACCTGGAATGCCGATCCAATATCAGTTCGACCGCAGATAAAGCTCCTGTCGGGACTAAACGTATTGCTATAGGAACCGAGAAAACGCGAGAAATACGGATCAGACAGTCTTTGAATCAGCTTCATCTGCTCGTCGAATATCCACAACCGCCATCCGCCGGGCTGAAAAGCAGTGACGAAGATTCCGTGCACGCCCTCGAGTGAGCGAAGGCGCTCTATTCTGATATCCTTGATCGTATCCGGATCGACGCCGAGTTCCTCCGCCAGGTCGTAGCCGCCCGAGGCATAGAGCAAGTCCTTCGGAAACATATCCGAGGCGATGAAATCGCAGGATATATTGACAGTGCATATAATGAGCGCCGTCAGCAAACAGGCGATCCAGCGGAGATCGGATCGCCGGACTCTATGGTGCCTGTTCATCTTCATCGTTTAAATACTATCCCGATCGAATAAAATTGCGGGCCGGCATCGGCAAGAGCGAGCCAGCCTTGCTTGAGGAAGCCAGATCCCGCGCCGAGCGAGTAGGGGAAGCGCGATTCGAACACCAGGGCCCAGCTCGGCCAGTGCCACTCGAGCGTAAAGAAAAGAGGTTCGACACAGACGTCTATTCCGACGCGCGGCTCAGCGTCGCGCGCGGTCAAGAGCGTCCCGATGCTCGACATGCCTATGCCGACACTCGACCTGAAACGCGCGTTCGGATCGAAAAACAGATATGCGCCGAGGCCGAAGCACAGTTCGTCATGGAGAACAGGGCTGGCGGCCGACGAGAAATCGTATGTCGCCCAGATCGAGGCTTCCGCGCGCAGATAGATTTGGTCCGGAACTATGTATTTTCTATACCCGGCGGCGGCGCCCAGGATGCGCGCCGTGCCGTAGTTGAAGCCGTAGGCGCTTTGTGCTTTTACGAACAGCGCTTTGAGGGGGATTTCCGTTTCTGAATCCGAGACGCTGATCGTTTGCATCCTCTCCCAATAGCCGTCTTTGGTGATGCCGACGGTAATAACTCGATCATCGGCAAAGGGTATATAGGGAGCGGTCACCCGCCCCTCGCTGACCTCTCCGAGCAACACATCGCCTATGCGCACAACGGCCCCTTCGTCCTCTGATGCAAACACCAGAGGATGATGCACGGGAATATCCGCAGCCCCATGCGTGATGGAGTCTTGCGCGGAAGCCACGGCGGCCCGGACCGAATCGTCGATGAGCGGAAAGGCTGAAATCCCGGCGTAGGCCGAAAAGGAGTCGGCGCCCAAAAGTGCGCCGCTTGCTCCGTCGTAGACCGCTACTCTCCAGACGAGCCTCGACTCTTCGAGTCGCAACCTGGCGATCATGATCCAGCGCAGTCCGGTATCCGCGGCGGCCTCGAGGGCGAGGGAAGCTTCAGATCGCGGGCCTTCTACCTCCGACGACGGGAAGTCCTCTCGCGAAGCAGTATAACCCGCGCTCTGCGCTTCACGGAGCAAGGCTGCGGCGAAAGCTTCGGCGAAGGAAGATGCGTCTTCGCGCTGTCCCTCTCCCTCGACCCTGACGATGACCGCGGCGCGGGAATCGTCGAGAGGCTGAGCTTCTTCGACCTGCTGAGCGGACAGCGCGGCGGCACAGACGAAACTCGACATGAGAAACAAAACTGCCCCGTGCAGGCGCGGCATGCTCAGCCCTCACTTCTCCGTCAACACTTCCACGCCGTCCCATTCGGGCGGGGGCGGCTGACGCATAAAGTTCTGCGCCCGTTCGAGATACAACGACGCGGGATAATCATCTTTGAGAATCGAAAGAACCTCGCGGAAGCCCTCGATCGCCGCGGGGAATTCGCGCGCGTAGTACTTCGCCGCGGCGTCCTCGTGTATCGGCCAGGCTTTTTGCTCCTGCGCGGTGAGCGTCGACCGCGCCGTATACACGCAGACGCCCTCGGTTTTGCCCTTGACCGCGATTTTGTCCACCTGACGGCAGGGCACCTGCTCCTGAACCCTGTCCCGCACCGCCTTGGACATGAGTATGGGCTGGTGATAGCGCTTCGTCGCTCCCTCGAGCCGGGAGGCGAGGTTCACCGGATCGCCGATGACGGTGTAGTTCATTTTGCGCTCGCAGCCGATATTCCCCACGGTTACGACCCCGTAGTTAATGCCGACGCCGATCTTGAACTCGGGCTTTCCGCGTCGCCGCTGCTCTTCGTTGAAGAGTGCGAGTTTATCGATCATTTCCAGCCCCGCGAGCACCGAGCGCAGCGCATCGTCCCTGTGCTTGGTGGGCGCGCCGAAAACAGCCATTATGGCGTCGCCGATGTACTTGTCGACGATGCCGCCGCGCTCCATGAGCGTATCGACCATCAGGGCGAAATATCGATTCAGGGAATTCACGAGGTCGTCCGGTTCCATGCCTTCTGATATGGTCGTAAAACCGCGGATATCCGAAAAAAGAATAGAGACAAGTTTATTGGAGCCGACGAGCATCGATTCGGGGTTCTGGAAATACTCCTCGATGACATCCTTCGGGACATAGAGCTGAAAAATATTCCGGATTTTCGTTTCTTTTTTCCTGGCGACGGCGGCGTCGAAGGCGTAGCGTTTGATCGAGTCGTAGGCCTTGCCGAGCTCGCCGAGCATCATGTTGAAGGTGTGCGAGAGCTGTCCTATCTCGTCTTTATAGTATACGGGCACGCGCTCCGACAAATCCGACGACTCGATGATGCGGCGCATTGCATGCGAGACTTCCTCGAGCGGACGGGTGAGATAGCGCGCGAGCACGAGGAGCAAGAGGACTGCAAGGATGCAGGAAGCGGCAAGAATAATAAGCGTTGTGCGAAAGATGCTTTCGACGTCGCCGTAAAACGCCGATTTTTCCTCGGTTACGAAGATCGTCCAACCGAAGGGCCGGAAAAAAAACACCGCGGCGACGCGCGCTGCTCCTCCCATCTCGATCGAAAAGAAGCCCGGAGTCTTCGATGAGGCGGCGATCATCGCCGCCGCCTCGTCGGGGCTTGGTGTCGCCGAACCCGCGCGCATCGCAACGGCGGCAGATCCGTCGAGCGCGACGATGGCCTCGGTGCCGCTCCGCAGGATGGACCGGGCGAAGGATTCCACAGCAGCCTTCGCCGCCGCCTCCATGTCGGCCCTTCCCACATAGCCGTTCTCGGCGAGGAGGTTGTACTGGCCGTCCGCGTACTTCTCGAGCTCCGAGGCTTTGAAGGTCAAAAACTGGGTGGCGACCCGCGTGACGGCCGAGGCAGCGACGAAATATGAGGACATCCCGGCCATGACGACCGAGGCGATTATCAAGGGCAGAACAACGAGGATTATCTTTAGTCGAATACTCATCTATTGAGAATATAGAGCGCTTGTACTGCGTACGCAAGCTGAGGGGCTGCTGTCAAAGGCGAATGCGCCCTTATCAGCAGCTTCCTTAATATAACTGTTGCGTAGAAAACCGGAAGATTTTCGAGCAATAGTGCGGCGGTTTCGACAAAAACGGCGCCGCAGCTGCGGCGCCGTCACACTTGTCCGCCGGAGCCTCGGATCAGCGGCCCTGGGCGCCGTAGAGGTAGCGGAAGTAGTCCATGTCGGTGGACAGGGTCTTCGAGAATTTCGGCAGCGTCTGCCGATACGACTCGATCGCCCGCCAGAAGTCGAAGAAGGCGGGGTCGCGGCCGTAGGCCTGCGCGTAGATTCTGGCGGCCTCGGCGTCGGCCTTTCCCTTCGTCTGCTCCGCCTTGGCGTACGCCTCCGAAAGGATGCGTCGCTTGTCGTTCTCCATTTTCCCGAGGAGCTCGGCCTTCTGGCCCTCGCCGTAGCTCCGATAGGCCTGGGCGATCTGGTTGCGCTCCTTGATCATGCGGTTGTACACGCTTTCGGTGAGCTCGTCTGAGTACTTGATCTGCCGGGGTATGATGTCGATCACCTCGATGCCGTACTGCGGAACGATCGGCTTGACCTCTGCGAGCATCTCGGCGAACAAGAGGCTGCGGCCCTTTTCGATGGGATCGTAGGTGCTCTTGCTCTGCGTCAGATTGGCGAGGGCCGCGGTGTCTTCGGCGTCGCTGGTCTGAAAGGCCGAGGCCTGCACGCTCGAAAGGATCTTGTTGGAATCCCGCACCGCCTCGCGCAGGTAATTCTTGGCGATAATCCTGCGGACCGCGCTGTCGATGACATCGCCGAGCCTTCCGTATGCGTTCTCCAGCGTCTGGATCGATTCGTAGAATTTCAGCGGATCGGAGATCCTCCAGCGCGCCGTCGTGTCCACCCAGATGAATTGGTTTTCCCTGGTCTGGAGCCGCTGCGGTTCGCCGTCCCAGGGCATGACCTTCTTTGGATACTTGACGATCCCGTCGATGAAGGGGGTTCTGAGCTTGAGCCCGGCGGTCGTATGAGTGGCCACGATTTCGCCGAAGCGGACGACACAGGCCTGCTCGCCTTCGTTTAGGACGAAGAAAGGCCCTGTCACAAGTATCAGAATAATCGCGGCCGCGATTATCGCGAGGGTGATAAGGAGTTTTTTCATCTCGAGTCCTCCTGCGACGGCGCCGCGGCCGCGCTCTGCAGGCTCTTGATCGGAAGGAAATTCGAGAAGCGCTTGTCGATGAGTTCGACGTTCTCCTCGCCGTGGAAGACGTCCTCGACCATCTCGTAATACAGTCGTTTTTTCGTCACATCCGGCGCTTTTCGATACTCCTCGTAAACTGAATTGAAGCGCGCGACATCGCCCTTCGCCTCGTTGATTCGCTCAGAAGCGTAGCCTTCGGCGATCTCGATCATCTGCTTCGCCTGGCCCTGGGCCTTGGGTATCTCGGCGTTGTACCGCTCCTTACCCTCGTTGACCAGGCGGTTCATGTCCTGCTCGGCCTTGTTGACATCCTCGAAGGCCTCCTGAACCCCCTTGGGCGGCACGATGTTCTGAAGCTGCACCTGTATAACCTCGATGCCGAGCCCGAATTCGTCGAACTTGTCGTTCATCATCTGAACGGCGAATTCCTGGATCGCCGTCCGTTCGGGGCCGATGACCGAGAGAATCGCCCTGTCTCCGACGAGGAGATTGACGGTCGACTGGGAAATATCCCGTATCGTTTTGTGTCGATCGTCGACGTTGAAGAGCCAGGCCTTCGGGTCCTTGATCTTGTATTGAATGATCCATTCCACGTCGATGATATTGAGGTCGCCCGTCAGCATCGTCGATTCCTCGGGATACTCCTTCTCGGAATACTGGGTGACGACGCCTTCTTTGATCGTTCTGAATCCGAACTGTTCCGTCTGGACGACCTCGGTCGGGACATGGTAGGCCTGTTGGATGCCGAACGGCCACTTGAACACCAGACCCGGCTGAGCTATGCGCGTGAACTTACCGAAGGTAGTGATGACCGCCCGCTCATTCTGATAAACGACGATAAAACTCGTCGAAAACAGAATGACGACGGCGACGACAATGAGGATGACGATGACGGTCGCGGGCTTGATCCCCGGCAGTCTGCCGTTGACGTTTCGCATCCTTTGGGCGAAAGTATCTCCCATGGGCGCCTCCTGACGGCATAAAGGGTACTGTATTCTCCGCGGAAAAAGAATAAGTCGGCGGCGGTTTTTCGAAACCATGGCTCGTGAAAATTCGAGAGCAGCTTCACCTTAAAGCCGCATCCAGAGCCTGATCGAGTTCGTTTCGTCCAAAAATGAAGCGGAGGCGCGCTCGTGCTTCCTCGGGCGGAGCGGCGGTGACGCGGGAGGGTACATCGGGGAAGGGCTGTTCGAGAAATTCGAGCGCGGCCGCGTGCAGAAAATAACCTCCCTCGGCCCTCCGTCCGCCGTATTTTACGTCGCCCGAAAGCGGAAAGCCCCTGCTGGAGGCCTGGACCCTGATCTGATGCGTCAAGCCGGTGTGCAGTTCGATGAGAACGAGGCTGCGGTCCTCCGCCGTGAGGAGGGGATAGACCGAGGCCGAGGCCTCGGCGCCGTCCTCCGACACGGCGCTTCGAAAAGTTTTTGAATCACGCGTTATACGATCGTGCCATTCAGCCGGCCGGCTCAGGCGTCCGTCGAGGAGGGCGAGGTAGAGTTTGCGGAGCCTCCGCTCCCGGAGCAGAGCCGAAAAAACACGGGCCCCGGCCGCCGTCACAGGGAATGTGATGAGCCCCGAGCTGTTGCGGTCGAGCCGGTGCAAGGGCCCCGGCCGGAACGCGAGCGAGCGGGACGTGCGGCTGGGAAGTGCGGCCCGGACCATTTCTTCGAGACTCCCGGCTCCATGAGACAGAAGACCACGAGGTTTATTTAGAAAAAGAAGATGCTCGGTTCTGAGAAGCACCAGGTCCTCGAGCAAGAGCGATGCTGTTTCGATATGCCTGATCCGATTTCCGGGGTCGGTCGAATACCCTCGCTCGATCATCGACGCAGCGATCGATATCCTGTCCCCCTCCGAGAGCCGAAGATCGGGGGCGGCCCGCAGTCCGTTCACTCTGATTGCGCCACGGCGGAGAGAACCGTAAATTTCTGAAAGACCGAGATCAGGCAGAAGCGATCGCAGGACCTTGTCGAGCCGGCGGCCCGCATCATCGGGACCGGCTGTCAACTCGGTTCTGTCCTCCGGCTGCTCCATGTGGACAGAATCTATGCCTTCGTCTGAGCTTGGTCAATGCCGATCCGCGCCCGTCAAGCAGCACTGTATCGATAATCTTGACAGCTGGGCCCCGAGCGGTGAAACTGGATCGATGAGTGATTCGGCCGATCCCCGTTGGGCGGGGCTTCTTTCAAGTCCGGTTTTTCTGTCGGCTGTTTTCAGTCTATTGACGGCTCAGTTCATAAAATCGATCGTACTCATCCTCAAGGCCAGGACAAAAAGCTTCCGCGATGTCCTGGGTACGTTTTTTTGGAAAACGGGCGGGATGCCGTCGAGTCACAGCGCGCTCGCGGTTTCAATCGCCGCGTCGATCGCCATGACCGACGGCGTGAATTCGAACATCTTCATACTTTCGTTGTTCTTCTCGCTGGTCGTCATACGGGACGCGCTCGGCGTCCGTCGGGCCGCGGGTCTCCAAGCCAAGGCCCTGAATCTCCTCGGCAGGGAAATCGCGCCGAGGCTCGGTATTGCCTTCCATCCTGTCAGGGAAGTGCATGGTCACAGTGCGGCCGAGGTCGTGGTCGGCGGTCTGTTGGGCTTTTTTATCGCCCTCGCATTCTGTACACTCTGATGTCCGGCTCCTCGACAGACGCTCGGAAACGAATGCAGGGGGCTGGGTTCCCGGCGCCGCTCTCGACAGGGATGGCCGTCCTCGCTGTTGCAATGTCCGCAGCCGCCTTTTTCCTCGCGCCTTCGCGGGTGACAGGATCACTCGCCGGATCGACTACTGCATGGAAGGGATACCGCCTGCTCTTGGTCGAGACAGGCGCCGATGAAGGCGAAATCCTTGCCCGCCTCAAAGCCGCCGGCATCTGGCCCGTCATCTCAGAATCGACTCAGCCTGTGGTGCTCTCCGATTGGTCGCGCCCCGTTCTCACGACACTCGGCGCCGCGCGGCGGACGCTGATCCGCGACGATCCGCGGTTCGACTCATACATCGAAGATCTGCAGTCCTATTTCACCGCGCGGGTCGGAGATTCCAGCTATCGCGTCATCTACCTCCCCGAATCCCATTCGCGAAGCTCCGCCGCTCTTTCGAAAATTCTGAGCGGACTCAGCACCGACTATATTCTCCCCGAGTCCACGGCTTCATCGGCTCTGGATTTTCATCCCTTTCTCCATTTCGTTCTGGCCGCGGCGGTCATACTGGCCGCGGCCGCCCTCGATTCCTTTCTGCGCCGATCATCGTCCGCACATCCCGAACGACTGCGGCTCCGCGCAAAACCGCGCGCATTCGATTCTCTCATCCTCAGACTCGCGGTAACGGCCCCCTTCGTCGTCCTCGCATCGAAAGGAGGCTGGACTTCCTTCGCGGCGGCGTTGTGGGCGCTCGCGCTCCTTGACGCTGCCGGTGCAGTGGAGTCCTTTCTTGCCGAGATCAGCCGCGGAGGCGATTACCCCCGGGCACTGCGCGAAGCGCTGAGAAAAAACCCTCCGGGTATCTATCTTTTTGTTACCGCAGTCGGCGCTTCGATCGCGCAGACAGCTATTCTTCCCGCGGCCGCGGCGGCTCTCGCATCCTCCTCGGCCGCGGTCATGGCGTTCGCGGCATCGGAGAGGTTCTTCAAAGGCCGCTTTGAACCGATCGCGATTCTTCCTCGACGGTATGCGCCGTCATTGGCGGATAAGCTGAGAGCGCTTTTCGCCTGCAGCACGATCGCCGCGGCTGCGGCTCTGGCATCGGGCGGGATGGCTTCTCCGGCCGAACCGCCCGCCGAATCCGATGTCGCAGCCCCTCTTCCTTCGGCGATTTCGGGAAGCACGATGCCGCTCCCCGGCGAAGCCGAGAAGCGCATTCCGGTCGAAACCGTGGACGGCAGGCTGCCCGGCCTCGCCTCCTGGCTCGCACACATGGCGGTGCAGGAATCGATCCCCTACGCGCGCGTCGGGGAACAGCGCGGAAGCGTTTTCGAGCCGGTCGTCCTACCCGCGAGCGACGGAAACGATACCCGTGTAGTTTTCGACGACACATGGGCGCGGAGCGTCTACCGTTCGATCGAACGCGCCAGTATCGAAGGGATGCTGGCGGCGCAGGGCAGGGCGGTGACAGGCGCCATAGCTGCGGTGACGCGCAATCATCCCGCTTCGCCACAGAATTCATCACCGCTTGCACCGATAGGCGCCCTGCTGTATATACTCCTCGTGATTCCGCCGCTTCTTCGCATCGCGGCGGGCAAATCAATGATCCGCGCCGTTTCGTCGCGCGGAATACGGCAGGAAGCATGAAAGCGGCTCGCACCTTCCGACATGGCGGCATACGAATGGACGGGGACAAGGGGGTGGAAACCGCGGTCTCCAATGCCTTCCTTCCAAGTGTCGCCGTGGTACCGCTCAAGCAGCACGTCGGGGAAAGCGCCCGGTGCGTCGTTGGCCGCGGCGATCGTGTCAGGGAAGGCATGGTCATAGGGAGGTCCGAAGGTCCGCGATCGGCCGATGTCCACGCTCCGATTCCCGGCACTGTTTTGGATATAAAGACCATCGCTCTTCCCGAAGGGGGCGAGTCGGAAGCCGTCGTCATCGCGCTCGAAGGCTCATTCGACCGTCTGGGGCGCAGGGAAGAACGGTATTTATGGCGGAGCATGACACGCCACGACATGCTGAGCGCGGTCCGCGATCGGGGCGTTGTGGCGGCCGAAGGCCCCGGCATACCCCTTTATGATCTTCTTTCAGGCTCCCGCGATATAGGTCTTCTCATTCTCAATGTCGTCGAAAGCGAACCATATCTCCGGACCGAGAAATGCCTCTCTGAAGCACGAGGAGCCGACATCATCGAAGGACTCGGCATCATCAGGAAAATAGTGAATCCAGCACGAACAATTGTGGCGACCTCGGCCGTATCAGGCGGCCGTTCCGCATCCGGCCGCAGCATCGAAGAAATCGCAGCCGCGGCGCCGAAAGAGTTCGGCCAAGACGGCGGATGGACGATCGAAACAATCGCATTCGAACCTAAATACCCGCAGGAACTTCACGGTCAGATCATCGAAGCGATCGAGGGCGCACGAAAACGGAAGGCCGGTGATTATCTTATTGTCACACCTTCGACGGTTTTGGCGGCTTACGAGGCGGTCGTCCTTGCGAAGCCGATGATCGAACGATGCGTCGTCGTCGACGGCGGGGCGCTGCGGGATCCGGCGATACTCAAAGTGCGGATCGGCACGCCCCTGCGCGACTTGATCGAAGAATGCGGCGGTTTCTCGCAGAAACCCGAGCGCCTGGTGGTATGTGGACCGTTCAGGGGGTGCGCGATCTATGACCTCGACACGCCGATAACGAAAACCACATCCGCGGTCCTCGCCCTCGACAGGCGGGAAGTGAGGCCCGGGCGGACCGCGCCGTGCATCCGCTGCGGCAACTGCGCGGAGGTTTGTCCGGAACGGCTCGATCCTCAGATGATCTTCCGACTCCTCGATCGTGGTAGAATCATGGAGGCTGGGGAGCTCGGCCTAGAATCGTGCACGCTCTGCGGATCGTGCTCATATGTATGCCCCTCGCGGGTTCCGTTGGCTGCGGCCTTCGCGTCACGCCTGCGGCTTGTGGAGACCGTTTCATGAAACCAGAAATCGGCCTGTCGGTGAGTCATGCGCCGTTCATGTTTCAACCGAGGACGGTTTCATCACTCGCCTGGGGAACTGCGGCGGTCCTGTCCCCTGCCGTCGTGCATGGAGTGCTTGTTTTCGGCCCGCCCGCCGCGCTCGTACTTGCGATCGCCGTGCTTGCGGCGCTGACGGGCGAGGCCTGCGTGGAGGCCCTGCGGAAAAGATTCACGCTGTGGGATGGGACGGCGTTCCTCACAGGCATGCTTATAGGATTATCGCTGCCCCCGGATATCCCGCCCTTCGTTCCGGCCGCCGCTTCGTTGTTCGCCGTCATCGTCGTCAAAGGCGCGTTCGGTGGGCTCGGGTCGAATTGGATGAATCCTGCGCTCGCCGGCGTAGCCTTCGCGCTTCTCGACTGGCCCGCCGCCATGAGCCGACATTCTGCGGCGCCGTTTTGGCGCAGTCTCATCGCGCAACCGGCCTCTTCTTTTTCGAATATAGACGCCGCCGTCACCGACACTTTGAATCGCGCGCTTTTTTCCCGGATCGGTGCCGACCTTCCGTACGGTTATATCGACCTGCTTATCGGCCGTACCTCCGGCGCGATCGGGGAAGCTTCGGGCCTGCTCGTTTTGGCCGCCTCCATTGTCCTGCTGGCTCGACGCATGGTGCGATGGGAGATACCTGCATCCATACTCGCCTCGCTTTCGATGATGTCGTGGATATTCGGCGGTCTCGACGAGGGGCGGGGATTCTTCTCGGGAGACCTGCTCTTTTCGATTTTTTCGGGCTCAATACTCCTTGTCGCCTTTTTTATGGCGACCGATCCTGTGACCTCACCCTGTTCACGTTTTGCTATGATCGTATACGGGACGGGGATAGGTGTCATCGTGTATGCGTTGAGGAGTCTTGGCTCGGCCTCCGATGGGAGCGCCTTTGCCGTCATCATCATGAACTGCGCGGTCCCGGCGCTCTCGAAACTCGACGTCGCCGCGGCGCGTTCGCGACTGAACATCGCCTCGAAACTCACGCGATTGACCCGGCAGGGAGGTGAACGTGGCTGAGACTCCGCGCGAACGCGCCGTCGAGAATCTCGCCGTTTCTTCTTTGGTGGGTTTCATTGCTGTGCTGCTGACCGCCGCCTCGTTATTCACGGAGTCGTTTTCGATGTCGAACGAACGCGCGCTCGTCGCCTCGTCCGTAGGACCGATTCTCGATTCTTCGGAAACATGGATCAATGATCCCGCGTTTTCCCGTGTGTACGCCGTAAAAAACGGCGCCGCCCGTTTCGCCGTCGTCCTGTGCGTACCGGGGCAAGTCGACGCCTTCAGGGCTGTCGCCCTCTTCAAAGGCGATGGAAGCCTCGTGGAGCTGCGTGGGGGCGGCGGGCCGATTCCGAGTTGGTTGGGGGACCTTGTGATTTCCACGACGGAGATTCCCCCTCAATCGGCTCGTGATGATCTCGAACGCTATCTGGCCTGGGCGGATGCGGCGAGGCGTGCGTCGCTCGCCGTTGCATCGTTCCAGGAGGCCTCAAAATGACGGACGGGCGGAAGGCTTTCACACCGAATCCACTTCTCGCGGGGATGTGGGGGCTCTGCCCGATAATCGCCGCAGACAGGAGCCTTCCGGAAGGCTTGGCGCTCGGCATTGGAGCGGTGTTTTGTTCACTCGTGTTGGCGGGTTCCATACCGCTTGCGCGCGGAATTGTGCCGCAGAGACTGCGACCGGCTCTTTCGCTGTCTCTTTCAGCCGCGACTGCAGTGCTGTACTCACTTGCATTCGAAGTATACTCCCCCTCCTTGGCGCGCGGGCTCTGGATTTTTCTGCCTCTTCTCGCTGTCTGTGCCACGAGCCTCCATACGATAAAGCGTTGTTCGGCTGAGATCGATGATGTCGCGTCCAAAGAGCGATGCGTATCGATCTTGAAGGAAGCTCTTGTTTTTTTTGTCACCGCGTTCCTCATCGGCGCGTTCAGGGAGATCGCAGGCCGCGGCACCCTGACCATCCCGCTACCGAGCGACGCCGGGCTTCGACTCATCGACATGAACGCACGACCGCTCCGCCTGTTTTCATCCCCAGCCGGCGGCTTCATCCTCGTCGGCTGTTTCGCGGCCGCCTACAGATTCTATCTTCGAATAGCACGGAGGAGGGCCCTGTGAGCTATTTGGGCATCATCGCGACCTCGGTCCTCGCTTCAAACGCCTTGCTGAGCTACGGTTTCGGGATGCTGCCGGGAACCAAGGACTCGAAGATGGACGGAGTACGCCACGGCGGCGATGCAGATCTCGCTTCGGCCATCGCGCTCACGGTGGTGAATGCGATAGCGGCCGCCGTCCTCTGGTGTCTGCGGACACTGGTCCTCGAACCGCTGGGACTCGCTTCGCTCGATATATTTTTCTTCGCCGTGATGGTGGTACCGCCGCTGAAGGCCGTATCGAGAGCAGCCTCGAAAGGCAGGGGAGTCGTCGCCGCGGTGGGCTCCGAAGCGGACGAGCTTGTCGTCGGCAGTCTCGTGTTCGGCATCGCCTTGATCGCGGTTCGGAGCGGATACGCGCTCGAAGAAGCCGTCACCGCCGCCGCCGCTTCAGGGCTCGGCTATTGGATGGCGACTGCACTTCTCACTTCCATCCGCGAACGCCTCGAGCTCAGCGATCTCCCCCGCTCGTTCAAAGGAGCTCCGGCGATGCTCATATCGGCCGCGCTCATGTCGATGGCGCTCATGGGAATCGACTCCGGCATCGTGAGCAGCCTCGGAGGGGCGCCATGACATTGTTCTCACTCTTCGCCGCGCTTCTCCTGGCCGCGCTCTCGGCCTTCGGCTCGTCATATCTTTCGTCCGCGTGGAAGCGGCGAACCGCCCGAAGCGAAGGGGCGGCCGCTGTCGAAGCGCTTCTTCCCGGCTACGATTGCTCCCTCTGCGGACAGAAAGATTGCCGTTCGTATGCCGCCGCCGTCGACGGTGCGAACGCCGATCCGGCGCTTTGTTCGCCGGGAGGCGCCGAGCTCGAAGAAGCGATCCGTGCTTTGCTGGGACATCGGCGGGGCGATCAACGCGGCAAAGCTATGTGCGCCGTTGTCCGATGCGGAGGGGGCGGGGCGGCGCGCAAGGAGTATGTTTACAGCGGGCATCAGAGCTGCCTGTCGGCTTCGCTTCTATACGGCGGTCCAAACACATGCAAAGAGGGCTGTATCGGCTATGGAACCTGCGCGGAGGTCTGTCCTGTAGGCGCGATCGTCGTAGAAGACGCCCTCGCGCGGATAGTCCCCTCATTGTGCACAGGCTGTGGACTCTGCGCGGCATCCTGCCCGACGGGCGTCATCTCCCTGGTCCCCCGCGAGTCGGAGTGGTACGTCGCCTGCTATTCGCACCAAAAAGCCGAAAAGAAGAAAGACGCCTGCGCCGCCGCGTGCACGGCCTGCGGCGAATGTTCCAGGCTCTCAAGTCGATTCGAATTCTCCGTCCTCGGAGAGCTCGCCCGGGAGAATCCTTCGGTCGAGAACGGTAACTGGGAGGAAATTGCGGCGGCATGCCCATCCGCTGCGATTGTCCGCGCCGGGTCGCAAAAAAAAAGCTATCCGCCCTTTCAGAAGCCCGGGCGCTAGGATATAATCCCGCCCAGCTGAAGGAAGGATCATCGCTCGATGCAGAAAAGTTATGTCATAATCGGCGCCTATAATCTTATGCCGGAAGGAATAGAAGATGCGGCGCTCGAGGAGGCATATCAGTTCTGCTGGCGGCCCTTCCTGTCGGTGCTCTACCGTTTCCCCGCCATCGCCGCTGTTCTTCACTATTCAGGCACCGTCTTGCGATGGCTCGACGCCAAACATCCCGAGTTCATCATGCTGCTCGAAGAGATGGCGGCCCGAAAGCAGATAGAGCTGCTCGGCGGAGCGTATTTTTCGCCGCTTCTGCCGCTGATCCCCGCCCAGGACCGGCTCGGACAGATAGAACTGCTCACCACGCACATCCGCCGTTCATTCGCAAAGAGACCGAGAGGCTGCTGGCTTACGGACTACGCCTGGGAGCCCTCGCTCGCCTCGACGCTGCAGACCTGCGGTTTCGATTATACATTTCTAACTGAACGCCACTTTCGGATCGCGGGAATTCCGCTCGACGACATCGGATCGCCTGTAATGACCGAGGATCAGGGCCGCAGCCTTGTCGTCTTCCCGTCTTTCGATGTTATGGAGAGTTTCACGACGCCGCCCGCCTTCGCCGAGGCCGCCGACAGTCTCGTCTCACGACTCGGCGAACAACGTCTTTTACCGATTTTCTACCCCGGCGAGATCTTCAAGAAAATGTGGGAATCCTCGCATCTCGAATCCCCCGATCTTTACTTCGAGCATTCCTTCGCTCAACTGCAAAGCAACGGCTTGGTCTATGAAACGACCACGGCCTTGCGGTACTTGAAAGGCATACGCGGTTTCCGCAGAGCCTATTTCCCCGGCTGCGCCTCATTCGATCTCATGGAACAGAGTAAGCCCGATCTGCCCGCGATGGAAACTTCCAAACTCAAAAAGGGTCCGAAACAAACGCCGCAGGTAAGCGAAAACAAAGTAACAGGTCTCGAGGGCAGCCTTCGGCGGATTCTCTTGAAACAGGATGAGAGCATGGCGCTCTATTCGAAGATGCACTACGTCAGACTGCTCGTCAGCCAGCTTCGGGGCGACAAGTCCCGCAAAAAAACCGCGCAGGAAGAGCTCTGGCGAGGCCAGTGCGGCGGCGCGTATTGGCAGGGCCGCTTCGGCGGTATGTCCCGCCTGCCGGTCAGGGCGGCCGCCTACTCGGCGCTTATCGAGGCCGAAAAAATAACACGACAGCGGGGCTCATTCTCCCCGGGTATCGTCAGCTCCGACATCGACTTCGACGGCGCGAAGGAGATCATCTACCAGGGATCGGACTACAACGCCTATGTCCAGCTCCGCGGCGCATGCCTTTCCGAACTCGACTCGATCAAAACGCGCACGAATTACGTGAATGTCATGAACGGCAAGCCGGGGGGCGTGCGGATGCTCTGCTTCAGAGACCGCATACTTGAAAAGGGAGGCCTCGGTCAGAACCGCGGCGGTTTCTACGATGCATACTATACGCTCGAAGAAACCGAACGACCGGCGAATTCCATACTGCTTCTTCGTGAGGACTACGCACAACTCGGCGGCAGGCGGAGGGCGCTCGCGATCCGCAAAGGCTTCTCGTTCAAAAAGGGCGGGCTCTCGGTCGAGTACGAGCTGTCAAACCGCGATCCGGCGCCGGTCTCGCTCCGCCTCGCGGTCGAACTCAATCTGGCTGCCGGAATGGATGCTTCATCAGTGGGCCTCATCGGTCTTGCCGGCCGCGATGAACTGGAACTCGATCCGGCTTCTGAATGCGGCGCCGACGGTTTTCTCGGCCTGAGGCTCGTCAATGCCGCTAAGGACGAAAAGATCGAGGCTCGTTCGGATCGATCATTCACCCTGACGCACACGCCGATTCGATCGAGCGCCGATGCAGGCGGACGATATCAAGGCTGTCTTCTGCTGCTCGGCTACGACCTCGACTTCTCCGTAGATGCTTCTCAACGAATTTCACTGACGCTCGAGCTGAAATCATGAGCACGACGCTCCCCCTTGAACTGAACGGATCGCGCGTCCACCTCGTCGGCGCGAAAGGGACCGGCATGACCGCATTCGCCGAGCTCCTGGCCGCCGCCGGGGCGCGCTTGAGCGGAAGCGATGTCCCCGACGAGTTCTACACCGATCGTATACTCAAGGCGATCGGTGTCACATTGTTTTCCGGATTCGAAGCCTCGCATATCGGCGGCGCCGAGCTCGTCGTGCATTCGCCTGCGTATCCGCGCGAAACGAATCCCGAGCTTGCCGCCGCAATCGCGGCCGGAATCCCCGTCATGAGCTACCCCGAGGCGCTTGGAGCGTTTTCGGGCCGCTTCGACTCATCAGGAATCGCCGGCGTCCATGGAAAGACGACGACGACCGCGATGAGCGGGGCGATCGCCGCCGCCATAGGCCTGAATGCTATCGTCCTCGCCGGTTCCGCTGTTTCGAGTTTCGACGGACGCTGTACGCTGAGACTCGGTTCCCGCTTTTTTATCGCCGAGACCTGCGAATACCGGCGGCACTTCCTGCACTTCAAGCCCAGACGGATCGTGCTGACCAGCGTCGACCACGATCACCAGGACTGCTTCCCGGCTTACTCCGATATACTCGCGGCCTTCGTCGATTATCTGCGGCTTCTTCCTCCGGGCGGGGAGGTCATTTACTGCGCCGACGACGCGGGCGCGTGCGATGCGCTCCGATTGATCCGTGCCGAGCGCGATGATCTTGTCCTGACTCCCTACGGCGAGACGGCCGAGGGGCGGTACCGTCTTACTTCATACGCGGCCGAAGCGGGTAGGGCGCGTTTCACCCTTGCCGGATTCGATTGCGCATTCGAACTGCAGGTGCCCGGCAGGCATCTCGCCCTCGACGCAGCCGCGGCCCTCGCGCTCACATTCTCGCTTCTCGCCGAGCAACAGGGTATCGACAAAAAGGATCTTTCCGGGTGCAGACAAGAAATTGCGGCGGCCGCGAGGGCCCTCGCCGATTTCCGCGGTTCGAAGCGGCGTTCAGAGCTGCTCGGCGAGGCCGGAGGCGTGCTATTCATGGACGACTACGGCCATCATCCGAGGGCGATCCGAGAGACAATCCGCGGCATCAAAGCCTTCTGGCCCGGCCGGAGGCTCGTCGTGGATTTCATGCCCCACCTCTATTCGAGGACAAAAGCCCTCTTCGACGATTTCGCCTCCTGCCTCGACGAGGCCGATATCGCCGTGCTTCACGATATCTACGCCTCGGCCCGTGAAGTTCCGGACGGCTCCGTATCAGGCAGGGCTCTGTTCGAGGCGGTCGAAGCCGAACGAAGCAAGATCGGCGCCGGTCCGACCTGGTACTTCGAAAAGCCGCTCGACGCGGTCTCTCATCTACACAACGAGCTGAAGGCGGGCGATCTTTTTTTGACGATGGGCGCAGGAGACAACTGGAAGCTCGGCGAGGTTCTGCTCGAACGTTTTTCAGGCCGATCGGAGGCTTTGTGATCAAAAGCATGACCGGGTTCGCGCACCGCGAGATCGAGCGCGAGGGACTGCGCGGCAGTCTCGAGATAAAGTCCTACAACAACCGCTATCTCGATCTGTCCATTTTTTTGCCGCCTTACCTCTCGCGTCTCGAGCCCCGGATCAGGTCCTTCATCTCCGAACGTGTCGTCCACGGTAAGGTGGAAGTGTCACTTCGCATCCGCGAAATCGACGCCCCCGTGTCTGTAAGCGCCGACCTCGAGGCGGCGAAGTCCGTCGTCGCCATGCTCCATAGACTCTCGGAGGTCTGCGGGCTTCAGGACGCCCCAAGACTCGGCACTATTCTCGGATTCGAAGGGGTCGTCGCATTCGAACGAAAACTCGACGAGGTCGCCCTGTGGACGCGCCTCGAACCCGAACTCGAAGCCTGCTTCGCAGAGTACGACGAATCGCGGATCCGGGAAGGGAGATCGACGGCCGCCGACATCGGCGCCCAGATGGCCAGGGTCTCGGCCTCGGTCGAACTCATTTCATCGAAGGCGGCTGAAATCGAATCGACGATCAAAAAGCAGCTTGTCGCGCGCTTCGAAGAGACGCTCGGCGACGCCGTCGATCAGGGGAGGGTGCTCACCGAACTCGCGTCGTATCTCATGAAGTACACGATCAACGAGGAATTGTCGCGGCTCTCGGCGCATATCGATTCCTTTTCGCGGATCATGGAAACCGAGAAGGCGCCGGGGAAAAAGCTCGATTTCCTCTGCCAGGAAATGAACCGCGAAGTGAATACCATCGGCTCGAAGAGCATGATGCTCGAGGTCAGCCGCGCCGTCGTCGAGCTTAAGGATGCTCTCGAAAACATCCGCGAACAGCTGCGAAACGTCGAGTAAGGAGCCCCCCGATGTCTCCGACAATCATTGCGATATCCGGAAAAAGCGGATGCGGCAACAGCACGGTCACAAGGCTCCTCGCCGAACGACTGGGGCTCAGGCTCATCAACTACACATTTCGAAACATGGCCGAGGAACGCGGCGTCGCCTTCGAGCGCATGCTCGAGATGGCCGCCGAAGACGAGCGCTACGACCGCGAGCTCGACTCGCACCAGATACAGCTCGCGCGAGAGGGCGACTGCGTCATCGGCTCCAGACTCGCCATGTTCCTCCTGCCCGAGGCATCGCTCAAAGTGTACCTCGCCGGCAGCGCGGAAGTCCGGGCCGCGCGCATTCACGCGCGCGAAGGCGGCGGCTACGACGAGGTTTTGGAATTTACGAAAAAACGAGACAGAAGCGACCACGAGAGGTATAAAAAACTATACGGCATCGACACCGACGATCTTTCCTGCGCCGATCTCGTCATCAACACCGAGCGGTGGAAGCCCGATGACGAGGTCGAGATCATCGCGACCGCCTTTGCCCGTATCGCGGCGCGGGCATGAAGCAGCGAGCACGCCGGCGCCCGGCCGTCCACGGAATTATACAATACGAAGTATCGCGAGCATGAGCATGGCGGCCGAGAGTGCCCCCGCCGCATAGTCGCGACCTTTCCACCGGACCGGGTCGACTCGACGTCGGACGTTCCACCCACGTGCCATGAGCGCTTCGGGTACCGCGACTGCTGAAAGAATGAGCCGCCGAAGGTAGGCGGCTGTAAAGCGACTTATCCCGCGCAAACCTGAGCCTCGGCCCAGCCCCCGCGATACGGCGGCTTCGAGCGAGGCTTTCCACTCCGTGATGATAAGCGGTATGAATCCGAGGACCAAACCGAACACCAATCCGAGATCGCTCCGCGACAGGCCCGGAACGCGCCGCACAATCCTCGTCACCGCATCCCGCGTTTGCGACGCGCTCGTGGTCGCATAGTATACGCGTCCGCCCAGATAGCCGGCGAAGAGCCGCGCGCCGAGCAGCGGAGTTTCGATCGGAGCCGAGAGCATGATCGTGAACCCTCCGCGAATTTCCACGCACTCCAGAATCCCTGCAAATACAATGAATACAAGCAGAAAGCTCGATTCTCGAAGTATGCGTCCCGGAGCGAATCCTTCGAGCAAAAGAAGACCGAAAAGGCCGAGGGCGATTACGACAGTCGTCGTGATCGATGCGAAAAAAACCGCCGTCGTCGCAAGAGCGAGACAAAGCAGCCTGCAAGCCGGATCGAGAGCAGAGATGATTCTCATGTCAGCCAGGAAAGCTCAGCGATGGATCGCGGGGTCTTGAAAGGATCACGAAGACCGAAGGTTTCTATGCCCGCTGACAGCACCGAGGCCGGGTCTCCCGAAAGCACGATGCCGCCCCTGTCCATGACCATGAAGACACTCGCGAGGGCGAGCACCTTTTCGACTTCGTGCGTGATGACAAGAACGGCCATCCCCTCGTCGGCCAGGCCCTTGATGACGCGCAGGACCGAAACGACGCCGTCGCGGTCGAGATTGGCGAAGGGCTCGTCGAGAATGATTGCGGCGGGACGCATTGCGACGAGGCCGGCGATCGCGAGGAGCCTCAGCTCGCCGCCCGAGAGCGTATGAACAAAGGACCGCCTGAGACGCTCGATGCCGCAGGACTCCATCGCGTGTTCGGCGCGCTCCCGAGCCTCGTCTTTGCCGAGCCCGAGATTCGCAGGCCCGAACACAAGATCATCCTCGACAGTCTCGCCCACGGTCTGGAGGCGCGCGTCCTGAAAAACATAACCGACGATGCCCGCCGTGATGCGGTTTTTCAGGGTGCGAAAATCTGCACCGCGATACAGCACCGCACCTTCAGATGGACGCAGAAGCCCCGCCAGATTTTTCGCCAGCAGCGTCTTGCCCGCGCCGTTCCGGCCCGCCAGCACACGGATCTCCGACGATACAAGATCCAGATCGACATTCCGGAATGCCCAGCCCCCGTCGGCGAATTGGTATCCGAGACCGCGGGCTGCAAGAAGGGGGCCGTCCGGCGAATCAGGCATCGGCGCTTTTCCGCCCGATGATCGAATCCACGAAGCGGCCGAGGCTGATCGATGTCAGCGCGGCAATGGCGGCCTTGATCGCGTCGCCGATCAAGAAGGGGATCACGCCCACGGCGAGGGCCTTGCCCCACGAAACATTCCGGAGCAGTTTCAGCCGAATGACGCCGATGCCGAGAATCACCACGAAGCCGATGACGGAAGCGATAATAGTCGCCGCCTTCCCCCGTCGATACGCGATCAGGCCCGCGACAAAGGCCGCGACGAAGTATCCGACGAGGTAGCCTCCCGTGGGTCCGGCAAGATGCGCGATACCGCCCCTGCCCGCCGAGAACACCGGAAAGCCGAGGGCTCCAATGAGAATGAACAGAAAGACAGATACGGCGCCCCACAGAGGGCCGAGCAAGAGGCCCGCGAGGACGGCGAAAAAATTCTGCGCGACTATCGGCACAGGACCGACGGGGATGGGGATGGTCAAATATGCCCCGGCGCAGCACAAGGCCGTGAAAAGACAGGCTAAGGATAGACGCCTCACGTTCGCTGACTGAAACACATGCATGGCCGAATTATTGACATTGTCAACGTTTGTGTCAAGTTATCGGCCTTGCCCGCGACGAAGATTCGCGGTAGGATGCGCGACGATGGATGTACGTGAACGTGTCGTCGTCGTAACGGGAGCAACGAGCGGAATCGGAAACGCCTGCGCGACCCTCCTCGCAAAAAAAGGCGCACGGGTGTACGGGACCTGCCGTTCGCCATCGAGCTATTCGAAGAAGGCCGATGAATTTTTCGAACTGCTGCAGATGGATGTCGAGAACGACGAATCAGTATCGAAGGCGGCCGAGCACGTCATCTCGAAAGAAAGCAGCATCGATGTGCTCGTGTGCTGTGCAGGCGCTGCCTCGGCGGCCGCCGTCGAGGAGAGTCCCCTCGAAGAGGCGCGCAGGATGCTCGAAGTAAATTACCTCGGCACCTTGCGCGTAATCAAAGCCTTCCTCCCCCGTATGCGTGAAATGGCCTCAGGAAGGATAATCCTTACTGGAGCGCTCGAAGGACGTATGGGCGCCCCCTTTCAGGCCTACTACGCGGCCAGCAAGTTCGCCGTCGAAGGTTTGGCCGAGTCTCTCAGACTCGAGGTCCGCGATTTCGGTATCGAGGTCTGTATCTTGACGCCGAGCAGTTTCAGAACCGCCTTCGGTCAGCACAGAAGCATTGGCTCGGGTTCTGATGCGAGCCCCTACCGCCGTCGGATGAATGCAGCGGTGGACGTCCTGGCCGTCGACGAAGCCAAGGGCGCCTCGCCGCTCATCGCGGCCAAGGCTGTCTACAAAGCGCTCAGCTCCCGACGCATGCCTTATAGACTGTCAGTCGGCGGCGGCGCTCAATCCGTCCTTGCGGCGCTCAAACCCTTCATACCATACAGCTTGTTCGAGCATGTCCGCCGAAGTCATTTCAGGCTGGAATAAAACTTTAGGGAACCTCGAAAAACTTCAGCTTTGCGAGGTCCCCTTTAACGAAAGAGAGGAATCGGGAATGTCGATCGCGAAAAAACATTTTGGCGTGCTGGAAAGCGGTGAAGATGTTCATTTGTTCATTCTCACATCGGGAGACATCTCTGTTACGTTAAGCGAGTATGGCGCCACGATCGTCTCGATCTTTCTGCCGGCGGGGAAGGGCCGATTCGACGACATCGCCCTCGGTCTTTCCACACTCGCAGGCTATACCTCGAAGCATCCCTTCTTCGGCGTAACCGTCGGTCGTTACGCGAACCGTATTGCCAAGGCGAGCTTCACGCTCTCCGGCAATGAGTACCGTCTTGTCGCGAACGACGGCCCCAACAACCTGCACGGCGGGCCCGGCGGCTTCGATTCGCGCCTGTGGAAGGGCGAGGCATTCAAGAACCGCGGTGAACCCGCTGTACGCATGACCCGTACCAGTCCCGACGGCGAGGCCGGCTTTCCCGGCGAGCTCAATGTCGCCGTGACCTTCACGCTTCGCCGCGACGGCGCTCTTTCGATCAGCTATGAGGCGCGCTGCTCGGCCGAAACCATCGTCAATCTCACGAACCACTCGTACTTCAACTTGAAGGGCGAGGGTCGTGGGACCATCCTCGATCATCGCCTGCGGATGGCCTGCTCGAAATACCTGCCCGTCGACGCTAACCTGATTCCAACCGGCCTCATCTCGGATGTCTCAGGAGGCCCCTTCGATTTCCTCGCCGAAAAAGAAATCGGCCGCGATATAACTGCGGCCGGCGGCTACGATCACTGCTTTGTCCTCGACCGATCGGGACCAGGTCTTGTCGATTGCGCCTGGGTCACCGAGCCCGCAACAGGAAGACGGATGGTCGTTTCCACCACGCTCCCGGGAGTCCAGCTATACAGCGGTAACTTCCTCGAAGGATCGGCTGGCAAACGCGGCGGAACCTACGTGAAGCACGGAGGCCTGTGCCTCGAGACCGAACTCTTCCCCGACTCGCCCAATCGTCCGGAGTTTCCGACCGCGCGCCTCCTGCCTGGGCAGGTCTGGAGTCATGAAACGGTGTATAGGTTTTTGTGCTAAGTGATTAGGTAGCCTCTCGAACCAGTGCATGACGTGGATGATCAGGAAAGACCTGAGTGACGAAAGAAACGGTACTGGGAAGCTCTAAAAACCATCCGGGTTTTTAGAGCTTCCTAAACTAATTCCCAATTCCCGACAGGATTGACGGTAGTTTTGTTTAAAACTAAAA
>CAZINN010000001.1:0-1764 GCA_964540615.1 uncultured Treponemataceae bacterium | reverse complement strand
TAAACTAATTCCCAATTCCCGACAGGATTGACGGTAGTTTTGTTTAAAACTAAAATGGTTTTGTCCAAAACAAAGGAGGTCCTTATGAAGAACAAGCCGGAAGGCTGGGACAAGGCCATTGCGCTCGTTAATCGCGTGAGATTCGTTTATCTCTCGAGTCTCGACGAAAAAGGCTGGCCGGAGACGCGCGTCCTCTTCAATATGAGAAAGGTAAGGAGCAAGCCGCTGTCCTCGGGTCCAGCCGCGCTCGGGGAAGGCTTCGCCAACTACCTTGGAACAAATACCTCGAGCCGGAAAGTTTCCCAGCTGAGGAAGGACGATCGGGCCTGTCTCTATTATTCTGACAACACAAAGTTCGAGGGCTGCTCCGTACGCGGCCGCATCGTCGAAGTCAAAGATCCTCAGATAAGGAAGGCGGTCTACGCAAAGTCCTGGGACATGTACTACCCGGGCGGTATGGACGGCGGCGACTTCACGCTCTTCAGATTCGAGCCCGAATCCGTTCGCTACTACCACGGTCTCAAGGTCCTCTCCTTCGATGCGTGAGGGCGGCAATCTCATAGCCCAGGCACATAGGCTCGCAGCCCGCATCTTCGCCCGGGTGCTCAAGGAGCATGGAGTGGATGAACTCAACCCTGCTCAGGCGCGGATTCTCTACGAACTCTGGAAAGAGGACGGACTTGTGCAGGGCGAGCTGGCCAGGCGTACGAAGCTCGACAAGTCGAGTCTGGCGCTCGCCCTCGACCGGATGGAGACCGAGGGGAGAATCCGTCGGGAGACAATGGAGAGCGACGGACGCCGCCGAAGGGTATTCCGCTCCACAGCCACGAACAGGATGAGGGGCGCCTACGACGCCGCATCAGCCGAGATGACCGCCATTTTCTACGCGGGCATGGGCGCGAAGGAGATCGACGCCTTTGAGTCGAGTCTGCGCAAGGTGATCGCCAACCTCGAGGCTGCCGAACAGGCCGAGGGGAAGGGGCGCCAGGGGTTGAAAGCGAGGTGGCAGTATTGAATTTTTGACATTGACATCAATGATTTATGCTGTAAAATATAAACGTAAATTTATCTCATCAAAGGAGTCTATATGAGAAAGACGTGCGTACGTATCGCCATTTTGATTTCCTTCGCTTTTGTGTTGTTCTTCGGCGCCTGCAGTGATCCGAGTGGATCGACTGAAGAGACGTGGACAGCTGTTACCAGCATCAGTCAGCTACAGGGAAGCTGGGCCGGTGAAACGACCGTTGTAATCCCGGCCAACGACGATACAGGAATGCCAGAATATACTCAGACCACCAGTATGGAAGTATCGGTCGGAGAAGACAATGTCGAAGTCGTCATGGAAAACGATCTGACAAATTTAATCGAAATATATGAAGCCCAGATGCCCGGGATGGGCGCACTTATGTGGAACGTGTTTGTAGCCCAAGAAGGCGAGGAGACCGACGAAGATGGTGTCACTACAACTATTGAATGTAGTGATAATCCGCCGCCCTATGTAATGACAACGACAATATCGGGTCCCATAACCACTGAAATGGAACAAGAAATGATCACCAGTGCTGAAATAAACTCTACCGGCACAGCCATCCGGATTACTATGGATACAGGAACAGAAACTGACACTGTTATAATCCTTCAGAAGCAGTAAGGGCTTGTGCTTCTGTCTGTGCGCAAAGGCCGCTCGAACGAGCGGCCTTTTTTGTGTCTCCTGGGGACCTCGAAAAACTGAAATTTTTCGAGGTCAACTAAGGGAATTGCAAG